>JAXEGS010000030.1:0-33556 GCA_034102905.1 Collinsella sp. | reverse complement strand
TGCTCATGCTCAGGTGCGGCGACTGCCAGCCCCAGCTCCCGGGTCGCCCGGTGAAGGCGAGGAAGAAGGGCGTGAAGGGAGCGAAGAGCGTTGCTGCCTAGGCTAGCCCCTTGTCACACAAACTACCGAAGCCTCGGATATCCTCATCGCACAGTCGCTTTATCGCTTGGCTGGCAGCCTTTCGACCACTTTCAAGGTAGTCTGCTAAAGCTTGGACGCCATCTGTGTAGATGCCATTTCCGAAGCGACACCTCGCAGCTATGAATGCAAGTGCCAAGCGCTCCATGGGACGCGGAGCGACTGCGCACATCCATGATTCGATTATGATCTGGTTCGGCGGTCTACTTTCTTCCATGGCTCTCCCTGTTTTGGTTTAGCGCGAGCGTTGCAATAGGGCACGACGGGGCGAACCCCGCCGCACCCAACCAAAACAGGAGATCCGGCGACCTCCATGCAACAGCTTGCGCTGTTGCGATTAATGCTGACATTTACACAGTGCGGGTGCGCGGGGGGGGGTGACGAGGGGGCGGGGCGTGCGGGCCGGGCGGGGCGCCGGGCGCGCAGAACGCGCGGCGACCGCCTGAAAGCCCGAGTCGCACGCCCGGCATCAGAACCGAGCGGGACGGCAGCCCCTCCGGTTCCTTAAGCCTCCATGACCTTGAGGATCTGGCGCTCGGCATCGGCCTTGCCCATGCCGGTGAGGAAGGGCACGCCGCTCACGTAGGCGCAGGTGATGCCCGCGGGCGCCACCGTGGTCGCCACGAGGAGGTCGGCGTCGCCGCACTGGGAGGCCGCCTCGGAGATGGCGCACTGCACGATGGTGTACTGGCCCTCGTGCCCGTTGGCATCGAGGAGCTCGCCGACCTTCTTCGCGACGGCGCTCGACGTCGCGACACCGGAGCCGCAGGCCAGGACGATCTTCTTCATAATTGTCTCCTTCCGGAATCATTTAGACATGCCCTAGTGTACCCCCGGGTTCGCCCCTCCGGCCACACGGACGCGAAACGCCATGCGGTCCGGGCGCCGTGGTAGACTGGTCGCCTGTGGGGGCGTGGCGGAATTGGCATACGCAGGAGACTTAAAATCTTCGGCCTTCGGGATTGTGGGTTCGAGTCCCACCGCCCCTACCAGCATCGCAACCCAATAGGCCCGCAGCGCGGGTCCCTACGACAGCTCAGGCACCCACCCGATGCTCGTCTCGCCGTGGACGACGGCCTCGAAGATCGTCACCGCCATGCCCGCGAGCAGGCTGCTCTCGCTGACCGTCAGCTCCGGGTAGCCGCCGCTTCGCAGCAGCTCACGGATGACGACGGCGCCCGCGAGGATCACCGGGGCGCGCTTGGGCTGAATGCCGGGCATCGCGGCGATCTCCTCCACGGTGTGGCCCGCAAGCAGACCGATCATCCGCTCGACATCAGCGTCCGAGAGCGTGGCCAGGTGGACGCGGGCGGAGTCGTAGGCGGCCATGCATTCGCGCATCGCGACGAGCGTGGTCACGGTGCCGCCCACGGCGACAAGCCGCGTGGGCAGGGATCGGCCCGCTTCGGCCAGATGGTCCCAATACCCTGCGAAGAGCTCTGAGGCGAAGACGGCCGCGGCCTCGATCTGGACGGGCGTGGCGGGCGCGGGCGCGAGGAATCGATCGGTCACGCGACGGCAGCCGATGTCGAGGGACTCGACCGCATCGAGACGAAGGGCCCCGGCGGTACTGCCCCCGCGCGCCGCAACGAGGCTGCCGCACGCGATCTCCGTCGAGCCGCCGCCGGAATCGGCGACGGCGATGCGCTCACCGGGAAAGTCGCGGGCGACGCCGAAGAACGTCAACCGCGCCTCGACCTCGCCGGGGATGATGAGGGGCCGTAGCCCCAGCCCCTCGAGGCCCGCGAGGAGCTCCGCGCCGTTCTCCGCGTCCCGCGCGGCGCTCGTGAGGGTCGTGCAGGTCCCCAGCGGTGCGAATGCGGTGATCTCGGCGGCGAACGCCGAACAGGCTTCAAGAACGCGCCGGATCGCGCCGTCCGAGAGCCGCCCCGTCGCATCGACCCCCTCGCCCAGATCCGTGATGACCGTGCGCTTGCGGAGGTCGATCACCTCGCCGTCGCGCACCGTCGCGAGCGCGAGCCGGGACGAGACCGTGCCGATGTCGATGGCGGCGACGCGGAGCTCCATCTCAGTTCCCCGCTGAACCGGCGTCACCGGTGGACACGACCGCCTGCCCATCAACGCCATGGAAGAAGAACAGGGTGTCGAGCACCTTGAAGTACCAGGGAGAATGGGAGTAGACGGCCTCCATGGCGCGCTCAACCTCGGCCGAGGTCTGGGGCTCTGAGGAGACGGCATCGGAGGAGGTGCCCGACGCCGTGCTGGACGTTGAGCCCGCGTCCGCGCTTCCCGCCGAGGAGCCCCCATCCGCGCTCGAGCCGGCAGCAGAGCCGCCGGCGGATCCGGTGTCGCCCGCCCCCGCTGAGGCGTCCCCGCCTGACTCGGTCTCCACGATCGGATCGCCGTTCTCGTCCGTGCCCGTCACGATGATGCGGCGCTCACCCTGCTCGACCATGCCGAGCTCTTTGCGGGCCGCATCCTCCATGCCCTCGTTAGAGGTGTAGGACTCCACCTGCTTCTGCAGGCGCTCGTTGTAGCGCTCGCGGATCGCCAGCTGCTCGGTGAGGATCGTCTGGGTGCGGTGGGCGATGTAGAGGTCGCGGACGGGGAAGTAGAGCCCGAGCGCCACCGCCGCGATCACGGCCGCGAGGAAGGCGAAGCGGAAGGGGCCCGTGAGCATGGCATGGATGGCCTGGACGGCTCGGTTGTCGTTGGCGTAGCGCATGAGGGCCGAGGAGCGGCCGGTGCGGTTTTTGGCGGTGGCGCGGGGCGCGGCGGCCGCGGTGGCGCGCGGGGCGGCGGTCGGGGCCCCCTGGCGCCCGGTGCCCGGCGCGCCCGAGGAGGCCTGGGTGCGGGCGGCCCGCGAGGCGGCTCCGGCAGCACGGCGCTCCGCCGACGTCGCGCGGCGTGAGACCTGCGAGCGCGCGGCGGACGACGACCGCTCGCGCAACGGGCGCAGGCGGCGGGCGGCCTCGGAGAGATCGCTCGTGGCGGCAGCATCCGACCCGGCGCGCCCCGCGGAGGACGACCGGCCCGCTGTGCCGTTATGCACAGAGAAATCCCTGTTGTTTCGCGTGTTCACCATAGGCGCCTTGTGCGTTTTAGATTCGGTTGCGCGTGCCCAATCAGCTTACCACATGGGCGCGCGGGGTCTTCGAATCCCCATGGGGGGCACGGGGCTGCGGGGCCTTCGGTCGCAGACTCGCGACCGCCCTGCGGGCACGCCCCTCCACGGGTTGCCGCTCGAAACCGCATCGGCGCTGAAAAAGCGAGCGCCGCGATGCGACGCCCCGTCTCATCGCCCGCTTCGGCACCGACTCGGGACCGCAGACGCAGAGAACCCCGGCACCCATCCGCTGCGCGCTTGCGAAGCCGCGCGCGAGGGATGGATGCCGGGGTTCCCGTTGGAAATCAGGTGCCCGCGAGCTACTTACTTGATGTTGTAGAACGCGTCCTTGCCGGCGTACTTGGCGCTGCCGAAGAGCTCGTCCTCGATGCGGATGAGCTGGTTGTACTTGGCGATGCGGTCGGAGCGGCAGGGGGCGCCGGACTTGATCTGGCCGGCGTTCGTGGCGACCACGAGGTCGGCGATCGTGCTGTCCTCGGTCTCACCGGAGCGGTGGGACACGATGCAGGCGTAACCGGCCTCCTTGGCGGTCTCGATGGCCTCGAGGGACTCGGTGAGCGTACCGATCTGGTTCACCTTCACCAGGATGGCGTTGGCGGCGCCGAGCTCGATGCCCTTCTTCAGGCGCTCGGTGTTGGTGACGAAGAGGTCGTCGCCGACGAGCTGCACCTTGTTGCCGATGCGCTTCGTGAGCTCGACCCAGCCGTCCCAATCCTCCTCGGCCATGCCGTCCTCGATGGAGATGATGGGATACTTCTCCACGAGGTCGCACCAGTAGTCGACCATCTCAGCGGAGGTCAGGGTGCGGCCCTCGCCCTTGAGCTCGTAGTTGCCGGTCTCGGCGTTGTAGAACTCGGTGGAAGCGGGGTCCATGGCGTACATGAAGTCCTCGCCCGGCTTGAAGCCGGCCTTCTCCACGGCCTTCGTGATGTACTCGAAGGGCTCGGCGTTGGTCTTCAGGTTGGGGGCGAAGCCGCCCTCGTCACCCACGCCGCCGCCGAGGCCGGCCTCGTGGAGGACGCCCTTGAGGGTGTGGTAGACCTCAGCGCACCAGCGCAGGCCCTCGGTGAAGCTGGGGGCGCCGACGGGCATGATCATGAACTCCTGGAAGTCCACGTTGTTGTCGGCGTGCACGCCGCCGTTCAGGATGTTCATCATCGGGGTCGGCAGCAGGTGGGCGTTGACGCCTCCGAGGTACTGGTAGAGCTCCAGACCGGCGGACTGGGCGGCAGCGCGGGCCACGGCGAGGGAGACGCCGAGGATGGCGTTGGCGCCGAGGTTGGTCTTGTTGGGGGTGCCGTCGGCCTCAAGCAGGGCCGCGTCGACGGCGCGCTGATCGAAGGCGTCCATGCCGATGACGGCGTCGGCGCACTCCTTGTTCACGTGGTCGACAGCCTTGGAAACGCCCTTGCCGAGGTAGCGGTCCTTGTCACCGTCGCGAAGCTCGCAAGCCTCGAACGCGCCGGTGGAGGCGCCGGAGGGCACCATGGCGCGGCCGAAGGAGCCGTCGTCAAGGACAACCTCGACCTCGACGGTGGGGTTGCCACGCGAATCGAGGACCTCACGGCCGTAGACGTCCAGAATCTCACTCATACAGGTCTCCTTTTCCTTGGAGTACGCGGCCCGGTACTTCCGGTATGCCGAGCCGAACTCGTTCCATTATGGCCCAACTGGGGCATGCGGGAAGGCGGTTTTTAGACCGGTCCCCTATTGCGCGGAAAAACACCACGGTGGTGCGGGGGTGGGGCGCGAGGGCCGGGCGGTGCCGCCGCCTGCGCGGCGCAGGCGGGGCTCGGCCCCACGTTCCAAAACGCCCCGAATGAACGAATCCGTGTCCGAAAATCGCGGTAATGCGCGAATCGTTCATAACTGGCGATTTGGAACGCTCCCTGACCTGCGGTTTTCCCGGACTGCACCTGCGTCGTCGGATCGGACCGTTCGCAAGTGGCAAAACGGTACGCGGAGGCGGGTCGGCGCTGCGGGAGAGGCCGCGCCGGCACTCTGGGCGGGGCGGCGCTTGCGCTGCGGGCGGAGTCACGCTGTCACTGCAAACGGGAGCGCTGGCGCTGTGCGTGGGACGGCACGAGTGCCGCACGCGAGGTCGCCCCTCGGATCGCCGGCCTGCATTCGAACCCTCGCGCCCAACCAGGACATATAGGCGGACGGCTTTCGGAGCGCTCACCAGCGCACGGGAAAGGCCATGGCGGCCGAAGCTATTCAGCGCGCCGGCCAAAGACCGCTCAAAGCAGATAACTAACCACTGAGCAACCTCGCAAGAGCGCGCCATCCCCGTTTCTACGCTATATATCAATAAGTAAGGAGCGTCTTACTTATTAGTCGGACGGGGGTGCTCGCATGAAACTCCGATGTGGGATAGCGTTCGATGTGGCCCCGACAGAAACGCTTACGGCATGCATGCCCTCTGCTGCCTCAGATCCCGCGCACACCTCGCTTACAGACAATCCTATGGCGCCCGCAGCGAATGCTCCCGCCGATTCCACTCATGACCCGATTGTCGTGGGCAATGAAGGCGGCCCTTCTTCAAACATCGTCCTCAGCAAAACGACCGATTGGATCTCCTGATGGAATTTCGTGAACGCCTCCCGTTGCCGTTGCGAGTGCTCGCATTCGCAATAGTCGTCACATCGACGCTGAGCTTGTTCGATGCGTTCGGGTCTGACCTCGCATGCGATCTACTCAATGCCATCTCCTCCTTGCTTATGGGAGCACTCTTAATCGCAACTGGATGGTGGAGGGGGTTCTCCCCGGGAGATGCGGCTATGGGGGGAAAGGGCAAGGTATTCATCGGCATCGGATCGCTCTGTGCGATAATCGCCGCAGCGAGGCTGTTGTCCATCCTCATATCGCTTTGATTGTTATCTAAATCGGACGTTCGGCGCCCCGCCTCATCAGCGGATGACGGGCCGTGGGCGCGGCGCCTCCGGCAGGTCGCGCAGCGGCGGATGCGGAGCGGGCAAATCTCGGCGCTTTGCCGAAGGTTTTGAGGCGCCGCAGACGAACCTCGGCACTGTGCTGAAGGTTTTCCCGGATAGCGAAAGTAGACGCGGGAGTTGCGAAGCGCTGACCAGGCGCTTTGATGGTCGTTTTCGGCCGTCTACTTGAGGGGGGCCTGAAAACCTTCAGCATAGTGCCGGGGTTTGAAAGCCGGCTTCCAAAACCTTCAGCAAAGTGCCGAGGTTTGCCGTCGAAGGGCTGCGGACAAAAAGTTGGAGCCTCGGGTCCGGACGGTGCCCGCAGCCCCTGCGATCGCTCACAAGGGCTAAAACGGCACGTGGACCCTCATCCCATCGGCTCGACCATGGACCCCCCGCTCTGAAAGGCGCTGGGGTCCGGCGGCACCCTTAGCGGGCCTCGGCGAGCACGGTCCCCTCGGGGAAGGCCCGACGGAAGAGGAAGCGGGCGAGGGGGCCGGCGATCAGCAGGTTCACGGGCAGGGCCATCACGAAGTTCACGGGGATGTTGCCGAGCCAGATCATGGGGATCGCGGCGATGTCACCGGTGTGCGAAGCCGCCTCAAACGCCCCGTAGAGCGACATGATGACGACCATCGGCACCACCATCGAGCAGCTCACGGCGAGCACCATCGCGCGGGGAGAGCTCTTACCGGGGGTGACCAAGTACTTGAAGGCGAACCCCTTCGCGAGCGGACTGGCGACGAACCAATCGCAGAGCATAGCCAAGACGTAGGTCAGCGGGAACCCGAGCCAGGCCTGGGCGACGACCTCACCTGTCAGGGCGCCGTGGTGCAGCGCAACGTTGTACACGGACATCCAGAGCACCATGCAGAAGCACATGATGACGGTGAAGATCAGGCTCTCTCGCTTGTTCTTGGGCATAGGGTCGAATCTCTCCTCGTTCTCGTGCGCCGGGTCGGCGCGGGTGTGGACGAGCCGCCCGCGGCATGAAGAAGGAGCCACCGATTCGCGCGGCGACGCCAACTGGAGATGCGTTGAGACAGCTGTGTGAGTTACCCTATCAGCTTTTCGGGGTGCTCGTAAGCGCAGAAAGTATGGAGAAAGGACGCGCTGGCAGGGGCGGATGCCGCGGACGGCGTAAGCGAGGGGCCGCCCCGCGTTCCAAAACGCCCCGAATGAACGAATCCGCGTCCGAAAATCGCGGTAATGCGCGAATCGTTCATAACTGGCGATTTGGAACGCTCCCTGACCTGCGGTTTTGTTGGGCCATCGCGGCGTGGCCGGATCCGGTCGTTCACACGTCGCAAAACGGTACGCGGGGACGGGCTGGCGCTGCGGGCGGGGGCGACCCTCATGTTCCGGGCGAGGTGGCGCTCGCGCTGCAGCCGCACTGCAGCCGGGAAAATCGCCCGCGCTGCAGGTGCGGCGACACCCGCGCTGCGGGAGGGACCTCACTGGTGCTCCGGACGGGACGACCTTGGCACGGCGGGCCGAGTCGCGCCGGCACGGCGGGCGCTGACACTGAGCGCGGAGCGCTGCAGGCTCGCGTTGCGCGCGGGGCAGCCCCGGCACCCGCGCTGCGGGGCGGCCGCGCGACGTGCCCGCCCGTAGCGCCGTAGATCAGCCGAGAGCCGCCTCGACCGTGCGCCGCACGGCCGCTAGGGGCAGCCCCTCGCGCCGCGCGATCGCGGCCAGGTCGTCGTGCTCCGGCTTCGCGCGCTCGCTTCCATCCGGCAGGGTCACGACCTTCACCCGCACCGTGCCGAGCTCCGTCTCGACCGCTCCCATCCGACGCGGAAGCACCGAGCGCTCCATCAGCTGGCGGCGCACGCCGATCGTGGGCGTCTCAGCGAGCACGACCCCCTCGAGCCGCGCGGCGTCCGCGGCCAGGCAGATCACCTGCAGCTGGTAGGCCGGCCTCCCTTTCTTGGTGAAGATCGGCAGCCAGTGCACCTCGCGCGCACCGGCCTCGAGGAGTCGGTCGGCGGCGAAGGAGAGGTCTTCCGCCGTGGCGTCATCGATGTCGCATTCGAGCTTCGCGACCAGGCACTCGTCCCGACCGGCCGAGCCCGCGTCCTCGATGAGCGAGGCGCGCACGATCGAGGGCACGGCGTAGCGACGCTTGCCGGCGCCCGCCCCCGTCGCGTGCACGAGGTAGCGCGGCGGAAGCGTGAACGTCGGGTCGAGCGCGGCCACGAGCGCGGCGCCCGTGGGGGTGACGAGCTCACCCTCGACGTCCACGTGCGCGAAGGGGACCCCCTGCTGCATGCAGACGTTCCTCACCGCCGGCACCGGCACCGGGATGACCCCATGCTGGCAGCGCACCGTGCCGCACCCGTCCGGCAGCGGCGTGGCGAAGACCCGCGCGGGGGCGAGGTCGTCGATGAGGACCGCCGCGGCCACGATGTCGACGATCGAATCCACGGCCCCGACCTCATGGAAGCCGACTTCCTCGGGCGCGATGCCGTGCGCGGCCCCCTCTGCCTCGGCGAGGATCGAGAAGGTCCGGTGCGCGAGCGCGCGGGCACCGGGCTCGAGATCGGCGGCGTCGATGACCGAGGCGATGTCGGCGAGGTGGCGATGGGTGTGGGCGCCGTGATGATGGCTGCGGCCGTGGTCGTGCGCATGCCCGTGGTCACGCTCGCCGCCATGCTCAAGTCCGCGGTCATGCCCGCCCTCAGTCGAAGACGCCCCCGCGCCCCCGTCGGCCGCCCCCGCGTCCCCGTGCAGGTACGCCATATCGTGATCTCGGTTCTCCCCCATCATGAGGCGCACGTCGAAATCGCAGGCGTCGATACCCGACACCTCGGCCCGGCCCACCGCGATCTCGAACTCACCGGCCATCGGCAGGCTCGCGAGCGCCCGGCGCAGCCGCTCCTCGCTCGCACCGAGGTCGAGCAGGGCCGCGACGATCATGTCGCCGCTCGCGCCGAACGAGCAATCAAGATACAGGCTCCTCGCCATGCGGACCCCCTAGGAGAGATGGTTGATCAGCGACGCCTGGAACGCGGCGCCGAACCCGTTGTCGATGTTCACCACGGAGACCCCGCTCGCGCAGCTGTTGAGCATCGCGAGCAGCGCCGTCACCCCGCCGAAGCTCGCCCCGTAGCCCACGCTCGTGGGCACGGCGATGACGGGGCAGGAGGCGAGTCCCGCGATGACGCTCGCGAGCGCGCCCTCCATGCCGGCGACGGCGATGATGACGCGCGCGCGGCTGACGGCGTCCACCTCGCCGAGGAGACGGTGGATGCCCGCCACGCCCACGTCGTAGAGGAGCTCGACCCGGTTGCCGAGGAACTCAGCCGTGAGGGCCGCCTCCTCCGCCACCGGCAGGTCGCTCGTGCCCGCGCACGCCACGAGGATCGTGCCCGCGCCGTCGGCCGGCTTCATCCCGCCGAGGATGCCGACGCGCGACGACGGCCGCACGTCGAGGGCGGCGGCGCGCTCGGGTGGGAGCAGCGCACGAACGGCCTCGGCCTTCTCGGGGTCGAGGCGCGTGATGAGGACCCGGTCCTGGCCCGCCTCGGCCATGACGCCGAGGATCCCGGCGATCTGCTCGGCCGTCTTCCCCTCGCCGTAGATCACCTCGGATGCCCCCGTGCGCATGCCCCGGTCGGTGTCGACGCGGGCGTACCCGAGGTTGCTCACGCTCGCCGTCTGCAGGCGGCGCACCAGCTCATCAGGGGAAAGCGTTCCCGCCGCGACCTGCTCGGCCAGCTTGAGCGCGTCTCGTCTCTCCATGGTCCCTCCTTCGGTCCCCCGTATCATCCCACAAATAATGACACTGTGTCGCTTCGAAGCGCGTGAAACCGGCGTGGGCGGGTACGATGGACAGCGTGCGTAACGATATACCCGTTCCAAGGAGTGGATTCCATGTCCCAGACCCATCAGAGCGTGGCCGGCGCCGCCGCGACCCTCGATGTGACCGATCCCACCTTCCAGCAGAAGCTCGCCGACCTTGAGGAGCTCCTGCAGTCGTATGGCTCGATCGCCATCGCCTGCTCCGGCGGGGTCGACAGCTCGTTTCTCGCGGCGGTCTGCGAGCGCTGCATGCCCGACCGCGCCATCCTCGTGCACGTGCGCTCGGCGATGGTCCCGGCCGTGGAGCGGCGCGGATTCGAGGACCTGCGCCAGCGACTGAGCCTCCCCGCCATCGAGATCGACGAGGACGCCTTCGATGACCCGCAGGTGACCGAGAACAGCCCGCACCGCTGCTACTTCTGCAAGTTCACCGAGTTCGGCGGTGTGATCGAGGTGGCGCGCGAGCGCGGGATCCAGACCGTCGTCGACGGCAGCAACAGCGAGGACGAGGGCGACTACCGGCCCGGCCTCAAGGCCGTCTCAGAGCTCGGCGTGCGCTCCCCCCTGCGCGAGGCCGGCTGGACCAAGGCCGAGGAGCGCGCCTGGCTCGCCGCCTGGGGGATGCCAGCCGCCGAGCAGGCATCGAGCGCGTGCCTCGCATCGAGGATCCCCTATGGCGAGGAGATCACCCGCGAGAAGGTCGAGCTCGTGGCGAGGTGCGAGGCCTATCTCGAGGAACTCGGGTTCTCGGTGGTACGCGTGAGGCTCTCGAACTTCCGCGCCGCGATCGAGGTGGGCGCCGAGGAGCGGGAGCGCCTCTTCGACGTGGAGCTGCTCGACCGGATCGACGCCGCGTTTCGGGAGCTCGGCTGCAAGGACGTGCTCGTGCGCGCGCGGGGATACAGCCAGGGCAGCATGAACAGCGCCCTCAGCGCGGAGACGATCGCCGCGGGGACGCGCGCGTAGGCGGCACCGGGCCCCGGGTGTGGCTCGGGGCCTAGCCCTCGGCGCGCTTGGCGGCATCCCAGAGATCGTTCAGCTCGGACGTCGAATGACCCTCGATCGGGCGACCGACGCGGGCGGCCTCGCGTTCCATCGCCGCCCAGCGGGCGCGGAACTTGCGCGTGCTCGCTCTGAGGGCGCTCTCCGCGTCGATCCCCTCCTTGCGGGCCACATTCACCAGGGCGAAGAGCAGGTCGCCGAACTCCATCTCCCGGGCCTCGCTGCCGGGCTCTTCGCGCTCGAACTCCGCGCGCTCCTCATCGACCTGAGCCCAGACGGCCTCGACGTCCTCCCATTCGAAGCCCGCCGACGCGGCTTTGCGCGACACCTTCTGCGCCTGCATGAGCGCGGGAAGCCCCTGGGGCACATCGTCGAGGAGGCCGGTGGGGGCGACATCGCCCGCGGCCGCGTCGCGGGCCTCCTTCTCGGCGAGCTTCACCTGGTCCCAGACGGCGAGTGCCTCGCCCGCGTCGGTCGCCGAGACCTCACCGAACACATGGGGATGCCGGCGGATCAGCTTCTCGTTGATCCCTGAGACGACGTCGGCGCAGGTGAACTCCCCGGCGTCTGCCGCGATCTGCGCGTGGAGCACCACCTGCATGAGCACGTCGCCGAGCTCCTCTCGCAGATGATCCGGGTCACCCGCCTCGATGCAGTCGACCGCCTCGTAGGCCTCCTCGATCATGTTCTTCGCGATGCTCGCGTGCGTCTGCACGCGGTCCCACGGGCAGCCGTCGGGCTGGCGCAGGCGCCAGATCGTGTTCACGAGCTCCTGGAACGCCTCCGCCGCGGGCACCGGCGCGGACGCGCCCTCACGTTCCGTCATCGCGCTCACTCCCCTTCCTCCAAGATCACGTGGCGAAACGCCCCGTCCTCGTAGATGCCGCAGCTGTTTGTCCCGTCCTTGGGGATCGACACGCTGCCGGGGTTGAAGGCCCAGATCCCGGGATGCGCGGCGCTCTCCTCGTTCACCTTCACATGCGTGTGGCCGAAGACCACCGCCGTGCCGGGCGCGAGGTGGGGCAGGTGATCGACGCTGTTGTGGTAGCCGGCGCCGAGCACATGTCCATGGGTGAGGAGGAGCGTGCGGCCGGTCGCGTCCACGATCTCGGCGGAGTCCGCCATGATCGGGAAGTCAAGGACCATCTGGTCCACCTCGGAATCGCAGTTGCCGCGGACCGCTGTGAGCGGGAGGCGGGCGGCGAGGTCGTTCAGCATGGGGATCACGCGCTTGGGATCGTAGTCGCGTGGGAGGTCGTTGCGGGGGCCGTGATAGAGCAGGTCGCCGAGGAGGGCGACTCGATCGGGCCGCTCGCGCTCGACGGCCTGGATGAGGCGCTCGGCCCAGTACGCCGAGCCGTGGATGTCGGAGGCGATGAGGATCTTCATAGGGGCTTCCTTTCTGCGATGGCGCGGCGTCGCGCGCCGAGACCATCCTAGCGCAGGCGGCAGCCCCCTCGCCTACACCGAGCGCGCCTCCCGGTTGACCATATGGGCCGCTGCGGCGATGCCCACCGTGACGAGGGCGCTCGCGCATACGGCGAAGAGCGCCGCGCCCGACTGGATCGCGAGCGCGACGTTCGCGGCGCTCACCAGGAGCGCGAGGATGATGAGGGGAAAGAGCCTCAGGGCCCAGGTGGGGACGATCGCGACCTTGACCCCGAACCCGCCGAGCAGGACGCCGAGCAGGATCTCGGCAACCAGGGCTGCCGTCTGCAGGGGTTCCAGCGCCGCGCTGCCCGCGAGGAGCGCGATTAGGGTCGCGACGAGGTTGGCCGCGCCGACGAGTGCGAGGGCGCTGAGCATACGCAGGCCTTTTTGAGCTGATGACATGGGACCCTCCACACGACGGCGTTCCGGTTGCCCTATTGTACCTGCGACGGCGCCGTCAGGGTCGGCGCACCTCCCCTAGAGCAGCGCCTCTTCCCAGGCGGCTTCCTTGAAGCCCACGAGCACCGTCTTCCCGCCGTCGATGACGACGAGGGGCCGTTTCACGAGCATGCCGTCAGTGGCCAGGAGTGCGAAGGCGTCCTCATCGGACATACCGGCGTCGAGCTGGGCCTTCACGTTGAGCTCGCGGTACTTCATGCCGCTCGTGTTGAAGAAGCGACGGAGCGGCAGGCCCGACGCCTCCTGCCAGGACGCGAGCTCCTCGGCGGTGGGGTTCTCCTCGACGATGTGACGGTCGGTGTAGGACACACCGTGCTCGTCGAGCCATTTCTTCGCCTTCTTGCAGGTGGAGCACTTGGGGTATTCGATGAACAGGATAGACGGTGCCATGGGGCTCTCCTCTCTCGTATGTGGCGGGCAGCCGCCTGCGCCCGCGCAGCGTGGTTGGCCGATGCGCCGCCCGCTTTCGCAGGAGCGCGGTCAGGCCAGGCGGAAGGCCGCGCCGGTGGCGTCGAACTCCACGTTCATCCCGCGCACGAGGAAGGCGGCCTCGATGGCCTCCTGGACGCGCTCGAGCTCGACGCACGGATCCGGCTCGACCCACAGGGACTGCGCCCCGCAGGCGTCGCTCAGATGCACGCGGGCGTTGATGCCCGCCGCCTTGAGCTCGTCGTTGATGTCCGCGACCTGGAAGGGCGTCACGATCGGGCGCGCCATGGGGACCACCTGCCTTGCCTGGGGGATGACGCGGCGCAGGATGCGCCTGCGATGCCGCTGTGGGAGTTATGGTACCCACTCACCCGAATATGCAGCAGGGCGTCACGCTATGAAACGGACCGCGTTGTAGCAGCAGATCCCCATGATCGCCACGAGCAGGACGCAGAACAGCCTGCTCACCTGAAGATCCCCCAGATGCCCGTTGATCCGGTGCCCCACCGCGCCGCCGGCGATGCCCGCGACGACCATGCCCATCACGAGCATGGCGTCCGCTCCGTCCGGCACCCCGCCCATGAGAACGGCCGCGGTGTTCGTGAGCTGCGAGAGCAGGATGATGAAGAGCGAGTTCGCGGCCGCCACCTTCGTCTCCATGCCGAACAGGTGCATGAGGACCGCCAGGTTGATCGGACCGCCCCCGATCCCCAGAAACGAGGAGGCGACACCAAGGCCGAGTCCCACGATGAGGCAGATGCCACGACCCGAGGCCCTCAGCGGCTCGATCCGATCCCGCCTGAGCGTGTATGCGAGCGTGGCCGCGGTGATCGCCAGGAGGGCCACCGCCTGCACGGCACCCACCTCCTCGGCGCGCGGCAGCAGGGCCTGCACGGCCCCGAAGAGCTCCTTGCCAGCGACACCCCCCAGGGTGGCGCCTACGGCGAGGGGCATCCCCGTCTCCCGCGTGACCGGAAGCGAGCCAGCCAAGCGGGAGCGCGTCACGGAGTAGAGCGACATCGCGAGCACAGTGCATCCCGAGAGGAAGCCGATACTCGCCACCGGCAACTCACCCGAAGCGTCGAGCACGGGCTTGATGATGATGCCGCCGCCGATGCCGCAGACGGCCCCCACGGCGGAGGCCCCGAAGCTGACGATCAGGAAAAGGAGGTTCATGACGACCCGACCCGGATGCCGACACCCGCGGGCTCAAAGCCACCGGGACGCCCGCGCTCCCAGATCACGCGGCGAAGGCGCGCTTGATCTGTTCGATCACGGCAGCCGCATCCATGTGGGCGAAAGCGTTGAAATCAATGACCTCGACCTTCGTCTCCGGGTAGAGGGCGCGGACGAGTTCGAGCTCGAAACCCACCTGGGGCGTGAGGAGCAGAAGCTCCGCGCCCGTGTGGTTCTCCTTCGCCTGGGCGACCGACCAGGCGCTCACACGGGCGCCATAGCCCTCGGCGTCGATGGCGGCTTGAATCTTCTCGGCGAACAGGTGCGTGGAGGTTCCCGCCGCGCACAGCATGACAACGGTGTGCATGTGACCGTCCTTTCCCGCAAGGCGTCTGCCCTGCTATCGGGCTCCCTTTCCGAGAGCGGAGAACATCAGCGCCTTATAGGCCTCGACTCCGGGCTGATCGAAGGGGTTGACCCCCAGCAGCCGCCCTGAGACCGCGCAGGCGAAGGCGAACCAGTAGAAAAGCATGCCAAGGTGGCGGGTATCGAGTCGATCGACCTCGAGTGTGAGGCAGGGGAGCACCTCGGCATGGGCTGCCCGCGTCGCACGGAAGCTCGCCTTGTTGATGTCCCAGAAATCCATCCCATCGAGGTAACCGAACCCGTCGGCCACATCCGTGCCGCCAAGCACGAGGGAGTCCCCCTGCCCGGGTTCCACGACATCGAGGAAGGTCTCGAAGAGGAGATGGGTTCCGTCCTGCACGAACTGGCCGAGGCTGTGGAGCTCCTCGCTGTATTCGGCCGCCGCAGGGAAGAGGCCCCGGCCATCCTTCCCCTCGCTCTCGGCGAAGAGCTGCTCGAACCATTTCGAGAACCAGCGGAACCGCGGCTCGAAGAAGCCGAGGAGCTCCATGCGGCGCCCGCGCTCCCAGAGGAGGTTTCTGCAGGAGGCGTAGCGGAATGCGTCGTTCTCGAGCGGGTCCTCCTCGCGGCACGCGCGCTCCGCCTCGCGGGCTCCCGCCACGAGCGCGCGGATATCGACCCCGCCCACGGCGAGCGGAAGCAGATGGACCTCGGTCAGGGCCGTGAACCGCCCGCCCACGTCGGTCGCGAACGGCACGAAGACGTAGCCCTCGGCGCGGCAAAGCTCCTCGAGGGGGCTCCCGATCGTGCCGGTGCAGACGATGCGGCGCGCGGCCTCCTCGGCGCCGTAGCGCTCGACGAGGTACTGTCTGAGCAGGCGGAACGAGGATCCGGGCTCAAGCGTCTCGAAGTTCTTCGCCACGCAGTCGATCACCACGTCACGCCCCTCGAGGGACTCGACCACGCGGTTGAGCTCCCAGGCGGAGAGCGTGTTGCCCGCGAAGACCACCCGCGCGCCCTCCCGGGGCGCGAGCGCCGCGAGGGCGGCGCGCGTTGCGTTGTTCGAGCCGCCGACCCCGATGAGCACGAAGGTGTCCGCGCGCTCGCGGACATTGCGGGCGAGCTCGCAGGTGCGCTCGATCACCTCCTCACCCGCCCAGGCGTCAACCGAGAGCCACCCGAGGGAGTCCGCGAAGCGCCCCTCGCCCGCCTGACACCGTTTGAGCACATCGGCGTGCTCGCGCTGGTAGGCCTCGAGCTCCGCCGGAGCGATGAAGCGCTCCGCGAACGCCGTATTGAATCGAAGCATCACGCCTCCTAGCAGCCGCAGGGATGAGCCGGTGCGTCATCGCGGAAATGGCTGTTCTGCGATGGGTCCCTCATGCAGAGATGCGGGACGGCGCTCACGTAGGCCCCAGGGAGCGCCAGGATGTTGGGCGCGCCGTCAGCGTACTTCCGTGTGGCGTCCTCGATGGCCTCCTCGAAGGTCCGACGCGTCTTGAGCCCCATCGTGCGAGCGATGCCCGGCTGGCGGGCGCCCACGATATAGGCGGCCGAGAGGTATTTCTCAGCGAGGTTCCCGCAGCTCATCATCGAGAACCCGTGGAAGGGGTGGAAGGCCCCAGCGAAGCGGTACTTCCGGATGTACTCCTCGTTCGTCGCGAAGTACTCGCCGTACTTGATCATGTCGTTCAGCACGTTCATCTGGTCGGACTGCCAGAGCTCCCACTGCTCGCGGAGGTAGGGCCAGCGCTCATCGTGGAACCACCCGTCGCACGCGCTCGCGATCACGAAGACCGCGTGATCGGAGAGGATTCGCTTGTGACGGATGACCATCGCGGAGACCGCCTGCATCATCATGATGGGATTCGTGCCCATGCCGTCTCCGTAGTGAAAGTTCGTGGGCATGCCCATGACGACGATGTCGTATTTCTTCTCGGCCCAGTGCACGTAGGTGCGCTTATCAGCCGTCTTCCAGGCCACAGGCTGCATCTCGTGGGCCCATCCGGAGTTGATTTCGATCTGGCGGCTCCAGGTGTCAAGCACCGCGTCCACGCAGAAAAACTTCTTGCCCATCCTCTTTTCCATGTGCATGCCCTGGGTGTCGAACTTCGAGCGCATGAGGCTCGAGGTCGAGACCGGAACAAAATCGGGGCGGCTCATGACGCGCGGGACGTGATGGGCGCCGATGGAGCGCCAGTGCGTGATGCCCGTGGCGCAGTGCTTGTAGCCGCCCGAGTAGCCGCCATAGGGGTTGCCCTGCGTGTGGCCGATGAGGATCGCGATGTCTGCCTCATAGACGCGCTTGTTCATGATGACGTGGTCGCCCTGCTCCGTGAAGCCGAGGTCCACGAGGTCGTCGTAGTTCTCGGAATCGTGCGCGTCGATCTTCCCCGCCTCGTAGAACTCGTTGAAGAGGTCGTCGCCCAGGATCTGGCGGGCCTCATCAGTGCTCGTGCGCGGGTGCAACCCGTTGGAGAAGAGCAGGAGAACATCGCGCTTGCGAACGCCCTTGCTGAACAGCTCGTCCAGGCAGGCGCGGATCGCCACACGCCGATGTGCCGTGGGATGGGTGCCACCCTTCACGATATCGGGGATGATGAGCACCGCCGTGGCCCCCGGATGGGCGTAGGATGCCAGGGGATCCATGCCGATTGGGTTCCTGATGCTTTGAAGGGTCGCCTCGTAGAGCGCCTCCCAGGTCTGCTCCAGGCAGGGAGGGTCGGCGACCGTCTTGCCCGTGATGAATACATCGGTCCCCTCGGGCAGCTCCGCCGCCATCTTCCCGGCACCGTACTCGAATTCCAGTTTCATATCCACTGCCTTCCCAACCGCGCACGGGCGGTTTAATCACGCATTCAGATACCGATCGACGATCTCGAGGTACTCCTCGGGATAGAACCCGATCTCGCCCGAGAATCGGGTGAGCGCGATGAGGCCGCCGTCGATCTCGGGGATCTGGGCGAGCATCCGCGCGTTATCGGCCTTGAGGCCGCCGCCGTAGACGACATCGGCGCCACCTGTGCGCTCCTTCACGAACCGGGCGATCTTTTGGATGTAGGAAGCATCGGCGGGGGTCTTGCCCGGGCCGATGCTCCACACCGGCTCGTAGGCGATCACGACCTTCGACATGTCCGCGCCCGCGAGGCCCGCATCGAGTTGGTGCCCGAGGACCTCCTCCCACGCGCCCTGCTCCTCGGCGCGCTCGCCGATGCAGAGGAGCGCCGAGAGGCCGGCAGCGATGGCGGCGCGGACCTCGTCCCCCAGCAGGCGATCGGCCGTCTCACGGGCGATCACCGGATCGACATCAGCCGCATCGAGGATGGCGCGGAGGTTCGCCCGCTCCTCGCAATGGCCGATGATCGCGGCGCCGCAGCCGATCTGTGCCATGGCCGCTGCAGGGCGGAGCGACGTCATCGCCCCGAAGTTCCCACCCGGGACCACATCCTCCCGGTGTACCCCCTGGGGCCCGAGGACGAGACGCGAACCCTCACGGCGCGCGGCGATCGCGGCAGGGAGCTGGGACTCCGGGAGGAAGGCCGCGAAATCCGCCTGACCGGCGAGCGGCTCGATCCCCTCCTGGATGGCCGAGACGACCTCCCCGCCCCAGCCCAGGGGGTCAGCCAGGCGGTTCACGCCTCCGCGGTCGGGCACAACGTCGAAGCGCTTGAGGTTGAGGTAGATGTGTTTCATGAGGCTCCCATCAAGGACGCAGGTCTATACGAAGCTCGCGAGCCGTGGGAGCGGGTCGCCGATGAGCGGTCGGCACCAGCCGAGGAACGCCTCGGTGACACCGTTCCCACGATCGTTGATGAAGGCGTCGGGAACATGGCGCTCCTCAAGCATGACTTGCTCAAGCGGCAGCAACGTCGTCCGGATGCCGTAAGCTCCCCCGGTCCGCTCGAAGCCGACCATCTTGCCGGACTCCCCCGCAAGTGCCGCGCGCGCGGCCTCCCGGCCCGCAAGGATCGCCTCGTCGCGATCGACCCGGCTCTGATAGGCGACCGATGCCCGCCCGACCAGGCCGGGCTTCTCTGCCCGAGCCTTGTAACCGAGCTCGCGGGTGATGAGGCGAGAGAGATGCGCCGATACATCGCCGAAGTAGGTGGCTCGGCCCACAGTCATGGCCGGCTCGACGATCGGCTCCCCCTCGGCATCGCGCAAACCCTCGCTTGCCACGACCACGCCGGATCCGGAGGCGTCTATCAGGCGCTGAACGTCCTCAAGGAAGGCATCATGGTCGAAGGGGCGCTCAGGAAGGTAAATCAAATCGGGGCGGTGGCCCGTATCCGCGGCGAGAGCCGATGCGGCTGCCACCCAGCCCGAAGAGCGCCCCATGAGCTCCACCACGGAGATATGAATGGGAAGACCCCGCACGTCGCAGCAGACCTCAGAGACGGCCTGGGCGGCGAACCGCGCCGCGCTGCCATACCCCGGGGCGTGGTCGGTCACCGCGAGGTCGTTGTCCATCGTCTTGGGTATGCCGATGACGCGTGCATCGACACCGGCGCGCTCAACCGCGGCGCAGAGGCGGCCGCAGGCGTCCATCGTGCCGTTCCCACCGTTCATGAGCACCCAGCGGATCCCGTTGTGCTCAAGAGCCCGGGCGAGCTCGTCATAGCCGGCACCGTCGATCGCATCGCGACCCGTTCCGATCGCCGAAGACGGCGAGGAGGGCAGGAGCGCGAGGTCCGCCGCGGGCATGGAGCCCAGGTCGATGAAGTCGCCGGCCGCCAGACCGGCCACCCCGAAGCGCGCGCCGAGCACCCGCCCCACCTGCGGGGACCGCCGGGCCTCATCGATGGCCCCGAAGAGCGAGGCGTTCATCACCGCGGTCGGCCCCCCGCCATGGATGACGAGGAGCGCGTTAGCCGGGGCGCCCATCAGAGCCCTGCCGCCGCGTAGCGCTCGGCCATCTCGTCGAGGCCCACGCGCTCCACGAGCGACGCACGGCCGACGCTGCCGAAGGAGACGAGGAGCGACCCCGCCACCTCCTTGACCCCCGCCTCGATCGCCGCGACCACGGAGGCGACGTCCGCATCGGGCACCTCCCCACGCATCACCGTGGGGTAGATCGGCGGCAAGAAGGCGCGTGGATCGACCTGGGAGGGGCTCGCCTCGATGAGCTCCCCCACAGCGCCCACCGACGCGGAGCGCATGAGCTCAGGGCGGGAGCGGAAAAGCTCGCGGAGGTTCCGCGTGACCGCCAGGCGAATGTCGGTATCGACGTTAATCTTGCTGATGCCGCAGGCGATCGCGGCCGTGAGCTCGCCGAGCGGAATGCCGTGAGCGCCCGTGACCGCACCGCCCAGGCGGTTGATCTCGTCCACCAGATAGGACGGGACCGTCGAGGAGCCGTGGCTCACGAGTGCGCAATCGATTCCAGCGTGGAGGAGGCACTCGCGTATCGCCGTGGGAATCTCGCGGCGCAGCTTGACGTCCCTCCCCTTCGCGGGACCGTGCATGGTGCCGTAGCTGATCGCCAGGGCATCGACCTTGGTGTCGCGTATGAACTCGATCGCGGCGAGCGGGTCGGTGTAGGTGCTCGTGAGTGAGGCGACGTCGTCCTCAACGCCGGCGAGCACGCCGAGCTCTCCCTCAACCGAGACGCCGCGGGCGTGGGCGTAGCGCACCACCTCGCGCGTCAGCTCCTTGTTCTCCTCAAAGGGAAGTGCCGAGCCGTCGATCATGACCGAGGTGTAGCCCCCGTCGATGGCGGCGACCACGCTCTCGAGATCGCACCCGTGATCGAGGTGGAGCACCACCGGCACCGGTGCCGCCTCAGCGAGGCGCCTGACGGCCGCGCCGATGTTCGCGGCGCCGCGGGCCTTGTCCCCGATCGTTCCCTTCGCGAAGTCGGCCCGCCCACCCATAAAGGCGTTGGCGAGATCGGCCCCCTGGAGGATGACGGGGCTGCGGAACATCTCATGGACCTCGACGGCGGCCTTCGCCTGGCACACCGCGTTCACGTTGAACGCGCCTTGGGCGTAGCCGTGGGTGCGGGCGGCGTCGAGGACCGGCCTCAGGGGGACGAGCGGCATGGGTGCTCCTTCGGGTGGAAGCGGACAGATGCGACGCGGGCCGCTGGGCGACTACGCGCGAGATACCGCGGTGAGCCGCATGACGCGCGAGCTCGGGGGGTTTCCCTCCATGAGAGAGAGGAGCTCGCGAGCGCAGACGGTCCCGACCTCGTAATTCGGGAGGCGCATGTAGAAATCCGGATGGAAGTGGTTCTCGCCGTTGTTTGCGAGCTCGGCGGTGACCAGGCGTTTGGATGTGATGCGCTGCACGGGGTCGGTCCAACCCGACCAGCTCGCCACCACGGCGTCTCCGTTGGCAAGCGGCTCGCAGGCCGTGCGGAGGGCATCGAGGAAGAGCCCCGTGAGCATGTCCCCCTCCTCGGTGGTCCCCACGGAGTAGCGGAGATCCCAGGTCTCGAGGTTCTGCAGGGTGACCGGCATGTCGGCGACGATGAGCTCCACGTCCGGCGAGGCCTGAAGCGCCTCGGTGACGCCGGCCAGACGCTGGCGCTCCTGGGCTGTGCCGGTCTGCGGCTGCAGGTAGAGGAGGCGGCGCGGGGATCGGTTGAGCACCTCCGCGACCACGCGATGGGCGCTGCCGCGGTAGTCGAGATCGACGGTGCTGTAGGTATCGGATTCCTCGAGGCAGTCGTAGGCGACGAAGGGGATCTTGCCACGGCGGATCTGCTCGACGCTCTCCTTGCCGGGACCGATGTTGTCGCGCCCGAGGAAGATGACCCCGTCCACGCGGCCCTCGTAGAAGGCGCCGACGTAGTCGCTCATACCGTCGCGCCTGAGCCGGTTGGTGCAGAGGAGGAGCGACATCTCCTGCTCCTCGAGGATACTCTGGATGCCGCGGATGGTCTGGCTGAAGCGGGGCACGGCGAGGTTCTTCCGCGCGACGACGCCGATCGTTCCCGACCGCTTGCTTCGGAGGCTTCGGGCGGCGCTTGAGGGGACGTAGTTCAGATCGCGGGCGATGGCTAGGATGCGTTCGCGCGTTGCGGGCGCGATCTTCTGGCCGGGGGTGCGGTTGATGACATATGAGACGGTCGCCGTGGTCACATGTGCGGCGGCGGCGATGTCTTTGAGGGTGGCACGCTTGCTCATGGACCGTCCTTTCCGAATATGGTCAGGCCCCGCAGCGGGGGCACCGGGAATGCTATCCACCATGGATGCTCATGCCGCCATTATATAACTTATACGTTTAAGTTTCTAGCCACCATTTCTGCAGTCGGCGAACGGTAGAGCCTTTCGGGATCGCTACCGTCCGCGTTTTCTTTCCTACCGTTTACGGAGTAATACTTTTATAATAGTTTGTAACACTCGTGCCATCTTGCCGCTTTTTTAAAGATAAACTCGCAGGTAAGAAGCTTATCATCTGCTTCATACCATTCATATAGAACAACCCTGACCGCTCGGAAGCCGTTCACGGAATGAGCTTCCTCCTCATGAGCACGGTGTACTCTGTACCGCAATCATAACTTATACGTTTAAGTTTCGGCCCTCTAAGATGACAATGCGAGAAAGGACCGTCCATGCAGCAAGAAGAGAAGGTTCCCCTGTGGTCGCGGATTCCCAACGGCGTATGGGTCCTCGTGTCCGCAGCCTGCGCCATTGGGCTGTGGCTCGTGGCCTCGCACCAGCTGCCGGCCGTGTTCGCCCCTCCCCAGGAGGTATGGGCGGCGCTCGTCTCCAAAGCTGAAAGCGGCGTGCTCCTGCAGCACGTCTGGGCCTCGCTCTCCCGCGTCCTCGTGGGCTTCGGGCTGGCCTTCGTCACCTCGATCCCCGTCGCCTTCCTCATGGCCTGGTACGAGCCCTTCCGCCATGTGGTCGAGCCCTGGATCCAGTTCATCAGGAACATCCCGCCGCTCGCGTACGTCTTCCTGCTCATCGCCTGGCTCGGCATCGGCCAGCAGAGCAAGATCGCCGTCATCTTCATCGCGGCGTTCCTCGTGATGGTCGTGACCATCTACCAGGGCGTGAAGGGTGTCGACATGACGCTCATCAAGGCGGCCCGCGTGCTCGGCGCCCGCCAGCGCGACATCTTCTTCAAGGTCACGATCCCCGCGTCCACCCCGTTCATCCTGGTGGCGGCCCGCCTCGGCCTGTCCACCTCGCTCACCACGCTCATGGCATCCGAGATCGTCGGCGGAGACCGCGGCATCGGCATGATGATCCAGCAGGCGAGCGGCTACTACGAGATGGACGTCGTCCTGCTCGGTATCATCATGCTCGGCATCATCGGCATCTGCTTTGAGAAGATCGTCCGCTACCTTGAGAGGAGGTTCACCGGATGGCAGGAGAGCGTGCAGCAGTAAAGGTCCACGTCGACCATGTGGTGAAGAAGTTTGAGACTCGCAAAGGGGAGATGACCGCGCTTAACGGGGTCGATCTCGATATCCACGAGAACGAGTTCATCACCGTGGTGGGCCCGTCGGGATGCGGCAAGTCGACGCTGCTGAACATCATCGGTGGGCTTGAGAAGCCCACCGAGGGGCGCGTCCTCGTGGACGGCCAGCCCGTCGCAGGGCCCGGCCCCGACCGCGGCATCGTGTTCCAGCAATATGCCCTCTTCCCATGGCTCACCGTGGAGAAGAACGTCGAGTTCGGCCTCAAGCTCCAGGGCAAGTCAAAAGAGGAGGCGGCCGAGATCGCCCATAAGTACCTCAAGATGGTTGAGCTCGAGGACTTCGCCAAGCACTACCCCAAGGAGCTCTCGGGCGGCATGAAGCAGCGCGTGGCGATCGCCCGCGCCTACGCCACGAATCCCAAGGTGCTCCTCATGGATGAGCCCTTCGGAGCCCTCGATGCCCAAACCCGCACGCAGCTCCAGCAGGAGCTTCTCTCCACCTGGGAGAAGGAGCAGAAGACGTGCTTCTTCATCACCCACGATGTCGAGGAGGCCATCATCCTGGGCCAGCGCGTCGTCATCATGTGCGCGCGCCCCGGTCGGGTGAAGGACATCATCGACATCGACATCCCCTACCCCCGCGACCAGTCCACCAAGATGAGCCCGCGGTTCCTCGAACTCAAGAACGAGATCTGGAGCCAGGTCTACCAGGAGTACCTGTCCGTGCGGAAGTAGCCGGCGCCCGGCGTTCCCCGATGTGTGTGGTACCGCGTCCGATCCGCGGATGCGATGAGCTTTAAGGAGAGCACCATGTCCCGAATCAATGACCTCCCCCTCAGCCGCCGCGGCTTCCTCGCCGGCATCGCCGGGCTCGGCCTCACCGCCGCCGGCCTCGCCGGGTGCTCGAACGGGGGCGGCAGCGCCAAGGGGTCGGCCGTCGGCTCCGCGCCCGCCAAGGCGGACAGCAAGTTCGACCCCGTCACGCTCCGCGTGGCCTTCATGCCCAACCTCGGCTCCGCAAGCTCGCTGTTCGCCGCCATCGAGCAGGGCTTCTTCGAGAAGATGGGCATCACCGTCGAGACCCAGCAGTTCCAGGGCGGTCCGGCTGAGATCACCGCCATGCAGTCCGGCGACATCGACATCGCCCAGATCGGGCATGGCGCGCACGCGCTCTGCATCGGCGGTGACGCCAAGGTCTTCGCCTTCGACCAGCTCTCGAAGGCTGATGCCGTCGTGGTGAACAAGTCCAAGGTCGCTGACGCCAAAGCCCTCAAGGGCAAGAAGGTGGGCGTCGCCTCCGGCACCTCCTCCGAGATCATTCTAAACCTGCTCCTCCGCGACGCCGGACTCACCGACGCCGACATCGAGAAGGTCGAGATGGACGTCTCCGGCATGACGACGGCCCTCATCGCGGGCCAGATCGACGCCGCGGCCACCTGGTCGCCGAACACGGTGACCATCGAGGAGAAGCTCGGTGACGACTACCTCGTCCTCGCCGACAACTCCGATTACGCCGACGAGGTCGCCTTCCCCGGCAGCTTCGTGTGCCTCCCCGACTACGCCGAGAAGAACGCCGAGATCCTCGAGCGCTTCGCGGCGGCGATCGACATGGCCCAGGCCTACCGCGCCGGGCACATCGATGACATCGCCAAGCTCCTCGCCAAGGAGCTCGACCTGCCTGAGGAGACGCTCCTGCAGTCCAAAGGCGAGGGCGACTGGGAGGGTTCCGCCAAGGCCATCGGCGACATGGATACGATCAAAGGCTACTACGAGGCCCAGCAGAAGGTCTTCCTCGACAGCGGCAAGGTCGAGGCGGCGGTGCCCGTTGAGGACTACGTCCTCTTCGACGTGATGGAGAAGGGCGCCAAGCTCTACGACGAGAACAAGTAGATCCGACGCACCGCGGGTCGCCGTCGCCTGCTGCCCCGGGCGGCGGAGACCCGCGCTGACGGCTCGCATCTCGGCATGTCCCACCGCGCATGCCGAGATGCGATCTGTCAGACCGAGGCAGACAGGCCACCCCTCCGCCGACCCCCTCACGTGGAGGGGTGGCCTGCCCGCAAGGAGAAGAGGAGACGCCATGGACTACTACCACATCGAAGCCGAGCATCTCTGCGAGGGCGCGCGCGTGCCGCTCGCCGTCCTGGGCAGCTCGGGCGAGATCTTCTACGAGCTCGCCCTCGAGATGATCCGAACCATCCGCGACGGCAACGAGGCGGGGCGCGACACGGTCATCATCTGCCCCGTGGGACCCGTCGGGCAGTACCCCATCTTCGTGCGCCTGGTGAATGAGGAGCGCCTGTCGCTCAAGCGCTGCTGGTTCATAAACATGGACGAGTACCTCACCGACGAGGACGCATGGATCGATCCCGGCAACCGCCTGTCCTTCCGCGGGTTCATGGAGCGCGAGGTCTACGGCAGGATCGATGCGGACCTCCTCATGCCCGAGGCGCAGCGCATCTTCCCCGACCCCGCGGCACCGGGGCGCGTAGGCGATGTCATCGAGCACATGGGCGGCGTCGACCTCGTGATAGGCGGTATCGGCATCACGGGCCACCTCGCCTTCAACGAGCCCGACGCCGACCTCTCGCCCGAGGAGATGGCCGACCTCCCCACCCGTGTCCTCGACATCCATCCCGAGACCATCGCCACCAACGGCGCGGCCGATCTTGGCGGTGCGCTTGAGGACATGCCGCGCCGCTGCGTGACCGTGGGCCTGCGCGAGATCCTGGGCGCCCGCCGGGTCCGCCTCGGGGTCTTCCGCGACTGGCACCGGGCCGTGGTGCGCCGCACCGCCTACGGCGAGGTCAGCGCCGCCTTCCCCGCGACCCTGCTCCAGCGCCACGGAGACGCACTCATCTACGTGAACGACGTCGCCGCCGCGCGCGCGTACTAGGGGGAGAGCACGATGGGAAACGGCGCATCGCTGTACGTGCGGGGCGGCACCGTCGCGACGCCCGGGGGCCCGCAGGCCTGCGACGTGGTGATCGAGGACGGGCACATCGTGGGACTGCCGCGCTCCCACGCGAACATGCGGGGGCTGCCCGAGGTGGATGCCACGGGCCTGACCGTGCTGCCCGGATTCATCGACGTGCACACGCATGGGGCCGCGGGCGTTGATGTGAACGCGGCCGATGCGGAGGGCCTGCGCCGCATCGGACGGTTCTTCGCGAGCCAGGGCGTCACGGGTTGGCTCTGCTCGGTCCTCACCGACACCCCCGAGCAGACCCGCTGGTGCCTCTCCCAGGCACGCGAGGTCATCGAGGGCGGCCCCTACGACGGCGCGCCCCTGCTCGGCATCCATCTCGAGGGGCCGTGCCTGGCCTGCGCGTACAAGGGGGCCATGCCCGAGCACCTGCTCATGCACGAGGCCGACTTCGAGCTGTTCCGCAGCTACCAGGAGGAGGCCGGCGGGCACGTGCGCTACGTGACGCTCGCGCCCGAGGTTCCCGGGGTCGAGGGGCTCATCCCCAAGCTCAACGCCATCGGCATCACCGCCGCGATCGGCCACAGCGGAGCGGGATACGAGTGCGCCCGCGCGAGCCTGGGGGGAGGCGCCCGGGCGGCCACGCACCTCGGCAACGCGATGAGGCTCTTCCACCAGCACGACCCAGCGATCTTCGGGGCGGCGCTTGAGGGGGACGGTTTCGTGGAGGCAATCTGCGACGGACGCCATCTGCATCCCGCGAGCGTCAGGCTCTACCTGAAATGTAAGGGCTGGAGCCGCGTGGTGGCCGTCACCGACTCAATCATGGCCGCGGGCCTGCCCGACGGCTCCTACAAATTGGGCGTGAACGACGTGGTGGTGGAGGACGGCGACGCAAAACTCGCCGACACCGGCGTACGTGCCGGGTCGACCCTCACGATGGCGCAGGCGGTGCGAAATATCATGCGCTTCACCGGCGCGAGCGTGCATGAGGCCGCGCTTCTCGCATCGGCGAACCCCGCCGAGCTGATCGGGCTTCCCCTCAAGGGACGTATCGAACTCGGCTGCGATGCCGACTTCGTGCTCATGGACGGCGAACAGAATGTGGTGAGGACGGTCGTCGGAGGACGCACGGTGTACGAGGGCTAGTTGCACCAGGGCGCCCGGCTCCACCCCGTCGCCGAGTGCGCGATCGCCCCTTTCCACACCGGGGCGCCCGCGGGCGGCGTCGCGTTTCCCGGGCGGCGGATGCGGGCCACGCTATACTGGTGCGCATGAAAAACGCGCGCACACCGCATACCACGACCGCCCCGTCGAAGCCCGACTCCTCCGGCAACCCGTCCGCCTCCGCCGGACGACGCGCCGCGCTCTACGGGGCGCTCGTCGCGCTCGCCCTCGTCGCGGGCTACGTTGAGATGCTCGTCCCCGTTCCCATCGCCGTTCCCGGCGTGAAGCTCGGGCTTGGCAACATCGTGGTCCTCTTCACCCTCGCCCGTCTCGGCGCGCGACCCGCCTTCGCCGTCATGGTCGTGAAGGTCCTCGCCTCATCCATCCTGTTCGGGAACCCGCAGGTGCTCGTCTTCAGCGCCGCCGGCGGCGCGCTCTCATGGGCCGTCATGGCACTCGCATGGCGGAGCCGCTCCTTCTCGACGGTCGCCGCCTCCGTGCTCGGCGGCGTCTCGCACAACGCCGGCCAGCTCCTCATGGTGGCGCTCGTGCTCACGCCTCAGGTCGCGCTCGCAGCCGCCCCCGTGCTCGCGGTTGCCGGACTCGTGACCGGCGCCGCCATCGGCATCGCCACGACCGCGATCCTCGCCGCCCTGCCCCCGGAGGAAGCCCATGCCTGACACCCGTGGATCCCTGCCCCGTGACGCCCACGAGGCCCCCTCGCCTGAACGTCGGCCCTCCTCGCCAAACGAGCCACGGCGGGACCATGCCAGGGCGGCCGGGGCGCCACCCGTTCCCGCTGCGTCCCGACGCCCCCTCATCACCCGTCGGCAGGCGCTCATCGCCGCGGGCCTCGCCACCGGCGCCGGGATCGCCGTCTTCTCCGGGTCCGGGTCCGCGCTGGTGAACCTCATCGACGCCGCCCGAAGGCCCCGGCCCGTCACCGGTTCCACCTTCGCCTTCGACACCTACTGCAGCTTCACGGTATACGATGACGACACCGCCCTCGCCAAGCTCACCGCCGCCTGCGCCCGCTACGACGCCCTCTTCAACCTCTACGACGAGAAGAGCGACATCGCGCGCATCAACCGCTCCGCGGGCGCGCCGACCGTCGTGGACCCGGAAACCGCCGCGGTCATCGCCCGCGCACTCGAGCTCTCCGCCCGACTCGATGGCCTCTTCGACATCAGCATCGGCGCCGTCTCGACGCTCTGGAACTTCGACACCAAGACCCGCCCGAGCGACGAGGCCATCGCCGCAGCCCTCCCCCATGTGGGCTGGCGGGGCGTCCACGTGGACGAGCGGGCCGCGACCGTGACCCTCGACGACCCGGAGGCCAAGCTCGACCTCGGCGGGATCGCGAAGGGGTTCGTGGCCGACCGCCTCTGCGAGCTCGTGCGCACCGAGACCGAGGCGTCCGCGGCGGCGATCTCCCTTGGCGGGAACATCGCCTATGTCGGCGGGAAGCCTGACGGCTCGCTGTGGGCCACAGGCATTCGCGACCCCAATGAGCCGGGGGGCGACGCCACCGTCGGGACGGCCCGCACCGCAGGGGGGACCTTCGTGACCAGCGGCCTGTACGAGCGCACCTTCTCCGAGGGGAACACCACCTACTGGCACATCCTCGATCCGAACACCGGCAGGCCCGTCCAGACCGACGTGGTGAGCGACACGGTCTTCGGACCCTCCTCCACCGCCGCCGATGCGCTCTCGACGGCGCTCTTCGTGGCGGGGAGCTCACGCGGGATCGAGATCGTGGACGACATCGACGGGGCCGCGGCGTATTTCATCCTCGCCGACGACAGCAGCACCGAAAGCGCGCGTTGGCAGGGGCTCACCGACTTCGAGGCGTGACGCACGACCATATTCACATGTTCATATGAGGGTCAGGGGCGGTCGGGCCGATGGAAACGGCATCGTTCGCTCTGCCGTTAGTGGGTTGCTCATTTCCACTTTTCCGTTTCTGGACGCTAATTGGGCTCGTCCTCGGGTAGACGGCTTCGCTGCGCATCGCTCATCTGCTATTACGGCATGACTTCGCCGTCGCGTTACGTGGTCTACTCGCCACCTCCTCCCATTAGCGTCCAGAAACGGAAAAGTGAAAACAGAAAACCCCCTTTGACTGGCCTGAATAGCGAAAAGGGCGGCCCCGGAGATCCGGGGCCGCTCTTGCGTAGGCGCAAAACCGCAGGCGACGAGGCAGGCGCAGCGCATATCCTCCACGGAGGCGACATCGGTCGCGGCGAGGGCGGCGAGCGCCTCGGCGCGACCGAGGGCCTTGCGCCCGCCTCCCCTCTCGGCCCGCTCCAGCGGGGCCGGGCACATCTTCTGAGCCCCTACACCAACCCCGAGCGGCTCCGCACGTCGCGGCCGATATGGCGCAGGTCGTATGGGGTCGTCTGGTAGACGTAGTAGTTCAGCCAATTCGTGTAGAGCAGCTGCGCGTGGCTCCGCCAGGTGTTCGGCGGCTCCTTGGTGGGGTCATCGCCGGGGAAGTAGTGCTTCGGCATCTCGACCGGAATCTGCCGGCGGAGGTCGCGCTCGTACTCGAGCCTGAGCGTGTCGGCGTCGTACTCGGGGTGGCCGAACACGAAGAACCGGCGGCTGTCGGTGCTCTTCACGATATAGAGCCCCGCCTCCTCGGAGTCGGCGATGATCTCGAGCTCGGGCACGGCCTCCACGTCCTCGGGCCGCACCTCGGTGTTGCGCGAGTGCACGGCCAGGAAGCGGTCGTCGATCCCGCGCACGAGCGGCGAGAGCGGCTTCACGAGCCGATGCTCGAACACGCCCGACGCCTTCTCGGGAAGTGGGTGCTTCTGGATACCGTAATGATGGTAGAGCCCCGCTTGCGCGCCCCAGCAGATGTGCAGGGTGGAATGCACGTTCGTGGCCGACCAATCCATGATCCGCGTGAGCTCGTCCCAGTAGTCGACCTCCTCGAACTCAAGCTGCTCCACCGGGGCGCCGGTGATGATCAGGCCATCGTAGTGGTCGAACTCGACCTCGCGGAAGGTGCGGTAGAAGGTCTCGAGGTGGTTCGCCGAGACGTTCTTCGCCTCATGGCTGCGCGTGCGCAGCAGCTCAACCTCCACCTGCAGCGGCGTGTTGGAGAGCTTGCGCATGATCTGGGTCTCGGTGGCGAGCTTCGTGGGCATGAGGTTCAGGATGAGGACCCGAAGCGGGCGGATGTCCTGGTGGAGGGCCCGGAACTCGGTCATGACGAAGATGTTCTCGCGCTCGAGCTCCGTGGTGGCGGGCAGGGCGTCTGGAATGCGGATGGGCATGGCTACCTCGTGATCTCTGCCGTGTGTGCTGCGGCCCATCTTGGCACGCGGGGCGCGCGACCGTCAAGCGAGCAGATGGGCGCGTTCACCGATGCGAAACCGTCCCCCGGCGGGCGGGCGCGGCGGGGGCGCTAGCATGGTTCACCTGACGCCCGGCCCCGGGAACGCCGCGGCGCCAGAGCACGGCAGGCTCGGCGCGACGCGCGCCCATCCCTGATCCCCGCCCAGGCACTGACCCCTGGGCGCCGATCCCCTATCCGACAGGTCAATCCCGATCGCCCGCGGGCATCGGACCCGGCGGTTCGCCGCCCGATCGAGCAGCGCGTCCCTCCCAGCCCAAGAGACTAACTATAGTTGAGAGAAAGGGTGTCCCATGACCAGTCGAACCACCGCACACACCGCGCGACCCCGCACCGGCGTCAGCCGCCGCACCTTCCTCAAGGCGGGCGTCGCGAGCCTCGCCGCCCTCGCCGGGCTCGGCCTTCTGCCCCGCCGCGCGATCGCGGCAACGACCGACGTGGACGCTATCGTCGCCGGCATGACGCGCCGTCAGAAGATCGAGCAGATGCTCATGCCCGACTTCCGCCAGTGGCAGGCCGCCGGCGCCTCCGCGCCCACCGACATGACCGAGCTCAGCAGCGAGGTCGCCGACATCATCGACACCTACAACTTCGGCGGCGTCATCCTCTTCGCGAACAACGTGAAGGAGACCGAGCAGACCCTCAAGCTCACGATGGACATGCAGGACGCGGCCCTCGCCAACGCCTCCGGGGAGGCCTTCGGCGACATCCCGCTGCTGCTCACGATCGACCAGGAGGGCGGCATCGTCTACCGTCTGGGCTCCGGCACGGCGCTCCCCGGCAACATGGCCCTCGGCGCCACCCGCAGCGCCGAGGACGCCCGCAGCGTGGGCGAGGTGATCGGCCGTGAGCTCAACGCGCTCAAGCTGAACGTCAACTTCGCGCCGGTGCTCGACGTGAACAACAACCCCAACAATCCCGTGATCGGGCTGCGGTCGATCTCGAGCGACCCCGCGCTCGTCTCCGAGCTCGGCATCCCCATGATCGAGGGCATGCAGGAGCACAACGTCGCCACCGCGGCCAAGCACTTCCCCGGGCACGGCGACGCGGGCACAGACTCGCACACGGGCCTGCCGCGCATCGAGAAGACGAAGGAGCAGCTCGAGCAGATCGAGTTCGTGCCGTTCAAGGCCGCCATCGCCGCCGGCGTCGACATGGTCATGACCGCGCATATCCAGTATCCGAAGGTCGAGACGGAGACGGCTGTCTCCGCGAAGGACGGGAGCACGATCGAGCTGCCGGCGACCCTCTCGAAGGTCTTCATGACCGACATCCTCCGCACCGAGATGGGCTTCACAGGTGTGGCCGTGACCGACGCCCTGAACATGCAGGCGATCGCCGACAACTTCGGCTACATCGACGCGGTCAAGCGCACCTTCGCGGCGGGCGTTGACATCGCCCTCATGCCGGTGACGCTTCGCAGCGTGGCCGACGTGGCCAAGCTCGACGCCCTCATCGAGGCCGTCGAGGCCGACACCGAGCTCACCGACGCGCGGCTCGACGAGTCCGTCCGGCGCATCCTCGAGCTCAAGGCCGCGCGCGGGATCCTCTCGTACGCGGACGGCGCGGACACCTTCGAGGCGAACCTCGCGACCGCGAAGGAGCAGGTCGGCAGCACCGAGAACCGCGCGATCGAGCGCGATGTGGCGGCCGACGCCGTGACCGTGGTGCGCAACGAGGGAGGCGTGCTGCCGATGCGCCCCGTCGCCGGCGACCACGTGCTCCTCGTGGCTGGCTGGGAGAACGAGCAGCCCGGCATGGAGCTCTCGATGCGCCGCCTCATCGCCGAGGGGATCATCCCCGAGGGCGTGACCTACGAGTCGCTGAACTATGCGGAGAGCTACGCGGACGCCGACGCCGCCGTGACCGCGATCACCGAGAAGATCGCCAACGCGAGCCACGTTGTCGTCATCTCCGAGGTGGGGAGCGCCTCGAACCTCGACCCCGACAAGAAGACGCTCTACGGCACCTACGTGCCCACGCGCGTGGTGCGCGCCGCGAAGGCGGCCGGTGTTCCCGCGGCGGTCCTCAGCATCTCGAAGCCCTACGACGTGGGCGTGTACACCGAGGCCGACGCCGTCGCGGCCGCATACGGCAACAAGGGGATGGACCCGACCGAGGGGTTGGCGCCGAGCGCGGCCTTCGGGCCGAACGTGCCGGCCGGCGTGGAGGTCATCTTCGGCGGGCACGAGGCGTCGGGCAAGCTCCCGGTGGACGTGTACGCGATCAAGGTCGTCGATGGCGTGTCGCAGATCGACACGTCCGCGATCGTCTACCCGTTCGGCACGGGGCTCACGTATCCCAAGGTCACGGATGCCTCCGCGGTGGACAAGAGCGCCCTTGAGGCCGCCGTCGCCGACGCGGATGCGAACGTGGTGCCGCGCCAGGGCATCTTCGAGCCCGGGAGCTACGCGGCGTTCGCGGCGGCCCTCGCGCAGGCGCGCGCCGTGCTCGAGCGCGCGGACGCCACGCAGGACGAGGTCGATGCCGCGGTGAAGGCACTCGCCGACGCTAAGGATGGCCTCATCGGCAAGGGATCGGGGAAGCCCGATCCTACGGTGGACGGTGAGTCCGGCCGCGCCGGCGGCAAGAAGGGTTCCGGCAAGCAGACGCCCGGCAAGCTGCCCAAGACCGGTGACGCCGCGGGCGTGATGGCCGCTGCCGCCGCCGTGGCCGGTGCCGCGGCCGTGGGCTACGGCATGAAGGCCGGCATTGGGTCCGAGGAGTAACGAGCGGCTCATCTCGTCGCGCTCCCCGGCGCACATATGACCGCATGAGACGGCGGCCCCGGCGCGATCGCACGACGGGGCCGCCGTTTTCGGATGAGGGGCTTCTGCTCAAAGGCGGGGCCGTTGGAGGAACCCTCGGGGGTCATGTCGTGCCGCAGGCGGGTCCCGAAT
>JAXEGS010000029.1:0-86596 GCA_034102905.1 Collinsella sp. | reverse complement strand
GATAGTTACTGAGTTTTGGAGCAGTGACATCCTGACTGGTAGTCAAACCAAGTGGATGGCCTACTACGAGGAGAGCTAGTTTTGGAGCAGTGACATCCTGACTGGTAGTCAAACGACGGCGGCGAGCAGTCGCGCCTGCTGTGCGTTTTGGAGCAGTGACATCCTGACTGGTAGTCAAACGCTCACTGAGCAGGCCGTCGTGTACAACCTGTTTTGGAGCAGTGACATCCTGACTGGTAGTCAAACTCCGAAAGTGGCCGGCAGCGCGCCCTTGTAGTTTTGGAGCAGTGACATCCTGACTGGTAGTCAAACACGTAGGTTGGAATTCAAATATCGTTGATGGTTTTGGAGCAGTGACATCCTGACTGGTAGTCAAACCTCATGTCCATCGACTACGCCGCGTGTGAGGTTTTGGAGCAGTGACATCCTGACTGGTAGTCAAACGCCGAGAACCGGAATGACGTGGCATGCTAAGTTTTGGAGCAGTGACATCCTGACTGGTAGTCAAACGGGAGGACCTGATTGGAGGCCCCATGGCCAGTTTTGGAGCAGTGGCATCCTGACTGGTAGTCAAACCCATCGTCTGTGACGATATAGGCATTGATAGTTTTGGAGCAGTGACATCCTGACTGGTAGTCAAACCAAGGCTGAACGCCCGACGACGCGCTGTCTGTTTTGGAGCAGTGACATCCTGACTGGTAGTCAAACGGTAACCCGTTTGGGTTACCCGGCTCGGTAGTTTTGGAGCAGTGACATCCTGACTGGTAGTCAAACGTTCGTGGCGTTCTACACGTCGAAAGGTTGGTTTTGGAGCAGTGACATCCTGACTGGTAGTCAAACCACTCTTGAACCCGAAGTTGACTTCGAAGCGTTTTGGAGCAGTGACATCCTGACTGGTAGTCAAACTATTATTATAGGGTATACCCGTTATAGTTGGTTTTGGAGCAGTGACATCCTGACTGGTAGTCAAACGACAGGGGGGTGCGGGCGCCCGTGCAACGCGTTTTGGAGCAGTGACATCCTGACTGGTAGTCAAACCCTAATTTTCTTTTGAATATCAGGAGAACTGTTTTGGAGCAGTGACATCCTGACTGGTAGTCAAACTGGCCGGGAGGCTTGATAGGCGCGGGAAGAGTTTTGGAGCAGTGACATCCTGACTGGTAGTCAAACGAGCAATCACCCGCCGACACGGCCCCCATGTTTTGGAGCAGTGACATCCTGACTGGTAGTCAAACCATACCCGCAATGGTCGGGCGCGGGTCACGTTTTGGAGCAGTGACATCCTGACTGGTAGTCAAACTAGCCCTCGAGCGCCGGGTTCGACCGGTCGTTTTGGATCAGTGACTTCCTGACTGGCGGTAAGGCCTCGAGACTGCTCTAGATCAGCGGGGTGAGCCCCGAAGGTGGCAAGCCGAAGACCCGTCCCGCTCGCGTCTAGTCTTCGAGCGTAGCGTCGATGAGCTTAATTCGCTCTTCGAGCGCTTCCTGGATTTCATTGTTCGGCTCGAGTGATAACAGGCGTTTATAGAAGGCCAGGTTATCTCGCAGGAGGTATTCAAACGGGATGGAGCCTTCGTCTTCCTGTCGCTCTTTCATGGTGGTTTTCCTCCATATCCGCGGTGTGCTTTTGTTGCAAAAAATAGTTTATCCGATCAGTTGCACTGCGCGTGTTGAGGCGTATGGGCTGAGGCGGTGCCCTGGCTGTTAGATCTAAAACGTGAGATAGCATCCTCTGCATGCCACTGGCATGCAGAGGATGAAAATGACGACGCGTTCTGCGGATGCGCGGCCGGGGTTGCTGGGCGTTCGTGGCGTGAGATTGCCCGGCCCCTCCTGTGCGTACGGTTGAACAGGGGGTCGGTCTGACAGAAGTCCTTGCTATGTGCGATTTTCAGACCCCTCATCGCGTCTGTTGCCTTACAAATATGCAGGTCAGGGCTTTGAACAACTTAATTGTTCTGCCTTTTTTCACTAGAAAGACGCTCACAGTGGGGACTTCTGGCATCAGCCAAATCCAATCCACCCGCCACGCGCGCATGCGCCCCGACGGGGCCTCCCACGCGCTGACGCGCTCATCCTGAACCTGATACGCTGGGAGCAAACCGGCCAGAGGAGGCACACATGGATAACAAGACGCTGGTGGAGCGTTTCTACGAGGATGTATTCAACAACGGGCGCCTGGAGAAGGTCGAGGAGTACGTCGCCGTCGACTACATCCAGCACAACCCGCATGTCGCCACCGGGAGGGACGGGTTCACGGCGTTCATCCGGAAGTTCCTGGAGCGCGGCCCGCAGGTTGAGATCGTGGATATGGCCGCCGACGGGGACCGGGTGTACGCGTTCTTCAAGTGCACGTTCTCCGATGGATCGGTCAACAAGGTATGCGACATCTATCGCATCGAGCACGCCATGCTGGCCGAGCACTGGGACATCGTCGAGCGCAACGTTGAGACGACCGAGTCCGTGAACGACAACGGCCTCTTCTAGGCGGCACGCGGGCATCTCATGCTACAGGGGCGCCCCCGCCCCGGCGGGACGACCCCACGCAACGCGGAACGCCCGGCTCACGCCTCGCCATCGCCGCCTCGCCCGGCATCCCTCCGCCGTCGCGTCCCGCGCCCGCCGCGTCCCCGCTGCCCCCAGCGCCCGCCACGCCCCGCGCCCGCCCCGCGTTGACACGCGCGCACGCCTCCTCTACACTCGATGCACATACTTGATGAGGATCGTGACCGGTCATGCGGGCGACACCGAAAGTTAGGAAACCCCGCTTTCGGTGTCGCCTTGTTCATTGACGCCGATGCGCCGCAGAAGGAGCCTCGTACCCGTGTTGACGATCGCAAAGGTGCTCAACAACAACATCGCCGTCGTGGTGGACGACTCCGGCCGCGACTGCATCGCCATGGGCAAGGGCCTCGCCTTCGGTCGCAAGCGCGGCGACTCCCTCGAGGAGTCCGCCGTCGAGCGCCTCTTCACCCAGCACGTCCCCGAGCTCTCCCGCCGCCTGGACGGCCTCATCTCCCTCATCCCCGAGGAGTACTTCGAGGTCGCCCAGAACATCGTCGAGCACACCCGCCTCCGCCTCGGTCGCAGCTTGGACGACGGCATCTACCTCGCGCTCGCCGACCACATCCACTTCACCGTCGAGCGCGCCCGCGCCGGCCAGCTCATCGCCAACCGCCTCACCTTCGAGACCCGCCTCGTCTACCGCGACGAGTTCGAGTGCGCCCTCACCGCCGTCTCCTACATCGAGCGCGTCTTTGGCGTGGCGCTGCCCGAGGACGAGGCGGCCTTCATCGCGCTCCACTTCGTCAACGCGAGCACCGGCGTGGGCATGGAGGCCACCACTGAGATGGCCGGCATCATCCAGCGCGCCCTGCAGATCACCCGCGACGCGCTCGGCCTCGATCTCGACGAGGACTCGCTCGCCTACTACCGCTACATGGTGCACCTGAAGCTCTTCGCCCAGCGCGCCGTCGCGCCGGCGAGCGCCGCCGCGGAGACGCTCGCCGAGGACAGCCGTCTCATCGCGATGGTCGAGCGCGAGTATCCCGCCTCGGCCGCCGTGTCAGACGCCATCGTCGACTTCGTCTCGCGCGAGCACGGCTACGCGGTGCCTCGCAACGAGTGGATGTACCTGACCATGCACATCGAGCGCGTCCGCGGGAGCGAGCGGCGCCGCGAGGGGAGGGAGGGCGCCCCCTAATCGCATCCGCCCCGGATGCGGCGCATCGCGGGCGCGAACCCCCAACCAGCCGCTTCGGCGGCAATCGTCCCCCTTGGAAGGAGATCACGTGTTCAAACTTCTGCAAAAGGTCGGCAAGGCCTTCATGCTTCCGATCGCGATCCTGCCGGCCGCGGGCCTCCTGCTCGGCATCGGCGGCGCGTTCAGCTCCGCCGCCACGATCGCGGCCTATCCGATGCTCGACGTCGACTGGCTTCAGGCGATCTTCAAGGTCATGAACGCCGCCGGCAGCATCATCTTCGCGAACCTGCCGATGCTGCTCTGCATCGGCCTCTGCATCGGCCTCGCCCGCCGCGACAAGGGCGTCGCGGCCCTCGCTGGCGTCGTGGGCTACCTGGTCATGACCACCACCTCCACGACCCTGCTCTCGATCTTCAACCCCGACGGCGCCGCCATCGACACCGGCGTCGTGGGCGCGCTCGTGATCGGCCTCGTGGCGGTGAACCTCCACAACCGCTTCCATAACATCCAGCTGCCCCAGGTGCTCGGCTTCTTCGGCGGCTCCCGCTTCGTGCCCATCGTCACGAGCGTCGCGGGCATCGTGATCGGCGCCCTCTTCTACCTCATCTGGCCTCCCTTCCAGCAGCTCCTCGTGGCCGCCGGTGAGGCCATCGCAGCCGCCGGCGTGATCGGCACCTTCTTCTACGGCTTCCTCATGCGCCTCTGCGGCGCCATCGGCCTGCACCACATGATCTACCCGATGTTCTGGTACACCGAGCTCGGCGGCACGGCCGTCATCGCCGGCGAGCAGGTCGTCGGCGCGCAGAACATCTTCTTCGCACAGCTCGCCGACCCCAGCCACACCGGCCTCTTCACCGAGGGCACCCGCTTCTTCGCCGGCCGCTTCTCCACGATGATGTTCGGCCTTCCCGCCGCGGCCCTCGCCATGTACCATTGCGTGCCGAAGGACCGCCGCTCCAAGTTCGCGGGCCTCTTCTTCGGCGTGGCCGCCACGTCCTTCCTGACGGGCATCACCGAGCCGCTCGAGTACATGTTCCTCTTCGTGTGCCCGCCGCTCTACGTGCTGCACGCCTTCTTCGACGGCCTGTCCTTCCTTGTCGCCGACCTGCTGCAGATCCGCATCGGCAACACCTTCTCCGGCGGTTTCATCGACTTCTTCCTCTTCGGCATCCTGCAGGGCAACGAGAAGACGAACTGGCTGCTCGAGATCCCGTTCGGCGCCGCATGGGCCTGCCTCTACTATTTCTCCTTCCGCTTCCTGATCACCAAGTTCAACATCTCGACCCCCGGTCGCGATGACGACGCGGAGGCCCCGGCGGCCGAGCAGAAGCCTGCGTCTGACAAGGGCGAGCTCGCCGAGGACGCCAAGGTCATCATCACCGCGCTCGGCGGCCCCGAGAACATCGAGGACGTGGACGCCTGCATCACGCGCCTGCGTGTGGGTGTGCACGACACCGCGAAGGTCGACCGCGACCTCTTCATGAAGCTCGGCGCGGCCGGTGTCCTCGATGTCGACGGCGGCGTCCAGGCGGTCTTCGGCGCGAAGGCCATCCTGTACAAGACCGCGGTGCTCGAGGAGCTCGGCATCGACGAGTAGATCGCGCGACGGCGGGGGAGCGCATCCCCGGCTGCGCTAGGATGACGGGGTCGGGCACGTGCCCGACCCCGTTTTGATAGGAGGGACGCCATGGCAAAGAAGAGGCGCCGCCGCCCGCGCGCGATGGCAGAACCGCTCGTCGAGGCCCCAGGCGCACCCGCGGCCCCGGGCGCCCCGGAGCGCGCGTCGATCCTCCGGCGCGCCGCCGCCTGGGCCATCGACTACGTGCTCGCCGCGGGGCTCGTGAGCGTCTTCTACTTCTGCGCCGGCGTGTTCTACCTCGATCCCGCCACCGAGCAGCAGGGGCACCTGATGCTCGTCTGCGCGGTGGCGACGGTCGGCCTCCTCACGGTCTGGCTGCCCCGGCGCGCCGGCGGCCGCACCCTCGGCGCCCTCGCCGCCGGGATCGCGACCCAAAACCGCGACGGGAGCCCCCGCCGTGCGGGCCAGCTCTTCCTGCGCGAATGCGTGCTCAGGGTGACGGCCGGCCCCGTCCTCGCCGGGTTCAGCCTCATCGAGTACGTGGCGGTCGGCCTGCTCATGGAGCGCGACCCCGCCCACGAGCTCCTCGTCGACCGTCTGCTCAAGACCCGGGTCGTCCGGGTCAACCGTCCGTAGCGGCCGCGTGTCGCCGTCGAAAGGAAGACCATGCAAGATGTGAATCCGCTCATCGCCTCGCTCAAGGGTAAGCTCATCGTCAGCATTCAGGCGTACGTGGGGGAGCCCCTGCGCCGCCCCGAGATCATGGCGGGCATGGCGCGCGCCTGCGAGCTCGGCGGCGCGGCGGCCATCCGCTGCCAGGGGCTGTCTGACATCGCGGCCATCAAGGGGCAGGTCGAGGTGCCGGTGATCGGGCTCTGGAAGGAGGGGCACGAGGGCGTCTACATCACGCCGACGCTCCGGCACGCCCGCGCGTGCGTCGCCGCCGGCGCCGACATCGTCGCCCTCGACGCCACCGACCGACCCCGCCCCGACGGCAGGTCGGTTGAGGACACGCTCGGCCCCCTCAAGGAGGAGGGCGTCCTCACGATGGCCGACTGCATGACGATCGAGGACATCCGTCGGGCCGCGGCGCTCGGCTTCGATCTCGTCTCCACCACGCTCTCGCACGGTGTGGCCGCGATCGACTGCACGATGGCCGACGGCCCCGACCTCGAGCTCCTGCGCCAGGCGACCTCCGAGTTCCCCGACCTGCCCGTCGTCTGCGAGGGGCGCGTGCACACGCCCGCCGAGGCGGCCGCCGCGATCGACGCCGGCGCCTGGGCGGTCGTGGTGGGCACGGCGATCACGCATCCCACCTCGATCACGAGCTGGTTCGCCGACGCCCTCGCCTGATCGCGGGCGGCCCGGGCCCGGGAGCGGGGCGCATCCCGCCCCCGCGCCCGGCCGCCCCGCTCCACGGGAGCGCCACGGCCCGTAGGCTATACTGGTGGCCATCCATCGCATCCCGAGGAGGCGCCATGGCAGGTATCGCCGAGGACCCCATCACAACGGCCGAGCTCGCCGACCGCGTGCCCGACATCGTCATCATCACCGGCATGTCCGGCTCCGGCCGCACCCAGGCCATGCACGTCTTCGAGGACATGGGCTACTTCTGCATCGACAACCTCCCTCCCTCCCTCATCCTCCAGCTCGCCGAGCTCATCGGCATCAACGCCGGCATCGGCCGGCATCTCGTCGTCACCTGCGACCTGAGGAGCCAGGGGCTCTTCGACGAGCTCCTCGACGTCATCGACTCCCTGCGCGCGCACGAGCTCTCCTGCAAGATCGTCTTCCTCGAGGCCTCGGACGAGGTCCTGATCCGCCGCTACAGCGAGAACCGCCGCCGCCATCCGCTCGCCCAGGGCGGCGAGACCACGGCCGACGCGATCCAGCGCGAGCGCATGCAGATGCGCAGCGTCCGCGAGCGCGCGGACATGGTGATCGACACCTCGCGCCTGCGCACGAACGCCCTGCGCACCCGCCTGCGCGCGGCCTTCTCCGAGCTCTCAGACCAGCAGCTCATGGACGTGCACGTGTTCTCCTTCGGCTTCAAGCACGGCATGCCCGTGGAGGCCGACCTCATGATCGACGTCCGCTTCCTGCCGAACCCCTTCTACGATCCGGAGATGCGCCCGCTCACCGGCCTCGATGAGAAGGTCTCCACCTTCGTGCTCGAGAACCCCAAGACCCGGGAGTTCCTCACGGCCTGGTACCAGCTGCTCGACGCGGTGATGCCCGGCTACATCGCCGAGGGCAAGCCGCAGCTCTCCATCGCCATCGGCTGCACGGGCGGCCAGCACCGCTCCGTCGCGATCGCCGAGGCGACGGCGCGCTACCTCGAGCGCCAGCAGTACCACGTGAGCACCTCCCACCGCGACCTGCCGCGGGCGAACACGGCGAGCTGATCGCGGTGTTCGCCCCCACGTCTCCCGGCGCCCGCCGCGTCGTCTCCATCGGCGGCGGCACGGGCCAGCCGGCGCTCATCGGCGCCCTGCGCGCGCTCGCGCGCCCGCTCGTGCTCACGGCCGTGGTCGCCATGGCCGATGACGGCCGCTCCTCGGGGATCCTCCGCGAGCGCGAGCACATGCTGCCGCCCGGGGACCTCCGCAAGTGCATGGTCGCCCTCGCCGCGGATCCCACAGGGCCGCTCTCACGCGCCCTCGAGCACCGCTTCGCCTATCTCGACAACCATGCGCTCGGGAACCTCCTGATCGCCGCGATGGCCGACGAGACGGGCGACTTCATGGGGACGATCGAGACGGTCGAGGACCTCCTCGGATGCGTGGGCCGGACCCTCCCCTCGACCCTCGATCCGGTGACCATCGCGGGCGAGACGCGCTCAGGGGAGCGCGTGCGCGGCCAGGCGAACCTCTCCTACGGCTCGGGTCCGCTCCGGCGCGTCTGGCTCGAGCCCGCGGCCCCTGCGGCCTTCGAGCCGGCCGCCGCGGCGATCCGCGACGCCGACCTCGTCGTGATCGGCCCGGGGTCGCTCTTCACCTCCCTCATGCCGAACCTGCTCGTGCCCGGGATCGCCGCGGCCCTCGCCGAGACCCGCGCCCGCCGTGTCTTCGTGTGCCCCAAGGCGAACGTCCCGGGGGAGACCGAGGGGGCGGCCGCCGAGGACTACCTTGACAGCCTCGACGAGGCGGGCTTCCTCGGCCTCATCGACGTCGCGCTCATCCACCGTCGCGACGAGACCTCCCGCCCCGGCTTCCTCTCGCGCGATCCCCGCGCCGCGCTCTTCCCCGACGTGGAGCTCAGCGAGGAGGCCGAGCGCCGCCTCGCCGGGCGCGTGCCCGGGCTCCTCGTGCGCGACATGGCCGACGAAGCCGATTGCACGGCGCATGACCTGCGGCGCCTCGCCGCCGCCCTCGGCGAGGTGATCGACGGATGTCCTTCAGCGCGGAGGTGAGGGACGAGCTCGCGCGCTGCGAGCCGACCTGCGAGTACTGCAACCTGGCCATGCTGGCGGCGCTCACCCGCGTCTGCGGCACCCTCTCCATCACGGGGCCCGACCGCTACCGGGTGGCCGTGGCGACCGAGACCGGCGCCGTGGCGCGCACGATGATCGGGCTCACGCATCAGATCCTGAAGCTCAAGACCGAGTTCACGGTCAGGCGCTCGGTGCTCCACAAGGTGAGGAACTACCTCATCACCCTGCCCGAGCAGCCCGACCTCAAGAAGGCCCTCGTGCTCCTCGGCATCCTCGACCGCACGGGCGGCCTCGTCTCCGGCATCCCGCACCACATCGTCGCCCGCGACTGCTGCCGGCTCGCCTACATCCGCGGCGCGCTCATCGCCGGCGGCTTCGTGGCCGACCCGCGCGGCGACTTCCACCTGGAGATCGCCGTGCAGGGGGAGGGCTTCGCCCGCGCCCTCGCATCCCTCATCGGGGACCTCGGCATCCACGCGCGCGTGAACCCGCGCCGGGGGAGCTTCGCCGTCTACATCAAGAGCGCTGACGACATCCGCCGACTGCTCGAGCTCACCGGCGCCGAGCGCTCGGTGGCCGAGATCGAGGACGCGCGGGCCGTGAAGTCGGTGAAAAACGACGTGAACCGGCGGGTGAACGCCGAGCTCGCGAACCAGGGGCGCTCGGCCGGCGCCGCGGGGGAGCAGCTCGCTCTCATCGACCGCCTCGGCCGCGCGGGCCTGCGCGCGGGGCTGCCCGACGCGCTCGAGGAGTTCTGCCGCCTGCGCGAGGCCCATCCCGACCTCTCCCTGCGCGACCTCGGGGCCCTCGCCGAGCCACCGCTCTCGAAGTCGGCCCTCTACCACCGGGTGCTCCGCTTGGAGAAGATCGCCGCCGAGGCCGGGCTCGAGGAGTAGGGGAGGCCCGCCCTCGGGGCCCGCGCGGGCGCCGCCGTGCCCTGCGCAACCTGCGCCTCCTCTGTTTGAAATCGCTTCAAAACACCTATGAACTGCGAAATTATAAACGCTTCAATTATCAGCTATTGGCAAAAACGCGCGCTTGACGTGATTGGCAAGCGCGAAAAAAGGTATATTAGGTGAGTGGTTAGTCTATGGGCCTGAGTGGCGGATAAGGGTTTCGCCAGGGCCTCATGAAAGGAGACACACATGGCAGTTAAGGTTGCTATCAACGGCTTCGGGCGCATCGGCCGCCTGGCGTTCCGCCAGATGTTCGGTCACGAGGGCTCCGAGATCGTCGCAATCAATGACCTCACCTCCCCTGACATGCTCGCGTACCTGCTGAAGTACGACTCCACGCAGGGCAACTACTCCCGCGACCACGAGGTCTCCGCCACCGAGGACGCCATCGTCGTCGACGGCAAGACCATCAAGATCTACAAGGAGGCCGACGCCAACAACCTGCCGTGGGGCGACCTCGACGTGGACGTCGTGCTCGAGTGCACCGGCTTCTACACCTCCAAGGAGAAGGCCCAGGCCCACATCAACGCCGGCGCCAAGAAGGTCGTCATCTCCGCCCCGGCCGGCAAGGACCTCCCCACCATCGTCTTCAACGTCAACCATGAGGAGCTGACGGCCGAGGACAACATCATCTCCGCCGCCTCCTGCACCACCAACTGCCTCGCCCCGATGGCCAAGGGCCTGAACGACTTCGCCCCCATCGTGTCCGGCATCATGACCACCATCCACGCCTTCACCGGCGACCAGATGACCCTCGACGGCCCGCAGCGCAAGGGCGACAAGCGTCGCAGCCGCGCGGCCTCCGAGAACATCGTCCCCAACTCCACCGGTGCCGCCAAGGCCATCGGCCTCGTGCTCCCCGAGCTCAACGGCAAGCTCATCGGTGCCGCCCAGCGCGTCCCGACGCCCACCGGCTCCCTCACCAACCTCTACGCCGTGGTCGACAAGAAGGTCACCGTCGAGGAGGTCAACGCCGCGATGAAGGCCTACGCCGAGACCATCCCCGAGACCTTCGGCTACGTCACCGACGAGATCGTCTCCCGCGACATCATCGGCGAGACCCACGGCTCGATCTTCGACGCCACTCAGACCATGGTCCAGGACCTCGGCAACGGCCAGTCCCTCGTGCAGGTCACCTCGTGGTACGACAACGAGAACTCCTACACCTCCCAGATGGTCCGCACCATCAAGTACTTCGAGAAGTTCGTCGCCTAAGGTGAGCTTCGCTCGCATGTATACCGTGTAAGGTGCGCCGTGAGGGGCGCGGTCGCCCGGGGTCATCCCGCCGCCGCGCCCCTTCTTGCGCCCATGAAAGGAAGGCACATGGCTTTCTCCAAGAAGACCATCCGCGACGTCGAGGTCGACGGCAAGCGCGTTCTCGTGCGCGTCGACTTCAACGTTCCCGTGGCCGACGGCGTGGTGGGCGACACCACCCGCATCGAGGCCGCCCTGCCCACGATCAAGTACCTCGTGGAGCACAACGCCCGCGTGATCCTCATGAGCCACCTCGGTCGCCCCAAGGGCGACGGCCCGGAGCCCGCGTTCTCGCTCGCCCCGGTCGCCGACAAGCTCGCCGAGCTCTCCGGCCTCGCCGTCACCTTCGTGGATGACACCTACGGCGAGCGCGCCGCCGCGGCCGTCGACGCCCTCGAGCCGGGCCACGTGCTCGTCCTCGAGAACGTCCGCTTCGACAAGCGCGAGAAGAAGAACGACCCCGAGATCGCGAAGACCCTCGCGTCCTACGGCGACCTCTTCGTGCTCGACGCCTTCGGCACCGCGCACCGCGCCCAGGGCTCCGTCGTGGGCCCGGCCGAGTTCATCCCGGCCGTCGCCGGCTTCCTGCTCGAGAAGGAGGTCTCCACCCTCGGCGGCCTCTTTGCCGAGCCGAAGCGCCCCTTCGTCGCCATCCTCGGCGGCTCCAAGGTCTCCGACAAGATCGGTGTCATCGACCGCCTGCTCGACTCCGCCGACACCGTGATCGTCGGCGGCGGCATGGCCTACACCTTCGCCAAGGCCCAGGGCGGCCGCATCGGCAACTCGCTGTGCGAGGACGACTGGTGCGACCGCGCCCTCGAGATGCTCGAGAAGGCCAAGAAGAACGGCGTGGAGTTCCTCCTGCCGATCGACAACGTCGTGGCCGACGACTTCTCTGAGAACGCGAACACCAAGATCGCCAAGACCGGCGAGATCGAGGACGGCTGGGAGGGCCTGGACATCGGCCCTGACTCCGAGAAGCTCTTCGCCGACGCCATCGCCAAGGCCAAGACGGTCTTCTGGAACGGCCCCTGCGGCGTGTTCGAGATGGACAAGTTCGCCCACGGCACCAAGGCGATCGCCGAGGCCATCGCGGCCAACCAGGACTGCGACTCCGTGATCGGCGGCGGCGATTCCGTCGCGGCCGTGAACAAGTTCGGCCTCGCCGACAAGATGACGTTCATTTCTACGGGCGGTGGTGCCTCGATGCAGCTCGTCGAGGGCAAGCCCCTGCCGGGAGTGGAGGCGCTCAATGACGCAGAGTAACCGCACCCTGCTGATCGCGGGCAACTGGAAGATGAACAAGGACCTCCCCGAGGCGGCCGAGCTCGCCTCCCAGATCGTCGAGGCCCTGCCCGAGATCCCCGAGGGCGTCGAGGCCCTCATCTGCCCGCCGACCGTCGACCTCAAGTTCGCCGGCTGCCACGGCGGCATCGTGTCGAGCCCCATCAAGCTCGGCGCTCAGAACGTCTTCTGGGAGCCCTCCGGCGCCTACACCGGCGAGACCTCCGTGGCCATGCTCAAGTCCGTGCCCGTGGAGTACTGCATCATCGGCCACTCCGAGCGTCGCGAGTACTTCCACGAGACCGATGAGGACCAGAACAAGAAGGCCCGCGCGCTCGTCGACGGCGGGATCGTCCCCGTCTTCTGCTGCGGCGAGCCCGAGGAGGTCCGCGAGGCCGGCACCTATGTCGACTACGTGACCGCCCAGGTCAAGGCCGGTCTCGAGGGTCTCGAGATCACCTCCGCCGATCAGCTCGTGGTGGCCTACGAGCCCATCTGGGCCATCGGCACCGGCAAGACCGCCACGGCCGATGACGCCCAGGAGGTCTGTGCGGCGGTCCGCGCCCAGCTCGCCGAGATCTTCGGCGCCGAGCTGGCCGACGGCATCCGCGTCCTCTACGGCGGCTCCGCCAAGCCCGGCAACATCGCCGAGCTCGTCTCCAAGCCGGATGTGGACGGCGCCCTCGTGGGCGGCGCCTCGCTCAAGGCCGAGGACTTCGCCGCGATGGTGAAGACGGCGGGGGAGGCCCGCTAGGGGATTCCCGCCCAAGCGCGCTCTAACGGCCGGAGGGGTCATGCCCTCCGGCCGTTTTCATGGCGATGCTCCCCGTTTGCCCTTCCGCGTTCCCCGGAACTGCACTATACTGATGGGCTGTTCGTACGACTCGCATATCAAAAGGAGTTCCCGTGGGTCCCTTCCAGTACATCATCCTCGTCGTGTGGGCGCTCTCCACGATCGCCCTCATCGCCCTCGTGCTCATGCACTCCGGCAAGGGCACCGGCGTCTCCGACATGATCGCCAGCTCGCTCTACAACTCGAGCGCGGCCACGGGCGTCATGGAGCAGAACCTCGATAAGCTCACGGTCATCGTGGCGGGTGTCTTCGCGCTATGCGTCGTGCTCTGCATGTTCTTCTTCCCGCAGGGGATCGTCGGCATCTAAGGGTGGCATGAAACGCGATCACGGGGCCGCAGCCTGGTATTCGGGCTGCGGCCCTTTTTATGCGGTGAGCGGCTCCCATTGTTACCACGGCGTTTCAGCGCCTATCTAACATAACTACTATAAACGTCATCTATAATCGGTTTAGCAGAGCAAACACTTCACTCTAATAAAGAAAATATGCGGTTTAAGGTAAAACCGATGGCTCCACCTGCCTAAAGTGCGCTAGAGTAGTCAGAACGTCTCGTTCGGCGCGCAGATTCCAGCCCCGCGTGCCGGGGGCGGCGTTGCGGGAGGCGCGTGTGTTGCGGCAGGTCGGGCAGAGGGCCCGGGTGCCCCGCCTTCCGGAAGCGTTTCTAGAAGGAGGATGGCATGGCTGACACCAAGATCACCCGTCGCGCGTTCGTGGGCGGCTCGCTCGCTGCGGGCTCGCTGGCGTTCCTGGCCGCTTGCGGCCAGAAGGGCGCTCCGGCCGGAGGCGGTTCCGCCGCGGGCGGTGCCGCTGCGGGCGGCACGCTCAACTACTACATCAACAACCCGGTGAGCATCGATCCGTACAACGTCCAGGAGGACCAGGGCACGCAGGTCTGCTTCCAGCTGTTCGACGCCCTGACCATCTACGATGCCGAGAAGAAGGAGCTCAAGGGCCTCGCCGCCGAGAGCTGGGAGGCCAACGACGACGCCACCGAGTTCACCTTCCACCTGGTTGAGGGCGCCAAGTTCCACAACGGCGATCCGGTGAACGCCGAGGCCTTCAAGCGCGCCTGGACCCGCGTCGCGAACCCCAAGTCGGCGGTCGCCACGGCCTATGCGCCGAGCGAGGTCTCCTACCACCTCTCCGTGGTCGAGGGCTATGACGCGCTCTCCAAGGGCGAGACCGACGAGTTCTCCGGCATCACCGCCAAGGACGACACCACCCTCGTGGTGAAGCTCTCCGCCCCCTACGCAGACTTTGCCTACATCGCCTCCCACCCGGCACTCTCGCCGGTCCCCGAGGCCGCCGAGTCCGACGCCAAGGCCTACTACCTCGCCCCGATCGGCAACGGCCCGTTCAAGATGGACGGCAGCTGGGAGGACGGCCAGCAGATCAACATCGTCCGCTACGATGACTACTACGGTGAGAAGGCCAAGCTCGACGGCGTCCACTTCGCCATCTACAAGGATGTCGAGACCGCCTACAAGGAGTTCCAGGCCGGCAACCTCGACATCGCCGACGTTCCGGTGGCGCAGATCGACGCCGCCAAGTCCGATCGCGGTGAGTCCAAGGACGGCTACACCATGTCCGAGGGCGAGCACATGCTCCTCGGTTCCGAGCCCTCCATCTACTACCTGACCTGCAACACGGCCGCTGAGCCCTTCAACAACCCGGATCTGCGCAAGGGTATCTCCCTCGCCATCAACCGCGCCGCCATCTGCGATACCATCTTCAAGGGCACCCGCACCCCGGCCGACGGCATCATCCCGCCGGGCATCGACGGCTACAAGGAGGGCGCGTGGGAGTTCGCGGCCTACGACGTCGACAAGGCCAACGAGTACCTCGACAAGGTCGCTCCCCTGAAGGACGGTTCCCGTGGCATCTCCCTCACCATCTCCTACAACCAGGACGGTGGCCACAAGGAGATCATGGAGTCCATCATCGGTGACCTCGACAAGGTCGGCATCGCGGTGACCTCCGACACCCCTGAGTGGAGCGCCCTGCTCACCCAGTACAAGGACGGCAACTACCAGTTCGGCCGCCTGGGCTGGATCGCGGACTACCCGATCATGGACAACTTCCTGTACCCGCTGTTCCACAGCGAGTCCATCGGCGGCGACAACAAGTCGCAGTACAGCAACGCCGAGGTCGACCAGCTGATCAAGGATGCCCGCAGCACCGTCGACACCGACGAGCGCATCAAGAAGATGCAGGAGGCCGATGCCAAGATCGCCGCTGACTGCCCGGTCATCCCGATCATGTTCTACTCGCACACGCTCGCGGGCTCCGATCGCGTCAAGCACCTCTACGTCGATCCGCAGAAGCATGCTGATCTCGGAACCGCCGAGCTCAGCGCCTAACTTTTTGGCAGTTGAACGCAGATATGCCCCTTCGGCTATAATCTGATGGTTCGTGCAACGGGATGTCCGCTTGGCGGCGGGCATCCCGTTTGGTCTGTCCCTTCGATAGGGGAGAAGTATGGGAAAGTACATCCTCAAGCGTGTGCTCCAGTTCATTCCGGTCTTCCTGGGCGTCACCCTGATCTTGTTCGCGCTCCAGAACATCGTGCCGGGTGACCCGATCCAGCTGATCGGCGGAGACAAGTCGCTGCCCCCCGAGACGGAGCTCCAGCTCCGCATCAAGTACAACCTGGTCAAGTCGGACGCGGAGGGCAACGCCATCCTCGACGACCAAGGCGAGCCCATCCCGACGGATATGTGGGAGCGCTACACCGGGTACATGGGGGATCTCCTGCATGGCGATCTCGGGAGCTCGTACCAGCGAAAGCTCCCCGTGACGGAGATCTTCGCGCAGAAGTATCCCTACACCATCAAGCTCGCGCTCTGCGCCATCGTCCTCGAGGCGATCATGGGCATCGGCGCGGGCATCATCTCGGCGGTCAAGCGCTACTCGTTCTGGGATATCCTCGTCACGCTCTCCACCTCGGTGCTCGTTGCCGTGCCCGCCTTCTGGCTCGGCATGCTCCTGCAGCTCGTCTTTGGCGTGATCTTCAAGGTCATGCCCATCTCGGGCGCTGGCGGCGCGAGCTCGCAGTATCAGGACTGGATGCACTACATCCTTCCGTCCATCACCCTGGCGTCGGTTTCCACGGCCTACGCCGCGCGCATCATGCGCTCGCAGCTCCTCGACGTCATGAGCCAGGACTACATCCGCACGGCCAAGGCCAAGGGCCTGTCCAACCGCGCGATCATCTGGAAGCACGCCCTCAAGAACGCGCTGATCCCCGTCGTCACCTACATCGGTGTCGACTTCGGCGCGATGCTCTCCGGCGCCATCCTGACCGAGACGGTCTTCAACTGGCCCGGCATCGGCTACGAGATCTACCGTGCCATCTCGTCGCGCGACTGGCCCATCGTCATGGGTGGCGTCACGCTCGTCGTCCTGGTCGTCATGATCGTGAACCTGCTCGTCGACGTGAGCTACGCGTTCCTCGATCCGAGGATTCGCTTCGATCGCTCGAGCAAGTCGAACTAAGGTCCGGGGAGGATTGTAACTATGTCAAGTATTGAGCCGAGCCCGCTGCAGCGCTCCGGCATGGCCGCCAAGGCGGAGACCTCGGGTACGACGGCGCCCCGCCCCTCGCGCACGCTCTGGGGCGATGCCTTCAAGCGCCTGAAGCGCAACAAGCTCGCCATCGCCGCCATCGTCTGGATCCTCTTCGTGGTCCTCGTGGCGCTCACCGCCGACCTCTGGGCCCAGCAGTGGCTCGGGTCGCCCACGGCGTCCGACTCCACGACCCTCGCCCAGACGGCGCTCCTCGCCCCCGGCGGCGAGCACCCCTTCGGCACCGACGCCCTCGGCCGCGACATCCTCGTGCGCGTCATCTACGGCGCCCGCGTGTCGCTCTCCGTCGGCATCATGGCCACCGCGATCTCCACGATCATCGGCCTCGTCATGGGCGCCCTCGCCGGCTTCTACGGCGGCATCTGGGATACTATCATCATGCGCGCGGCCGACATCTTCCTGGCCTTCCCCTACGTGCTCTTCGTCGTCTCGATGATCGCCGTCATCGGCCGCTCCCTCACGAACGTGTTCATCGCCATCGGCATCCTCGGCTGGCCCTCGATCGCCCGCGTGTTCCGTTCGGCGATCCTCACGGTCAAGGAGAACGACTACGTCGACGCCGCGCGTGCGATGGGCGCCTCCGACACGCGCATCATCGCCCGCCATATCTTCCCGAACTCCGTGGCCTCCATCGTGGTCTACGCGACCATGAACATCGGCGGCGCCATCCTGACCGAGAGCGCCCTGTCGTTCCTCGGCATGGGCGTCGTCCCGCCCACGCCCTCCTGGGGATCGATGATCCAGGACGGCCAGGCCTACCTTATGACCGCTCCGTGGATGATGATCATGCCCGGACTGGCCATCCTCTCGACGGTGCTCGCCTTCACCCTGCTCGGTGACGGCCTGCGTGACGCCCTCGACGTGAAGATGAAGGATGCGTAAACCCATGGCAAAGAAGAACAGCAACCACGTCGACCTCAAGAGCCAGCCGGTTCCCGAGGGGCAGCACCTCCTCGAGGTCGACGACCTGAAGATGTACTTCCACACCGAGGACGGGATCGTGCACGCGGTCGACGGCGTGAGCTACACGCTCGATCGCGGCGAGACCCTCGGCGTGGTGGGCGAGTCGGGATCCGGCAAGTCCGTGACGGCCATGACCATCATGGGACTCATCCCGATGCCTCCCGGAAAGATCGAGGGCGGCCGCGTCACCTACCGCGGGCACGACCTGCTGAACATGTCCGAGGAGGAGATGCAGCACGTTCGCGGCAACGACATCGCGATGATCTTCCAGGACCCCATGACCTCGCTGAACCCGGTCTACAAGATCGGCAAGCAGGTGGGGGAGGGTCTCAGGCTGCACCGCGGCTACACCAAGGAGCAGGCCCACAAGGCCGCGATCGAGCTCCTCGACCTCGTGGGCATCCCCGAGCCCGAGAAGCGCGTGAACGAGTACCCGCACCAGTTCTCCGGCGGCATGCGCCAGCGCGTCATGATCGCCATGGCGCTCGCCTGCGACCCCGACATCCTGATCGCCGACGAGCCCACCACGGCCCTCGACGTGACGATCCAGGCGCAGATCATCGAGCTCATGCAGGAGATGCAGGAGAAAAACGGCAACGCGATCGTCATGATCACGCACGACCTCGGCGTCGTGGCCGACATGGCCGACAAGATCATGGTCATGTACGCCGGGCATCCGGTGGAGTTCGGCACGGCCGACGAGATCTTCTACGAGAGCCGCCATCCCTACACCTGGGGCCTCATTCGCTCGATCCCCGAGCAGGCCATCGACGAGAAGAAGCCGCTCACGCCGATCCATGGCAACCCGCCCTCGCTGGTGAACCTGCCCAAGGGCTGCGCCTTCGCACCGCGTTGCCCCTATGCCACCGATCGCTGCCACGTCGAGCGCCCGGCCAAGCAGGATCTCGGCGGTGGTCACTACTCCGCGTGCCACTTCGCCAACGATGAGGCCTTCGCCGCCAACGCGCCCGACACCTCCCGCTCGCGCGGGAAGGTGGCGCTCGGTGAGCCCCTCGCGGCAGACCCGTCCACTTCGAAGGGAGGCGAGGCATAAAGCCATGGCAGCCACTGAGAAACAGCCTCTGCTCAAGGTCGAGCACCTCACCAAGGAATTCCCCGCAGGCTCCGGCGTCTTCGGCGGCCGGTTCTCCAAGAGCGTCGTCTCCGCGGTGAACGACGTCTCGTTCGAGATCTATCCCGGCGAGACCTTCGGCCTGGTGGGTGAGTCCGGATGCGGCAAGTCCACCACGGGCCGCACGATCATGCACCTGAACCGCCCCACCTCGGGCAAGGTCTTCTTCGAGGGCCGCGACATCTCGGCGATGAACAAGAAGGAGCTCAAGGCCATGCGCCGCGAGATGCAGTTCATCTTCCAGGACCCTTATGCGAGCCTGAACCCGCGCATGACCATCGGTGAGATCGTCTCCGAGCCGATGACCATCCATAACGTGGGCACGCGCGCTGAGCGCATGGACCGCGTCCGCGAGCTCCTCGATGTCGTGGGCCTGAACCCCGAGCACATCAACCGCTACCCGCATGAGTTCTCCGGCGGCCAGCGCCAGCGCGTCGGCATCGCCCGTGCGTTCGCCCTGCGCCCGAAGCTCATCATCTGCGACGAGCCCGTGTCGGCGCTGGACGTGTCCATCCAGGCCCAGGTACTGAACCTACTCAAGGACCTGCAGGAGAAGTTCGGGACCGCCTACCTCTTCATCGCGCACGACCTCTCGGTGGTGCAGCACATCTCCGATCGCGTGGCCGTGATGTACCTCGGCAAGATGGTCGAGGTCTCCGATTGGAAGAGCCTCTACGCCGAGCCGCACCATCCCTACACGCAGTCCCTGCTCTCGGCGGTGCCGGTGCCCGATCCGGACATCCAGCGCGATCGTCGCCGCATCATTCTGGCCGGCGACCCGCCCTCGCCGATCGACCCGCCGAGCGGCTGCCGGTTCCACACCCGCTGCCCGATCGCTCAGGCGATCTGCTCGGAGAAGCAGCCGGAGTTCAGCGAGGTGGCGGCCGGTCATCGCTGCGCCTGCCATTTCGCCGAGGCCTTCCCGATCAAGGAGAGCCATATCGACCTGTAAGCTCGGTCGCATGTTCGCCGGGCCATCGCTTCTTTGTGAGGCTTGGGATTTGCACGAGATACCCCCTCTGCCGTTTGCGCGGTTTTCGATCGCGCTGCGGTGGAGGGGCACTTGCTTTGGGGCGCCGTGTACTGCTGTGCTGCGTGCGGACGCGGTAGCGGGCACGGGTCGCAGTTGCGTTTCTTGCGGCTTTGCATAGCGCCGTGACGGCACCTCGAGTAGTGATAGCGAAACCGCAGGTCGTTGCGGTTGCAAAAATGACGGCTCTGCACCCCGGTGTGCAGAGCCGTCATTTTGTTTCGGGAAAAGGTACAGAGCCGAAAGAAACGCAACTGGAAACGGTCGTTAGCTACGGTGAGGAGACTGATGGGGGGTGAGTCGAGGTACCGCGCACGATGGTGTGCAGTCCACGGCGAGCGCCTGCCCGATGGGGACGCAGTCGGGGCGGGTTTGCCTGCCCGTCCCAGGGGCCGTTTCGCCTCGCCTTACCGCAGGCTCTCGTTAGACGGCCAGATCTGAAGCTCATACGTGGTGCATGGGGTAGCCTATGATCTCAAGGGGAGCAGGCGCGATGGGGCCGTCACCCCCGTACCTCTCAGTTCCTACCGCGCGATGGGGCCCGTCATCCTCGCACCTTCCAGCGCCTGCCCGCGCGAGGCATATCTCTCTCGCGATGTCGCGAAGTTGTGTGGCGCGCGAGGGGCACGGGTGATACGAGGGGTGAGGACGACGCGGTGAGCGAGGGGCCACTCGGCGGCACGGTATTGCCTCGGAACGAACTCATTTGCCGTGTGCGAGTGGCGATAAGGGCGCGCTCAGCATGCTGGGGCGGGGCTGAGGACGCGCGCGGTAGTGCGGCGGCGAGATGGCATGGCGTTTTGTGGGCCGAGTTCGATTGCCGTGGTGCGCGGGCAGGCGATAGGGGCGCGATGCGCATGTTGAGCCGGCGGCGACGAGGATACGTGCCTTCGATTGCCGGGCGCCCCCTGCCCGGGACGTGGCGGTTCGTCGATGCGGGAGGAGGATACGGCGGCACAGTTCGGTTTCTTCTCGTTTGGGCGGACGGAGCGTTGTTTGGGCCGTTCATGATGAAGACCGGTTACAGAGGACTTCGACACACGCCTTTCCCGCTGTGAAGCGTCCCCCGGAACGCCTGTTGGCTGAGCCAGTTGCGTTTCTTTCGGCTTTGCACCTTTTTCCTGAACAAGTTGACGGCTCTGCACACCGGGGTGCAAAGCCGTCATTTCTGCAACCGCAACGACCTGAGGTTTTGTCTTCTGTACTCGGCGTGTCGGAACCAGGCTGTGCAAAGCCGCAAGAAACGCAACTAAGGGCCGCACCCGGCGTTTCGACCGTTCGTGATACGGGGCTTCTGCCCGGCAATATCCCAGATCACGCACGCTCGGCATGCAGCGCTCGGCGTGGGCCGCGTGCAGCAATGCCGTTGTGCCAATCCACGCTCCCGCCGCGCGCTCGTGCCCGTGCCAGCCCCTGCGAGTGCCCTCGCGCAACGCCGGCCGCGCCAACTGTGGGACGCCCCGCCTCGCGCTCGCGCCCCGCCGTGTAGCCGTGGCCCGCCGCTGCACTCGCTCTGCTGCGGCGCACGCTGCCCTGGCCCCCGCGTCCCGGTTTCGCGCTACTCGCTGCCCAGGAACGCGCCGGACTGGCGGCTCCAGAGCGCCTCGTACTCGCCGCCGGCGTCCACGAGCTCCGCGTGCGGGCCGTCCTCGACGATCTTGCCATCGCGGATGACCACGATCCGGTCGAGCTCGGCCACCGTCGAGAGTCGATGCGCCACGACGATGGCGGTGCGCCCGCGCATGAGCTGGGAGAGCGCGTCCTGGATCAGCTTCTCGCTCTCCGAGTCGAGCGCGCTCGTGGCCTCGTCGAGCACGAGGATCGGGGCGTCGGTGAGCATGGCGCGCGCGATGGCGATGCGCTGGCGCTGGCCGCCTGAGAGCTTCACGCCGCGCTCGCCCACCTGCGTGTCGAGCCCCTGCGGCAGCTTCTCGATGAACTCGAGCGCGTTCGCCTCCCTCGCCGCAGTGACGATCTCCTCCTCGGTGGCATCGGGCTTGCCGTAGGCGATGTTCTCGCGGATGCTCCGATGGAAGAGCAGCGGCTCCTGCGGCACGTAGGCGATCTTCCGGCGCAGGCTCACCTGGTTCACCTCGGCGATGTCCTGACCGTCGATCCGGATCTCGCCGCCCGAGAGATCGGCGAGGCGCAGCAGCAGCGTCGTGAGGGTCGTCTTGCCCGATCCCGACCGCCCGACGAGGCCCACGCGCTGCCCGGCGGGGATGGAGAGGGAGAAGTCGTCGAACACGGTGTCCTCGACGCTCGCGTCCGCGTACCGGAAGGTCACGTGGTCGAAGTCGATGGAGCCCTCGGTGACCGCGAGCTCGGGGGCACCGGGCCTGTCGGCCACGAGGCGCGGCTCGTCGAGGGCGACCGTGAGGTCGTAGGCCTCGCCGAAGGAGCGGTTGATGAGCTGGAAGGTCTGGGCGAGCATGTTCATCCGCATCGTGAGCGCGTTCGTGTAGGTGAACATCATCACGACCGTGCCCGCCGAGATGCCGAACCACGCGGTCCCGCCGGCGATGAACACGGCGACGACGGTCATCATGAGGACGATCATCGAGCTCGTGACCGCGCCGGTCTTGACCGTGCGCAGCATGCGGGCGGAGTCGGCGCGCCGGGACTCCTCGTTGGCCTCCTCGAAGATCCGCTGCTCGTAGGCCTCGCGCCCGGAGGTCTTCACCGCGAGGATGTTCGTGATGGAGTCGGAGAGCTCGCCGGAGAGGCGGTTCTGGGCCGCGCTCGCCGCCGCGTTGTACGGCAGGATCTTCTTATAGAGCCGGTAGACCACGAAGACATAGATCGCGATGATCACCGTGAGCACCGCGACGTAGGTCGGCACGAGCGGCGCGAGCATGGCGATCGTCAGGATCGCCGAGACGACGGTGGGGAAGGCCGCGTAGGCGAAGTTGTGGACGAGCTGCGTGTAGGCCCCGATGAACTTCTGGGTCGAGCTCACGAGCGCGCCGCCGAATCGGTTGGTGTGGAAGGTCATCGACTGGTTCGAGAGGGCGTCGAAGGCCTCGCGCCCCAGCTCGAAGCCGCCGGCGATCTCCAGGCGCGCGCAGGTGTAGTCCTGGAGCTTGCTGCAGACCTGGCCGAGCACGTTCACGGCGACGAGCGCCAGGATAAGCGGGCCGAAGGTGGGGATGACCTGATCGGCGCGGATGCCGCCCTGACCGACCATGTCGACGATCGCACCGATGATGTACGGGCTCGCGAACGACAGGAAGAACACGTAGCCGAGGTCGGCGAGGACGTTGCCGATGAACATGGGCATCTGGCGCCTCGTCACGTCCCAGAAGTAATGGAGCGTCCGGCGCGTGACGGACGCCTTGCGCGGCTGCTGGCGCGCGGTGGCGGTTGAACTCACAGAGATCCCTCCCAGATAATGATGAATACGGTGCCACTGTACCCATTCGGCGCGTTTCCGACACACTGTCGCTTTCGAAGGCGGAGGGGCGTCCCGACCGGTCGCGAAAGTTTCTCAAAAAAGTCCTTGCGCCCGCCGTCTCGTTTAGGGTAGTATTCTCCTTGCTGAAACCACGTCGGAGTGGCGGAATTGGCAGACGCGCTAGCTTGAGGTGCTAGTGACCACATTGCGGTCATGCGGGTTCAAGTCCCGCCTCCGACACCATCGCATCCTACAGGCCTCTTCGGAGGCTTTTCTTTTACCGGTCGGCGGCGGCCGACGAGAGCGGGGAGGCGCGCATGGAGGCCATGTCCGAGAAGGAGCTCACCGAGATCGCCCGTCTCGTGGAGATCACCAGCGACGCCGTGGCGCTCGTCGAACCCGACGGAACCGTGCTCCATGTGAACCGCCAGCTCCTCGCCCTCATGCAGGAGCGCCGCGGCCAGGTGGTGGGCGTCGACATCAAGGACCTCCTCTTCAGCGCCGATTTCGAGCGCGCCCAGGGCCACCGGCTCCCGTTCACCGCAGACGGGGCCGACAACACCCTGATGCTCAAGCTCGCCGACGGCTCCTTCATCCCCGTCCGCGTGCGCTCCCTGAAGATGCTCCCACCGCGCTTCCCGATCGGCCGGCGCCACCGCGACCGCGACCGCCTGCTCGTGGTCGTCAAGAGCCTCGAGGAGCAGTACGCCCACGACCGCCGCACGCGCCGCCTCCTCGCGCAGCTCCAGGCCGCCAACAAGCGCCTCTCGGGCACCCTCTCGATCATCATGTCCACCGTGGGCTCCCGCGACATGCCGCAGCTCCTCGACACGGTCCTGAACCGCCTCGTGGACACCCTGGACGCCGACGGGTCCACCATCTACTTCGCCGAGAGCGGTGGCTTCAAACTGCGCGGCGCCTCGACCTCCCTCACCGAGCAGGGGAGTTACTTGCCCGATTTCGTCCCCTTCGGCGCCGGCGTGGCCACACACGTGCTCCACGCGGGCCAGTCCTGCCGCTTCTCGGTGGTCACCGCGGGGACGGGCTCGCACGCGGGGACCCTCTACGACCTCGACACCCGCGAGTCCTCGCCCCTGCGCATGGAGGACGCCCCGCCGTTCAAGGCCCTCATCGCCGTGCCGGTCTACTTCGGCACGCAGGTCCTCGGCGTGATCGAGCTCGGCTGGGCGAAGCCGACCACGCCGCGCGAGAGCGATGTCCGCGTGCTCGAGGTGATCTGCGACTACCTCTCGATCGAGCTCGTGGGCCTCGTGAGCGCCATGCGCGCCCAGCGCACCTCGGAGCTGACCCGCTCGCTCAACCGCGTGCGCGATGCGCTCTTCTCCGCCGGCGCTGACCGCACGCGCGCCTGGCGGGCTCTCGTGGGCGAGGTGCGCGAGACCCTCTCCTGCCACATGATGCCGGTCCTTCACGACCGCCTGCGCGATCGCTACCTCGTCGACTTCGAGGGGGGCAACCTCGTGGAGCTCCCCGGGGGGATCGAGGAGCTCTTCTTCTCCACGACCGCCCCCGCCTCGCGCGCGGGGGTGACGGCGCGGACGAGCGCCTTCGGCGGCGAGGGCGCCCCGGCGCTCTCGGCCGCGGGCCAGGGGCTCGTCCGCGTCGACAAGACCACGGCCGCCGGCCGCTGGCTCAAGGACCACGGCCTGCCCTGCCAGGGCGCCTTCGTCGACCTCGGCCCGGACGCGCCCGCCGGCGCCGAGGCGGACCCCGCGGCGACCCCGGACGCCGGCACCGCCCTCGCCCGCGCCGACGCCGGCACCCCGCACCGCATGTTCCTGCTCCTGCGCGACGCGAGCCAGGAGCCCGTCGACGATGTCGAGTACGACTACCTCGAGCGCCTGATCCGCGACTACGAGCTCATCGACACCGGCGAGCGCGTCAAGGAGTCCGACCGCCGGATCGCCCAAGCGCTCCAGATCGGCATGAGAAACCAGCTCGGCGAGGTGCCGGGCATCACCTGCGACGCGCTCTACTCCTCGGCCACCAAGCAGGCGCTCGTGGGCGGCGACTTCTACACGCTCATCCGTCTTCCCGACGACCGCGCCGTCATGATCCTCGGCGACGTCTCGGGCAAGGGCGTCGAGGCCGCGTCGATGTCCGCGATGGCGAAGACCGCGCTCACGGCCTATGCCTGGGAGGGCATGGCCCCTGTCTCGATGGTGCGCGCCCTCAACCGCATGCTCACGGCGTTCTCGCGGGTCGAGACCTTCGTCACGGTCTTCGTCGTGAAGATCGACCTCCGCGCCGGGATCGCCACCTACTGCTCGGCGGGCCACCCGCCCACGATGCTCGTGCGGCCCGGCCGCGAGCTCGAGCTCCTCACGGTCCAGTCGGGCGTGGTGGGCGCCTTCGACACCATGCGCTACACGGCGGGCTCCTTCACCTTCGCGGCGGGGGACCTCCTCTTCATGTACACCGACGGCGCCATCGAGGCGCGCGACGCCGAGGGCGGTTTCTTCGGGGAGCAGCGCCTGCGCGACATCGTCCTCGAGGCGAGCGCCGGGGGCGTGCACGGCCTCTGCGAGCAGGTCTTCGAGCGCCTGGACGAGTTCTCGGCCTCCGAGCTCGACGACGACGTGGCGATGGTTGCCCTCGAGCTCGGCCGTGCCGACGCGGGCGGGGGCGCGTGAGGTCGCCGGCGGCCCCGCGGATGGGCTCCGTCCCGCGAGCGCCCGCCCGCCGCCCCGCTCGGCCGCGCGCCGGCACCGTCTGTCGTTTCAGTGACCGCACGCGGGACCGTTCATCCAGGGCTGTTTAAGACGCGGGGGAGGGGGAAGCATAGCGGCATGAGTGAACTGAGCGACATAGCGGTCATCGCGCCTGCGGGCGACATCGACATCACCACGGCGCCGATCCTGCGCGAGCAGCTCGACGCCCTTCTGGACGCCGGCACGCGGCGCGTGATCATCGGCTGCCAGAACGTCGACTTCATCGATTCGAGCGGGCTCGCGCTCCTGCTCTCGCGCACGCGGCGGATGCTCGCCGCAGGCGGCGTCCTCTCGCTCGCCAACGCCTCGCCGCAGGTCCTCCGCATCTTCCAGATCGCCCAGCTCGTGGATGTCCTCCATGTGAGCGCGGCCGACAAGCCGCCCCTGCCGGTCCTCGCCCCCGGCGAGATGCCCCGGTGGAGCCGCACGATGCAGGTGCCCGCCGGCGTCGAGCACCTCTGCGACTGCCGCCGGCGCGTCTCGGAGCTGCTCGACGAGGTCGCGATGGGCGACGACGCCCGTTTCGACGCCGCCCTCGCGGCCGGCGAGGCGCTCTCCAACGCCTACGACCACGCCGACGGCGCGGGGAGCATGCTCTCGGTGCGCGCCTACTCCGATCGCGTGGTGGTCGAGGTGCGCGATCGCGGGTGCGGCTTCGAGATCGCACCGGACGAGGACATCGAGGCGAGCGAGGAGCGCGGCCGCGGCATCCGCCTCATGCGCATGCTGATGGACAGCGTCGAGGTGCGGCGTCGCGACGACGGCGTCTGCGGCACGAGCGTGCGCCTCGTCAAGCTCCTCGATCCTGTGGCCCTCTAGGCGCCCCGCCATGAGCGCCCGCCCCGCCCCGCCGGTCCCCGTCGAGGAGCGCATCGAGGACGCCGTCTTCGAGCTCATGCGCGAGCGCGACATCCCCGAGATCACCGCCGTCTCCGTGTGCCGCCTGGCCGGCGTCTCCCGCGCGACGTTCTACCGGCATTTCCGGTCCGTAGACGACGTGGTGAAGCGCTTCGAGGACCGCATCCTCGCCACGATGCAGGTCATCAACAGCGGGGCGCTGCGTTTCAGGTCCGGCAAGTCCGAGCTCGACCCCTCCGCGGCCATGATCGAGCGCATGGAGTTCCTGAGCGCCCACCGCTCGAAGCTCATCGCGCTCACCGGGCCGCACGGGGACCCGCAGTTCATCCACAAGACCGTCGTGTTCATGCATCAGCATTTCCGGGAGAGGCTGCGCGACATGTCTCCGGGTGGGGATGAGTTCGACCTCTACCTCTCCTTCGTGATCGCCGGGCACGACAACCTGATCCAGTACTGGCTCGAGGAGCGGCCCGATCTGGAGCCCCGCTTCGTGGCCGCCGTCCTCAACCGCCTGTTCTACGCGCCCTTCTTCATCGGCGAGGAGAGCGCCCTGGCGCTCCCGCCCGAGTGCAAACTGCTGCTCTGACCGCTGCTCACGGCTCACTGCGAGCGGCCGGATCGCGCCGGTGAGCGCCTATCCGGGCGAGTTCGAGCTCGAGGCCATGGCGGCCGGCGGGCTGCATGGGGGAGCGGGCGCGCTCACCATACGCGGCACACAGGCCGAAGGGTTGCGATGTGAGAGGCGAGAACACATCTGACCTGCGATGACGCGCTCTCATCCTTCAGGAATCCAAACTTTTTCAAAATCCCCCTTGCACGCTCCCGGGGAATCGCGTATATTACTTTCTCGCAAGCGGACATGGCTCAGTTGGTAGAGCACAACCTTGCCAAGGTTGGGGTCGCGGGTTCGAGCCCCGTTGTCCGCTCCATCGCATGTGAAGGGCCGGTTGAAAAATCGGCCTTTTTCATCGGCGACGTGGCCAAGTGGTAAGGCAGAGGCCTGCAAAGCCTTTACCCCCGGTTCGAATCCGGGCGTCGCCTCCATAGGAACGCAGCAGCTCAGAGGTACCGTTTTAGCCTCTGGGCTGTTTTGTTTTCACCCTCCGCCGCAAAATGCGCCGCAAAATCGCCGCACAGCCTGTCCAGAACCTTCAGGTGGAGAGAGGCGCGAAGTTTGCCTGAGCTTGCTCTCGCCTCCCGTCCGAGTCGCCTGTCGCGAACGGCGGGGCGCCATACGCGTGCCGCCCCGCGCACGAGGCCGCCCCGCGCCCGCGCCTCCGCGCAGCCTCTTCGGCTCGATCGAACGAATTTTGATTTTCCCCTTTACAGGATCGCTCGGCATGCGCTATAGTAGCTCCCGCGCTGTGCGCACGTGCTTCTGTTGGGCGTTTAGCTCAGGGGGAGAGCGCTTCCCTGACACGGAAGAGGTCACAAGTTCAAATCTTGTAACGCCCACCAGCAGCACGCGAACCGCCTCCGAGCAATCGGGGGCGGTTTTCTTTTGCCGTTCCCGCGCCCTATCACAAGATGTGGTCACCCCTCCGCGCTTGCGGACGATTGGTGAAGTTTTCCGCCGCCCAATTCGGAGCCTCCCGCTAGCATTTGCCGAACACTCCGCAGGTGGGGGAAGCGTGCTTCAGAACCCTTCCTGAACCCGCCTCCGGACGGAAAACCGAATCGAACGGTTTACCTGCTGAAACACAATATGTAGTGATGAGAGAACTAAATCTTAGCTTATGTGGTGGGCTCAGATGGCCTACTATAGAGGGACAGCATTTCTGCTGCATCGGGTGCGCCGGACTTCTGTCCGCACGGGAGCGCACCATATAACGCAGAGCAATCGCGGCGACCGGACACCTTCCGATACCCCTGGCGGGTCATCGGGCGGGGAGTCCGCAGCCGCGTCTGGGGCCGGGTCGTACGAAGGGAGATGCTCGATGAAGATCATCAAGCGCAGCGGTGCCGAGGCCGCGTTCGATATCGAGAAGATCATCAACGCCATCAAGGGGGCCAACGCCGAGGTCCAGGAGGGGGGCCGCCTGACCGAGCGCGAGATCGCCTTCGCCGCGCAGAACGTCGCCGAGGCCTGCGAGACGGCCGGCCACACCGTCTCCGTCGAGGAGATCCAGGACCTCGTCGAGGACGAGATCATGAAGCTCGACCGCTTCGAGGTGGCCCGCCGCTACATCATCTACCGCTACGTGCAGAGCCTGAAGCGCACCAAGAACACCACGGACGACAAGATCCTCTCGCTCATCGAGTGCAACAACGAGGAGGTCAAGCAGGAGAACTCCAACAAGAACCCCACGGTCAACTCGGTGCAGCGCGATTACATGGCCGGCGAGGTGTCCAAAGACCTCACCCAGCGCGTCCTCCTGCCCGCCGAGGTGGTCCAGGCGCACAACGAGGGCATCATCCACTTCCATGACTCCGATTACTTCGCCCAACACATGCACAACTGCGACCTCGTGAACCTCGAGGACATGCTGCAGAACGGCACGGTGATCTCGGGCACGCTCATCGAGCGCCCGCACAGCTTCTCCACCGCCTGCAACATCGCCACGCAGATCATCGCGCAGGTCGCCTCCTGCCAGTACGGCGGGCAGTCCATCTCCCTCACGCACCTCGCGCCCTTCGTGGACGTGAGCCGCCAGAAGATCCGCCGCCAGGTCATGGCCGAGCTCGCCGAGCTCGGTGTCGAGGCCGCCGACGAGAAGGTCTCCGAAGTCGTCGAGTCCCGCCTGCGCGATGAGATCCGCCGCGGCGTCCAGACCATCCAGTACCAGGTCGTCACCCTCATGACCACGAACGGCCAGGCGCCCTTCGTCACGGTCTTCATGTACCTCAACGAGGCCCGCTCCGAGGCCGAGAAGCGCGACCTCGCGATGATCATCGAGGAGACCCTCCGCCAGCGCTACGAGGGCGTCAAGAACGAGGCCGGCGTCTGGGTGACCCCCGCCTTCCCGAAGCTCATCTACGTGCTCGAGGAGGATAACGTCGCCGAGGGGACCCCGTACTTCTACCTCACCGAGCTCGCGGCCAAGTGCACGGCCAAGCGCATGGTGCCCGATTACATCTCCGAGAAGAAGATGCGCGAGCTCAAGCTCTCCGCCGGCGAGGTGCCGGGCGAGGGCGATACCTACACCTGCATGGGCTGCCGGAGCTTCCTCACCCCCGACCGTTCGGGCGACGGCTACGGCAACGTGGCGCGCGCCGGCAACTACGAGCCGGGCAAGCCCAAGTACTACGGCCGCTTCAACCAGGGCGTCGTCACGATCAACCTGCCCGACGTTGCCCTCTCCTCCAAGCAGGACATGGACCGCTTCTGGGAGATCTTCGATGAGCGCCTGGAGCTCTGCCACCGCGCCCTGCGCTGCCGCCACGAGCGCCTGAAGGGCACGCTCTCCGACGCCGCCCCGATCCTCTGGCAGTACGGTGCCCTCGCGCGCCTCAAGAAGGGCGAGGTCATCGATCCGCTCCTCTACGGCGGCTACTCCACGATCAGCCTGGGCTACGCCGGCCTCTACGAGTGCGTCAAGTACATGACGGGCGCCTCGCACACGGACGCCGCGGGCACGCCCTTCGCGATGGCCGTCATGCAGCACATGAACGACAAGTGCGACGAGTGGAAGGCCGTCGAGGACATCGACTACTCGATCTACGGCACGCCGCTTGAGTCCACCACGTACAAGTTCGCCAAGGCCCTGCAGCGCCGCTTCGGGATCGTCCCCGGCGTGACGGACAAGGGCTACATCACGAACAGCTACCACGTGCACGTGACCGAGGAGATCGACGCCTTCGACAAGCTCAAGTTCGAGAGCCAGTTCCAGCGCCTCTCGCCGGGCGGGGCCATCTCCTACGTCGAGGTGCCCAACATGCAGGACAACCTCAAGGCCGTCATCCGCGTGATGCAGTACATCTACGACAACATCATGTACGCGGAGCTCAACACCAAGAGCGACTACTGCCAGAAGTGCGGCTTCGACGGCGAGATCCAGATCGTGGAGGACGACGGCAAGCTCGTCTGGGAGTGCCCCAAGTGCGGCAACCGCGATCAGGAGACCCTGAACGTGGCACGGCGCACCTGCGGCTACATCGGCACCCAGTTCTGGAACCAGGGCCGCACGGAGGAGATCCGCGACCGGGTCCTCCACCTGTAAGGGCGCCGGCGGGGTAGAGCCGTGAACTACGCAACGATCAAGTTCTTCGACGTCGCCAACGGCGAGGGAGTGCGCACGTCGCTCTTCGTCTCGGGGTGCCGGCGGGGCTGCCCGTTCTGCTTCAACGAGGAGGCGTGGAGCTTCCGCGCCGGGAAACCCTTCACCCCGGAGATCGAGGATCGGATCATCGAGAGCATGGCGAGCCCCTTCATGGACGGCCTCACGGTCCTCGGCGGCGAGCCCATGGAGCCCGAGAACCAGGCGGGTCTCGTCGGCTTCCTCGAGCGGGTGCGCGCCGCCTACCCGCGCGGCGGCGGGAAGACCATCTGGATCTACACCGGCGACACCTTCCACATCGAGCTCGTCCCCGGGGGGCGCCACCATCGAGCCGCCACCACCGACCGCATCCTCGACGCGACGGACATCCTCGTGGACGGCCCCTTCGTTCAGGAGAAATACGACATCAGCCTGCGTTTCCGCGGCTCCTCGAACCAACGCATCATCGACCTCGCCCGCACGCGCCGGCGCATGGTGGACGGCCTCGCCCCCGCGGACGCCGTGACGCTCTGGGAGGACGAGCCCGTCTACGCCACGCACGAGCTGTAGGGCCGCCGCGGCCCATTCACCCAGGCGTGGTACCATGGCCTGCAATCAACTGCGAGGAGGCAAGAGATATGGTCGATCAGAAGCTGGTGGAGGAGGCCACGCGCCTGCTGCTCAAGGGGATCGGTGAGGACCCGGATCGCGAGGGCCTGCTCGAGACCCCGGCGCGCGTCGCCCGCATGTACGCGGAGATCGCGGCCGGTATGGACGATGACGCCTCGGAGCACCTCGCCCGCACCTTCAGCGTCTCCTCGAACGACCTCGTGATCGAGCGCGACATCCCGTTCCACTCCCTCTGCGAGCACCATATGCTGCCGTTCTTCGGCACCGCGGCGATCGGCTACATCCCGAACGGACGGGTGGCGGGGCTCTCCAAGCTCGCACGCACGGTGGAGGTCTTCGCCCGCCGCCTCCAGCTGCAGGAGCGCCTGACCTCCCAGGTGGCCGACGCCCTGATGGAGCATCTCGCCCCCCGGGGTGTCATCGTCCAGCTCTCGGCCGAGCACATGTGCATGACGATGCGCGGCGTCAAGAAGCCCGGCGCCTCCACGGTGACGCTCGCGCGCCGCGGCGCCTTCGAGTCCAACCCCGCGCTCGAGCGGCGCTTCCTCGAGCTGCTCCGTGCCTGAGGCGTGGGAGGGCGCGTTCCCGGCCAAGCCCTCCCGGATGCCCCGCGTCGAGGCGATCTGGAACCATCCCCTCTACCAACGCGAGCTAGGGCGCATCGAGGAGGCCGAGCGCGACCGCATCTTCTGTCGCCATGACCTCGCACACCTGCTCGATGTCGCACGGGTGGCGTGGATCCAGGTGATGGAGGAGGGGCTTGGCATCCCGCGTGACCTCGTCTACGCGGCCGCGCTCCTGCACGATATCGGCCGGGGCGAGCAGTACGCCGGCGGCGACCCGCATGATGTCGCCGGGGAGCGGATCGCCTCCGCGATCCTGTCGGGCCTCCCCCAAGGGGCCTCCTTCGATGGGGCCGAGCGAGCCGCCATCCTCGATGCCGTGCGGGGCCATCGCGGCCGGGATGCGGAGGCTCCGCTCACCCGGGCGATCTCCCGGGCCGACAAGGCCTCGCGGCCCTGCCTCGCCTGCCCCGCCGCGCCCGCCTGCAAATGGCCCGAAGGGAAGAAGAACCTCGAGATCCGAATCTAGGAGCTGATCGCCATGTCTGACAGGGAGCTTTCCGATTCCACGAAGGCCGAGGGCGCGGGCCCGCTCGCGCGGCACGGGGGCGGCCTCCCCGCCATCCGGGACGGGATCGCCCGCGTTCCCCGCGCCGACCTCGCGCACGCGGACCGCATCCTCATCACCGGCCTCGAGGTCTTCGCGAACCACGGCGTGTACCCGGCCGAGAACGAGCTCGGCCAGAAGTTCGTCGTCTCGCTCACCCTCTTCGCCGATCTGCGGCGGGCGGGGGAGGCCGACGACCTCGATGCCTCGATCGACTACGGCGCCGTCTGCCACGAGGTTGACGCCTTCCTGCGCGAGCGCACCTTCAAGCTGATCGAGGCGGCCGCCGAGGGCGTGGCCGCGCTCCTGCTGCGCTCCCATCCGCGCCTGCTCGCGGTCCGCGTGCGCCTCGAGAAGCCCTGGGCGCCGGTGGGCCTGCCGCTCGCGTCCTGCGCGGTCGAGATCGAGCGCGCGCGGGGGTAGCTCCGCGCGCTGCGGGGCGCGGCCTCGGTGACCCCGGGCCGCGGCGGGGCGCCGCCTGCCGCCGGCGGGCTCAGGCCCCCTCGGCCACCTCGAGGGCCGGGCGGCGGAGGAGGGCCGTCGCCTCGCGGTTGCCCGGGCACCAGGCGTCGAGCAAGGTGTGGAAGCGCGCGTTGTGGCCCGCCTCCGCGAGGTGCGTGAGCTCGTGCGCCACCACGGCCTCGAGGCAGCGGGGCGGGTAGGCGGCGAGGCGCAGGTTGATCCGGATGCGGCCGGTCGCGGGCGTGCAGGACCCCCAGCGCGTGCGCATGTCGCGGACGCTCCACCCGGTCGCGGCGAGGCCGGTGCGGCGCTCGAGCGAGGTCGCCAGCGCCGGCAGCGCCGCGGAGACCTCGCGCCGGTAGAGGGCGCGCAGGCCGTCCTCGTCCTCCGCGCCCGCCTCCCGCGCGTCGACGAGCCGTCCCCAGAGGGGCACCATACCCGGTGCGGCCGCCTCGGCCGCCCGCCGCCGCTCGCGCCGGGCGAGCTGACCCTCGATCCAGGGGGCATGGCGCTCGAGGAAGGCCTCGACCCGCTCGCGCGAGGTGCGCGCGGGCACGCTCGCGGCGAGGGTCCCGTCCCGTCGGATCCGCAGGTTGAGGTTCTTCACGCGCTTCCAGGCGACGGCGACCTCCACGCGGCTCCCGTCGCTGAGCGAGACCTCGACCGTGAGCTCCTGGGACACCGCTCCTCCTCCCGCGACGACTGTCGCTTTCTTCATGCATTCGGGCCCGCGCCCCTCGAGGGGCGGGCGGCCATACACTATAGTTGACCCCTGCAAGAAACCGACCCGCAGGAAAGCGAGATCACATGTCCAACGAAGGCAAGACGGTCCGTGCCCACTACCGCGGCACCCTCGACGACGGGACCCAGTTCGACAGCTCCTACGACCGCGGTGAGCCCATCGAGTTCACCTGCGGCGCGCACCAGATGATCGCCGGCTTCGACGCCGCCGTCATCGACATGGCGGTGGGGGAGAAGAAGACCGTGCACATCCCCGCCGCTGAGGCCTACGGCGAGCGCCGCGAGGACCTCGTGCTCACCTACCCGGCCGAGCAGGTTCCCAACATCGACGAGATCAGCGTCGGCGACAAGCTCTACCTCTCCGGCCCCGGCGGCCAGCCCGTGCCGGTCACGGTCATCTCGGTCGACCCGGCCGAGGGCGTCACGCTCGACGCGAACCACGAGCTCGCCGGCTGCGACCTCAACTTCGATATCGAGCTCGTGAGCGTGGAGGGCTAACGTGCTGAACGTCGCGATCCTCTTCGGTGGCATCTCCACCGAGCATGACATCTCCCTCAAGTCGGCGGCGAACGTGGTCGCCTGCCTGCCCACGGACCGGTTCACCCCGGTCCTCATCGGGATCGACCGCGATGGCGCCTGGTTCCACTACACCGGGGACGCGGACGACGTCATCACGGGGGCCTGGGAGACGCATGACGTGAACCCCGTCGTCCTGATCCCGGGTCGCGGCGAGGAAGCCCGCGGCGGTCTACTCGAGCTCGTGGATGGCGAGTTCAGCGAGCTCGACATCGACGTCGCCCTGCCGGTCCTGCATGGGCAGGGAGGCGAGGACGGCACCGTCCAGGGGGCGCTCGAGCTCTGCGGCATCCCGTACGCGGGTTGCAGCGTGCTCGCATCCGCGGCGTGCATGGACAAGGACGTCGCGCACCGCCTCGCCGCCTCCGCGGGCGTCCGCTCCCCGCGCTGCACCGTCGTCTACCGCGGCGCCTCGGAGGAGGACGCCCTCGCGGCGGTCGCGACCTGCGGCGGCTTCCCGGTCTTCGTGAAGCCCGCGCGCGGCGGCTCCTCCATCGGCGTCTCGAAGGTGGCCGACGAGGCCGAGCTCGCCGACGCGCTCAGCGCGGCGTTCGCCCTCGACTCCAAGGTCGCCGTCGAGGAGGCCATCGAGGGCGTCGAGGTGGGCTGCGCCGTCACGGGCAACGCCGTGGACGGCATCGAGATGGGCGAGATCGACGAGATCGTCGTCAGCGGCGGCGGGTTCTTCCGCATCCACCTCGAGCAGGACCCGAGCGCCAACACCGAGCTGCGCTGCCCCTCCACGCTGCCGGCCGTCACGCTCGACCGCGTCCGCGCGGCCGGCGCCGCCGTGTACGAGGCGCTCGGATGCTCCGGTTTCGCCCGCGTGGACCTCTTCGTGACCGAGGACGGCGAGGTCGTCTTCAACGAGGTCAACTCCACGCCGGGCCTCACCACCTACTCGCGCTTCCCGCAGATGATGCGCGCCGCCGGCCGTGAGCTCGGCGACGTGCTCTCCGATCTCATCCTCGCGGCCCTCGTGCACGCGTAAGGGGCGGCATGGTGGGGGAGGGCCCGCTGCGGGCGACCGAGCCGCTCGGCAACGTCAACGACCCGGCGGTCGTGATCGCGCTCGAGCGGCGGCTCGGCGGGGCCTTCGAGATCGATCCGGTCGACTTCGAATGGGCCGAGGTTCGCGGCCGCACGCACCGAAAGCGGAGCGTCGCCGGCCGTGAGCTCGAAGTCTCCCTCACGGCGGAGGCTGCCGCGCGCGGCCTCGCGGACGGCGACGCCCTCGCCTGCGCGCCGGCGCCCCCGCACGGCCGACCCGCCGTCATCGCGGTGCGCCTGCGCTCGGTGGACGCCCTCCTGATCGGCGTCGATCCCGGCGACGCCCTCCTCACCGCGCGCGTCGCCTGGGAGGTGGGCAACATGCACGCGCCCCTCTTCCGCGGGCGGTGCCCCGGCGAGCTCATCGCACCGGCGAGCGCGCCCCTGGAGCGCCTGCTCGCCCCGATTCCCGGCGTCAGCTTGGATCGCGCCGAGGTCCGCCTCGACCCGGCCGACCGGCTCTCCGGCAACGGCATCTCCGTCGTCGTGCGCCTTGCCCCCGACCTCAAGCTCACCGTGAGGCGCACGGGGGCGTGAGCCCGCCGCGACGCGCCCGTCCTGGCTTCCGGGGGGGCTGCGACGCGTTCGCCCTGCGGCCCCGGTTCCCGGGTGCCCGGTCGCGCCGACCGCTCGCCGAATCCGTCCGTGCCCTTCTTGACATATGAACGCACGCTCATATAATGAGGTTGTCTTGAAATATGAGCGATCGTTCATATGAGGGGAGGGATCGGGCCATGGCCGAGCACGCGCATGAGGGCGCGCGGGTGGGGAACCCCATCGCACCGGACGACCTCGCGCTCTACCTCTGCTCTGTAGACGACCTGCCCGCCGAGGAGATCCTCTACGACCTCGCGGACCTCTTCCGCATGTTCTCGGACACCACGCGCGTGAAGATCCTGTACGCGCTCGTGGAGCGCGAGCGCTCGGTGGGGGAGATCGCCGAGACCACCGGTTCCTCGCAGAGCGCCGTGTCGCACCAGCTGCGGACCCTCCGCCAGGCGCGCCTCGTCAAGTTCCGCCGTGAGGGTCGGAGCATCCTCTACTCGCTCGCAGACGGCCATGTCACCACGATCCTCAACCAGGGCATGAGCCATGTCCTTGAGTTCATCGGGAGCCGCGGCCCCGGCATCGATCCGGACGCCGCCCCGGTACGGGAGCAGCCGGCCGCCCCGCGGCCCCAGGGAAAGGAAGCCACCATGCGCAAGTCCTTCAAGCTCGATGAGATCGATTGCGCGAGCTGCGCGCAGAAGCTCGAGGACACCCTCACGAAGGTGGAGGGGGTGCGCTCCGTGAAGGTGAACTTCCTCACGCAGAAGCTGACCCTCGAAGCCGACGAGTCCTCCTTCGACGAGGTGCTCGACCGCGTGGTCGAGACGGTCGAGGACCTCGAGCCCGATTGCGCGGTGCTCGTCTAGATTCCGATACGGGCCGTCACGCCGACGGCCCTTGCTCGTCACAATATATGAGTGAATGTTCATATATTCAGGTTTAGGAGGACCGATGGCACAGGGAAAACGTCGCCGCAGGAAGCGCGAATCGCTCAAGCAGAGGCTCCGCCGCATCCTCGTCGCGCTCGCGATCTTCACTATCGTCCTGGTGGCGGACGAGGCAGGGCTCCTCCGCTCCGCCTTCGGCGCGCGCGGGGGGCTCTACGCCAGCTTCGCCCTCTACCTCGCGCCTTACCTGATCGCCGGGCACGACGTCCTCGCCGGGGCCGTGCGCAACATCCGCCGCGGGCAGGTCTTCGACGAGAACTTCCTGATGGGCGTGGCCACCCTCGGCGCCTTCGCGATGGTGCTCTTCCCCGACGCTGACCCGCACATGGCCGAGGGCGCGGCCGTCATGCTCTTCTACCAGGTGGGCGAGCTCTTCCAGGCCTACGCGGTGGGGAAGAGCCGGAAGTCCATCGCGGCCATGATGGACATCGCCCCCGACTACGCCAACGTCGAACGCGACGGCTCCCTCGTGCAGGTGGATCCCGACGAGGTGGTGGTCGGGTCCGTGATCGTCGTCAAGCCCGGCGAGCGCGTGCCCATCGACGGCGTGGTCGACGCCGGCGAGTCGCAGCTCGACACCGCGGCGCTCACCGGCGAGTCCGTCCCGCGCCTCGTGGGACCGGGCAAACAGATCATCTCCGGCTGCATCAACATGACGGGTGTGCTGCGCGTGCGCACGACCAAGCCGTTCGGCGAGTCCACGGTCAGCCGCATCCTCGAGCTCGTGGAGAACGCGAGCGAGAAGAAGGCGCGCACGGAGAGCTTCATCACGCGGTTCGCCCGCGTCTACACGCCGGCCGTGTGCCTCGCGGCCCTGGCCCTCGCGGTGCTGCCGCCGCTCCTCGGTTTCGGCGCGTGGAGCGATTGGGTGCTCCGCGGCCTCACCTTCCTGGTGGTGAGCTGCCCCTGCGCACTCGTCATTAGCGTGCCGCTGTCGTTCTTCGGCGGGATCGGCGGCGCCTCCCGCCTCGGCATCCTCGTGAAGGGGTCCAACTACCTCGAGGCGCTGGCGAAGGTCGACACCGTCGTCTTCGACAAGACGGGTACGCTCACCGACGGCACCTTCAACGTGGTGGCGATCCATCCCGAGGAGGGGGTCGACCCCGAGTACGTGTTGAGCTACGCCGCGCATGCCGAGGCGTACTCCGATCATCCGATCGCGCTCTCGGTGAAGGCGGCCTACTCCGGTGCGATCGACGAGGCCCGCCTTGCCGAGGTGCGCGAGGAGTCCGGGCACGGGGTCATCGCGCAGGTGGACGAGCACGTGGTGCTCGTGGGCAACGACAAGCTCATGGAGGGGCACGGCGGGAACTACCACGGCTGCGAGCTCACGGGGACCATCCTCCATGTGAGCGTGGACGGGCGCTATGTGGGGCACATCGTGATCGCCGACGTGGTGAAGGAGGACGCGGGGGCCGCGATCGCGGACCTGCGCGCGGCGGGGGTTGCGCGGACCGTCATGCTGACGGGCGACCGCGAGGAGGTCGCGCGGGCCGTGGCCGACGAGCTCGGGGTCGATGAGGCGCACGCGCAGCTGCTGCCGGAGGACAAGGTGCGCCGCGTGGAGGAGCTCCTCGCGGCCGAGGGGGAGCGCGGACGGCTCGCCTTCGTGGGCGATGGGATCAACGACGCGCCGGTGCTCACCCGCGCCGACGTGGGTATCGCGATGGGGGCCATGGGCTCCGATGCGGCGATCGAGGCGGCCGACATCGTGCTCATGGACGACAAACCCTCGAACATCGCGCGGGCCATCGTGCTGGCGCGGCGCACGATGGGAATCGTCTGGCAGAACATCGTGTTCGCGCTCGGCGTGAAGCTCCTGATCCTCGTGCTCGCGGCGCTCGGGTTCGCGAACATGTGGCTCGCGGTCTTCGGCGACGTGGGCGTGGCCGTGATCGCGATCCTGAACGCGATGCGCGCGATGAGCGTGCGGAAGGCGTAGGCGGGGCGGTCCGGGTGTGGGCGTGGGTTGCGATGTCGGAACTCCGACGGCCCCTCCGGTTCGCGGCTGCGTCTTTGCCTGCCTTTTAACCGTCGCTTGCCCCCTGGTGCCTGCCCAGTTGCGTTTCTTACGGCTTTGCATAGCCGTGCGCCGGCACCCCGAGTATCGGAAACGTTTGCCCAGTTCAGAGCAGTTGCGTTTTTGACCCCTGTGCACACCGGTGTGCACAGGGGTCAACTTGTTTCGCGAAAAGGTGCAGAGCCGTCAAAAACGCAACTGAACGTGGCACCGGCTCTCACGTTTGCATAACCGAACATAATCAAACTCATGCGCGGACGGTATACCGCCGCAACACGAACTGCCGCAGATCCTCCTGCAGCCGTTCAAATTGATACGGAAGGCGCGTGCGGGCGATCTTCGCCTCGCGGATGACGGCACCGGAGAATCGACGGAAGGCGGCACTGTCGAAGAACGCCCACCTTCTGATGGCGATGACCCTGATCCCCATGGCGCGCAGCGTGTTGACCCGCTCGTCGTCGATGGACGCCTGCTCCTCCGCGTCGTGCCCGAACCCGTGGTATTCGAAGTCGATCTTATGGCTCGGCAGGTAGGCGTCGCAGACGAGGTATGAACGGCGCGTGAGATGCCGCGCATGCGGCGGGATCTCAAGGTGGTGGTCGGCGAGGAGGCTGCGCATTCCGAAGCCGCCCATGGAGCGGGGGAGCACGAGCATCATGACCATAGCCGTCTCGAGCGGCGAGCGGAGGCCCTCGCGCACGTAGGCGAGGGCGCGCCGGGCACGCTTGGAGCCCCGAACCCGGTTCGCCATGCGTTCGAAGTACGAGGCGAGCTCGGCGACGGTGGTCAAGGGAGCCCGCTCTCGGTACCCGTCCTCAGGTTCGAGCGGCAGATCGTAGGCCCCGCAGATCTCGCAGTAATACTCGACGAGTTCGAGGAAGGTGAGGTCCTGCGCGGAGAGCAGGGCGGTCAGGCGGACGTCGGTGACGAGCGCTCCGGGCGCGATCTGCAGCAGCGAGTCAGGCTCGAGCTCGCACCCCAGCACGTGCGCGCGGGTGCCTGCGAGGTCTCTGCGTCTGCCTGCGGATCGCACGACAACATCGACGGTCTCGAGGTCGCCGCCCGGCACCCCACGGGCGGCGAGGACGTTTCTGGCCTCGATGAGATCTGATATATACAACGCCCCGGGAGGAACCTGTGTCTGCGGGATCGATGAGAGGCGGCTGGCGTCACCCTTCCACGGGGAGCGGTGGTAGGAGCGCGCGGTGCTATGTGAGAAGGTGATGCTCATGGCTCAATCATCGCAGATAATGTGGGGATGATGGTTGAGAATCTGACCTGTGGAAAAGGGCGTCAGATATTTGGTAGAGGGGCGTGAGATCCCGTTTAGGTCTTAGCAAGATTGGCCTGAGATCCGGGAAAACCACCTCTATAAATAACCTCTCTTTACCACCCTCTGTAAAAACGTCATAGCAGGTCAGGATAGGAGGGTGCGCGTCTTGGACCGTGCCGGCGGGCGGCATGGCATCCGAGGTCGCTGCGCGGGTCCGCCCCGATCGAATGAAAAACCTCCACAGGGAGAACACATATGGCACGTGCGCACCGCGACGCGCTTGCCGCGACGACGCACCTCGGCATCGCCGCGCCCTTTGGCCGCATCATGGCAACGCCACCCTTGTTGGCAGCGTCGCGATCCCGTCGCGTTCTCGGACCGCATCGCAGTTCCGACATGCGGCACGTCCAGTTGCGTTTCTTGCGGCTTTGCACCTTTTTCTCAAACAACCTGACGGCTTTGCACATCGAGGTGCAGAGCCGTCAAAATCGCAACTGCGTTAACCTGCGCTTTTAACCAAGCTACTTCGAGTGCCCACTTCGCGAGGTGCAAAGCCGTAAAGAACGCAACTCGCGGCCCCATATCGCCGCGGCAGCCCCGGATCCCGTCCGGCACGTCGTTCCCGCCGCCAGAGCGCCTCTTTGCAGGCGCCGGGCATGTAGAACGCTACCGGCGACACCGTGCCGCCGCGCCACGCACCCGCTACCGGCGACGCGCCCTCGCCCGCGCTCGCCGCCGGCTCCAGCGCACCGACGTCATCGCGAACGCGATGGAGACCAGGCCGGCCAGCATGTGGAGCGAGAACCGGAATCCTGCGAGGAAGACGTCGGGCCTCCCGGGGATCACCGACTCCACGGCGTACCCGGCCTCGGCGCTCATGCGGCCGTAAAGCATCGCCGAGCAGAGCGAGATCCCAAGTGCGAGTCCCGCGTAGCGCGCGAGGCTCCCCAGGCTGCCGGCGAACCCGAGCGCCTCGTCCGGCGCCGACTCCATGAACAACGCGTTATTCGGCGATTGGAAGATGGCGCTGCCGAGCGACATCAGGCCCACGGCGCCCACGATCTCAGGAACGCTCGAGCTCTCGGTCAAACCGCTCACCACGAAGAAGCCCACGATGTACACGGCGAGACCCAGCATCGTGAGCGACTCGCCGCCCACGCGGTCCGACACCGTGCCAGAAATGGGGCCAGCCACGGCGTTCACGGCCGGGAGCGCGAGGAACAGCAGCCCGGAGGCATCGGCCGAGAACCCGTGGGCATCCTGGAAGTAGAACGGCAGGATGAACTCAGACGCCCCGATGCCGATGAAGACGATGAGCATCGTCAGGAAGTTGAGGCGAAACGCGGGGTTCCCGAGGCAGAGGCGGGCGGCCGCGCTGAAGCCGAGGGAGCCCTCGCGGTCCGCGCGGTCGGGGCGCACATGGGGCAGGGTCCTGAGCCCCACGAGGAAGCTGACCGCGCCGACCGGGACATTGATCAGGAAGATCCACTCCCACGGCCAGGATGCGACGATGACGCCGCCGAGCACCGGTCCGGCCATCATGCCGAGCGCCACGAACGTCGAGAGGAGCCCCATGGCCCGCCCGCGCTCGCGCACCGGGAAGGCCTCGGTGATGATCCCCATGTTGTTCGCCATCGCGAGCGCGCCGCCGATCCCCTGCACGATGCGGGCCGCGATCAGGGCGGGTAGGGTCTGGGCGAGGCCGCAGAGGAGCGAGCCGGCGGTGAAGCCGATGACGCCGGCTTGGAAGACGTAGACCTTGCCGCGGCGGTCGCCCAGGCGGCCGAAGGGGATGAGCGCGAGGCAGGTCGCGATGAGGTAGACCGAGGACACCCACTGGATCTCGTCGCCGGCGCCGAGCTGCTTTTGCATGACCGGCAGCGCGACGGTAACGACGCTCGAGTCCAGACAGACCATGAAGGTCATCGTGAGCACGGTGATGAGGATGGCCCACTTGCCGTGCTCCCGTACGCGCCGCACCTGCTCGCTGCCCATCGCATGTCCCCTTTCACGCAAAAAGGGTGGAACCGGTTGTGAAGAGCCACAACCGGTTCCACCCTTGTCTCCTAGATGCCACGAATTCGCTCGCCGGTGCACTGTACCACAGATGCGGGCGGCGGTTCAAAGGGCCGGAAAGCGGAACGGGCGGGGCCCGGAGGCGCCCGCCCGTCTGAAAGCCGCCGCAGAAGGCAATATCTCAGCAGGTCAGAGCCTTACTTCGCGAACATGGTCTTGCGGTTCATCTCAGCCTGGACCGTGCGGAGCATGAGGTAGGTGTCGTCGAGGCCGAGATGCACCTCGTCCTCGCCCTCGGTGAGGGTGCCGCGGCGGCGGGCCCAGTTCTCGAGCGCGGCCGGGGCGGACTCGCGCGGCAGGGTGTTGACCTCGCCGTCGAGCTTGCGGCAGATGTCGCGCGAGTCGATCACGACGATCTTCCCCTCACGGCGCGCCTCGGCGTAGCCCTTGAGGTGCAGCATGAACCAGGAGTCCTCGAAGGCGGCGTTGTGCGCCATGATGGGGTGCTTGATCATGAGCTTGAGCAGGCGCTCCTGCAGGGCGGTGTCCTCGCGGAAGGGGGTCTTGCCCTCGACCATCTCCCAGTTGATGTGGTGGATCCGCTCCAGGGGCACGCCGGTCTCCTTGTAGGGCTCCTCGGGCAGGCCGCAGAACACGGCCTCGCCGTTCTGGGGTGTGGCGTCGCTCGTGAGCTCCATGGTCTCCCAGCCGACGTTCAGGATGTAGCCGCGCTCGGGAGCGGTACCGGTGGTCTCGATGTCGATGCCGAGGACGGTGCCCTTGATGGGTTTGCGGACATAGGCAACCGCGTAGGCGTCGCGGTCGCCGCGGACCTCGCGGGCGACGCTCGCCGCGGTGCGGCCCTGCATGGCCGCGATGCCGGCGCAGAGGTCGGCGTCGGAGAGGCTGCGGCTGAGCGCTGAGCTGGGGACGTTGCGCATGCGCGGCTCGCCGATGGCGTCGCAGAGACCGCGGTTGCGGTCGGCGAGCTCGCGCACGATGTCGAAGGCGAAGCTCGGGGCCTCCGCGGACTTCCACTCATCGAGCAGGGCCTTCAGCGCCTCCTCGCCCTTCACGCGCTCGGCCTCGATGGACTCGTAGCCGCCGGCGAAGATGAACTCGGGGATGTAGAACGCGTTCGCGTACTCGAGCGCCTGGTTGACGTTCATGGGGGTTCCTTTCGATCGGCGCAGCGGGAGGCCGCGTAGGGGAGGCAGACCACCGTACCCGCTCTGCGCTGGGATAACGACACTCAATCGGTCTTCTGTACCATAACCCAGCGAGAATCAGGTGCGGTTGCGGGTCGGACAAGGGGACGAACCTTTCACAACCGAAGGCGCGCTCAGCGGGGGCGCGATACGTCCCCGCGACCTGTCTTGACCTTGAGGGACTGCAGGTAGGCCTTCTGCTCGGCGGTGGGCACCCGCGATTCGCGCGCCTTCTGCAGCGCCTTGTTGTGGGTCCAGGGATCGAGGCGGATCGGCCGCTCCTCGAAGAAGGGGAGGACCTCATCGAAGTGGCGGACGAGCGCCATGCTGCAGTACCACGCGCGCGCCATGTTGATGTAGTACTCGGGACGGTCGATCTGGGCCACGAGGAGCAGGTGCGCCGGATCGAAATCCTCCTTGAGGAAGTGCTCGATGAGCAGGTTGACGCCGAAGCGGACGGTGTACTCCGGCATCCCGGGCCCCATCCAGCGCCGTGCCTCGGCGAGGGCGCGGGCGCGGTCGCGCTTAAGGGCGGGGGTGCGGATGAGGTCGCAGGTCGCCCAGTTGTCCACGTGGGGGAGGAGGGCGTCGAGCATCGCGATCGTGTCGGCGGGGGTCTTCGCGAGGCGCGCGATGAGCTCGGCGTGCACGTTCATCTCCTCGAACGTGGGATGCGGGAGCTCGGCGAGGAAATCGGCGAGCCGGTCATCGGCGGCGAGGCGCCGCGCGTACGCCCGGAGCTCAGGTGTGCGGACCCCGATGATGCGCACGGGATCGACCGTGGGGATGATGCGCGCCTGGAACTCCCGATACGTCGGATCGGCAAGGTCGGTGAGCTCATCGATGACGCTCTGCATGGGCGCTCCTTTCGCATGCGAGATGACAACGTGGGTCAAGTATAGAGGAGAGGCCGGAGGGCATGTGTTCGCTCTAGGCCGCCTGCCTGCGAGTTTCCGCCGTGCACAACACATTTGGCGGCATACGGGGCCTTGAGGCCCTATGCTCAGGCTGTGATCTATTGACGGCGTAGACGTTTGAGGTGATAGGAGGGGCTGTGGACATCGGAGAGGCGATCAGGCGAGAGCGCCGCCGGGCGGGGATGTCCCAAGAGGAGCTCGCTCAGGCGATATGGGTCTCGCGAAACACGATCTCGAATTGGGAGACCGCGGCCACGCAACCGGACCTTGCAAGTTTGATTCTCTTGGGCTCCCTCTTCGAGCTCTCAATTGACGACCTGATTCGCGGTGATGAAAGGGCTATGGCCCAGGCGGTCGCCCGCGACCGCAATCGCCTGCTTCTGTTTGGCCGCGACGCCCACCCAGGCGCTAGGGAGCTCGCCGCTCATGAGGTTCTCAAACCCGTTCCTCATGGCGTGCCGGCGTACGCGGCACCGGAGATGATCTCATGGGGCGGAGACGAGGCTCCCATCTACCGGGTGAGGCTCAGGTTTCGGTTCATGAGCCGAGCATGGTATGACGTCATCGATCGTGCAGGTGCTCGAATTGGAGGGATCGCGCGCCGGCATGGCCTGTTCGCGCCGGTGTTCACGGTGAGATTCGACGGATTGCCCCGCGTCAAGATAGAGAGGTCCCTCAAGGTGGGCGATGGTGTGCAAACGGTGTATCGCGTCGTGGGCGGGGATCTCGCGCTTGAGGGGAATGTCCTGGGGACAGTGTTCTCCGTGCTCGGGGCAGGTGGGCTCCTCTCCCGCGTCCTCGCCGACCGGGTGGGATCGCGTACCGTGTTTCGAATGGAGCTGGTTGAGGACCGTGATTCTCGTCTTGCGTTCGGGGTCGCGGTGGCCCTGCTTCTCATGCGCGACTACGACCGGGTGTGGGCGCGGGATGCGTGAGATCACCCCGCGCGCCCGATGGTAGAATGCGGGCCGGAATACTCACGGCCTCGGGAGGCAGCATGGCGGGCACGCTCTACTTCGTTCGGCACGGGCGGACGCTCTTCAATGAGCGGCGCATCATCCAGGGTTGGATCGACTCACCGCTCACGTCCGAAGGTGAGGAGCAGGCGCGCCGCGTCGGCCGCTACGTGCGGCAGGCGGGCATCCGCTTCGACCGCGCCTACGCCTCGACCCTCGCCCGCACGCACCAGACGCTTGAGCTCATCTGCGACATGCCCTTCGAGCGCGTTCCCGACCTGCGCGAATGGTCGTTCGGCGAGTTCGAGGGCGAGCGCGTCGCCCTGATGCCCCCGCGCCCTTGGGGCGATTTCTTCAAGCAGTTCGGCGGCGAGGGCGAGGATGAGTTCTCCGAGCGCGTGAGCAACGCGCTCACGGAGATCATGCGTCGCCCCGGCCATGAGCGCGTCCTCGCCGTGAGCCACGGGTCGGCGAGCCTCGCCTTCATGCAGCGGTGGCGCGATCCTGCCGACACCCGCTACACGGACGTGCCCGGCAACTGCTCGATCGCGCGCTACGCCTTCAATGGGGAGGGGTTCGCGCTCGAGGAGGTCCTCGAGCAGGAGGACATGCGCCGCATTCTGGGGGAGTGACGGGCCCGGTCCGGCCGGCCCCGCCCGTGCGTGCCCATGCGGTGCCAGCACCGCCGGACGCCGTGCGGGAGGCCCCGCCCCCTCGCGTCCCATTTTGGCGGTAATGCGCGATTGAATCCGGGCTCGTCGCGCGAGCGCTGGGAAAGCGCAGGTCAGAAGGCGTTCCAAAAACGCGGGAATGCACGAATCGCGCATTTCAGCGGTTTTGGGACGCGCGAACCGTTCATTTCTCGCAAAACGGGACGTGAGATGGCTCCGCGGCTGCATGGCTGCGCCTTATGCGCTGCCGGCGCCCTCTCCGCCGCCCGGGGTTACCGTGCCCGCGCATCCCGCTGCAGCATGGCTGCGTTCTCCCCGCTGCGCGAGGTCACCGCGCTTGCGCCTGCTGAGGCACTGCACAACTCATCCGCAGGTACCGTGCCTGTGTGCTCTGCAGCCGCCTCGCCTCATCCGCCGCCCCCGCGACCGCCCCGCTGCCGCCACCCGCCCCGCCGCCCTCACTCTGCGCCGCTTCCGAGTACGGCCCCCAGCTGCCCTTGGGCGCGCAGCACCTCGAAGCTCACCATGATCTGCGCCACGACCGCCCCGGATCGGAAGTCGCCGCCCATGAGCTCGCGGATCCTTCCCAGTCGGTAGTAGAGGGTGTTCTTGTGGATGAAGAGCCGCTCGGCCGCCGCGTCGGCGTCTCCACCTGCCAGAAGATAGGCGTGAAGCGTCGCGGCGAGCGCCCCGTGCGCATCGGCGTCATGCTCGATCACCCGCATGAGCGGCGGGTAGAGGTAGCTCTGCGCCCCCTCGGCCCTGATCCCGTGGGCGACGAGGTCAGCGAGCCGGTAGCGCGCGAAGGCCCAGACCCGTGCCGACGGATCCGCGCCTGCCCCCACCTCGATCGCACGCGCGGCCTCCTGTATGCCCCCGCGCACCCCGCCGATCTCCGTGAACGCGCCCGAGATTCCGATCCGCACCGGCGTCCCGTCCGCGACGGAGGCGAGCCCCTCCTGGTCGCAGGCGCTCTCCTCGAGCGCCTCGTCACGGCTCGTGAGGAAGATCACCCGCCCCTCGCCGACCACGTAGATGCTGTTGGGGATATGCGCGTGGAGCCGGTCGGCGAGCGGGCGGATCCGCTCGGTGGGGAGGTAGCCCCGGGAGATGTCGGCCACCACGACATGCATGAACCGCTTGAGCTGGTACCCGAAGAACATGAACCGCCGCCTGATCTCCTCGGGGTCCTCGGGCAGGTCCCCCTCCTCGATCTGTCGGAAGAGGTGCGTGTAGTACAGGCCCTTGTTCAGCAGGTAGGTGCTCTCGCGCTGCATGGTGATCCCGACGATCCGCGCGATGGTGGGGAGCAACGCGACCCGGCTCGCCCGCGCCGTGCGGTTCTTCGTGAACACGCTCACCGACCCGATAATCGCGTCCTTGTTGTAGATCGAGGCGTAGTGGTTCGTGAAGGTGTCGCCCGCCGCGTCGGTCCAGTTGAACACCGCGAGCTCCGTGGGCTTCCAGGGGTTCACGAAGCCGCGCGCGCTCATGAGGGGGAGCGCGTCCTCGGGGATCATGGGCTCCTCGGCGTCCATGCTGCCGGCGAACATGGCGAGGAAGCTGTCGGAGCGCGCGAGGTAGGTGAGGGAGGTGTCCAGGATGGAGACGGGCGCCCCCATGATGGCGGCGATCCCGTTCGCCACCTGGGTGAGCGTGGCGCCGCCCGCAGCCTCGCCCGCGATCCGCAAGAGCTCGGTGCGCATGCGCTCGAGCGCGCGGAACTCCGCTGCGGTCCGCTCGAAGGCGGCGAGCCAGGCATCGCGGTCGCGGATGGCGGCGCCGATGGCGTGCGGGGGCAAGAAGGCCGTCGGCTCGTCGGCGAGCAGGACAAGGAGGCGCTCGGCGAGGACGTCGCGCGGTATGCGCCTGAGCGCCGACACGGGCGCGAACACCACGATGTCCTCCTCGGCGATCGCACCGCCGCCGAGGAAGAGCGCGGCGCCCCGCCATCGGCGGTCGGGATCGGTCGCCAGACGAAGCGATGCCATATCTATTGTGTCAGAGTCCAAAATATCTAGCAGCTCTTCAAGATCCACGGGATATCGCCCCCACATGCGGTTGCTCGCCATTTTCCAGAAGTATAAAGGAGAATCCCGCCCAGCGCTCAACCGCTCACCGGCTCCTGCCCACCGTGAGCGTCGGTATGAGGCATCAAACATTTGTGTTTATACACAATGCCTTTTCACCCCGGCGGACCCACTATGGCAGTGAGGCATTCGCCCGTCCGCCCGCCGCGAACCCCGCGGGCGAACCCATGAGAAAGGAGCCAGAGATGGCCGAGGAGAAGCAGGGCATCACGAAGACGATGGTGTTCGGCGACGCCGAGTTCGAGGTGCCCTTCGCGAAGGGCAACCCCGGCAAGTCCCGCGAGGAGCTCGACGAGATCAAGCGCCGTATCCGGGAATCCGGCGACGGCGGCGACGGCGAGATGGTGGCCACGATGGGCTACTGCGCGCCCTACCAGCCGCACACCTACATGACCGAGCTCCCGGGCGTGATCTGCGAGCGCGACCAGGCCTGCGTGCTCCGCGACGGCGTGACGATCTACTGCGACATCTACCGTCCGGCGAACACGACCGAGAAGGTGCCCGTCATCTGCGCCTTCGGTCCCTTCGGCAAGAACCCGAGCGAGGGCATGGACTCCTGGCAGCTCATGGGCGTGCCGCCCAAGACCGTCTCCCAGTACGCGAAGTTCGAGTCCCCCGACCCGGGCTACTGGTGCCGCAACGGCTACGCGGTCGCCAACGTCGACCCCCGCGGCGTGGGCAACTCCGAGGGCGACGTCTACCTCTGGGGCCATCAGGACGCCGAGGACGGCTACGACTTCATCGAGTGGGTCGCCCAGCAGGATTGGTGCAACGGCAAGGCCACGATGCTCGGCAACTCCGGCGTCTGCATGAGCCACTGGCGCATCGCCGCCCAGCGCCCGCCGCACCTCGCCTGCCTCGCCGCCTGGGAGGGCCAGGGCGACCTCTACCGTGAGAGCTACTTCTGCGGCGGCATCCCGAACCCCGACTACGAGACGCACATCATCCAGGCCCTCGCCGTCAACAACTACATCGAGGACACGCCCGCGATGGTCGCCAAGTACCCGCTCATGAACGAGTACTACAAGGACAAGATCGTCAACTGGAACAAGATCCGCATCCCGACCTACGTGACGGCCGGCTGGGTCCACCACCACCTCCGCGGCGCCTTCGAGGGTTTCCGCCGCATCCGCTCGCCCAAGAAGTGGATGCGCGCCCACCGCGACTTCGAGTGGCCCGACAGCTACAACCCCGAGAACCTCGAGGACCTCAAGCGCTTCTTCGACCGCTACCTCAAGGACATCCACAACGGCTGGGAGTTCACGCCGCGCGTGCGCCTCGACGTCATGGACGCCTACGACTACGACTACGCGAGCAAGCGCGGGGAGGAGAGCTTCCCGCTCAAGCGCACCGAGTACAAGAAGATCCACCTGAACGCCGAGGGCGGCGACGCGGCGATGACGCCGTTCGAGAAGGCCTCCGAGGTCGTGTACGACCCCAAGACCGAGACCACCTCGTTCACCTACCGCTTCGAGGAGGACACCGAGATCACGGGCTTCATGAAGCTGCACCTGAATGTCGAGTGCCGCGGGTACGACAACATGGACCTCTTCCCGTGGGTCATCAAGCTCGACGCCGAGGGCAACTACGTGCCCCTGCGCGTCATGGGCGCGCCCTTCCGCGGCGCCTGGGGCTTCCTGCGCTGCAGCCACCGCGAGCTCGATCCGGCGTACGCCACGGACTTCCAGCCGGTGCACGCCCACACCACCGAGGAGCGCATGAAGCCCGGTGAGATCGTGCCCGTCGACATCGAGTTCTACCCGCACTCGCGCATCTGGCACAAGGGCGAGCAGCTCTCCGTCGTCATCGCCGGCCGCTTCATCAAGACCGAGTGGTTCCACGACACGGACATGAACCACGCCACCGACAACGGCGATGGCATGCACGTGATCCACACCGGCGGCGAGTACGACTCCTACCTGCAGATCCCGGTGGTCCCGCCCAAGTACCAGGTCGGCGACTACGTCTACCGCGGCTAGCGGACAGGCACTCGTGGGCCCGGACGGCGCTGCCGCCCTGTCCGGGCCCGTATCTCAGAAAGGGGCGACATGTCAACGGAAAAGCGCTTCAACGCCTGGCTCCCTGATTTCGGGGCCAAGGGCTGGGGGATCACGGGCGTGTGCTTCGTGTTCTTCATCTTCTTCTCGTTCTGGAACTCGGTTACGAACACGCTGTTCGGCATGTTCAGCGAGCAGTTCGGCTGGCAGCAGACGGACATGTCCTACGTCATCACGGTGGCGGGGTGGATCTCGCTTATCGCCGTGGTCCTGTTCGGGACGCTCGGCCGCCGCTTCGGCGCCCGCATCGTCTCGGCCGTGGGCCTCGTCGGCAGCGCGGCGGGCTTCGCGCTCCTCGCGACCATGGCGAGCTTCGAGCAGTTCGTCGCCGGCGTCGTGGTCTTCTGCTTCAGTATGGTCGCCTACGGCACCATCGGCGTCGGGCAGCTTGGCGCCCGCTGGTTCCCGCACACCAAGGGCGCCTTCATGGGTATCGCCACGATCGGCATGACCTTCTCCTCCGCCGCGCTGAACCCGATCATCCTCGCCTTCATGGGCGCGGGGCTCGGCGTCTCCGGCTTCTTCTGGGCCGCGGCCGCGGTCTGCGTCGTCATGGCCGTCGTCGTCTTCCTCTTCGTGAAGGACAACCCCGAGGAGGCGGGTGCCTACCCCGACAACGACCGCTCCATCATCCGCGAGCAGCTCGATGCGGAGTTCCGCGCCGCCGAGGAGTACCGCCGGAACAGCCCCTGGACCACGGCGCGCGTGCTCGCCACGCCGCAGACCTGGCTCATCGGCCTCGGCACCGGCATCCCCATGATGGTCGGCGCCGGCGTGATCGCGCTCCTCGTGCCCACGCTCGCCGCCTTCGGGCAGGATCCGATGTTCGGCGTCGTGCTCCTCTCGTCGATGTGGCCGATCGGCCTGCTCGGCCACTACCTCATCGGCGTGCTCGACCAGAAGGTCGGCACGAAGAAGACGGCCCTCACGGTCATCTGCGTGCTCGGGATCGGCGGCCTCATCTGCTGGCTGGGCGGGGCGAACACGGTGCTCTGCGCCATCGCCACGGGCATGTTCATGTTCGGGCTCTCCGGTGCGGCGAACATGTGCATGTCGCTCACCGGCTCGATCTTCGGCCGCGCCGACTTCGACGTCGCCTACACGCCCATCCAGGTCATCTTCAACGTGCTCAACTTCGCGGGTGTCTCGGTGATGTCAACCATCGCCGCCGCCTTCGGGGCCACCAACGTCATGATCGCGGTCGCCGCGCTCTGCGCCGTCGCCTTCGCGATCATCCTGGCGCTGCCCTACAAGCAGATCGCCAGCCACGTCAACTAACCGGCCAACGGGGCCGGAACCTACCAACGAAAGGAAGCAACCATGAACGAATTCCAGGCTGAGGTCGTCGACATCCTCAAGGACAAGGCCGCCGAGATCTTCGGTGTGGATGCCGCCACCCTCTCAGAGAAGACGAGCTTCAAGGAGGACCTCAAGGCCAAGTCCGTGAATATCGTGCAGTTCGCCTCGGCCCTCGAGGACGAGTACGAGGTCGAGGTCCCCTTCATGGAGCTCAACAAGGCGGAGACCTTCGCCGACGCCGCCAAGCTGATCGACGACAAGCTCTCCATGTAGCGCACCCCGGCGCCCGGCCGCGCATGCTGCGGCCGGGCACCGCTCGTTTCATCCCGACCGAGAGGAGACGGCCATGGCCGATCTGATCGATACCCTGATCGAGGAGGCGCGCACCTGCCCCAAGCGGATCGCGCTGCCCGAGTGCGAGGCGGACAACACCCTCCTCGCCGCCCGTGAGGTCGCTGACCGCGGCATCGGCACCCCGGTGCTCGTGAGCCCGGAGGACGTGATCCGCGAGACCGCCGAGCGCGCCGGTGTGGCGCTCGACGGCATGGAGATCATCGACACGGCTGATGAGGCCGCCGCCGACGCCCTCGCGGAGCGCTACATGGCCGCCGGCCCGCGCCTGCTCTCGGCGAAGGGCAGCCGCCGCAAGCTCAAGGACCCCATGCATTACGCCATGATGCTCGAGGAGCTCGGTGAGGTGGACGGCACCTTCTGCGGCCACACCAACACCACCGGCGACGTCCTCATGGCTGCCCAGACCGTGATCGGCCTCGCCGAGGGCGTCGACGTGCCGAGCATCGTGGCGCTCGTGACGGCCCCCGCCTTCACCGGCCCCGAGGGCGAGGTCATCGCCTTCACCGACTGCGGCCTGAACCCGGAGCCCACGGCCGCGGAGCTCGCCTCCATCGCGATCTCCGCCGCGGACAACGTCCGCGCGATCATGGGATGGGAGCCCCGTGTGGCGTTCCTGTCCTTCTCGACGGACGGCTCGGGCGCTGGCGCCTCGGTCGACCGCGTGCAGGAGGCCGTCGCGCTCGTCCGCGAGCGCCGCGCCGACATCCTCGTCGACGGCGAGTTCCAGCTCGACACCGCCATCGATCCGGCCGTCGCCGCCAAGAAGGTCTGCCGAGAGAGCGCGGTCGCGGGCCGGGCCAACGTGCTCGTCTTCCCCGATCTGAACGCCGCGAACATCGCGGTCAAGCTCGTCCAGCGCTTCGCGGGCGGCACGGCCTACGGGCACACGCTCTCGGGCTTCAAGCGCCCCGTGGCCGATTCCTCGCGCGGCGCGACCGTGACGGAGATCGTCGGCGACATCGCGATGCTCGTCCTCGCCTCCCGCTAGGCCCCGCCGATGCCCGCACGCGATCCGATGCTCGGGGTCCTTCGGCACCTCAGGGCCACCAAGGCGCGCGCCCTCGAGGGGCGCGAGCTCACGGGAACCGCGATCGATCCGGATGCGGCCTCAGGGCGCTGTGGCGCGGCTTGGCTCCATGCGAGCCCCGCGCCCGGCCCGCGCCCGCTCGTCGTCGAGCTCCATGGCGGGGGATTCGCCCTCGGCGACGCGCGCTCCGGCGACGCGCTCCGCTCGTGGATCTCGGCGAGCTTCGGCGCCCACGTGGTCGGCGTCGACTACCGCCTCGCCCCGGAGCATCCCGCGCCGGCGCAGCTCGAGGACGCGCTTGGCGCCCTTGAGCACGTGGCCGCGGGCGCGGCGGGGGTCTCGGTCGATCCGGATCGCATCGTCCTCATCGGGTTCAGCGCCGGGGCCGCGATAGCCGCCGCTGCCGCGCTGGCCGCCCCGGAGAGGGTCGGGCTCAAGGCGGCTGGGATCGCCCTGCACTACCCCTACCTCGATGCCGCGCCGCCGGCGGCGGAGGAGGAGGGGGAGGGCCTCCCCGGGGAGGTGCTCGCGACGTTTCGGCGCTGGTACCTCTCGGGCGGCGCGGATCCCGCCGACCCGCTGGTGTCGCCCCTGCATGCGTCTGACGGCGACCTCTCCCTCCTCGGGCGGGTCGCGCTCTGCCCGGTGGAGGGCGATCCGCTCCTGGTGCAGGCCGAGGCTCTGCGGGATCGCCTCGACGCCATCGGCGCCCCCGTGACCTGGCATCTTGCGCGCGGCGTGTACCACGGGTACGTCGAGGACGCCATCGACCTCGCGACCTACCGAGCGACGACCCCGGCCGAGTCCATCGAGGCCCGTTCGCCGCTCTTCACCGAGGAGGCGGCCTTCCAGGTTCGTCGCAGCCTCGAGGACCTGCTCGGCCCCGCCCGCCCCGCCTTCCCATTCCCCGGAACGGAGGAGATGACCTCATGACCATGACCAAGTGGACGATCACGACCATCCTCTGCGACCTCGTCCTCGCCGTGGTGATCAACACCTCGGCGATGCTCCTGACGGGCGCCGAGATCACACCGGTGTCCTGGTACCCGGGCACCGCGAGCGCCTTCTTCACGAACGTGCTCCTCCAGCTCGTCCTGCCGGTCCCCGGTATCGCGGCGGGCCTCACGGGATGGATTCCGAGGGGGACGGCGCGGCTCGCCGCGTCCGTCTTCGTCGAGAACCTCATCTTCGTGACCTGTATCTCGCTCACGATGGCCTATCTCGGGACGGGAGGGCCCGGTCTCATCGAGGCGTGGATCGCCACCTACCCGGCGCTCATCGCGATCGGGTATGTGACCTCGATCGTCCTGGTGACGGCAACCGCGCCCGCCGCCCCGGCGCCCGACGAGCTGTAGCCGCTCCGCCCTCCATCCACCTGCGGCCCCAGCCGCGCGATGCGACCCCCGGTCCATCCGCGTCCCGGCCGCCGCCTTTAGAAAGGAGCTCATATGAGCTTTACGATTCTCACCCTCTCGCCGGGTTCGACCTCCACCAAGGTCGCCGTCTTCGACGGCGCCGAGGCGCGCTTCCGTCTGAACGTGACGCATCCGGCAGACGAGCTCGCCCGTTTCGAGCGCGCCGCCGACCAGTTCGATTATCGGCGCCGGACCATCCTGGACGCGCTCGAGCGGGAGGGCATCGCGCTCTCGGACATCGACGCCTTCTCGGGGTACTGCGGGGCCATGGGCCCGACCGTGGGCGGCATCTTCGCGATCGACGACACGGTCTGCGAGAGCGTGCTCGCGGCCGGCGTCAACCACCCCGCCATCCTCGGCGCCCCGCTGCTTCACGCCTTCGCCCAGGAGACGGGCAAGCCCGCCTACGCGGTGAACCAGCCCGACACCGATGAGCTCGCCGATGTGGCGCGTATCACGGGCTACCCCGGCGTCTACCGCAAGAGCCACGTCCACTGCCTGAACCAGAAGGAGTGCGCGATCCGCGCCGCCGCCGAGCTGGGGACGACTTACGCCGAGGGCAACTTCATCGTCGCCCACGTGGGAGGCGGCCTCTCCGTTGCGGCCCACGACCACGGCCGCATGGTCGACGCCAACGACGTCCTCGAGGGCTCCGGCCCCTTCGCCCCGAACCGCTCCGGCGACGTGCCGGCGAAGCCCCTCGTCAAGCTCGCCTTCGCCGACGGCTCCGACCGCCGCGTCATGGAGGGCGTGATCGGGCGCACCGGCGGCCTCGTGGGCCTCGTGGGCACCGATGACGCCCGGCAGATCCTCGAGCGCATCGAGCAGGGCGACGAGTGGGCGGCCATCGCCTACGATGCGATGGCCTACCAGGTCGCGAAGGCCATCGGAGCCTACGCCGCCGCGCTCGCCGGCAAGGTCGATGCGATCGTCCTCACGGGCGGCGTGAGCCATGACCCCCGCTTCGTCGAGTACGTCTCCTCCCGCGTCGGCTGGATCGCCCCGGTCAAGGTGTACGCCGGCGACTTCGAGATGGACGCCCTCGCGTCCGGCGCGATCCGCGCGCTCACGGGCGCCGAGGAGGTCATGACCTACACCGGCGAGCCCTCCTGGGACGGCTTCACGATGCCCGGCGCCATCGCCGCGATCGCCTAGGGGCGCGGGATGGCAGGTTCTCCGACGACGGCGCGGGCCGCGGCCCCGCGCAGCGGCTTCCATTATGCCTACCTGATCGTGCTCGCGGGCATCGTGATCACCGGGGTGCCCTGCGCGCTCGTGTACTCCTGCGCGGGGATCTTCTTCACGCCGGTGAGCGAGGCCCTGGGCGTGTCGAAGGCGGCGTTCTCCCTGTACTTCAGCATTGCGAACATGGCCATGATGGTCTCGCTCCCCGTGGCGGGTCGCCTCATGGGCAAGATGGACATCCGCGTGGTGCTGGGTGTCTCGACGGCGCTCTGCGGCTTCGGCCTCGCCTCGTTCTCGCTCTTCGATGCCGTCTGGCAGTTCTACATCGTGGGCGCCCTGATGGGGCTTGGCATCGCGCCCCTGCTCTATCTCGCGGTTCCGACCCTCATCAACGCCTGGTGCGTGAGGCGCGTGGGGTTCTTCGTCGGCCTCTGCATGGCGTTCACGGGCATCGGCGGCGTGGTGTTCAACCCGCTGGGCTCGGCGCTCATCGCGAGCGGACCCGAGGGCTGGCGCACCGCCTACCTCGTGTACGGCCTCATCATCCTGGTGGTGGCCCTGCCCGTCGTCGTGTTCGTCGTGCGGGGCCGTCCCGAGGAGAAGGGGCTGCTGCCCTACGGGGCCGACGAGGCCGCCGCAGCCGGCCAGGCGAGCTCCGCGCTCCGGGGCGTCTCCGCCCCGCGTGCGATGCGCACCGCGGCCTTCCTCGCGCTCGCGGCCTTCTGCGGCCTCATCACGCTCAACCAGACGGTCTACCAGTTCCTGCCGTCCTACCTGTCGGCCCTCGCCGGCGCCGGTGCGCCTGAGCTCGCGGCCCTCACGGGCGCGGTGGCGTCGGTCTGCATGGCCGGGCAGGCGATTGGCAAGGTCGTGCTCGGGACGGTCTCCGACCGCTCGGCCGTCGGCGGGCTCGCCTTCGGCTTGGTGAGCGGCATCGTGGGCGTGCTGCTGATGTTCCTGGTGCCCGGGGTGGCGCCGGTTCTGCTCGCGGGCGCGTTCCTCTTCGGGTTCGCCTATGCCTGCACGACGGTGCTCGCGCCGCTGCTCACCCGGAGTGTCTTCGGGGAGCGGGACTACACGGCCATCTACGCGCGGATCTCGATGGTGGGTTCCTTCTTCGGCGCGGTGGCTGCGGTCTTCTGGGGCTGGATCTGCGACCTCCCGGGCGGGTACGGCATCATGTTCACGATGAGCGTCGCGGTCATGGGCTGCTGCCTCGCGCTCGGCTGGTTCGCCTTGGGCCGCCGCCATGCGCTCGAGGCCGAGTACGAGTAGGCTTCGACGGCATATGCCTTCCCGTGTCGAACGGGGTTTTACGGGCGCCCGATGGCTTGAGGCCGCCGGGCGCCCTCTTATGGCATCCTTGGCATATCGCAGGCACGGCGCCGACGGCGCGGAGGGGAGGCACGATGGTCCTCGGTATCGGGATCGATGCGGTGACGATCTCTGAGATCGCCCGCTACTGGCCGGAGGATGGGGGAGCGGGCTCCCCGCTCGACCCGTTCATCCGTCGGAGCTTCTCGGAACGTGAGATCGCGCAGGCGCGGGAGCGGGGGAGCGCGGGCGCGAGTTTCCTCGCCGGGCGCTTCGCGATCAAGGAGGCCGTGTTCAAGGCGGTGGCGCCACGCACCTCCTCGGGCTTCGACCTGCGGCTTGTATCGAGTTACGACGACGCGGACGGCGCCCCGCACCTCGAGGTGACCGACGCCCTGGTTCCGGTGCTCGCCGAGGCGGGGGTGCGTGAGGTGCTCATCTCGGTGACCAACGAGGGCGATATCGCCACCGCGTTCGCCCTCGCGCAGTGAGATCCGGCGCCGCCGCGGCGCGGGGGTGTGCGCGGCGCGGGGACCCGCGCGGCGCCAGCGAGGGGCCGGCGCGATGCGGGCCGGTGCGGTGCGACGAGGCGTCCAACGTGACGAGGTGGCCGGCGCGGCGCGGCAAGGTGGCCGGCGCGGCACGGACACCGCTGCCGCGCTCCCGTTGTTCGTGTCAAACCTCGGCGGTTTGCTGAAGGTTTTCCCGATCGCGTGTCAAACCTCGGCACTTTGCTGAAGGTTATCAGGACTCGGCGATATAGACGAAATATGCGCATGCCTCTGACCTGGGAAAATCGTGCGCGTTGTACACCGTCTACTTGACCCTGCGCCAAAAACCTTCAGCAAAGTGCCGAGGTTTGTTTTGGACTTCGCCGAACCTTCAGCAAACCGCCGAGTTTTGCCCGCCCGATCTCGCGGTGATGGAGCCGTGGCTCGATTCGGCGCTCCGGGGCGGGGCCTGCGGTCGCGCGCGATCCGAAATGGTCCGCAGTTGCGTCCCTGCCACCGGGGGCGGTCGCGGCGCTCCCAGGGGAGTCCCGCCGTCCTGCTGCCCGCTTCCGCCTCCGTCCTGACCGCCCCGCTGACCCGCCCGGCTGCCGTCCGCTTCCGTGCCTGCCGGGCCGCCCCGCCCCGCGCCATGCGCCACGTTTCAACCGGATGAAACCGCCCCGACCCCGCGCACCCGCCGACGCCGTGGTGCTAGGCTTCTGAGCTGTTCAACTGAAGGACTCAGTTCGGAGGATGACATGGCTCGCGTTCACAACTTCTCAGCCGGCCCGGCGGCGCTTCCCCTCGAGGTGCTCACCGAGGCGCAGTCCGAGTTCCTGGATTTCGCCGGCTCGGGCATGTCCGTGCTCGAGATGAGCCATCGATCGTCCTCCTACCAGGCCGTCATCGACGATGCCGAGGCGACGCTCCGTCGCATCCTCTCCGTCCCCGACACCTACCGCGTCCTGTTCCTCCAGGGCGGCGCGACCCTGCAGTTCGCCGCCGTCCCCCTGAACCTCATGCGCCGCGGCCGCGCGGGCTACGTCGTCTCGGGCAACTTCTCCAAGAAGGCCTGGCAGGAGGCCCAGCGCTACGGCCAGGCAGACGTCCTCGCCTCGAGCGCCGACACGGGGTTCGACCGCATCCCCGACCTCGCGCCCGTCGAGCGGGCCGCCGCCGAGGGTGGCCTCGACTACGTCCACCTCTGCCAGAACAACACCATCTTCGGGACCACCTGCTGGCAGCTCCCCGAGACGGGGGACGTCCCGCTCGTCGCGGACGTCTCGAGCTGCTTCCTCTCCTTCCCCCTTGATGTCGAGCGCTACGGCCTCATCTACGCCGGCGCGCAGAAGAACGCCGGCCCCGCGGGCGTGACCGTCGTCATCGTCCGCGAGGACCTCATCGCCGACGGCCCGGCCCGCCAGGACATCTGTCCCACCTACCTGAGCTACCGCACGCAGGCGGACGCGGGCTCGATGTACAACACGCCCAACACCTTCGGCATCTACCTCGCGGGCAAGGTCTTCCGCTGGATCGAGGAGACGGGCGGGCTTGCCGCCATGGAGGCCCGCAACCGCGAGAAAGCCCGCCGCCTCTATGATTTCCTCGACGCCTCGCGCCTCTTCGCGGGCACGGCGGACCCCGCGAGCCGCTCGATCTCGAACGTGACCTTCCGCACGGAGAGCCCCGAGCTCGATGCCGTCGTCGTCGCCGGCGCGGCCGAGCGCGGGATCACCGGCATCAAGGGCCACCGCCTCGTGGGAGGCATGCGCGCGAGCCTCTACAACGCCGTCGCCCCCGAGAGCGTCGACGCGCTCGTGGCCTACCTCAAGGACTTCGAGGCCTCCCGCACCGGGCGATCTCTCTAGCCCGCCTCGGGCGGGCCCCACCCCCAAGACCGCACATCCGGCCCGGCATCCGGGCCGCCATCTCCCACGGCGCCACCCGCCCCCGCGCGGGCGGCGCCAAACGAAAGGACCTCCATGCGCCACATCAAGACGATCGACGACATCACCAAGGACGGGGAGGTCGAGTTCGGCGAGGGCTACGACTTCGTCGCCACGGCCGAGGAGGCCGACGCGATCCTCATGCGCTCGACCGACCTGCACGGCTACGACCTGCCCGAGTCCATCCGCGCCATCGCGCGCTGCGGCGCCGGTGTGAACAACATCCCCATCGAGGAGTACGCCCGCCGCGGCGTCGTCGTGTTCAACTCGCCGGGCGCCAACTCGAACGCGGTGAAGGAGCTCGTCATCGCGATGATGATCCTCTCGAGCCGCGGGGTCGTGCAGTCGATGGAGTGGGTCCGCGCGAACGAGGCCGACCCCAATATCCTCACGGCGGCCGAGAAGGCGAAGAAGGCCTTCGTCGGGCACGAGCTGCGCGGCAAGCGCGTGGGCGTGGTGGGCCTCGGCAACGTGGGCTCGAAGGTCGCGAACGCCCTCGTCGACCTCGGCATGGACGTCTACGGCTTCGACCCGTTCATCTCGATCGAGCACGCCTGGGCGCTCTCCCAGCAGGTCCAGCGCGTGGGGACCCTCGAGGACCTCTGCCGCGACTGCGACTACCTCACCCTCCACGTGCCCTCGAAGGCCGACACCCAGCGCATGATCTCGGCCGAGCAGCTCGACCTCCTCGCGCCCGGGGCCGTCCTCATCAACTACGCCCGCGAGACGATCGTCGACGAGGAGGCGGTCGACGCCGCCCTCAGGGCCGGGAAGCTCTCCTGGTTCGCCTGCGACTTCGCCACGCCCGCGACGGTCAAGATGCCGCGCACCTTCATCACCACGCATTCCGGCGCCGGCACCGAGGAGGCGGAGGCGAACTGCGCCGACATGGCGATCTCCGAGCTCAAGGACTACCTCGAGAACGGCAACATCGCGCACTCGGTGAACTACCCGGCCTGCTCGATGGGCAAGGCCCGCGCGGCGAGCCGCATCGCCTGCCTGCACGCGAACGTCCCCAACATGATCGGCCAGATCACGGCCGTGCTCGCCCGTGACAACGCGAACGTGCAGCGCATGGTGAACGAGAGCGCCGGGGAGAACGCCTACACGATGTTCGACACGGACGAGCACCTCGAGGACTCGACGATCGAGGCGCTGAAGCGGATTCCGGCGATCTACCGCGTGCGCGTGATCAAGTAACGCCCGCGGCTGCCAAGATCGCAGCCGTCAGGACGCCAACGCGAATGCAAAGGGCCCGCCGCCGCATCCCAGATGATGCGGCGGCGGGCCCTGTTCCATGCGCGACGGGTGCGGCCCCGCGCCTATCCGAGCTCACGGTTCCGCTGGGCGCAGATGCGCGCCGCCTCGATCACCGCCGAGCGCAGCCCCCGCTCCTCGAGGGCGGCGACGGCCTCGATCGTGGTGCCGGCCGGTGAGGAGACGCGGTCCTTGAGCACCCCGGGGTGCGTGCCCGTCTCCTGCAGGTAGGCGGCCGTGCCGAGGACGGTCTGCTCGGCGAAGGCGTAGGCGGTCGCGCGCGGCATGCCCTCGGCCACGCCGGCGTCGGCGAGGGCCTCGATGAAGAGGCAGACGTAGGCGGGGCCGGACCCGGATACGGCGACGACGGCGTCCATCTGCCCCTCGGGCACGACCTCGGCTTTGCCGAAGCCCTCGAGGAGCCGCTTGACCTCCGCCGTCTCCTCGGCGCCCACCCGCTCGTTGGGTGTGAGCGCGCTCATGCCGGCGCCCACCATCGCGGGCAGGTTCGGCATCACGCGGACGATCTTGCGCTCGCCGCCCAGGAGCTCCTCCAGGTGGGCGAGGGTGAGGCCCGCGGCGATGGAGACGACGATCGCGTCCGCGCGGAGGGCCGGCGCGATCTCGCGCGCCACAGCGGGGACGAGGGCCGGCTTCACGGCGATGAAGACGATGCGCGCTCCCCGGACCGCCTCGACGTTGTCGGTGGTCGCCGTGACGCCGAGCTCGTCGGCGAGGCGCGCGGCCGAGACGGGGGAGTGGGAGGTGACGGCGATGCCCGCCGCGGGGACGAGCCCGGCGCCGAGGATGCCCCGGATGATCGCCGTCCCCATGTTGCCGCATCCGATGAGAGCGAGTTCCTTGCCCATGGCTGCCTTTCTGTCGTGTGGTTCCTGCCCCCATTGTACGCCGCCCGTCCGTGTGCGTGCTGTGCCCGCGGTGATCCGCGAGCCGACCCCTCGGTAAAGGGGTAAACTCTCAACTGAAACTTGAACTTGAAGGTTCGGGGGAGCGAGCGGTTCAGAGAGGAGGGCCCATGGCGACCTACGTCACATCCGATGCCCACGGGCACTTGCGCGCCCTCGACGCCGCCCTCACCCTCGCGGGCCCGGGCGCCCAGGACACCGTCGTCGTCATGGGGGACATGATCGACCGCGGCCCCGATCCGGTGGGTGTGATGCGCCTCGTGCGCTCCCTTCCCGGCGCGCGCGTGCTCATGGGCAACCACGAGCGCATGATGCTCGGCGCCCTCCTCACCGACGATGCCTCCCTCCAGGGGGGATGGGACATCAACGGCGGCTGGGTGACCGCCGGGCAGCTCGACGCCCTTCCGCGCGCCGAGGCCGCGGACCTCGTGGACTGGGTCGCCGGCCTACCGCTGTTCGATATCGTCTCGGTTCCTGACGCCTTCTCGGCGGCCCGAGGCCCCCACGCTTCGGCGCAGATTCCGCGCCGGCGTATCTACCTCCTCGCCCACGCGGGAATCGACGCGCTCGCGGCCCGCGGCTACCTTGCCACGGCCGGCGTGCCCGTAGAGGAGCCCGGCGCCCTATCCGGCCTGGGGGTGGGGGAGCTCCGCCCGATGATGGAGGCGCAGGACGCCGAGGACCTGCTCTGGATCCGCGAGCGGTTCTGGGGAGCCCCGACGGGCTTCGTCGACGCCCGGGGCATCGGGCCCATCGTCGTGGCCGGGCACACGCCGAGCGTGCTGCTCGGGAGCTTCGCGCAGCTGATGGGCGGGCCCGTGCTCGACGGCCACGGCCGCGCCCGGGTGGTGGAGGTCGGCGCCTGCCAGGACACCGGCGGCGTCGCCGACCGGATCGACATCGACGCGTCGGCGGCCGGCGGCTTCCCTCACGGGCAGGTGGCCGTCATGCGCCTCGAGGACCATCGGGTCTGGTACGCCCCGATCGCCGAGGGGGAGTGAGGGGGGGGCTGCCCAGGCGTCAGCGCGGGTTGGATACGGTTGTGTGCCCAGGCACGGTGTGCGGGCCGGATCCGGCCGCGCCCTAGGTTCGCTCCGGGCCCCGTGCGCGAGCCGCCGCGCCTGCCCGACGCGCGACCCAGGCGCGCGCCCTCCTCCGCGACGTGCGCTCTGTCCCTCGCGCCGCGCGTCCCTCTCCCTACCGCCGTCCGAACGGGTTCCGCTCGCGGGTGATCGCCTGGCGGATCCGCACGTACTCGATGAGCAGCAGCACCAGCAGCAGGGCCATCGTCACGAGGTAGCTGATGACCGCGCCGGCGAGTCCCATGAGGTTCACGAGGATGAGCGGGGCGATGACCGACGCGCCGAAGGCGACGAGGTAGAGCCTCATGACGTCGCCCGCGCGCCTGAGCACCGTGAGGATCGCGTAGAGGAAGTCGATCGCCGCGGTGATGCCGCCGGCGACAACCATCAGCAGCGCGAGGCCGCGGTAGGGCTCGAAGTCGAGGCCGTACATGAACCCTATCGCCGGGATCCCGACGCTTCCCATCACGAGCGCGACCGCGGCGGTGAGCGCGAGCACCACGCCGAGCATCGCGACGACGATGAGGTCGAAGCGCCGACGCCGCCGCGGGTTCCCCCAGATGCTCGCCAGACGCAGGAGCTGCGGCTTGTAGATGAAGCCGGCGGCGAGCAGGATCCCCTGGGCGGGGAAGTAGAGGGCGTTGAAGTAGAGCTGGTTGTCGTAGGCGAGCGCGCCCTCCATCACGAACTTCGGCATCGACTCGATGAGGTTGAAGAGCAAAAGCGCCGCCGCGAGCGGGGCGCACTGGCGCAGGAGCCTGGCGACCTCCGTAAGGTCGAGCCCCCGCGACCGCTCGGTCTCGAAGTAGGCGAGCGGCAACGTGACCACGACGAGGGAGGCCACGGCGACGACGGCCATGCCGATCGAGGCCACCGGCAGGCTCCGCGTGATGAGGAGCAGGACGGAGAAGACGGCCACCGCGGCGGCGGAGCGGATGGTCTGGCTCACGCCGGCGAGGTAGAGCTTGTCGGCCTGCTGCAGGCGGCCCTCGAAGACGTCGGCGACCCCGTCGATCACCTTGTAGAGGTAGACACCCATGCAGATCGCCCACATCGCGGGGTCGTAGCCGCGCCACGCGCAGTAGAGGATGCCGACCAGGAACGCCCCGACGCCGGTGATGAGGCGGTTGACCTGGTATGAGGTGAAGGAGGCCCGCTCGTCGATGTCGGACACCTGGAAGGTGCGGACGCCGTAGTTGGCGGCGATCATGAGGAGGGTGCCCGTCACGAAGGCCATCGAGAACATGCCCGCCTGCTCGACGCCGACGAGCTGGGTGGCGACGATCGTGAGCGCGGGGAAGCTGAAGCCCCAGATGGCGGTTCCGGCGGTGTTCCAGAGGTAGTCGCGGCGCGTCTCGTGCTCGGTGTACTCGGCCTCCTGGGCGGAGAGCGAACCGTGGTAGACGGATTGCAGCAGGCGGGTCCACCAGGCGTTGATGAGGCGCGAGAGGGCCGAGGGCGCCCCGGCGCGCCGCCAGCGCCGTCCGCGGTCGGCTGCGCGGGTGCGGGCCCGGGCGCGGGTGGCACGGAGCGCGCGGATTCGATCGAGAGGGGTTGGTTGCAAGGGCGACCGCCTTCATGTGTCATGGGTTCCCGTCCATTATAGCGGCGCGGCCCCCGTCGTCCTGGCCGCCCGGGCGATGGGCACACGGTCTTTATGGCGGGTGGCACCCGGCTCCACCTGCGCGACCTTGGATTTCGTTAACAGTAGTCATCTATGGGAATGTAGTGATAACGGACATTAAGAATTAGTATGTCTCCCATTGACCGCCACCATCCAGGGGAGAGCCATGACCGTCCATCTCATCACCGATTCCGCGAGTGACATCGCCCGCGACGCCGATCCGCGCCTGAGCGTCCTGCCCCTCACGATCGCGTTCGGCGACACCGTCTACCGCGACGGGATCGACCTTTCCAGCGAGCGTTTCTACGAGCTGCTCATCGAGGGCGACCTGCTCCCGACGACCGGGCAGGTGAACCCGTTCAGCTACACCGAGGCGATCCGCGACGCGCGCGCCGCCGGCGCCGACGAGATCGTGATCATCACGCTCTCCTCGAAGCTCTCGGGCACGAACCAGAGCGCCCTCATCGCCGCGGCGGAGGCGGGCGGCGCGGCCGCGGGGGTCTACGTGGTTGACACCCTGTCGGCGACGGTGGGCGAGCGCGTGCTCGTCGACTACGCGCTCCGCCTCGTGGACGAGGGACGTTCCGGGGCGGACATCGCCGCCGCCCTCGAGCGCGAGCGCGAGCGCGTCTGCGTGGTCGGCCTGCTCGACACCCTCGAGTACCTGAAGCGCGGCGGGCGGATCCCGGCGACGGCCGCCGTGATCGGCGACCTCCTCTCCATCAAGCCCGTCATCGGCGTCGACGACGGCGCGGTGGCGCTCCGGGGCAAGGCGCACGGCTCGAGGAACGGCCGGAACCTCCTCAACCGCGAGATCGAGCGGGCGGGCGGCATCGACTTCGGCATGCCGATCCGCCTCGGCTACACGGGCCTCGACGACCGGATGCTGCAGAAGTACATCGACGACTCCCGGGCGCTCTGGGAGACCGCCATCAGCCGGGATGAGCTGCCGGTGAGCACCGTCGGGGCGACGATCGGCACGCACGTGGGGCCGGGCTGCATCGCGCTGGCGTTCTTCTGCCGCGGCTGATCGCAGTCGCCCCCGCGCGGCTGCGCTCAGCCGCGAGCGAGCGACGCGCGGCCGATTGGCACAATTCGCGCCGCGGCCCGCGCGCCGAGCGCCCGGTCTTGCTAGAATGCCCCTCGCGGTCGGGACGAGCCCGCCCGGACACGAAAGGGGTTCCCCATATGATCAAGGCCGCGTTCTTCGATATCGACGGCACGCTCACGAGCTTCAAGACGCACGCGATCCCCGAGAGCACCCAGGACGCGCTCGCGGCGCTGCGCGCGGCCGGCATCGCGACCGTCGTGTCCACGGGGCGCGCGACGTATCAGATGATCCCCGAGGTGCGCGAGGGGTTCGACGCCTACGTGACCATCAACGGGCAGCGCTGCTACGACGGCGAGGGGGTCTTCCGCGATTGCCCGCTCGACCCCGACGACGTGCGCGCGATCGTGGACCAGGCGCGCTCTGGCGCCTACGACCTGCTCGTCCTTCAGCGCGACGGCTCCTTCATCAGCGGCCGCGGCGAGCGGGTGCGCAGGAACGAGGAGGAGGTCGGGCTCACCTACGAGGTGGGCGACCTCGACCGCACCCTCGCGGAACCCGTCTACCAGCTCTGCGCCTTCCTGCCGCGCGAAGACGAGGAGCGGATCCTCTCCGCGACCAGGCACGTGGCGGTGACGCGGTGGTCGGATCTGTTCTGCGATGTGGTGCCCGCCTCCGGCGGCAAGGGCGTGGGCGTGGCCGCGGTGCTCGATCGCCTGGGCGCGACGCGCGACGAGGCCGTGGCCTTCGGCGACGGCGAGAACGACCTGCCGATGTTCGCGGCGGTGGGCTGCGCGGTCGCGATGGGTAACGCCTGGGACGCCGTTAAGGCCAAGGCCGACTACGTGACCGCCTCCGTGGATGATGACGGCATCTGGAAGGCCTGCCGGCACCTCGGTCTCGTGTAGGCGCCCGGGGTAAGGGCCGCAGCCCGTGGGGCGGCGGGACGGGGCCGGGCGGCTTTGCCGGGGTCGATGCGTCCTCGTGGGCGGCCCGTCCGCTCTCCGCTCGGGGGCTGCTCCCCATGCCGGTGCGTTCGGTTCAGGCCCTTTCGCACGGCATCCCGCGTTCGTGGTCAAAAAACGCGTTAATCGGTATTCCGGGGAGATTTCCCGGCGCTGATTGCATGGGTCTCATTGTGCAAATCACCCGTTGCGGTGGGCGGCGGGGTGGGTCTGCTCATTTTCAACAACGCGCGCTGTGCGTTTTGGACGGTCCGCCCGTGCTGAATTACCGATTAACGGCGTTTTTGACCAGAGAGGCGCCGTAACGTGAAGGAGCGCGGCACGGAAGCGCCCCGCCCGCGCGCGGGACCGGGCTGCGGCTCTTCAAAAGGGGCAGGTGGAACCTACCGGGCGCCCTCCTCGCGGGCGCGCTGGCAGGCGGGGCAGATGCCGTAGAACACGGTGTTGTGCGAGGTGATGGCGTAGCCGGTCTCGGCGGCGGCGCGGGCGTCGACGGCGTCGTCGTAGGCGAGCGGGGCGTCCTGGACGGCTCCGCAGATCGCACAGGTTACATGCGCGTGGTCGTCGGTGCGCCAATCGAAGCGGTTGCCGCCGGGCACGTGGACGGACTGGATGGCGCCCGCCTCCTCGAGGAGGTTGAGGTTGCGGTAGACCGTCCCGCGGCTGATCTTCTCATCGCGGGATCGGACGTCGAGGTAGATGTCCTCGGCGGTGGGATGGTCGTCGCGCGCGAGGACGGCGTCGAGCACCAGCTGGCGCTGGTGGGTGTTTCGTCGCTGGACCGCCACGACCGCTCCCTTCCTTATCAGTACGGCGTATCAATAGATACGATAGCACAGCGGCGGTTTCGGCTTCCGCCTTCCGGCCGCGATGGGGCCGATGTCCATCGGAGCGGCGCGTTTCCGACACAATGCCGTCACGACACGCATGCCGCGCCCCGCGAAAAGGCGGCCGCCCGGTCGCATGGCGCGTCCGAGCGGCCGCCGAGGGCCGTGATGGGGGATCGCCGGCGCCGCCGAAGCGGTCGCGGGAGGATTCTAGACGAGCTTCGTCCCGAGGGCCTTGGCCTGCGCCTCACCCTCGGCGTCGGGTGCGTCGTAGATGATGAGGGTGTCGACGACGTTCACTCCGGCGTCGGCGGCATCGGACTTCCAGGTCTCCATCCACTCGCCCTCGGCCCACTCGTAGCTGCCGAAGAGCGCGACCTTCTTGGTGCCGAGCTCGCCTTTGACCTCGTCCCAGAAGGGCTGGAACTCGTCGTACTCGAGTTCCTCGGAACCCATGGCCGGGCAGCCGAGCGCGTAGGCGTCGTAGCCGGCGAGGGTGGAGGTGTCGAAATCGGAGACGGGGAAGACGTCGACCCCGCCGCCGGCCTCGGCGACGCCGTCGGCGACGAAGCCGGCGATGGCCTCGGTGTTGCCGGTGCCGCTCCAGTAGATGACCGCGATCTTGCTCATATCCGTTCCTTTCCTCTGCGCCGCGCGACGGGCGCGGCTCCAATAGGGGGTCTATGCGCACGCGACGGCGAGCTCGGGGAGCCCCTCGCCGCGACGATAGCGTTGGCGGCACCGCGCGTGGGAGCGGTGGATCCGCTCGAAGGCCGCGAGCGCGCGTGCCCGGTTCCGATACACCTTCCAAGGGCCCGCGAGCAGATAGCCACGACCCCGGTGCCTGATGAAGCCGTCGACATCCTCGGTGGGGTAGCCCAGCAGGTAGCCGACCTCGTGCGGGAAGCCCGTCCGGGCCTCTCGGTCGGCGCGCGCGGGGCAGGTGAGGGGAGCGTCGCTCCGGTGGGCCGCGGTGGCGCAGGACCCCTCGGCGGCGATGCGGTCGGCGAGGAGGTCGACGGTGGCCTCGAGGTCGTCGACGGGGTAGCCGATGGCGACGAGCGCCGCGCGGGCGAGACCCGCCTCGAGCGCCGGCGCCAGCCGGGCGGGGCGGTAGAGGTAGATGAGGGCACCGCACCCGCGCCAGACGAGGACGCGCAGGCGGATGCCCGCGGGGGCGAGGTGCTCCGCGCAGGCTGCGGCGGCGGCCAGGAGGGCCGCGCGGTTCTTCCGCGCCTCCTCCTCGGTCGTCTGCGCGCCCGGCGCGTCGGCGCGCGCGAAGCGGCCCGGGAAGGTGAAGAGGTTCGCCGGCATGATGCCCGTGAGCGTGGGCGCCCCGTTGCGGACGATCGCCGCCTCGAGGGCCGTCGCGTCGATTGCCGTGATCACAAGCGTCCTCCCGCGGGTCCTCAGCCAGTTACCTTTAGGTAACTTATACACCGGATCGCAGCCGGGTCAAGTGAGAAGTCAACTTTTTCTAACTTATCCTATGAAGCCCGGGAGGTGGGGAGTATAGTGGGCCTGCGAGCGCGGACGCGCACCGCTTTGAAGGGAGCGAACCATGGGTGAGATCCTCACACCGGGAAACATCATCGTCGCCGTCATCGTGCTGGCGGCCCTGGCCGTCGGCGGACGCCGCGTGCTGGGCGGCATCACGGGAACCTCGAGCTGCTGCGGCGAGCACGAGGGCGCCCGCCGCGTGAGGAGCGTGGAGGTGAAGGACACCGACGAGGCGCACTACGCCTACCGCGCCGACCTTCCCATCGGAGGCATGACCTGCGAGAACTGCGCCAAGCACGTGACCTCGGCGCTGAACGGCGTCACGGGCACCTGGGCCACGGTCGACCTTGCGAAGGGCATGGCCCACGTGCGCGCGAAGCATCCGATCGACGAGGCCGTCTACGAGGCGGCCGTCAGGGACGCCGGCTACTACGTGCAGAAGCTCTAAGCGCCCGCGAGGCCAGGCCGCGCATCCGGTCCCGCCCGCCCGCGCATCCGGTCCCGCCGACCGGGCCCATAGCCCGCGCCACTTGGGCTCACCGCCGCCCGCGGCCCATGCCTCCCGCGTGCGCCGCCCGCCCGCGCCGCGACCCCGCCCTCAGCGATTCCCGCGACCCGGCTGGCGCCGGCTGCCGCTGCCCCGCCCGCCGTCCTCCTTGCGGGCGGGGCAGCGCTCGATCGCGCGGATGTCATCGAAGAAGATCGTGAGCTCATCCATGCGGAGCCGCCTGAAAGCGGGCTCCACGGCCACCACGGTTCCCGCCCGGGTGATGTAGCCGTCCCCCTGGTAGAAGGTGACGCGGATGAGGTCCCCCCGCCGCACCTGCATGACCACCTGGGAGAGGGCGAGCGCCTCCTCCTCGGTGGGCTCGTGGCGGGGCTCCACCACGCGCTCCTGCGCCCGGGCGAGCTCGTAGTAGCCGGTGAGGGCCGCGAACGGCATGAACTGCGCCGCCCGCCCGGCCCGCACCTGGCCGTTCTTGGTGTAGCTAGGCATGGTGGCCCCCCACCTGCTGGTTCCGCTCGCGCCCGGTGGCCCCGCGCTTGAAGCTCGTGCCGCGGAGCAGGGCATTGCCGCCCCAACGCCCCTTCACCGCGTTGACGGTGGACGCGAGGCGCCGCTCCCGCTCCTCGGCCGCGAGGTCGGTGAAGAGGTCGATGTCGGCGAGCTCCTCGGGGACGAGATCGCCGAAGCCTATGCTCATGCGTTTGATGGCCCGGCCGTGCTCGACCGTCTCCTCGAAGAGCCGCTCGAAGGCCGCCCAGATCTTGCGGAAGGAGTTGGTGCGCCCCGTGAGCCGGCGCTGGCCTCCGCCGTGCCCCCAGACGCCCCGGGCGAGGCGGCGGCCGTGCTCCCCGGGCATGGCCTCCGCCGGGCCTCCCCAGGTGAGGCCGGGCCCCGCGAGCTCCCGCTCGATCTGACGGTGGACCCCGCCCCCGATGCTGCCGTCGGGGTTCTGCCGGTCGAGCAGGACCGTGTCGTCGGCGGCGCTGTGCGTGGCGGGGTCGATGCAGGAGGCGGGGGCGTTTCGCGCCGGCGGGACGTTTCTGCCGTAACCGACGAAGAGCGAGATGCCGCTCGCCGCAACCCCGCGCTCCACGAGCTCGAGGACGGAGGCGTCAACCATCTCGCGCAGCACCGTGCGCGCCTCCTCGCGGGTGTAGTCGCGGTTGAGGACCTGACCGTTCATGAGCGAGGTGGCCGCGGGACGGTAGGCCTGGATCTCCGCGATCGTGACGGGCTCGCGGCCGTGGGCGTGGTCGATCAGGTACTCGGCGCGCACGCCGAGCTCGCGGTAGAGGATGGACTCGTCGAGCGCCGCCACGCCCATGAGGTCGTGGACGTGGTAGGCGGCCAGCCGCCGCGCGAGCCCCGGGCCGATCCCCCAGATGTCCGTGATGGGGCGATGGGTCCAGATCTGGCGCCGGAACGCCTCCTCATCGAGGACGCCGATGCCGTCTGGCGCGTGCTTGGCGGTGATGTCGAGCGCCACCTTGGCGAGGAAGAGGTTGGGGCCGATTCCCGCCGCCGCGGGCACGCCCGTGCGGTCGCGCACCTCCGCCATGAGCGTGCGGGCGAACTGGCGGGCGGTCATCTGGTAGAGCCGGAGATAGGAGGTGGCGTCTATGAAGCACTCGTCCACCGAGTAGACGTGGATGTCCTGCGCGCTGATACGCTCGAGGTAGATGCCGTAGATGCGCGCTGAGACCTCCATGTAGCGGCGCATGCGCGGCTGGGCCTTGACGTAGGAAAGATCGCGGGGGATCTCGAACACGCGGCAGCGGTTGCGGACGCCGAGCCGCTTCATGGCGGGGCTCACCGCGAGGCAGATGGTCTTGTCGCCGCGCTCGGGATCGGCGACCACGAGCCGCTCCTCAAGCGGGTCGAGGCCGCGGTCCACGCACTCGACCGAGGCGTAGAACGATTTGAGATCGATGCATATGTATGTGCGCTGCCGCTCCATGGCTCCTCCTTCGGCGTTCAGTATATACGAACATCTGTTCCTAGAACAGACATTCGATATGGACATCCTAGGGTGCCGTGCGGACAGAGTTTAGAATGATGGGACCTGAAAGGAGCTCTATGGAGAACTTCACCGATGGCGCGCTGACGCCCGAGGAGCGCCGCGGCCTGCCCGCGCGCCTGGCGCGCCGCATCCGCGCCAACGCCCGCCTCATCGTGGTCCTCGCCTGCCTCGCGCTCTTCCTCTTCCTGCTCGAGGACGTGCTCTCGTCCGAGACCATGCGGATCGACGTCTGGGCTTACTGGCTCTTCGTGCAGAAGCTCCGGCACTCGTGGCTTACGCCCGCCATGATGGGGTTCTCCGCGCTCGGCAACGCCGTCGTGCTGATCGTGCTCCTGCTCGTGATCGCGGCCTTCGCCCCGGGGAGGCGCCCGGGCTGGTGCTGCGCCGTCAACCTGGTGCTCTCGTCGCTTTTGAACGTGGGCATAAAGATGCTGGTCCAGCGGCCGCGCCCGGTGGGGTTCCGCCTGATCGAGGAGACGGGCTTCAGCTTCCCCTCGGGGCACTCCATGATGGCGATGGCCTTCTTCGGGCTCATCGTCTGGCTCGTCTGGCACTACGAGCGCGACCGCCGGCAGCGCCTCCTGCTCTCGGGCGCCTTCGCCGTCGTGATCGTCATGATCGGCGTAAGCCGCATCTACCTGGGCGTCCACTATGCGAGCGACGTGCTCGGCGGGTTCGCCGCCGCGCTCATCTGGCTCGCGCTCTACACGCGCCTGGCCGTCCCGCTCTTCCTCGGCGAGCCCGTGGTCGAGGGGATCGAGGGGCACGAGGTCGGGGTCGGCCGGCACCCGGGGGAGGTCCCGCCCGCGAGCGCGGCAGGCGGGGCGGGGCAGGGGAGCCGCGGCTGATCTTCGCCCCGATCCGGGTGCGCGGCCGGCGCGCCCGCCTCCGTCCGGGTGGCGCGCTACAATAGGGGAACCCTCACGCGGGCGCCGTGCCCGCGCGCGATCGCTAGGAGGACATCCCCATGCCAACCGTTCCCGCACCCGTCGACGCCGTCCAAACCCCTGCCTGGTCGGCCCTCACCGAGCACCTCGAGGAGCTCATGCGCGAGGGCATCGACCTCAAGCGCTGGTTCGCCGATGACCCCGATCGCGTCCGCCGCCTGAGCTTCGACCTCGGCGACCTGCGCATCGACCTCTCCAAGAACCTCGTCACCGATGAGACGCTCGCCCGTCTCGTCGAGCTCGGCCGCGCCGTGGGCCTCGAGGAGCGCCGCGACGCCATGCTCGCGGGCGCGCACATCAACACCACCGAGGATCGCGCCGTTCTGCATACGGCGCTCCGCCGCCCCGCCGCGGAGGCCGGCTCCCTCATCGTGGACGACCAGGATGTCGTCGCCGACGTGCACGAGGTCCTCGAGCGCATGTACGCGTTCGCGGAGGAGGTGCGCGGCGGCTCCTGGACGGGTGTCACCGGCAAGCGCATCGAGCACGTGCTCTCCATCGGCATCGGTGGGTCCGACCTCGGCCCGGTCATGGTGTACGAGGCGCTCAAGCCCTACGCCGACGCGGGGATCGACTGCACCTACGTCTCGAACATCGACCCGAACGACCTCGCTGAGAAGACCCGCGGGCTCGACCCCGAGACCACGCTCGTGATCATCGTCTCCAAGACCTTCACCACGCTGGAGACCCTCACCAACGCCCGCGAGGCCAAGACCTGGCTGCTCTCCGCCCTTGAGGCCTCGGGTGCGATCGACGGCACCGAGGAGGCCCGCGCCCGCGCCGTGGCCAAGCACTTCGTGGCCGTCTCCACGGCGCTCGACCTCGTGGCTGATTTCGGCATCGACCCGAAGAACGCCTTCGGCTTCTGGAACTGGGTGGGCGGTCGCTACTCGGTGGATTCCGCGGTGGGACTCTCGCTCATTGTGGCGTTCGGCCCGAAGCGCTTCCAGTGCTTCCTCGAGGGCTTCCACGAGGTCGATAGGTACTTCGCGGACACGCCGCTCGAGGAGAACGTCGTGGCGCTCATGGGCCTCATGAACGTCTGGTACGTGAACTTCCTCGGGTGCGGGACCCATGCGGTGCTGCCCTACAACCAGTACCTGCACCGTTTCCCGGCCTACCTGCAGCAGCTCACCATGGAGAGCAACGGCAAGCACGTGCGCTGGGACGGCACGCCGGTGACCTCGGCCACGGGCGAGATCTTCTGGGGCGAGCCGGGCACGAACGGCCAACATGCGTTCTACCAGCTGATCCACCAGGGGACCCAGCTGATCCCGGCCGATTTCATCGCGTTCGCGAACACCCCGAACGCGGTGTCGGACGACGGCCAGGACGTGCACGAGCTCTTCCTCGGTAACTTCCTCGCGCAGACCAAGGCCCTCGCGTTCGGCAAGACGGCCGACGAGGTGCGCGCCGAGGGCACGGCCGAGTGGATGGTGCCGGCCCGCGTGTTCGAGGGGAACCGGCCCACGACCTCGATCTTCGGCGTCGATCTGACCCCGCACGCGCTCGGCGCGCTCATCGCTCTCTACGAGCACATCACCTTCGTTGAGGGCACGGTCTGGGGGATCGACTCGTTCGACCAGTGGGGCGTGGAGCTCGGCAAGCAGCTTGCGAAGGAGATCACCCCGGCGTTCCACGACGACGCGGCCCTCGCGGCGCAGGACGCGAGCACCCGTGCGCTCATCGAGTTCTACCGGGAGAAGCGCCGGTAGGGGACAGGCGGCGATTTTGCATCGGCGGGGCATCCGAGAGGGTGCCCCGCCTCCATACGCTCGACTCCAGCGCTGTGTCGGCCCATGCGTTCCTTGCTGATATACTGCTACCAGAAAGCGGGAAGTCGTCGAAAGTGCACGGTGCGGTATATGCCTTCTGAGTTGGATGCGGCCTCTTCTGACCCGTTGTATCAGCAAGTGGTGGATGACATAAAGCGCGATATCGCGTCAGGCCTCTATCTTCCTGGCGAGCGGATCCCCACGGAGATCGAGCTTGGAGATATCTACCGCATCAGCCGGATAACCGTGCGTAGGGCCGTGAAGGAGCTCGTCAAAGAGGGGCTTCTCATCAAGCGGCAGGGGAAGGGGACCTTCGTCAACGCCTCTGAGAGAGGGAGCGCCATCCAAAACCAAGACCTCGTTCAAAGCTTCTCACGGACATGCGAGCTGAACGGCGTGGTCCCGGGGGCAAGGTTGGTCACGCGTGGCTTGGTCAGCCTCCCGTCCGATGACGGGGGATTTTTCGGCGAGACCGGGGACTGCCGCGCGATCCAGGTTAAGCGCGTGCGCACCGCGGATGGTGTCCCGCTTATGGTCGAAGATAATTATTTCGATCCCGATAGATACGGGTTCCTCATCGAGGAGGAGCTAAGTGATCGGTCCCTGTTCGACCTGATCGAGGAGAGGACCGGGTTGGTCCCCCGTAACGGGGACGCGTGCGTGCTGAGCATGGAGCGGGCGTATGGTGAGATGTCCTCGTTGCTTGAGGTTCCTGATAACGAGCCGCTGTTCTCAGTGAGGGGCGAGTATAGCGACCAATATGGGCATCCGATGTTCATCGGTATCCAGCACGTCGTTGGAAGACACTACAGCTTCCGACTGTAGCTCAGCCGCACCGCCCCTATACATCATGTAACGTCATACACTCACCGGCAAAAACCTACCGTTCGCAAAGACGTACTATAACGTTATATCAAAATCTTGATACCCTCACCTCAGGAAAGGGGACGGCAACGGCCTCCCAAAACCAATGCGCGCGATTTGAAGGGAGCGCTCATGGCTGAGACTGAGAAGATCGAGCTTATGAACTTTGATCAGGAGGGGTACCTCCTTGACGGAAAGGAGCTCGTCAAAACTGGTGAGAAGATGCGTGATCTCGCCGACCGCGTCGCGGATGAGGGCTATGATGCCATCTTCCTCATGGGCGTGGGTGGAACGTGGGATGAGCTGATGCAGCTCGAGTATCTTATGAACAAATTTGGCGATAAGGACCTCGAGGTCTACCTGATCCACGCCGCAGAGTGGAACGTCATGGGGCATAAGCGCATGACTGAGCGCTCGGTTGTCCTGACCGCCTCTGAGTCCGGGGCCACCCCCGAGGTGCTCGAGGCGTGCAAGAAGCTGAAGGAGACGGGGGTCCGCGTCTTTGCTATGACGAGCCCTGATGGGCCGATCGGCCGCGCTGTCGGAGCCGAGAACTGCGTCAAGATGGCGAGCGACCACGGTGCCGGCGGGTGCGAGAAGGGGTATTACCTCGCGGACTGCTTCGGACTGAGAATCCTGAATCGTCGTGGCTGTTTCCCGAAATACGATGACTTCATCGACCAGACGAAGGGCATCTGGAGCGACCTCCTCGATATCCGGAAGAAGTTCGAGCCCGAGGCGGAGAGGCTCGCCCGCGCCTACGCGCTTGCGCCGTATACGATGTTCATCGGCTCGGGGGCCCTCTGGGGCGAGACGATCCTCTTCGCGATGTGCATCCTTGAGGAGATGCAGTGGAAGCGGACCCGGTACATCAGCTCCGCGGACTTCTTCCACGGAACCCTCGAGCTCGTTGAGAAGGGCGTCCCCGTCTTCCTCTTCAAGGGTGAGGATGAGTGCCGTGCCCTCGACAACCGCGTCGAGGCGTTCCTGAAGCGCGGTGTTACGGGGGACGATGATATCGTGGTGATCGACACAGCCGAGTACGGCATCCCCGGTCTCGATGATGAGTTCCGCGTGATCGTCTCGCCTTGGATCCTCACGTCGCTCGTGACTGATCGCCTCGCTCGGTACTATGAGACGGTTACCAAGCACAACCTGAAGTACCGCCGCTATTATCACCAGTTCGACTACTAATTGCATCGAGCAGAACACAGTGGAATCCTCTCATGGGGAGGCCGGAGTCATCCGGCCTCCCTTTTGCTCACTCGGCGTGTGGCTGGTGGGAAAGCGGGGCATGCGACCGCTCAGTCGGATATCGAGGCCATCGGCGGAAAAGAACCCGCTCCAGCGTGCTGATCCGAAGCCTGGTATTAAAATATAGAAATTGATATATGAGGCACGCATCGGAGGGCATATGTCCGCAGACAAGAGGCGATGGGATCGAAAGAGGGTGTTTGCCCCGACGCGCACGATCCTGGAGGGATTCCCCGAACTTGGGATCCCTGAGGTGAAGTGCGATGATGCCCATCGGCTCTGGGGCGTACGTCCCAAGGCTGGATGCGATTTCGACCTATATGCTTTCGAGGAGATCGAGAAGTGCTCGGTTATCGAGCATGAGGAAGACAGCGTCGCCAAGGCGCGCCCTCGCGGGCTCAAGGCGCTCGCTCAGATCATGATTGACCCCCGCCGTGCCTCCCATGATAATTGGCGAAGGAAGAACCTGGGGAAGGTCTGCGACGCCGTTGTCGTGCGGGTCACCGTGCACACCCCGGATGTGAGGGAGCTGGATATCCCAATCTGGAATCGGCCGCTCAAGAGGGGTAGCGGGGCTCATCGAAACATCCTCGAGTCCGCCTCCATGGTGCAGGAGTCGTTTGCCCATATGATGTCGGGGGAGGGGAATGACCAAGCAGACGGAGATAAGCCCTTCTGACCGAGCTCATGAGGGTATCTTGAGCTATATAGATTCGCATGGCCTTTCCGCAGGTGAGCCCCTTCCCTCCGAACGGGATCTATGCCGTATGCTCTCGGTTTCAAGGACGACCCTGAGGACCGCCCTAGCGCGCCTGTCAGCCAGTGGAATCGTTGAGGTGCGCAAAGGTGCCGGGACATTCGTATGCCCTGATCGCCCGGCGATGCACCTTGACGATGTCGCCGGGTTCAGCGAGATGGTCCGCAGGGTCTCCGCGGCGCCGTCATCGCGCGTGATCTCCTGCGGTATCGAGGCAGCGGAAAAAGAGGTTTCCGAGCGGCTGTACCTACCCGATGGGGAGCCGGTCTTCACACTCGCCCGCGTTCGGCTCGCCGATGCCATGGAGATCTGTCTCGAATACAGCCATCTGAGGGCCTCCATGGTTCCAGGTATCGAGGGGATCGATTTCTCGGATGTCTCCCTCGTTGAGGTTCTTGAACGCGATTACGGGATCTTTATCCGGCACACGTCCCTCAAGGTCTCAGTTCGACGGGCGGATGCGCGTGAAGGTGCACTCCTCGGAAAGCCGGAGGGAAGCCTGGTTTTTTACGAGCGCGGGGTCCGCCTCAATGCGGATATGAAGCCTATCGAGTTCTGTAGGACGGTCTACGTGCCCGACAGATTCAAGATCGTGTGCGAGAGCCGGCTTTGATGCGGAGTGGTATGCGGGCCTCCAGAGGGATTGGGGAAATGTGTCAAAGGGACTTCGAAGCACCTTGCGCGCGGGTAATGCCGATTTACAGCATCTCCCTTTATATCTGAGGATCCGGCAGATCCTGAGGGAGCGTATCGCAGAGGGGGAGTACGCCCCTGGGACGGCGATACCGTCCGAGGCAGATCTCTCCCAGTTCTTCGGTACCACGAAAGCGACGGTCCGGGGTGCCATTGACGGCCTGATCGACGAGGGCCTTGTCCTGCGAGTCCAGGGGAAGGGGACGTTCGTCGCCCGAGGCCTGAACGTCGATGGAGAGCGGCTCCACGTTCCACGGGGGTTCCGCGACAGCCAGATCCTGCAGAAGCACGCTCCCAGCATTCGCGTCCTTGAGACATCCATTCGACTCGTGGGAGACTTCTACGCGCGGATGTTCGATGTCTCCCCGGAGGGGGCGCTTTATCACGTCCGCCGACTCAACTGCATCGATGGAGAGCCTTTCGCGATTGAGAGCACGCTGATTCCCTGCGAGATCTTTCCTGGAATCGAGGAGATCGACATCTCGGTGTTCAGCCTCTATGAGTTCTACTCGCTCAGAGGCCATACGGTGGTCCGGGCATATGAGGAGCTCGAGGTATGCGAGCTGAAGGCGCGTGAGGCTCAGCTCCTCCATGCTCAGGCCGATGATCCGGCCCTGGGAATCATGTGCGTGAGCTATGACGCGGGAGGCCAGGCGCTGGAGTGCGCGCGCTCCCTGGCGGTAGGGGAGAACGCGTGCTATCTCGCGCGTCAATAGGCTCCTCGCCGTTATATACCGCTTATCGACTTTTTCAGACCACTTAGCCTATTTCATTCCATTTCCCAGCTCCTAGTGATGTTTGCTCGCTATTCTTGTTGAGGAATTTGGTATGAAAAAAGTCGGATTCATACAGATCAATTAGACGTGATAATAAGGGGGTGGGCGAGCATGAGACATCTTCTCATCGCATCTCATGCGCACTTCGCTTCGGGGATCAGGGAGACCCTAGAGCTGCTCTGCGATCTCAACGAGGTGGATATCACCGTTCTATGCGCGTTCGTTGACGGGCGGAATGACATCACGGCCGAGGCCGAGACGGCGCTCGAGGGCTTTCCGGAGTCCGATGAAGTCATCGTGTGCACGGACGTCCTGGGTGGGAGCGTGAACACACAGTTCCTGAACATCGCCCAGAAGAGGCCGGGCGTGCATGTCATCGCGAACATGAACCTGCCTCTCTTGATCTCTCTGGCTTTCAGCCTGCACGAGGACGATCTCACCGCGGCGATCAAGAGGGTCGTCGCGAGCGATGAGGTTCGCGTCAAGTACTGCAATCAAGAAATCGAAGATGGCGTCGATGAGGACGAGGATTTTTAACGAAAGGACCTGACATGATTCTGCTTACGCGCGTTGATCACAGATTGCTGCACGGCCAGGTTGCCACCTCCTGGGTCAAGGGACTCGGCGCCGACTGCATCTTCTGTGTGGGAGATGCGGTCGCCAACGATCCCGTCTGGAAAACGACGCTCAAGTTGGGGAAGCCGAGCGGCTGCAAGCTCGTGATCAAGGACATCGCGAACGCTATCGAGGCGATCAACAGCGGGGTCACGGACAAGTACCGCATGCTGATCTGCGTCCAGACGATCGCCGATGCGAAGGCGCTGATCGATGGATGCCCGCGCATCACGAGCCTCAACCTGGGCAACACCAAGCAATCAGCTACAACTCGAGAGGTATCCCGGCAGGTCTTTTTGGAAAAGGAGGAACTCGAGATCATCCGTGAGTTGAGTGCTCGTGGCGTTGAGGTCGAGATCCGGCCGCTTGCGGACGACAAGAAGGAGGATGCGATCGCCCTGACTAAGGATTGGTAGTTTTCCGTTTCGAATGGAGGTCAGCATGCTCATCAAAGCGATCATCTGCGCAGCCTTGTACGTCTTCTTCAAGCAGATCGATTACCAGCTGGGTACGCTTTACGCGTTCAGGCCCATCGTCGTATGTCCCGTCGTCGGTGCGGTTCTCGGGGACCTGCCCACAGGTCTCGCCCTCGGAGCCAGCATCGAGGCCCTCTTCATGGGATCGGTTTCCATTGGTGCCTATATCCCACCCGATGCCACTTCGGCGGGGCTCCTCTGCACCGCCTATGTCGTCCTTTTGGGTCTGGACACTGAGGTCGCAGTGGGGCTCGCCATGCCCATCGGCACGCTTGTGCTCGGCATCGGAAATCTGTTCCAGATTGTGACGAACTGGCTCATCTCATTCATCCCGAAATTTGCGGCCAAGGGGGAGGATCGAAAGCTGAGGGCCCTGCATTGGGTGATCGGCCTCTACCTTGCCCCCGTGTATTTCGCGGTCATCTTCTGCTCGGTTTACTTCGGATCGAGTGCCGTTGAGTGGATCGTGAACGTCGTGCCCGAGTTCGTCCTGAACGGGTTCGCGGCCGCAGCGAACATCTTGCCGGTCATGGGCTTTGCTATGCTGCTCCGCCTGATCTATCGCAAGGAGCTTCTGCCGTATCTGTTCCTCGGCTTCCTGCTGACCTCGTATATGAAGGTTCCCGTCCTGGGTGTCGCGCTGCTCGCGATCATTATCTCGGTTCTGACGCTTGGGATCCTCGAGAAGGATCAGTCGCCGGCAACGCAGCTTGAAGGGATTGATGACGATGACTTCTAAGGAAATCAGCACTGTGTACAAGTCGGGGGAGCACTCAATCACGAAGCAGGACCTCATCAAGTCGTCGCTTTCCACCGGCGCGCTCGGCATGGAGTTCTCTTGGACCTATGCGAACCAGATGGGGCTCGCCTTCGGCCTCATGGTCATGAAGATGCTGAAGAAGATCTACCACGACGACCCTGATGGCTACGCTGCGGCGCTGGTGCGTCACACCGCCTTCTTCAACATCACGGTCTCGGTCGCCCCGTTCGTCGGCGGCATCGCGATGTCGATGGAGGAGAAGATCGCCGCGGGCGAGATGCCCCCTGAGTCAGTCAACGATATCAAGGCGGCCCTCATGGGACCCCTGTCGGGCGTTGGCGATGCCGTGTTCCTCACGACGATTCGCGTGGTTGCCGCGGGTATCGGCATCTCCCTCGCCGCATCTGGGAACGTCCTTGGGCCCATCGTCTTCCTTCTCCTCTACAACGTTCCCCAGTTTCTGTTGCGCGTGTGGGGTGTGGTGAAGGGTTATGAGCTCGGTGTCAGCCTGCTGGAGACGGCGGAGCAGACGGGCATCATGGACAAGATCATCAAGGTCGCCGGTATCGTTGGCATGATGGTGGTCGGTTCTATGGCGTGCGGCATGTTCTGGGCCACGCTTGCGGTTCAGTTTGGCTCGGGTGACGAGGTCACAGCTCTCCAGGACGTTCTGGACGGCATCATGCCGGGCATGCTCGGCCTTGGTTTTATGGGCCTCTATTATTGGCTGCTCGGTAAGAAGGTCTCGCCGACCCTCCTCATCTTCGGGACGATGATCCTGGGCGTGATCGGAGTTTATTTCGGGATCCTTGCATAGACCCTCTTGGATGATGGCTGATGGGGTGCCCCGGGCAGAGATCCGAGGCACCCCTTTTCGATTCGGGCCCTTAGCGTAGGGGATCGATGCCCTGCGCTTAAGGCATTACCCTGGGTTCGCCCGCGCCTTTCCGCCCCATGCTAGAATGCGGCTGCCCTCCCCGTCACCCACCGCCTGCAAAGGAGTCCCGCATGGCCACGTCGCCTCAGACGCCCGCGCCCTTCCCGTTCAAAGCCGTCATCTTCGACATGGACGGCGTGATCGTTGACACCGAGATGTTCTACTGCCGCGAGTTCATGGCACTGTCAGAGGAGGTCGGCATGGGGCTCACGAAGGCCGAGGTCTTCGCCCAGGTCGGCACCTCGCATCAGGACTTCCGCCGCAACATCCGCCGGTGGTACGCCCGCATCGGGCAAGCGTACACGGAGGATGAGGCGGTCGCCGCGTTCAACTCCTGGAGCGAGGCGCGCCCCTGCGACTACGCCTCCATGCTCAACCCGGGTGTCCGCGAGACCCTCGAGGAGCTCAAGGCGCGCGGCGTGCGCCTCGCACTCGCGTCCTCCTCGCAGCTTGAGAACATCAAGGAGGTCCTCACCGCCTGCGGCCTCCTCGACTTCTTTGAGATCATCGTCTCGGGCGAGCAGTTCACCGAGAGCAAGCCCAACCCCGAGATCTACCTGCACACCCTCGATCTCCTCGGCCTCCCTGCCGCCGCGTGCTGCTGTGTGGAGGACTCGGTTCCCGGTATCACCGCGGGCAAGGCGGCCGGCCTCACCGTCTTCGCGAAGCGCGAGGACCGCTTCGGCTTCTCGCAGGCCGCGGCCGACGCCATCCTCGATACGGTGCCCGACCTCCTGGCGATACAATAGGCCGGCACGCATCCGGACACGCACGAGCTGGGAGGACCAATGGCCATCAAAGCGATCGCCCTGGACATCGACGGCACGCTCACGAACGATGAGAAGCGGGTGACGCCCCGCACGCGCGATGCCCTGATCGCCGCCCAGGAGCGCGGGATCCGCGTCGCGCTCGCCTCGGGCCGCCCCGTCCAGGGGCTCCGCGCCCTCGCCGCCGAGCTCGACCTCGCCGCCCACCACGGGCTCATCGTGGCATACAACGGGGCCGTCGTGGTGGATGCGGCCACCGATGAGGTGCTCTTCAGCCAGCCCTTAAGCGTCGGGCAGGCGCGCGCCGTCGTGGACCACATGCGCGGTTTCGACGTGATCCCCTGGGTCAACTACGGCGAGGAGCTCATCGTCGAGGACCCCTACCGGTGCATGATCGAGCACCGCGGCGAGCCGAAGAACATCATCAAGTACGAGCGCGATGCCTGCGACCTCGTCATCCGCGAGGTACGCGACCTCGCCGCCGCGATCGACCGACCGGTCGAAAAGGTCCTCGTCGCGGGCAGCGACACCTATCTCCAGGAGCATTGGCGCGCGATGGCGGCCCCGTTCGCCGACGAGCTCTCCTGCGTGTTCACGGCGGATTTCTACTTCGAGTACACGGCGCGCGACGTGCACAAGGGGCGCGCGCTCGCGCAGGCGCTGCCGAAGATCGGCATCGACCTCGCGGAGACCGCGGCCTTCGGCGACGCGCAAAACGACCTCACGATGCTCGCGGCCGCGGGCGTGGGCGTCGCCATGGGCAACGCGACCGACGAGGTGAAGGCCGCGGCTGATATGGTCACCCGCTCGAACAACGAGGACGGCGTCGCGTACGCGCTCGAGCGGATCCTGGGCTGAGGACGGCGGCGGGCCGGGCGGAGCGGCTCCTGATTCGCCGCTGCCCGACCGCTGCGGCCCCCGACCTGTCTCCATGTTGCCCGCTTCCGCCCCGCGCCGCCCGTCGCGGGCCGCACCGGGGGATCGATCCCGCGTTTTCGGACGCTTTGATGCCCGTTTCGCGCTGAAACCGTCCGAAACCGCGGGATAAAAGATGGAGCGACCCCCCTGACTGCCGCCCTGCCGCCCCCCGGCAGCCGCCCCGTCCATCGCCCCGGCAGCCGCCCTGCCCGCCGCGCTGACCGTCGGCGCCCCCGCTCGCCCGCGTCGACTGCCAACAGCCGCCCCGCCCGCGCCTCCGCCCCGCCCGCCCCCGTGCCATTCCCTCTATAATGGGTCGCCGTATCCGAGAAGAGAGGCCCCCATGCCAGCAGACACCCCCGCAACCAAGCTCATCCCCGTCCTCGGTGAGGAGGGCGTCGCCCGCCTCGAGGACGCCACCGTCCTCGTCTTCGGCGTCGGCGGCGTCGGCTCGAACTGCGTCGAGTCACTCGCCCGCGCGCGGGTGGGGCGCTTCGTTCTCGTTGACGCCGACGTGGTGTCGCTGAGCAACATCAACCGCCAGGCCATCGCCTTCATGAGCACCCAGGACCGCCCGAAGGTCGAGGTCATGGCCGAGATGATCCGCGACATCAACCCGGATGCCGAGGTCATCTGCCGGCAGGTGCGGGTCTCGGCCGAGACCGCCGGCGACCTCATCGACGAGCTCTTCGAGGCTGCGGGCGGCCGCATCCACCACGTGGTCGACGCCGTCGACACCATCTCGGTCAAGCTCGAGCTCGCCGCGCTCGCCGAGCGCCGCGGCTTCCCGCTCATCAGCTCCATGGGCGGCGCGAACAAGCTGCATCCGGAGTGCCTGCGCATCACCGACATCTCAAAGACCGTGAACTGCCGCCTCTCCCGCGTCATGCGCAAGGAGTGCCGCCGCCGCGGGATCCATCACCTCACGGTGCTCTACTCCTGCGAGCACGCGCGGCCGGCGACGGGGCTTCCCGGACGCGCCCGCCGCGAGCGCAGCGGCATGGGGACCGTCTCCTACATGCCTCCCATCATGGGGCAGATGATCGCTGGCTACCTGATCCGCAAACTCACCGGCGTGGGCACGGAGGCCGTGGGCCCGGTGCCGCCTGTGGGCCCGACTCGCTAGGGGAGCGTGTGGAGCCGCGCCTCGTCGACATGCACTGCCACCTTGACCGTATCGTCCATGCGGACGAGGTGGCCGCTGCCGCGGATGGGCTCGGCCTCGCGATCCTCTGTGCGCCCGTGACGCCCGCAGACACGCGCGCCGCCCGCGCGCTCCTGTGCGGCCACGGCAACGTGCGCGTGGGCGCGGGGCTACATCCGTGGTGGATCGACTCGGGCGCGTGCGGCGTCGCCGAGGCGCGCGAGGCCGCCGCGCTCGCGGCGGGGTCCCGCTTCGTGGGCGAGGTGGGGCTCGATTTCGGCCGGGCGCACGGCGGCTCGGCGGAGGCGCAGCGCGCGGCCTTCGCGGAGATCGCATCGGCCTGCGCGGCGAACCCGGTCGAGGGGCGCGTGCTCTCGATTCACGCCGTGCGGTCGGCGGGCGCGGTCCTCGATATCCTGGAGGGCGCGGGCCTCGTGGGGGAGGGGCCGCTCGCAAAGGCGACGACCTGCGTCTTCCACTGGTTCTCCGGAACGAGCGAGGAGCTGTCCCGCGCGCGCCGCCTCGGCTGCTCGTTTTCCGTGAACCCCATGATGCTCGCCACCCGCCGCGGCCGCGAGTACGCGCGGCAGCTCCCGGAGGAGCGGCTGCTGCTGGAGACCGACGCGCCCCCGGGGCTCGACACGCTCTACACGGCTGCTGAGATCGCCTCCTCGCTTGAGGGGGTCCTCGATTCCCTCTCCTCGATCCGCGGGGAGGACCGTGCGGAGCTGGCCGCGCGCACCGCCGCGCGAAGCGCCGCCCTGCTCGGCCTCTGAGGGCTCGGCACCTCCGTCCCGCGCGGATCCACCCCGCCGCCAACCTGCGCATTCACCGTGGAGACGCGCTTCTGCGGTTGCCCGCGCCCCCTGGTATCTGCGACTATGGCAGATACCGTTTCCAAACCAAGGAGAAGAACCGCATGGCAGAGTTTATCTACCAGATGTATCAGGCGCGCCGCGCCCACGGCGACAAGGTCATCCTCGACGACGTGACGCTGAGCTTCTACCCCGGCGCGAAGATCGGCGTCGTGGGCCCCAATGGCATGGGCAAGTCGACGCTCCTGAAGATCATGGCCGGCATCGATGAGGTATCCAACGGCGAGGCGCGCCTCACCCCCGGCTACTCCGTGGGCATCCTGCTCCAGGAGCCCCCGCTTGACGAGGAGGCCACCGTCATCGAGAACGTGCGCCAGGCCTTCGGTGACATCCTCGCCAAGGTCGACCGCTTCAACGAGATCGGCACGCTCATGGCCGAGCCCGATGCCGACTTCGACGCCCTCATGGCCGAGATGGGCACCCTCCAGGACGAGATCGACGCCGCCGACGGCTGGGATATCGACAGCAAGCTCTCCGTCGCCATGGACGCCCTCCAGCTGCCCGACTCGGACACGCCGGTCTCCGTCCTCTCCGGTGGCGAGCGCCGTCGCGTGGCCCTCTGCAAGCTCCTGCTCGAGGCCCCCGACCTGCTGCTCCTCGACGAGCCCACGAACCACCTGGACGCCGAGTCCGTCCTCTGGCTCGAGCACTTCCTGCACTCCTATCCCGGTGCCGTCCTGGCCGTCACGCACGACCGCTACTTCCTCGACAACGTGGCCGAGTGGATCTGCGAGGTCGATCGCGGGCACCTCTATCCCTACAAGGGCAACTACTCCACCTACCTCGAAACGAAGGCCGCCCGCATCGCGGCCCAGGGCCAGCGCGACGAGCGCCTCGCCAAGCGCATGGCGGCCGAGCTCGAGTGGGTGCGCTCGAGCCCGAAGGCGCGCCAGGCCAAGAACAAGGCGCGTCTGGCCCGCTACGAGGAGATGGAGGCCGAGGCCCGCGCGAGCGCCCGCCTCGACTACACCGACATCCGCATCCCCGTGGGCCCGCGCCTCGGCGCCAAGGTCCTCGAGGCCCGGCACCTCCACAAGGAGTTCGACGGCCGCGTCCTCATCGACGACCTCTCGTTCTCACTGCCCCGCGCCGGCATCGTGGGCGTCATCGGCCCCAACGGCGTCGGCAAGTCGACGCTCTTCAAGACCATCGTCGGCCTGGAGCCCCTCACCTCGGGCGAGCTTGAGCTGGGTGAGACGGTGAAGGTCTCCTACGTCGATCAGAACCGTGAGGGGATCGATCCTGACAAGACCCTGTGGGAGGTCGTCTCGGACGGCCTCGACATCATGCAGGTGGGGGAGAGCGAGGTTCCGAGCCGCGCCTATGTGGCGAGCTTCGGTTTCAAGGGCTCCGACCAGCAGAAGCGCGCCGGGGTCCTCTCCGGCGGCGAGCGGAACCGCCTGAACCTCGCGCTCACGCTCAAGCAGGGCGGCAACCTGCTGCTTCTCGACGAGCCCACGAACGACCTCGACGTCGAGACCCTCTCCTCGCTGGAGAGCGCGCTACTCGAGTTCCCCGGCTGCTCGGTGGTCATCAGCCACGACCGTATGTTCCTGGACCGTGTGGCCACGCACATCCTGGCCTGGGAGGGCACGGACGAGAACCCCGGCAACTGGCACTGGTTCGAGGGCAACTTCGAGGCCTATCAGGAGAACCGCATCGCGCGCCTCGGCGAGGACGCGGCGCGGCCGCACCGGATCCATCGGAAGCTGACGCGGGACTAGCGCGGGGGCGGTTTCGGGGTTGAGGGGCCGCGGCGGTCCGATTTCGCGCGGGATTGAGGCGCGGGTTCGGTCCCCAGTTGCGTTTCTTTCGGCTTTGCACCCCGCGGTGCGGGAACCTCGAGTAGCGTCTTCGTTTCCGCAGGTACATAGCGTTGGAAAATTTGGGGCGCGGGCCCCCGGGGGGCCGCGCCGCCCCAATTTGCACGCCCGCGAACGGCGGGAAAAAGAAAAAAAAAGCGGG
>JAXEGS010000028.1:0-3145 GCA_034102905.1 Collinsella sp. | reverse complement strand
TCTGAATTTGGCTTAGCAATCATAGGCGGATGACGCGGAAACGGCCCCTCCCGGGGCCGTTTCAGTTCCAGATCGTTGTTTTCGCCCGCTGAGCTGGGCCTATGCCGGAATCTCTCCCACAGAAACCACCGAAGAGCCAAATTTTTTGACTACGCACGTTCATTTTCTGCATGAAAATGGACACTTCTCGCGAAGCGTCCATTCCCTTAATCTGCTTTTGATACGTTGCATATCAAATTATTATGTGCTAATCCCTACGACAGCAGCGCGCGTCCCGCCGCCTCGATCTTCTCGAGCAGGGCATCTGCCGCCGCCGCGTCCGCACCTTTCGCGAACACGTACAGCTTGATCTTGGGCTCGGTGCCGCTCGGTCGCACGATGGCCTTGTTGCCCCCCGCGAGATCGAACTCCACCACATCGGCCGCGGGCAGGCCGTTCACGCCCTCGGCGTAATCGACCATGGCCTCCACCGGGGAGCCGGCGATCTCGGCGGGCGGGTTCTTCCGCAGGCCGGCCATGATCCCCGCCATCTTGCCCGCGCCCTCGGCACCGGGATAGGAGAGCGAGATCGTCTTGTTGTGATAGAAGCCGTAACGCCCGTAGAGCTCGGCGATGGCGTCCGCGAGGTTCTTGCCCTGCAGCTTATAGTACTGGGCCATCTGGCAGATGAGGAGCGAGGCGTTCACCGCGTCCTTGTCGCGCACGTGATCGCCGGAGAGGTAGCCGTAGCTCTCCTCGAAGCCGAAGAGGAACCGATCCGCCTCGCCCGCATCGGAGAGCGACGTGATGATGTCGCCGATGTACTTGAAGCCCGTGAGGCAGCGGCGCAGCTCGAAGCCGTAATCGGCCGCGAGCGCGTCGACCATCGCCGACGAGACGATCGTGGTCACCGCGACCTTACGGGTGAGGTCCTCGCCGCGCTCGGCGCGCATGCGGCAAAGGTAATCGAGGAGCAGGACGCCCATCTCGTTGCCCGTGAGCAGGAGGTAATCGTCGCCCGCCTTGACGGCCACGCCCACGCGGTCGGCGTCCGGATCGGTGGCGAGCAGGAGGTCGGGGTGCACCTCCTCGCAGAGGTCGATGCCCTTCTGCATGGCCTCGCGGATCTCGGGGTTCGGATACGGGCAGGTGGGGAAGTCGCCGTTAGGGTCGCGCTGCTCGGGAACGATCGTGACGTCGGTGATGCCCGCCCGTTTGAGCACCTCGGTCACGGGCACGAGGCCCGTGCCGTTGAGCGGGGTGTACACGAGCTTGAGCGGGGCCTCGGCGGCCTGCTCGGGCGTGAGGTTCGAGACGGAGGTGGCGAGCACGGCGTCGTAGTAGGCATCGAGGACGGCGTCATCGATCCACTCGACAAGCCCCTGGGCGACGGCTTCCTCGAAGTCCATCGTCTTGACACCGCCGAAGGTGTCGGTCCGGGCGATGGCCTCGGAGATGGCCGCAGCCGCCTCGCTCGTGATCTGGCAGCCGTCGGGCCCGTATGCCTTGTAGCCGTTGTAGGCCGCGGGGTTGTGCGATGCCGTCATGCAGATGCCGCCGGAGCAGTTGAGGTAGCGGGTGGCCCAGGACAGCGTGGGAACCGGCGAGATACGAGGGTAGACGTGGGCCTTGATGCCGTTCGCGGCGAGGATGGCCGCCGTGGTCTTGACGAAGAGTTCGCCTTTGTTGCGCGAATCGCGGGCGATGGCCACGCTGGGGTGCTCGAAATGGGCGTTGAGGTAGTCGGCGAAACCCTGGGTGGCACGGCCGACGGTGTAGATGTTCATGCGGTTGGTGCCGGCGCCGATGGTGCCGCGGAGGCCGGCGGTGCCGAAGGCGAGGTCCTGGAAGAAGGCATCGGTGATCGCGGCGTCATCCTGGGCGTCGCGCATGGCGGCGAGCTCGGCGGCGAGCTCAGGGTCCGTGACGTTGGCGATCCAGGTCTCGAGAAGCTGGTGGGTGTCCTGCATGGCTGCCTTCCTTTCATGGGATCCGCGCGGCGCCGCGGTTGGCGCGGCCGGTGCGGACGGTGCCGCTTGCTGGGTTCAATGATACGGCAAGGTGGGCTGACATGCGGCGGGGCCGGTGGGTGGTTGCGGGAGCGGGCGCGGGGTCGGGGGTGCACGGGTCGCGGGCGGGGGTCGTGACGGGGAGCGTGGCGGGCGGGGTGGCGGGGGGGGGACGTGGCGGCGCGGAGGTCGGGGCAGAGCGCGGGTTGTAGCGGGGCGCGGGCGAGAGAGAGGCGAGGCCGGCGGGGTGCAGGAGCGGGGCGGGGGCGGAGCGTGAGTCGCGACCTGCGTGGAACCAGCGCGGGGCGGGGGGCGGGGGGGGCGGGCGCGCGGGTGGTTGAACGGGCCGCAGTGGAGAATGGGCGCGTGCCCTGGCCAGAGAGCGGGTCGCGGCGAGGCCTCGCGCAGCGCCGTCAGCTGCCCGCGTCCCAAAATGGCGGTTGTGAACGACCGATTTCCCCCGCCTCCAACTATCGCAGCAAAACACCAGCTCAGAGCGCGTTCCAAAATGCGCGTTGTGAACGATTCGCGCATTACTCGCATTTTCGGACGCAGGAATCGTTCACAACCGCCATTTCGGGACGCGACGCGATCCCGTGCCTGCACGCCGTGCCGACACCAAGGCGGCCAGGCCCCTCTCCGCCATCCAGACAGGGCAGTGAGGCGGAGGCTGGTTGGGACGCGAAGCGAGGCCGCTCCCGCACGCCACTCCGGCACCAAGGCGCCCCCCCACCTCCTCCACGCCACACAGGCCGGGCAGCGAGGCAGGGGCGGGGCTGAGGCAGGTCGGGCGCGGCGCGATCCCTCGCCTGCACACCGCTCCGCCACCAAGACGGCCGAGCCCCCACGCCCCCAGGCGCGGCAGTGAGGCCAGGGCGGCACAGACCGTGATACAATCGACTCCGCGGGCCGTTAGCTCAGCTGGCAGAGCAGGGGACTTTTAATCCCAAGGCCCAGGGTTCGATCCCCTGACGGCCCACCCGCAGCAGCAAAGAGGGCGCCCGCGAGCGCCCTCTTTTTTAGAGGCTTCGGTAGTTTGTGTGACAAGGGGCTAGCCTAGGCAGCAACGCTCTTCGCTCCCTTCACGCCCTTCTTCCTCGCCTTCACCGGGCGACCCGGGAGCTGGGGCTGGCAGTCGCCGCACCTGAGCATGAGCA
>JAXEGS010000027.1:0-219162 GCA_034102905.1 Collinsella sp. | reverse complement strand
ATTTGGCTTAGCAATCATAGGCGGATGACGCGGAAACGGCCCCTCCCGGGGCCGTTTCAGTTCCAGATCGTTGTTTTCGCCCGCTGAGCTGGGCCTATGCCGGAATCTCTCCCACAGAAACCACCGAAGAGCCGTATTTTTGAGGCAGGAATAGTCTATATCAATCAAAACCGCAGGTCAAGCGGCATTTTTTGAAGTGATTTCTCCTCATTTATGAGGAGAAATCACCGAGTATAGCGTCTTTTCATCAAAATGTGGCCGCGAAACATCATTGCGCACCGCGGCCACATTCCTATTTCAGGAACTCATACTTAAACAAAACAGGGACAAGCTCAGACACAAAGTACTCCCTAACAAGAGCCTTCAAAGATCTGATGTGACCGTTCAGCTCGGGATAATCGAAAACCATTTCGTTAGTTTGCGGGTCCTTGTAACGAGTGTTTAGCTCCACATCAATTTGATACAGGCCATAAGTTAGGCGGTCATCATATCCCTGCGTGTCTTGAGCAGCAGAAAGAACCAAATCCCAAGCTCTTACAAGCTCCTCATCACGCTTATCAAATGAATAACTTTTAAGATCCAAAGATGCTACAGTCTCTCCATTTGTAGTATCAAGGCAAAGCTCGTTTCTATAAAATCTGCCATCGGAGCCCTCGAAGCTTCTAAGATGGTTTCTTATCTCGCACGTTGTAAAAATCAAACACTTCTTGAGCCACGAGTCTAGCTTCCCGCTATTAATATCTTTCTGATAGCGAGCGGCACCATCGGCGGACTTCATTATTCGGCCGCGTTCGGTCCAGTCGGAAACGTAAGAGATGTAACGCGATGCCGCAAACAACGGGAGCTTTTCTAAATAGTTGTCTGCCCTAAGATAGAAACCGTTTCCGTTATACATCCCTGCAATAACTAGACACGAATGCAGGTCAGGCTGTTCAAAGCCCTGACCATCAGCGACCATATAGCCAAGAATGTTCTTAGCATATTTTGGTTTGAGCCGCTTCTTCTGATCGCCTGCTTCGGTTCCGTCGTGTTGAACGAGGATTCCTCCGTCAACATCATCGGGAAAACTACGGCGATCGTAATATACGTCACTGAATTTGCTGCAAACGCGTTTAAAGTCAAGCGGGCTATCGCGTCTAGTTACCTTTCCTCGATCCAAATCAAAGGCCGGAACCGAGAATTGAGTAATATCGCTTTCAGCGTTCGCCCAGAGGGCCACTACAAGACAAGAGTGCTTGCGAGCGTGAAACTTTTCCCTATCCACTGCAAAGCCATCAATAAGGACACGATTGATAAGGAATTGGCTCTTCCAATACTTTATTGGCGAAAACACGACGTAACTATCCGTTGGCTGGCGGAGGTAGTATTCAAAGCCAGACCAAACGAATGCATTGCTCATCTCATTTAGAGCCTGAGGAGCAATCTTACCTGATGCTTTAATTGCCTTTCGCATCTCTTCAACTACGTACGATTGTTTCCACGCAGAAGAAGTCTTCCCAGCTTTTTTCTTCTGATGCTCCATCGAAGTCGTTTCGGCAAACGGTGGATTTTCAAAAAGAATAATGGAGCAGCGCTCATCAGAGAGGTAACGAGTAATGACCTCGTTGTCGACAAAAGACTTCGATAAGGCGTCGGACCCTCTCACCATGCCCGCAAAAAAAGTGTCAGGCAATTCGAAGGGGGGCACAATGTGACGAACCTTATCACCAATACGTTCCGCTAATACTTTATATTCGTAATACTCGTAGGTCGAAACAATACAGTGAGAAAGTTCTTCATCAGTAAGAAACTGCTCAAGATTTCCCGTGCCAGCACAGCGGTCGATAATGACATAATCATTACCAGAAGGAACTCGATCGATTGCCTTCCTAAGCAGGCGCACGGCAATCTCGGCAAATTCGGGCGGTGTATAAAATGCACCCAGATCCTTCTTATGAAGAAAGTCATTAAGTTGATCCATCAGGTATTTGAAGCGCACATTCGTTTCGCCCGCATACGGAAGAATATACTCAGAAAGGATATTCGGCTTACGAATCTCCCCGATAACCTTCACCTTGCCTTGCGCATCACCAAGAAAGTCACCCTTGCTGGCATTCGGACATATGCGATAGAAATGTTCAGCCCACCCAACGATACAGTTTTCATCTATGTTGATTCGCATCCAGCGTTCTTCACGGAGGAGTTCGACCAGGCGTTCGGCGTCTAATTGGCTGTGCCTATAATGAAGCGCAGAGACAGGTTTTCCGCCCAAAAAGGCGGAGTTGTTCTTTGAGGCCCCTCCAACGTAAACAACCTCAATATAATCTCGGTAGTCCTCAGAACGGTAGATGTAATCTATCGCGTCTTCCAAAGAGATAAGGTGGATAGTTGCAGGAACAGGCTTGCCTTTCACACGCCTTGCCGAAAGGTATTTGACCGCCTGAAAAAGAACTTGATTCAAATCAGTAATTCGGAGCTTAAACTCAAGGAGATTGCCGCGAACCACCCCGTCGTTGTAGTCGTTCAGCACATCATCTGTGTTCAAAGCCGAATCGACCCTCGGCAGAAAGTCGAGATAGAAACTTTCGCGACCCTCGATCTCATCGGAAAAGGTCAAGTCAACCTGTGCTTTGGATTCATCGAGCCCCATGATTCACCGCTTTCCGGTGGAACAAGTTGCCCGCATCCACCTCGTAGTCGGGGACAATCACATCCCCAATTCATATCTGGTGATGGCAATTATAAGACACTATTCTCCTACATCCCTAATAGAGAAGTGACAGCAGCGCGATTCTGAGCTTCAAAGGTATACAGGCGATAGCGATACGAAATCGCTCCAATCGTGCGAGCGATGTCATGCAAGAACTGGACATTGCCCAATACCAGAACTAGCCAAATTGCAACGAAGCATAATTTCGCATTGGGGCTCAAGTCGTAAAAACGTCGTAAAAGCCGTTCCTACCAGCGAAGCCGCCTTGTTTATGAGGCGGTTTCGCTCTATTGCTAGATGTTCCCATGGCAGACGAAGAGGATCCGGTTCATCACGCGTCCAATCGGTAGAGGTACATCTCAGGCTCGATGATGCCCTGCTCCTCGGGGGTCGCGATGTGCTCGGCGGCGCGCGTGAACCCCAGGTGCTCGTAGAACTGCCAGGTGCAGCTCGTGTCCGTGTAGAGGTAGCCCGGCAGCGCGCCGCGCACGGCGAGATGGGCGCGGGCCGCCTCCACGAGGGCGCGACCGACCCCGAGCCCGCGGGCGGCAGGGCTCAGCGCGAGCAGCACGACCTCTCCCCCGCCGGCGAGCCCGGAGGCCTCGAGCAGGCCGCGGTTCGTTGACCCCTCGCCCTCCACGAAAGCCATGAACTCGGCGTAGTGCTCGGGACTGAGCGCGCGCATCTCCTCGCGGGCGCGGTCCTGGACGCCCTGCCAGCGCGCGAGCCATGCGGGCTCGATCTCGCCGGCACGAGCGAGCACGATGCCGCAGACCGCATCGTCCACGAGCGCGACCTGGGAGAAGTTTGCCTTCGACAGCATGTGCGCGAGGTCGTCCTCCGCCTCGAGACGGCTGAACTCCACATCATCGCGCTTGGTGTGCCACAGCCCCTGCATGATCGGGACGAGCCCCTCGAAGTCGCCGTCTTCGAACGGGCGGTATCGAACGGTCTGATCACTCATATCCATCACTCCCTCTGCCACCCAGCTTAGCCGGAGCCCGGCGGTGCGGGCAAGGGCCAGCCGACGGAGGCGCGGAGGGTGCAGCCCCCTACCCGGGCATCAAGACTGTGATAAGGACGCGTTACGCGCGCTCGGCATCCGGGGCCGCCGGGTTACACTAGGGGCACCTGACCCGCGATCGATACGAGGTGCACCATGCTGAGAATCGGACTGCTCACGAGCGGCGGCGACTGCCAGGCGCTCAACGCCACGATGCGCGGCATCGTCAAAGCGCTCGCCGCCGAACTCGGCGACGAGCTCGAGATCTACGGCTTCGAGAACGGATACCGCGGCCTCATCTACGGGCAGTTCCGCTCGATGACGCCAGCCGACTTCAGCGGCATCCTCACCCGCGGCGGCACCATCCTCGGCACGAGCCGCACGCCCTTCAAGCAGCTCGACGATCCCACGCCCGAGGGCATCGAGAAGGTCCCCGCGATGCTCGAGACCTACCGCGCCCTCAAGCTCGACTGCCTCTTCATGCTCGGCGGCAACGGTTCAACCAAGACGGCGAACCGCCTGCGCGAGGAGGGGCTGAACGTCATCGCCCTGCCCAAGACCATCGACAACGACACCTGGGGCACCGAGCTCACCTTCGGCTTCACGAGCGCCGTGGAGGTCGCCACCCGCTGCATCGACGACATCCACACCACGGCGAGCAGCCACGGCCGCGTCTTCGTGATCGAGATCATGGGGCACAAGGTCGGCTGGATTCCGCTGTACGCTGCCGTCGCGGGCGGCGCCGACGTGGTGCTCATCCCCGAGATCCCCTATCGAATGGAGAACGTCGTGCGCTCCATCGAGCAGCGCATGAACCAGGGCGGGCGCTTCGCGATCGTGGCCGTCGCCGAGGGCGCCATCTCACAGGAGGACGCGGCGCTGCCCAAGAAAGAGTACAAGCGCAAGGTCGCGGCGCGCACCTCGCCGAGCATCGTCTACGACATCGCCCACGAGATCGAAGAGCGCTGCGGTCGCGAGACGCGCGTGGCGATCCCCGGCCACACGCAGCGCGGCGGCGAGCCCGATGCCCAGGACCGCATCTTCGCGACCCAGTGCGGCGTGGAGGCGGCGCTGGCGGCGCTCCGCGGCGAGTTCGGCGTGATGATCGCGCAGAACGACGGCAAGATGGGGACGGTGCCGCTCGAGAAGGTCGCCGGCAAGCTCAAGTACGTCGACCCCGAGAGCGACCTCGTGCGCGAGGCGAAGGCCCTGGGGATCAGCTTCGGCGACGAGTAAGGTCCGCGCGGGACCGCGCAGAGCCCCGCATGCCCAAACGCCCCCGCCCCGGCATCGATCAGCCGGAACGGGGGCGTTCTCATGCGCACGGTATCCCACGGGGCCGGGCGACCCCGGGATGGGCACCGGGGACCCGCTACGCGAGCGTCACCGCGTCCGCGCCGTCGATCGCGAGGTCCGTCGCGTAGAACGCCGCGAGCGCCCGCACGGCGAGGTCGACATCGCGGGCGCCGGCCGTCTCATAGCTCGAATGCATCGCCAGCTGGGGGCAGCCGACATCCACGGCGTGCATGCTGACCTGGATGTTCGAAAGGTTCCCCAGCGTCGAGCCTCCGGCCGTGTCGCTCCGGTTCGCGAAGGACTGGTAGGGCACGCCCGCGCGGTCGCAGACGGCAGCGAACGCCGCGCGCGAGAACGCGTCCGTGCAGTAGTGCTGGTTCGCCGCCTCCTTGATCACGATGCCTCCGTTCAGCACCGGACGCGCCCCCTCGTCGGCCACCTCGGGGTGGCTCGGGTGCACCGCATGGGCGTTGTCGCAGCTCACGAGCAGGGATCCGGCCACGGTGCGGGCGAGGTCCTCCGCGCTTCGGCCGAGCGCCGCGTTCACGCGGCCGAGCACATCGGCGAGCAGGGTGGACATCGCACCCTGCTTGGTGTTCGACCCCACCTCCTCGTTGTCGAAGCAGCAGTACACCGACACGGTCCGCTCGCTCGGGCCGGCGAGGAAGGCCTCGAGCGCCGCATAGGCGCACATGAGGTCGTCGAGACGCGGGGCGGAGATGAACTCCGGCTCCGCGGCGGCGCCCCAGACGGCGGGCGCCTCGAGGCTCACGAGGAAGAGGTCGCGGGCGAGGACCTGCTCAGGCGCGACGCCGAGCTCGGCGGCCACGAAGGCGTCGAAGCTCCCGTGGCGGAGCGCGCCAGCTGAGAACAAGGGGCAGAGGTCAACCTGGCGGTTGGGGGCGAACCCGCGGTTGACCTCGCGATTCATGTGGATCGCGAGGCTCGGGATCAGCGCGACCGGACGCGTGACAGAGAGCAGGCGGCTCTCGACGCGGTCGTCCTCGCGCACGAGCACCCGGCCCGCCAGGCCGAGCGGGCGGTCGAACCAGCTGTAGTCGATCATGCCGCCGTAGGCCTCGACGTTCAGGCGCAGGGTCTCCCCCGCCCCATCGAGCTCAGGAACCGCCTTCACCTTGAAGGCGGGCGAGTCCGCATGGGCGGCCGTGAGCTGGAAGTGATAGGGGGCGTCCGCGGGGAGGTCGGCGCCCACGTGCCAGGCGACCACGCTCGAATTGTTGCGGACCATGTAATAGGAGCCGCCGGGGCGCACCTCCCACGCGGCCGACTCGGGCAGGTGGGTGAAGCCGGCGGCATCGAGCCGCGCGCGGACGGCCGCGACGGTATGGAACATGCTCGGACTCGCGGCGATGAAGGCCGCGAGGTCATGGGCGCGCTCTTGAGGGGACGGCTCGGCGCCCTTCGTCGTATCTGACATGGTGACTCCTTTGCGATGGCCGACGCGGTCCGCCGCGCCGGACGATGAACGTTTCCGCCCGCCGATCTCTCGCCGGGCCGGCCGTGGCCGGATGCGGGCGGTCCGACCGGGCGGGGCTTAGCCGGCGGGACTCAGCCCGTGGCCTCGGCCAGCAGCGCTCGGGCGGCGGCCGCAATGGCCTCGGGCGTGAGGCCGTTCTCGGCGAGGAGCTCGTCCACGTCGAAGCGGTCCGGATACCCGGAGCGGATGCCGAAGCAGCGCACGCGCACGTCGCGCGGGCCGAGGTGGCGGGCCACCTGCTCGCCCCATCCACCCTCGAGGATGCCGTCCTCGAGGGTCACGACCACGCGGTGGGTCGCCGCGATCTCATCGAGGGCCGCCTCGTCGATACCGAGCGCGTACCGGGGGTTCACGAGCGTCGCGGAGATGCCGGCGGCGGCCAGCGCGTCCGCCGCGCGCTCACCGAGCTCGAAGAAGCTGCCGAGCGCGAGGATCGCCACGTCTGAGCCGCGCCGGACCGTCTGGTAGCGCGGGGATGCAAAGCTCTCGCCCGTCGCCGGCGCGAGATCGGGGCGGGAGACGACCCCCTGCCCGGGGACCCGGATCGCCATCGGTCCGCCCTCGTAGCCGACCGCCCAGGCGAGCATCGCCTCGTACTCCTCGCGGCAGACCGGCGCGAGGTAGGTGAGGCCCGGCAGTCCCGCAAGCAGGGTGATATCGAAAAGCCCGAGGTGGGTGGCATCGCGCGTGCCGAAGGCGGAACAGCCGAAGGTGAGGATGGTCGCCGGCAGCGCATTCAGGCAGAGGTCGTGCCAGAGCTGGTCGTAGGCGCGCTGGAGGAACACCCCGTAGATACCGAGCACCGGATGCGCGCCGTCGCGGGCGAGTGCCGCCGTGAAGGTCACGGCGTGCTGCTCGGCGATCCCGACGTCCACGAACTGCGACCCTGCGGCGGCGCGGCGGGCCGGATTGAATCCCATGATGTAAGGGGTGGCCGCGTTCACACCGACGAGGAGGGGATCTTCCGCCATGCGCTCGATGAGCCAGGAGCCGGTGATCTCGGCGTAGGTGGAAGACGCGGACGACGCGGCGCGGCGGGGCTCCCCCGTCTCGGCGTCGAAGGCGGCCGGGTGATGCCAGCGCTCGGGATCTGCGAGCGCGATCTCGTAGCCGCTGCCCTTGGTGGTGCAGACATGGAGCACCATCGGGTGATCGAGGCCGCGCAGGCCCTCGAGCTCGTCGATCAGTCCGAAGAGGTCGTTGCCGTCCGCCACGAACCGGTAATCGAGGCCGAGGGCGCGGAAGATGTTGCGCTCGGAAGTGCCGCCGCTCGCGCGGAGGGCGGCGAGGTTGGAGTAGATACCGCCGTGGTTCTCGGCGATGGACCAGTCGTTGTCGTTGATGATGATGAGCACGCCCGTGTCCAGCTCGGTGAGGTTGTCGAATCCCTCGAAGGCCATGCCGCCCGAAAGCGAGCCGTCGCCGATCACGGCCACCACGTCGTGGTGCTCGCCGGCGCGGTCGCGGGCGAGGGCGAGGCCGCAGGCGAGGCTCACCGAGGTCGAGGTGTGGCCCATCGCGAACAGGTCGTGCACGGACTCGCGGGGGTTCGCGAATCCCGAGGCGTCCGCGTAGCGGGCGGGATCGGTGAACGCGGCGGCGCGGCCGGTGAGCATCTTGTGCGCATAGGTTTGGTGCGAGACGTCGAAGAGGATCCGATCGCGTGGGGACTCGAAGACCCGGTGAAGGGCCACGGTGAGCTCGACGACGCCCAGGTTGGAGCCGACGTGCCCGCCCTCGGCTGCGGATTTCCCGATGATGGCGCGACGGATCTCCTGGCAGAGGCCAGGCAGCTCGGCGGCATCGAGCGCCCGCACATCAGCTGGGGATTCGATCCTCTCGAGATACATCGCGCCTCCCTCTCCGTCACGGCCTCATCCGCTGCGTTCGCGGGACCTCATACCAGTCTTGCACAATGGTGCCCGGCGACGCGGGCAATCCGACGGGCGGCGCGCCGTCTTCGGCCACATTCCACATGTGCCCGGCGAGGCGATGCGCAAACCTCACCGGTTTGCTGAAGGTTTCAGGGAGGCCGTGGCAAACCTCGGCACTTTGCTGAAGGTTTTGACGGAGCGGCCGAGTAGAGCGTGCGCATCCCCTCAGAAATGCGCAGGTAGATGACGCGCTCTCCGGCGGTCTACTCAAGCGGTACGCGAAAACCTTCAGCAAAGTGCCGAGGTTTGAACTGAGCGACGCGAAACCTTCAACAAAGTCACGAGATTGTGCCCGTGCGGCGCGAGATAGCTCCAAATGGACGGGAAAACGCATCACGGTCTGCGACGGGGAGGCTGGATCCGAAGCGTATGGGCGAGCGCCCAACAACGGGCACGGGCGCATGCCCGATCGAAGCTCGTAGCCCCCGGCGCTGGCGCCGAGCGCACGACAGCGAGCCCGGCGCGGGGCGACCGGGAGCACGCATCCAACCGCATGGACACCGGGAATGACCGCATATCCCACACCCATTGCCCACATGGGCCGCGCCGGTGTTAACTGGTGCCAAAGACCAGAGAGGAGGGACGATGAGAATCGACATCGAACTCGATCCGGACATCAGCGAGACGCAGGTCGTCATCAGGGCACGCGAGCTTGGTCGAGAGGTGGAGGCCATCCGGCGCGCGATCGAAACGAGCGGTGCCGGCGATCTCCGGCGCGTCCTCGGCGTGCGGGGAAGCGACGCCTCCCCACTTGAGGTGGCCGATATCCAGCGCTTCCACACCGAGGGACGGGATGTGCTCGCGCAGACCGCGAGCGGGTCCTGGCGCGTGCGCCAGCGCATCAACGAGCTCGCCTCGGCGCTCGACCCCCAGGAGTTCATTCAGATCAACCAGGGCGAGATCGTGAACCTCCGCTTCGTCCGGAGGCTCGATCTCACCCTCACCGGAACGATCCGCCTCGAGCTCACCGACGGCACGTCGTGCTTCGTCTCGCGCCGCTCGCTCCGCGCGTTCAAGGCGGCGCTCGGCATCTAGCACCGGCTCACGCCACCGCACCTGGAAGGAGCACCCATGAACCCGAAAACCACCCGACCCCTCGTCGCCGACATCCTCACATGCGGGGCGATCGGCATCGCCATCGGAACCTCGATCGAACTCGCCCTCGCTGCGGCGGGCGGGCTGCCCTACACCTCTGGCTCCCCCTCGTTTATCGCGGCCTTCGACAACGAGCTCACTGCGATCCTCGTCGAGCGACTCGTGTACGCGGGCGTCGGCGTCGCAACGGGATTCGGCGCGCGGATCTTCCAGATCGAGCGCCTCTCCCTGCTCACAGCCACCATCGCCCATCTGGTTCTCTGCATGGGCGCGGTCCTCACCGCAGGCGTGTACCTCCGATGGTTCGCTCTCGATGCGAGCCTCATCTCGTTCATCGGAGAGGTCCTCGTCATCTACTGGGTCATCTGGCTCATCGCCTGGATGCAGGCGCGCCGGACGGTCAACCAGGTGAACGCCAGCCTCCCGCGGCGGTAGCGCCCCGCGCGCCCGGGGGCGCGGTGCCGCCTCCGCCCTACTCCGCGCTCTTCAGCGCCTCGACCATCACGATCCGGTCGAGCGAGCGGTTCGTGATCCTGTTCACCACGAGGACGAACGCGATCGATGCGGCGCCGGCGATCACGTAGGTCAGGGGGTCTACCACCGTGTCGAAGTACAGCGACGGCATCTTCAGCACCACGGTCAGCAGGCGCGTGATCCCGTAGCCCAGAGGGCAGCCCGCGAGCACGCCGATGAGCGCCAGGATCACCGTCTCCTTGTTGATGTAGCGGTACACCTCGCGCCGGCGGAACCCGAGCACCTTGATCGTCGCGAGCTCGCGCTCGCGCTCGGAGATGTTCGTCGTCGAGAGGGTGAAGACCACCGCGAACGCCAGGGCCGCGGCCATGACCGTCACGATGTAGACCACCACGTCGATGATCTTGAAGCTCTCGGTGAAGCTCGACGCGATCTTCGCCGTGCTCGTGATGCTCACGAAGAGCCCCTCGTCGCCGAGGCCGTCCGCGAAGGCGGTCTGCGCGTCCTCGCTGCCCGCGAGGTGGGCGAGGAACGCGTTTTGAACCGCCGGCTCGCCGAAGGCCCGCTCATAGGCGGACTCGCTCATGTACACGAAGTTCCCGAGGTAGTTGACCGCGACGCCGGCCACGCGGACGGTCCCCTCGGCGAGGGTCGAGTCCTGCAGGGTCACCTCGTCGCCCGCGGAGAACCCGAGCACCTGCTCGGCGTTCTTGGTGATGAGCGCCGCGTTGCCGTCCTCGGGCAGCGCCAGAGCGGCACCCGAGGTGTCCGCCAGCCGCACGTATCCCGAAAGATCGGTCCCGTCCGGCACGACGACGATCTGGACGCTCTCTCGCGCGCCGCCGTAGCTCGCCGTCACGGTGTCGATGCGGGCCGCGAGCAGGTCCTCCACCTCCGACGACCCCGCAAGCAGCGAGCGCGCCTGGGAGAAGTCGGCGTCCGCGGTCACGGCCATGAGGTCGTAGCGCGCGATCCCGTCGTCGCCGTACTGGCGCCCCTTGAGCGAGATCACCGTATCGCGAATGCCGAGGCCGCAGATCATGAGGGCGCAGCACCCCGCGATGCCGAACACCGTCATGAGCGCGCGCTTCTTGTAGCGGAAGAGGTTCCTCGTGGCGACCTTGTTCAAGAAGCCCATGCGCCGCCACAGGGGCCCGATGCGCTCGAGCAGGATGCGGCCACCCACCCGCGGGGCCCGGGGGCGCATGAGGGACGCCGGGACCTCCCCGAGGGCGTGGCGGCAGGCGAGGAAGGTCGCGCCCGTGATACCGGCGGCGAACAGCCCGATCCCCAGCAGCGCCGAGACGGCGTTGAACTGGAGCTGGTAGTCCGTCAGCGAATACATGGTGCGGAAGATGATGAAGAGCACCTCGGGCAGGGCCACGAGCCCCAGGATGTCGCCGACGATCCCGCCGGCCAGACAGGCCGCGAACGAGTAGATGAGGTACTTCGACATGATGCGGCCGCGGCTGTAGCCGAGCGCCTTGTAGAGCCCGATGAGCCCGCGATCCTCCTCCACCATGCGCGTGGCGGTGGTGAGGCTGATGAGGACGGCGACCACGAAGAAGATGATCGGGAAGACGGTGGCGATGGCCTCGATGGACCGGGCGTCGGAGTCGACGCTGCCGTAACTCGGAAGCGCCGTACGGTCCTGGATGTACCAGGTGGCGGGATCGATCGCCGCGACGTCCGCGCGGGCGTCGGCGATCCGCTCCCGGGCGTCGGCGCGCTCCGCCTCGAAGGTCGCGCGGTTGGCGTCGAGCTCGGCCTGACCGGCGGCGAGCTCGGCGGCGCCGTCCTCGAGCGTGGCGCGGGCGGCGGCGAGCTCGGAGCGGGCGCCCTCCTCCTGCGCGGTCAGGGTGGCGAGGCCGGCGGCGAGGCGGATGCGGTTCTGCTCGAGCGCGGCACGGGCCCGGGCGAGGCGCTCGGGGGCAGCGGCGAGCTCGGCGGCACGGGCCGCGAGCTCGGCGCGGTAGGGGGCGATTCCGGCCTCGACCTGGCGCTCCGCCTCCGCGCGGGCCGCGGCCTCGCGAGATGCGAGCTCGGTGCGGCCGGCGGAGAGCTGGGCCGCGCCCACCGCGGCGGCGGCGCGCCCCTGGGCGAGGGCGGCGGCGGTGTCGGCGAGCGAGCCCGAGAGCGCGGCGTCGATCTGGGCCATGCCCTGCTCGACGGCGGCGAGCTGGGTTGCGAGGGCCTCGCGCTGGGCCGTGAGCGTGGCGATGCCCTCTGCGTTCTCCGGGTCGGCGGGATCGAGGGCGGCGAGCTGGGTGTCGATGACGGCAACCTGGGCTTTGAGTTGGCCGGCCGCGGTCGCGAGCTGGTCGCGGCGGACCTCGAGGGCGGGGCGGGCGGCGTCGAGGGAGGCGGCGAGGGCGTCGTTGAAGGCGGCCACGGCGGCGTCGGCCGCCTCCTGGGTCCCGGCCCCCTCGAGCGCGCTCCAGGCCTCCCCCGGCCAGGTGACGCCCGCAGCCGCGAGCCCCGCCACGAGCTGGTCGCGCCCCGCGTTGACCCGCTCGATCGAGGACGCGAGCTCGGCGGCCTTCGCCTCGAGCTCCGCGCGGGCGGGCGCGATACCCTCCTCCACCCGGGAGTAGGCCGCATCGAGGGCAGCGGCCTCGCGGGAGGCGAGCTCGGCGCGGCCGTCGGCGAGGGCGGCGGCCGCCGCGGGCAGGCCCGCCTCCAGGGAGCGGATCTCGGCCTCTCCGGCGGCGAGCTGCGCGTAGCCGTCATCGAGGGTCGCCCGGCCTTGGGCGACCTCACGGCGCGCCAGAGCCTCCGAGAGCGTGAGCTCGCGACGGCCCGCGGCGAGGGAGGCCGCGTTGGCGTCGATCTTCTCCTGGCCGTCCGCGAGCTGGGACGCGGCATCGGCGAGCTTCGCCTCCGCCGTGGCCTCCTCGTCGTCGATCGTGCTCGTGGCCTCGGCCTTCACCTCGTCTGTCCGAACGCGCTCCCGGGCCGCGCGAATCCCCTCGGCACCCTCCTTTATGTGGGCGATCAGGTCCTCGTAGGCCGCGGAGTAGCTCTCGAGCCCGCGGGCGCCCGCCACGGCCACGTATGCCACCGTGAAGGTCGACGGGTCCTCGACGGCGGCCATCGGGAGGAAGAAGGCGTACTTCGTCGTGGAGTTCGTGCGGAAGACCATGAGGTCGGAGTCGGGGTTCACGTCCATGGCGTCGCGGACCACGCCGGTGATGGTGTAGGTGCCGCGGGAGAAGATCTCGGTGTCGGTGTCAGCGGCGGTGTCGGCGTCATGCGCGTCGCCCTCGCCCGTCTCCCCATCCCCCGCGCCCGCGGTGTCACCCGCCTTCGCCGTCGACGAGAAGCTCACCGTGTCGCCCACGGCGTGCCCGCTCGCCTGCAGGTAGCGCGTCGTCACCGCGAGCTCGCCGGCCCGCTCGGGCAGCCGGCCCTCGATCAGGAGCGGCTCGTTGAGGTCTCCCCCGGTGAGGGCCCGCAGGTCAACCTTCTCGGACTTCCCCGCGACCTCGGTGTAGGCCGCCTCGGTGTAGCCGCCCTCCGCCTCGTCCACCCCGTCGAGGGCGGCCAGGGCGTTGACGTCGGTGGCGGTGAGGCCGAGCGTCGACTTCACCGAGATGTCGTACAGGTGGCGGCTGTCAAAGAAGGCGTCGGCCGTCGCGCGCAGGTCGTCGCAGGCGGCCTTCAGGCCCACGAGCATCGTGGCCCCGAGGGCCGTGATGACGAACAGCGAGATGAACCGCTTGAGGTTGCCCGTGATGGTGCGGCGGATGTCGGTCGTGAACGCGTTCGGGCGGCGGGGGCGCCGCGTCGGCTTCGTGCGCGCTGCCATCGCTACCACTCGATCTCGGCGATGGGCACCGGGCGCTCGTTGATCTCCTCGGACGTGACCCGTCCGCTCTTGAAGCGGATGAGGCGGTCCGCCATGGGCGCGAGGGCTGAGTTGTGCGTGATGATGATGACCGTGAGGCCGGAGACGCGGCAGGTGTCCTGCAGGAGCTGGAGGACCTGCTTGCCCGTGCGGTAGTCGAGCGCGCCGGTGGGCTCGTCGCAGAGGAGGAGCTTGGGATTCTTCGCGATCGCGCGGGCGATGGACACGCGCTGCTGCTCGCCGCCGGAGAGCTGGGCGGGGAAGTTGCCCATGCGCTCGCCGAGGCCCACCTTCGCGAGCATCGTGGCGGGATCGAGCGAATCGGGGCAGATCTGGGCCGCGAGCTCGACGTTCTCCAGGGCGGTGAGGTTCGGGACGAGGTTGTAGAACTGAAAGACGAAGCCCACGTCGGCGCGGCGGTACTCGACGAGCTCGTCCTCGCGGGCGCCGCTGATATCGCGGCCGTCCACCACCACACGCCCGGAGGTGGCCGAATCCATGCCGCCGAGGATGTTCAGGGCGGTGGTCTTGCCGGCGCCCGAGGCGCCGAGGATGACCGCGAGCTCGCCGCGCTCGACGGTGAAGCTCGCCCCGTCGAGCGCCCGGACCTCGCCGTCACCCGCGCCGTAGACCTTGTGCACATTGTCGAATTCGATGTAAGCCACGCGAGCACCCGCTCCCTCTTCCGTCGGGCGGCGCCGGCGCGGCCGGGCGATCACTCGACAGCTTGTTGTCGAGAACAAGTATACTCAGGCTGCGAAGGCGGGAGAACAGCCGCTCGACACCGACGACGCGATTGTCGAGCGACCCGCGTGGCGGGCGAGGAGGCGACCATGAACAAGCAGCCGGCGGTGACCGAGCAAACGAGGGCGAACCTGCGCGAGGCGTTTTGGAGCCTGTACCTCGAGAAGCCAATCGAGAAGATCACGATCCGCGAGATCACGGACCGCGCGGGATACAACCGCGCGACCTTCTACCTCTACTTCCGCGATGTGTACGACCTCTTCGGCCAGATCGAGGACGAGATCCTCGAGGGGGTGAGGCGGCTCGTGAACGAGGAGATCCTCCGGGACCGCACCCTCGACATCTCGCAGCACATGGGGCGCATCATCCAGCTCGCGCAGCGCAACGGCTACGCGGTGCCCCAGCTCATGGGGCCGCATGGAGACCCCGGGTTCTCGCAGCGGCTGAAGGCGATCCTCGCACCGCTCTTCGACCAGTTCATCCTCGACGGCCAGGACCTCACCGACCAGCAGCGGACGATCCTGCGCGAGTTCTACGCGTCGGGCCTGCTCGCGGCCATCGGAACGTGGATGACCGTGCCCAACCACATGCCGATCGACCAGCTGGTGGAGATGCTCGTGTCCACGTTGCTGGCGCGGTAGGGGGCACAGGGAAACGTCAAGGCGCCCTCGGCCGGGGTTGGTCGAGGGCGCCTCGAGCATGCCGGGCCGAAGCAGAGGGCGCGAGACGGGACGGGCCCATCCCGCGCCCCCGGCTACGATGCCGCGCCGGTTGAGAGGTCGTAGACCGTCACGCCGTCCACGGTGGTCGCCTCGAAGTTCTCGGCCACCCAGGCCGCGATCTCGGAGGCCGCGTCGGAACCGCCCATCTGCGAGCCGCCCATGCCGCCGCCGGAGATGTAGTAGCGCACGAGCCCCTGCTCGACATAGGCCTTGAACTCCTCGAGCGTCGGCGCGGGATCGGACCCGTTGAAGCCGCCGATCGCCATCACCGCAAGCTCGCTCGCCAGCTGGTAGCTCGCCGCGTTCTGTGAGCCGGTGGTCGCCGCGGCCCAGCGGTACCCGCTCGCGTTCTCCGTGAGCAGCTGGACGATCGCGTCGCTCGCCGTCCCGCCGCCGAGGAGACCGCCCCCGCCGGGGCCGCCGGCCATCGGGGACGCCGAGGTGCCGGCAGCGCCATCGGCTGAGGATGAGGACGCGGAACCGGATCCGTCAGAGCCCGTGGAGCCGGTGCCCGCGGACGAGGAGCCCTGGCTGCCCATGGCGCCGCCATCGGCCGCGCCAACGCTCGCCGCGGAGCTGCCCGCCGCACCCGCAGCACCACGCGCGCCCCCACCGGGACCGCCGCCCATGCCGCCGCCCGGGCCCGCCGACACGATCGACCCGGTGTGGCCCGTCGCGATCGTCGCGACCGTCCACACCGCCGGGCCCGCCACGAGGGAAAGCGCCACGGAGCCGAGCGCGACCCAGGCGAGCGCGGGCACGCGGCCGCTCCCGTCGGGTACGGCCACCATCAGCGCCGCACCGGCGACGATCGATCCGCCGACTCCGATCACGAGCACGGCCCATCCGAGCCACCCGTACGAACCCGAGCGCTCGATCAGGGCGAACGCCCACGCGGCGCTCACGGCGCCGACGGCGACCACGGCCGCGCGCACCCCAGCGCGCTCGCGAAGCTCCCACGCACCGGCCAGGAACACCGCCGCGAGCATCGCCACCGCCGGTGCCAGGGCAACCGTGTAGTAGGAGTGGAAGATGCCCGCCATGAAGCTGAACGTGAGCCAGGTGATGACGAGCCAGGACCCGAAGACGATCACGAACGCCATCCGCAGCCGCGCCCGGTCGATGAGCAGGACGCCCTCACGGCTGAAAGCGCCGGTTGAGCCCGCGGGAGCCATCTCGGGAGCGCGTGATCCCACGGAGAGCCCCCGTCCCCGAACGCGCATCGCCCGGGCCGCGAGAACCCCCACCACGATGCCAGCGAGGGCGGCGAGCGCGAACCAGGTGATCTGGTCGCCGAAATCCGAGGTGAGGAGCCGGCCGATGCCGGTCTCACCCCACATGCCGCCCTGCGCGCCGCCGCCGGGCACCACCGAGCCGGTCTCCTCGCCCGTCAGGCGGCCGAGGCCGTTGTAGCTGAAGGTGAGCTCGATGAAGGAGTTCGTCTGCGATCCGCCGAAATACGGCCGCGAGCCCGCCGGGACGACCACGGTCAGGAGCACCCACCAGCCCGCGGAGACCGCGATCGACGCGATCGCCACGGCGCCGTCAGCGAGCCGGCGCGGCCATGGGGTCGGCGAGCAGGCGAAGAGCGCGGCCGCGAGGCCTGGCACGATGAGCATGACCTGGAGCTGCTTGGTGAGAAAGCCGAGGCCCACGCAGGCGCCGGCCAGCGCGACCCAGCGCGTGCGCGCCCGGCTGCCCGCCCGATCCGCCGGCTCCTCGAGGCCGCGCAGGGTCGCCGCCGAGGCTCCGAGCATCAGCAGCACGAGCAGGGCGTCGGGGTTGTTGAAGCGAAACATCAGGGCCGCCACCGGGGTGATGACGAAGAGCGCGCCGGCGATGATCCCCGCGTGGTTGCCCCAGTACCTCCGGGTCGTCGCGTAGATCACGTAGGTGCTGCCCACGCCCATGAGCGCCTGCGGCAGAAGGATCGAGAACGAGCTCAGCCCGAGGAGGCGGACCGAGAGGCCCATGAGCCAGATCGAGGCCGGCGGCTTGTCCACCGTGATCGCGTTGCCCGCGTCGAGCGAGCCCCACAGGAACGCCTCCCAGCTCTTGGAGGCCGCCTGGGCGGCCGCGCTGTAGAACTCGTTGGCGTAGCCCGACGCGGTGAGGTTCCAGAAGAAGACGAAGGCCGCACCCACCATGAGCCCGGTGAGCATGACGAGGTCGCCGCGGGTACGGGCGGGCGCGAGACCCCGCGCGCGGGCAGGGGCCGCGTGGCACGCGGGGCGAGCGCCGCCCTCGCTGACGGAGCGCGGAAGCGCGATATCGGTGCCCATCATCGGGAGCTCACCATCCTCTCGTTCTCAAGCATGCCCATCCGGGCGTCCGCGCGGAAGCCGCCGCGGCCGGCATCGGCCTCGTGGCGCAGCCGGCGCATCCCCGCGAGGTCCTTGCGCACGGTGTCGACGATATGCACCGTCGAGCCCGGGTCCTCGCACCAGCGCACCGGGATCTCGGCGCTCGCGAGACCCAGGCGCTCGGCGCGCACGAGCAGCTCCGTGTCGAAGAACCACTCATCGTCCGCGATGCGCGGCAGGAGCACCGCCGCGGCCTCGGCGGACATGGCCTTGAATCCACACTGGGCATCGTGGAACGACACCTTGAGATAGCGCCTGAGCAGGAAGTTGTAGGTGCGCGAGATGATCTCGCGCTTGAGGCAGCGCCGCACCTCGGAGCCGGGCAGGAGCCGCGAGCCGAACGCCACGTCGGCGCGCCCCTCGAAGATCGGGAGCACGAGATCGGGGATCTGCGCGATGTCGGTCGAAAGGTCCACGTCCATGTAGGCGCGGACCCGGGCGCGGGAGGAACCCCAGGCGAGCTTGAGCGCGCGGCCGCGGCCCTTCTCGGGGATGCGCAGGGCACGCACGGTGGCCGGGTGGTCGCGTGCGAGATCGCGCGCGAGGTCCCAGGTGCGGTCCGTGCTCGCGTTGTCCGCGATGACGATCTGCCAGCTGAGGCCGAGCCCGCGATCGCCCAGGCGGCCCAGCTCATCGCGGAGCAGCAGGACCGACGAGGCGATCTCCGCCTGCTCGTTGTAGACCGGGATCACGATGTCGAGGTCCACCTCGCGGGGCGCGCCGGCGCGGTCGGGGCCGCATCCGCTCTCGAAGACGTTCACAGGTGTCATGGCTCCTCCTTCGGGTCGGGAGCGCCCTTACGCGCTCACCGTGGTCGTGGTCGCGGCGGTGTCCGCCGCCTGGGTGCCGGTGTCAGTGGTGCCGGTGGTTCCGCCGTCCGCGGTCGCCGCGCCGGTGTCGTCCCCGGTCGAGGCGCCCGGCATATCGGGCGGGGTGGTGCCGGTGCCGTCGGTCGCGGTGCCTCCATCGGCCGCGGCGCCGCCGTCCGCCGAGGCGCCGCCCGGCATCTGGCCTCCCATGCCGCCCGGCATCTGCCCGCCGGCGCCGCCCGCGCCGCCCGCGGCGCCGGCCGCCATACCCGCCTGGGAGCCGCCGGCGAGCCCCGCCGCCGAGGCGATGGCCCCGCCCGCGACGCCTCCGGCGAGGCCGCAGGCGATCGAGATCGCCACGATCGCCGCCGTCATCTTGCCGGCGCCCTTCGGGCCGCCGCCCGCCGCCGGGGCGGGTGCGGGACCCGCTGCGGCCGTCGCCTCCGCCTGCTGCGCGGATGATGTCCAGCCCGTGGGGATCTCGGGCACGCCGCCCGCCGCGCCGCTCGCCGTCACCGGACGGTACTCCGTCGTCTCACTCATGGTTCCAACCTTTCTATCGGGGCCCGGCGCCGGAGCGCCCGACCCGTGTTCGGGACAGCCACGTTGTACCGTGGACGGGCGCGCGGATGGACGGGCACGAAGCCGGCTTAGGTTCGCCTTAGGTTGCATCTGGGGAAACGGGTGGGGCGCGGGGCCCCTCTTAGGTAGGTCTTAGGCAGCCGCGCTATCATGGGGCCACGATCCCGACCCGCTGAAAGGAGGCGGCATGCGTCTGCTCCTCGCAGAAGACGAGCCCGGCCTCGTGCGGGCCCTCTCGACCATCCTCGAGCACAGCGGCTACGAGGTCGACGCCGTGACCGACGGCCTCTCCGCCTTCGAGCACCTCCGCCGCGTGGCCTACGACGCCGCGATCCTCGACATCATGATGCCGGGCATCGACGGCATCGAGGTGCTCCGGCGGGCCCGCGCGCTCGGCAACGCCGTCCCGATCATCATGCTCACCGCCAAGGGCGAGGTGGACGACAAGGTCCAGGGGCTCGACGCGGGCGCGAACGACTACCTCACCAAGCCCTTCGCCGCCAAGGAGCTCCTGGCGCGGATCCGCGCGCTCACGCGGGCGGCCTCGGCGCTCGACGCGAACACCCTCGCGGTGGGGTCCCTCCGCCTCGACGTTCCCTCTTGCGTGCTCAGCGGGCCCGCGGGCAGCGCGCATCTGCCCCCGCGCGAGTTCCAGCTCATGCGCCACCTCATGGAGCGCCCCGGCGAGCGCGTGCCCACCGAGCGGCTCCTGATCGAGGTCTGGGGCGAGGAGGCGCCCGAGGACGCGAGCGTGGTCTGGGTCTACATCTCCTACCTGCGAAAGAAGCTCGGAGCCGTGGGGGCGAACGTCAGGATCGCCGCGGCGCGCGGCCAGGGGTACGCGCTCGAGATCGAAGGCGGCCCGGACGCGGGCGCGCCCGCTGGCGCCGACGACGCGAGGGGGCGCGCATGATCGCCCGGCTCAGGCGCAAGTTCGTCCTCGTGGCGATGCTCTCGGTAGCGCTCGTGCTCACCGGCATCATGGCGGCTGTCAACGCCGCCAACTACCTCGGCGTCCAAGAATCCGCCGACGCGCGGCTCCGCCTGCTCGCCGAGGGCGACGGAACCTTCCCCGCGGGCTTCGGCGAGGACATGCGGGGCCGCGAGGCGGGCGGCACCCAAGCGCCGCCGCCCGATGGGCTCTCCTCCGAGACGCCCTTCGAGACCCGGTTCTTCACCGTCACCCTCACGGCGGACGGCGCGGTCGAGGCCGTCGACACCGAGCGGATCGCGGCCGTCTCCCGTTCGGATGCCGAGTCCTGGGCGCAGGAGCTCGCCCGCGCCGGGCGCACCGCGGGCTTCCACGGCTCATACCGCTTTCTCGCGGTGGCGGGCGCAGCCGATGACGGCTCCACGATGTACATCTTCCTCGACTGCAGCCGCGACCTCGCGAGCTTCTGGTCCTTCCTCACCACGAGCGCGGGCATGAGCGCGCTCGGCCTCGCCCTCGTGTTCGCGATCTCGCTCGGGCTCTCCCGGGTGGCCGTGCGGCCCATCGAGGTCGCCTACGAGCGGCAGAAGCGCTTCATCACCGATGCGAGCCACGAGATCAAGACCCCGCTCTCGGTGATCGACGCCGCGAACGAGGTGATCGAGATCGAGCACGGCGAGGACGAGTGGACGCGGAGCATCCACGGGCAGGTGGCGAGGCTCTCCTCGCTCACGGAGCGGCTGGTCATGCTCGCCCGCATGGACGAGACGGGCGGCCGGCTGCCGATGGAGACGGTGGGGCTCAGCGAGCTCGTCCTGCGCGGGGCCGCCGCGGCCGAGCCGGTGATCGAGGCACGGGGCCACCGGCTCGCGGTGGACGTTGAGCCGGGGATCAGCTGCCGGGGGAACGCCGCCGCGCTCGAGCAGGCGCTCGAGCTCCTGCTCGACAACGCGGGGCGCTACGCCTCCGCGGGCAGCGAGGTGCGTCTCTCCCTGCGGGCCGCGGGGCGCGGGGCCGAGCTCGCGGTTGAAAACGACTGCGACGAGCTGCCTGCGGGCGACCTCGACCGGCTATTCGAGCGCTTCTATCGACCCGACCGCTCGCGCAGCAGTGCGACCGGGGGAACCGGCGTGGGCCTCTCGGTGGTGCGCGCCGTGGCCGAGGCGCACAGGGGCACGGCAGCGGCCGAGCGGCGCGGTGAGCACCGCATCGCGTTTCTGGTGCGCCTGCCGTAAGCGCGGCAGCCTGCACCGGGTCGGGGCGCACCGGGGCCGCCGACCCGGCCTGCAGCGCCGCCCAGCCCCGGCATGTTTCCACGTGGTGACGAGAGGGCGCGGCTCGCGGTCCGGGGACGGGGGCGCGGCCGACCACATGCTGATCGACCAGCTGGTGGAGATGCTCGTGTCCACGTTGCTGGCGCGGTAGTGGCAGACGGAGACACCTGACGACGCCTCGCCATGGGATCGCGCCTTCCCGACAGCGACTCGCCCTGCGCAAGAGCGTGAATCCCCATACCAGGCCGCGCCCGCCACCGGGCCCCCTCGCGCGCTCATCTCCCGAACATGAGGGCGGCGGAGCAGAATCGGGAGGCGGTCTCATGCGAGGCAAAACCTCGCCGGTTTGCTGAAGGTTTCCTCGGAGTCGCGCCAAACCTCGGCACTTTGCTGAAGGTTTTACCGCATTCACGAAGGAGACAGCCTTTCGGCGAGAATGAATCCGCAGGTTAAAGCTGTAGGGAATTCTTTGCTACTCAGAGCCAGGCTGGAAACCTTCAGCAAAGTGCCGAGGTTTGCCGCAGGGAGTTTAAAACCTTCAGCAAAGTGCCAAGGTTTGGCGTGAAACGGCGTTCTGCAGATAGGGACGCGCCCATCGGGTGGCGCGGGTCGCGGGGCGGGGTCCCCAAGGCGTTTCCGAACGATAAACGGATCACGGACTTTGGAACGGCGTTGCGCGCCGGTACCGCCAACTGGGTAGAATGCCCGGACGCACACCCTCACGGCAAGGAGGCCGTCATGACCATAGGCACCGCAAACACCGCAGCCACCCATGAGATCTACCTCGCAGGCGGCTGTTTCTGGGGAACCGAGGCCTTCCTCAAGAAGCTGCCCGGCGTCCTCACCTGCGAGGTCGGCTACGCGAACGGGAACGGGAGCGTCTCCGAGCCCAGCTATGAGCAGGTCTGCTCCGGCGAGACCGGTCATGCCGAGACCGTCCGTGTCACCTTCGACCCCGCGCGCATCTCCCTCCCCCTGCTGCTCAAAGCCTATTTCACCACCATCGACCCCACGAGCGTGAACCGCCAGGGCGGGGACGCGGGCACGCAGTACCGCACCGGCGTCTACTGGACCGACCCCGCCGACGAGGCTCCCGTCCGCACGGCCCTCTATCAGCTGCAGCGCGAGCTCTCCGCAGCGGGGCGCGGGCGCGTGGCGATCGAGGCCGCCCCGCTCACCGAGTTCTGGCCGGCCGAGGACTACCACCAGGACTACCTCGACAAGAACCCCGGCGGCTACTGCCACGTGGACCTCGGCGGGGCCGAGCGCTTCATCGCCGAGCACGCCCGCGCGTTCGAGATCGTCTCCCAGGCCTACGCGCGCCCCGAAGACGCTGAGATCCGGGAGCGCCTCGATGACCTAGCCTTCGAGGTCACGCAGAACGCGGCCACCGAACGGCCCTTCTCGCACCCCTACGACGAGCGTTTCGAGCCCGGCATTTACGTGGACCGGGTGAGCGGCGAGCCGCTCTTCTCGAGCTCCGACAAGTTCGACTCCGGCTGCGGCTGGCCCGCCTTCGCGCGGCCCATCGCCGACACGGTCGTCACCGAGCACGCCGACCCGAGCATCCCCGGGAGGCCGCGCGTCGAAGTCAGGAGCGAGGCCGCCGACTCGCACCTCGGCCACGTCTTCACCGACGGGCCCACGGAGCTCGGCGGGCTCCGCTACTGCATCAACGGGGCCGCGATCGAGTTCATCCCGCTCGAGGAGATGGACGCGCGCGGCTACGGCTACCTCAAGGACGCCGTGCGCTGACGGGCTGAGGGGGCGCCGCACCTGCCCATCGCAGCGTTCGCACGGGGTGCCGCGGCGGGCAGGCCCCGAGACGCTCCGGCCCCTGACGACACCGAGGCCGCGCGCCGCCCAGTCCTTTCGGCTGGGCGGGGAAAACAGGAGCCCCCGACATCAACTCGATGCCGGGGGCTCCCTCATGTACCGATATAGCGCCACGGGGCAGATGACGCGGCGGGCACCGCTCGCCTCCCCTATTCGCAGAGCAGCTTCGCGATCTGGACCGCGTTCGTGGCCGCGCCCTTGCGAATCTGGTCGCCGCAGCACCAGAAGCTGACACCGCGCGCCTCGTCGGGGTTCGAGAGGTCGCGGCGCACGCGCCCGACCCAGATGAGGTCCTGGTCGCTCGTGTCGATGGGCATCGGGAAGCGGTCGTGCGCGCTCTCGGCGGCGAGGTCATCCACGAGCCTCACACCCGGCGCCTCGGCGAGGGCGCGGCGGATCTCCTCGAACTCCACGCCACGCTCGAACTCGAGCGTGATGCTCTCGGAGTGCGAGCGGAGCACCGGCACGCGGACGCAGGTGCAGCTCACGCGCAGCTCCGGCAGGTGCATGATCTTGCGGCCCTCGTCCTGGAGCTTCATCTCCTCGGAGGTGTAGCCTGCGAACTTCTCGCCGCCGATCTGCGGGATCAGGTTGCTCGCCAGCTGCGCCGCGAAGGCCGAGGGGGCCGGCAGCTCCTCGCCGCGGCCAAGGGCGCCGATCTCCGCCTCGAGCGCCCGCATGCCCGGGACGCCCGCGCCGCTCGCGGCCTGGTAGGTGGAGACGATCATGCGCGTGACGCCCGCCAGCTGGTGCAGGGGCCAGGTGGGCACGAGGCCGATGATGGTCGCGCAGTTGGGGTTCGCGATGAGCCCCTTGTGCCAGGCGATGTCGGCGGCGTTGATCTCGGGCACCACGAGCGGGACGTCCGGGTCCATGCGGAAGGCGTGCGAGTTGTCCACCACCGTGGCGCCGCGCTTCACGGCCTCGGGGAGGAGCTTCGCCGCGAGGTCGTCCTCGACGGCTCCGAGCACGATGTCGCAGCCCTCGAAGGCCTCGGGCACCGCCTCCTCGATCACCACCTCCTCGCCGCGGAACTCGACCGCGCGCCCGGCGCTCCTCGCGCTCGCCAAAAGCTTCAGCTTCCCCACCGGGAAATCCTGCTCCACCAGGCACTGGCGCATCTGCGTGCCCACCGCGCCCGTCGCGCCGAGAATCGCCACCGTATAGTTCCCTGCCATGATGCCTCCTTGCATATGTTGACGTCGTGTTCCGAGGGCGGGCGCGGGTTGCGGTCCTAGCGGAGGGCGCGCAGAGCGTCCTCCTCGCGCTTGAGCTCCGAGAGCTCGAGGATGTGGTCACCGTCGGAGAACGCGCTGTAGATCGCCCGGATCGCGCGGTCGAAGTCCTCGTCGCGCACGCCCACGATGATGTTGATCTCGTCAGACCCCTGCGCGATCATGCGAATCGAGATGCCCTCCTGGCCGAGCGCCGCGAACAGGCTCCCCGACACGCCGGGGCGGCCCACCATGTTGCGACCCACCGTGGAGATGAGCGCGAGGCCGTCGGCGACCTTGATCTCGTCGGGCTCGACCTCCGTCTTGATGTCGGCCACGATGGACCAAAGGTTGTCCTTCACGTCCTTCCCCTGCACCACCACGGCGAACGAGTCGATGCCCGACGGGATGTGCTCCACGCTCACGCGGTAGCGCTCGAAGACGGAGAGGGTCTTGCGGAGGATTCCCACCTCGTCGCACATATGGTTCTTGACCACGTGCACGGCCACGAAGTCGCGCTTGCCGGTGATGCCGGTGATGATCGGCTCGGAGTCAGACGCGCCGGCCGACTCGCTGATGATCGTGCCGGGGTCTGAGGGGCGGTTCGTGTTCTTGATGACGATGGGGATCTCGGCGTCGCGCACGGGGAAGATGGCCTCCTCGTGCAGAACGGAGGCGCCCATGTAGGAGAGCTCGCGCATCTCGGAGTAGGTGATGCGCGCGATGGACTCGGGGTTGTCGACGATCCGGGGGTCGGCGGAGAGGAAGCCCGAGACGTCCGTCCAGTTCTCGTAGAGGTCAGCGCCGAGGCACTTCGCCATGATGGCGCCGGAGATGTCGCCGCCTCCGCGGTCGAGCAGCTTGATCTGGCCCTCGCGCGTGGCGCCGTAGAAGCCCGGCAGCACGAAACCGCCCTTGGGCGCGCGCTCGCGGACGAGCTCCTCGGTGCGGCCCATCGCAAGGGTGCCGTCGTGGTGGAAGGCCACGACATCGGCCGCGTCGAGGAAGGGAAGCCCAAGGTACTCGGCCATGAGACGGGCCGTGAAGTACTCGCCGCGCGAGACCAGGGCCTCGGTGGTGAGCTCGCCGGCGCGCACGGCGTCCGCGAAGGCGGCGAACTCCTCGCGGATGGGATAGGAGAGCCCGAGCTCGTCGGCGATCGCGAAGTAGCGCCGGGCGATGTCATCGAGCAGGTCGTCGCAGGAGACGTGGTAGTTCACGTGGGCGTTCACGAGGTAGAGAAGGTCCGTCACCTTGGAGTCGCCCTTGCCGCGGCGGCCGCAGGCCGACACCACCACGAAGCGGCGGGCGGGATCGGACTCGACGATCCCCTTGATCTTCTTGAAGTGCTCGGCGTCGGCGACGGACGAGCCTCCGAACTTGGCGATCTTAATCATGACGAAGAGGTTACCTTTCTTTGCCTATCCGCTCCCCGAGGGCCGCATCGGCTACCATGAGCTGGACGGATTCGGAGAGCAGAGGAGCAGCCATATGGCCACTTATCATAGTACACGCGCACGCGAGCACACCGCCGGGGCCCGGGAGGCCGTGCGCCGCGGCCTCGCGCCGGACGGCGGACTCTTCGTCTCCGACGAGCTCGGCTCAAAGAAACTCGACGTAGCGACCCTTGCCGGCAAGAGCTATCCCGACCTCGCCCGTGAGGTAATGGGTTTGTTACTACCTGATTACACGGCAGACGAGATCGCCGCCTGCGTCGAGGAGGCCTACGCGGGCACCTTCGCGAGCGACGAGGTCACCCCCGTCCGCGCCCTCGGCCGCGGCCTCGGCGCCAGCGGGGACACCCCCTCCTACGTGCTCGAGCTCTTCCACGGCCCCACGAGCGCCTTCAAGGACGTGGCGCTGCAGATGCTCCCCCGCCTGATGGCGCGCACCGAGGCCGCGGGCGGCGCTGACGAGCGCATCATGATCGTGACGGCCACCTCGGGCGACACGGGCAAGGCCGCGCTCGCGGGCTTCGCCGACGCGCCGGGCTGCGCGATCACGGTCTTCTATCCCGAGGGCAAGGTCAGCCGCGTCCAGGAGCTGCAGATGAGCACACAGGAGGGCGCCAACGTGGCCGTCTGCGGCGTGCGCGGCAACTTCGACGACGCCCAGAGCGCCGTGAAGCGGATCTTCGCCGACACCGCGCTCGCCGAACGCCTTCGTGCGAGCGGGACCGTGCTCTCGAGCGCCAACTCCATCAACGTCGGGCGCCTCGTGCCGCAGGTGGTCTACTACTTCGCCGCCTACGCCCAGCTCCTGCGCGCCGGCGCGATCGAGGTCGGCGACGAGGTGGAGTTCTGCGTGCCCACCGGCAACTTCGGCGACATCCTCGCCGGGTATTACGCCCGCGAGATGGGGCTTCCCGTCGCGCGCCTCCTCGTGGCGAGCGACAAGAACAACGTGCTCTTCGACTTCCTCGAGACGGGCACCTACAACCGGCTGCGCCCCTTCTTCACGACGACCTCCCCGAGCATGGACATCCTCGTGTCGTCCAACCTCGAGCGCATGCTTTATCACCTGTCAGGTGGCGACTGCGAGCTCGTGGCCGCGCTCATGGCCCCGCTCGCCAACGAGGGTTCCTACACCGTGCCGGCCGACCTACTCGAGCGCATCCGGTCGGTCTTCGGCGGGGGCTGGGCCGATGAGGACGAGGTCGCCGCGGCCATCCGCGACTGCTGGGAGCGGTTCGGCTACGTGATCGACCCGCACACCGCCTGCGGCTACCACGTGCTCGCCGAGCTTCCGGCCGCGAAAACCGCCCGGGCGCGCGTGCTCCTCTCCACGGCGAGCCCCTACAAGTTCCCGCGCGCGGTGGCCGGCGCCCTCGGCCTCGAGACGCCCGCGGACGACTTCGCCTGCATGGAGACGCTCGCGGCCGCCACGGGAACCACGCCGCCGCGCCAGCTCGCCGAGCTCGCCGGGAAGCCCGTGCGCTTCACCGACGTCGCCGGCGCCGACGAGCTGGGGGCCTACGTCGAGCGGGCCGCCGCCGCGCTCGCGTAGCGCCCGCGCGTCGAGACCGTCCGCTCAAGCCCTGCCCCGCCGATACCCTGCCCGCCGCAGGAGAGGAGTCCCATGATCCGCATCACCGTGCCCGCCACCTCCGCGAACCTTGGCGTGGGCTACGACACCCTCGGCATGGCCGTGTCGCTGTACTCACATTTCACCTTCGAGCGATCCGAGTCGCTCGAGATCACGGGGTGTCCCGAGGAGTTCCAAAACGAGCGGAACCTCGTCTACACCTCCTTCGTGGACGCGCTCGCTGCGTGGGGCGAGGAGCCCTTCCCGGTGCGGCTGCACATCGAGACCGAGGTGCCCGTCGCGCGCGGACTCGGATCAAGCTCGACCTGCGTAGTCGCCGGGATCATGGGCGCGGCGGCCCTCACCGACCACCCGGTCACGCGCGAGGAGCTCGTGGCGATCGCGACCGGCGTGGAAGGCCATCCCGACAACGTGGCGCCCGCCATCCTCGGGGCGGCCGTCTGCTCGTTCACCCCGGAGGGGCAGCTGCCGCGCTGCCTGCGCTACGAGGTGAGCGACGGCCTGCGGTTCGTGACGATCATCCCACCCTACGAGGTGCACACGAGCGACGCGCGCAAGGTGGTGCCCCAGGAGGTGCCGCTCTCGACGGCGATCTGGCAGATGGGCCGTGTGGCGGGCATCACCCGCGGGCTCGAGACGGGCGATGCCGAGCTCATCGCCGCCGCCAACGACGATCGCCTGCAGGAGCCCTACCGATCAGAGCTCATCCCCGATTACGGGGCGATCCGCGAGGCCTGCCTCGCCGGCGGCGCCAAGACGATGTGGATCTCGGGCTCGGGCTCCACGCTCATGGCCGTCACCGACGACACGATCGTCGCGAAGTTCTTGCAGGTGCGCCTCCGCGAGCACTTCCCCGCGTGCGAGACGCACATCCTCACCTGCGACGTCGACGGCGCGCAGATCGAGTACCTGTAGGAGTCGGGCGGCCGGTTCGGGCGGCTGCAAGGGCGGCCGGGTCGGGCCGGGCCGCACGCGGGGCGGCGCGGGTCGTCGGGGCGGGCGGCGCGAGTCGGCCGCCCGGGTCGGCGGGGCTGCCGGGCAGCGCGAGTCTGTCGCTCGGGATGGCGATTCACCCTCGTTTGGCACGCCATGACGGCCGAGCTGGTAACGAATGGCTAAAATGCACTTTTTCGGCACCCTGAATACGAGTGCGCACCCCATGTTGCACAGGTTTTAATGTGCCAATTTGGACCCAACGGCGGCGGAACGGCCGGAATCGTCTGCGCTCACCAGGTTAGAGCCCCCAAAGAAGTGCATTTTAGCCATCCATAACCAGGTTGTCTGCGTTGGCGATCGTCATTTTCTGCCGGGGTCTTTTTCATGCAATGGAATGAGTATTTCATCCATCTCATTCGATCTTAGAGTAGAGGCTGCTACCCTGCCTCCTGCCCGCAGCCGACGGGACGATCGGGCTGGTAGAATCGACCCAGTCATCACGAGCAAGGAGCGCATATGCCCGCAACGATCGCCATCATCGGCGCCCTGGAGAAAGAAGTCCGCCAGATCTACCGCGAGATCGAGCACGCCACGGTCGCCGAAGACGCCGGCCTCACCGTCGTGGGCGGCGAGTACGCCGGGTTCAACCTGGTGGCCACCGTCGCTGGCATGGGAACAGTGAACGCCGCCGCGGCGACTCAGTTCCTCATCACCAAATATGGGGCGAACGCCGTCATCTTCTCGGGCATCGCGGGCGGGCTCAACCCGCGCCTGCACATCGATGACGTCGTGATCGGCGAGCGCCTGCGCTACCTCGACACGGACACCGCGCTCATCGCCGAATCAGCCCCTTCCCTTGAGGAGTTCTCAAGCACGGATTTCCTCGTCGATCTCGCCGAGGACGTGCTGCGTTCGCACGGCTACGTGAGCGCCGACCTCGACGAGGCCGCGGTCGCCCCCGGCAGCGCCGCCCGCGCCGAGGCAGACGCCTCCCCCTTCCGCCGCAACAACCCCGACGCCGAGCTCAAGCGCTACCGCCGCGGCGTCATCGCCACCGGGGACCGCTTCATTACCGGGCCCGAGCTGCGCGCGGCCGTCGTCAGCGCCACCGGGGCCGACTGCGCGGAGATGGAGGGAGCGGCGGTGGCGCACATCGCCGCCAAGAACGGCGTGGACTGCCTCGTGCTCCGCGCCATCTCCGACAACTGCGACGAGGAGTACGGCGCGTTCAGCGAGCGTACCTTCGACCTCGACAGCTACGCGCGCACCGCGAGCGGACTCGTCCTCGCCATCGTGCGGCGCCTCGCCGCGAAGCTCGGCCAGAGCACGTTCGTCGACTAGGCGGGCGCCCGTTTGACCCCTCGGCCCCAAGGAGGAGCCCCTATGGCAGCAGAGCACATCAACTATCAGCTCGCGCACTTCGTCGCCAGCTACGGCAAGGTCTCGCAGATCCCCGAGTCCACCTGCCCGGAGGTGAGTTTCGTCGGGCGGTCCAACGTGGGCAAGTCGAGCATCATGAACAAGATCTTCGGCCGCAAGAACCTCGTGAAGGTGTCGAGCACGCCGGGCAAGACCGCCAACGTGAACTTCTTCGAGGCCGACGGCGTGCACTTCGTCGACCTGCCGGGATATGGCTTCGCGCAGCGCTCGAAGGCCGAGCGCGAGCGCTGGGGCGATCTCATCGGCGAGTTCTTCGAGCTCGACCGCAGCTTCAACCTCGTGGTGTCGCTCGTGGACATCCGCCACGATCCCTCGAAGCTCGATCTGCAGATGATCGACTACCTGAAGGAGGCCGAGCTGCCGTTCCAGATCGTGCTGACCAAGGCCGACAAGCTCGGCCGTGGGCGCGCGGCGCAGATGCGCATGAACATCGCACGCAAGCTCGGTATGAAGACCGGCGACCTCCTCGTCACCTCCTCCGCCGACGGCCAAGGCATCGATGAGCTGAAGGCGCTCATCGAGGAGCGGTGCTTGGGGGAGGAGTAGGGCTCTTCGCGAGCGCCGGATCGACATGGACTCCATCGCCATCACCATCGCTTCATTTATCGGCATCATCACGCTCGGCGTCACCGCTGGACGACGGGGCCTCGTCGGCTCCGGAGGCAGTGAGCTCATCTCGCGCATCGTGTTCAATATCACGTTGCCCGCGGCGATCATCCATGCGTTTGGCTCCGTGGCATTCGATCCGACCCACCTCCTGCTCGTCCCCGTCGGAGTCGCCTGCACCTTCGGGCCGTTTCTCATCGGCGTACTCGCCACCCGAAACACCGACGTTCACGATCGGCGACTCTATCTCTTGAATATCGGCGGTTTCAACATCGGGTGTTTCGCGCTGCCCTTCGTGCAGGCGCTGTTCCCTCCCGCCGCCGTTGTCGCCGCATGCATGTTCGATGCAGGCAACGCTCTGCTCATGGCCGGCGGGAGCTTCGCCCTCACCCAGGTCATCACCGCCGATGAGCCGCCCGCGCATCCGGTCCTCGGCATCGTCAAGCGCCTTCTGACATCCATACCGTTCGTGGCGTATCTTTCTCTGATCGCGCTCGCCCTCCTCAACATCCGCGTACCACTTGAGATCGTGAGCCTCATCGAACCCGTGTCAAACGCGAACGCGTTCCTCTCCCTGTTCATGCTCGGCCTGATGATCAATTTCTCCGCCGACCGGTCGAAGCTGGGAAAGCTCATGAAGCTCCTATCCGGGCGTTTTCTCCTGAGCGCTCTCATGTGCACCGCGGTGATCCTGTTCCTGCCATTCGAAGGCCAGGTTCTGCTTGTCATCGCGATCCTCACCTGGGCGCCCATGGCTACCATGGGAACCGTGTTCACCCTCTGGGCCAACGAGGACTACGGTCTCGCCGGGCTGGCGAACTCAATCACGGTCGTCATCGGCATCATCGCGATGACGCTGCTGAGTGTAGTCGGCCCCACGCTGTTGTGACCCATGCTCGACGTGGCGTTCGACACCAACGTGCATGCGGCGCTCTGCTTGGCGCGGATCGGTGGGGCGGCGGTCGATGAGATCGCGCTGCTGACCGACGACCTCACGCTCGGCCAGATCGACGATCTCTCCCCAGCCGCCCGAAACAGGGCGCGGGCACGTTACTCGAACTTCCCCGCCCCGAACTTCATCGAGGAGTTCGCGGTGTTCACTGAGCAGGTCCGGGCGGCCGGGCGCATTCGGATCTGGAGCTCGGGGCGGCCCTATGAGCGCGCGGGGGCCCTCTTCGCGTGCAGCCTTGCCAGTGCAGACGCGCACGTGGTCGTGGCCAACTATGAGCGCAGCGGGTTGCTCGTTGAGGGCGTCATCGCCGAGGATCTCTTCGCGAATGCCGCCGCCATCGAGCGCCGGCTCGATCGGGAGGCCGGTGCCGCGCGCTGGGACGAGCTCGCTTGCGAGAACGCCGAGCTCCGCATCGTGCAAAACGACGAGGTCGTGAGCGTACCGGAGGATGCCCTCGATGATGAGGTGCGCAGCGTGGCGAAAACCGTCCCCGCCGGTTCCAACGAAGAGCTTGCCCTTCTCATCTCGCATACCTGCGCCGAGCGAGCGGGCGGGCTCATCGGCACCGACTTCTTCCTCAGCCGGCTGCGCGCCCTCGGGCTCGACCGGGCCGGCAACCGTTAACGGAAGAACCCTAATCCAGCTCCTTCAGCCCGTGGCAGAGGGCCCAGTACTCGCCGTGCTGCGCCAGGAGCTCCTCGTGGGTGCCGCGCTCCACGATCCGGCCGCGCTCGAGCACCATGATGGCGTCCGCGTCGCGCACGGTGGAGAGGCGGTGCGCGATCATGAAGGTCGTCCGCCCGCGCATGAGCCGGTCCATGCCGCGCTCGATGAGCTTCTCGGTGCGTGTGTCGATGCTCGAGGTCGCCTCGTCGAGGATCAGCACCGGCGGGTCGGCCACGGCCACGCGCGCGATCGCGAGCAGCTGCCGCTGGCCCTGCGAGAGGTTCGCCCCGTCACCCGTCACGAGCGTGTCGTACCCCTCCGGCAGGCGCCGGATGAACGAGTCCGCGCAGGCGTCCGCCGCCGCAGCCCGCACCTCCTCATCCGTGGCATCGAGCTTGCCGAAGCGGATGTTGTCCGCGATGGTCCCCGAGAACAGGTGCGTGTCCTGCAGCACGATCCCGAGGCTGCGCCTGAGGTCGGCCTTGGCGATCTCGCGCACGTCGATGCCGTCGTAGGTGATTTCTCCCCCATCGACGTCGTAGAAGCGGTTGATGAGGTTCGTGATGGTGGTCTTGCCCGCCCCCGTGGACCCCACGAAGGCGATCTTCTGACCGGGGTGCGCGTAGAGGTCGAGCCCCTTGAGCACCGGATGACCCGGCACGTAGCCGAAGTCGACCGCATGGAGCCGCACGTCGCCGCGAAGCGGGATGGGGCCGCGCGCGAGCTCGGTGCCGTCGGCGGCGCGGGCGGCGGGAGCGATGGGCAGCGCGGATCCGGCATCCGGCGATGCCGGGGCGTTATCCCCCTCCATCGCAGCGCCATCGGCCACCGGCACGACCTTCCCCCAGGCGCCCACACCATGGCCAGCCGGGAGTTCCCAGGCCCACTCGTTCTCGGCGACCTGCCTGAGCGTGACCCGCCCCCGGTCCACCTCGGGCTCCCGGTCCATGGCCGCAAACAGCCGCTCGGCGCCGGCGAGCGCGTTCAGGAGGAAGTTCCCGAGCTGCGTGAACTGGTTGATCGGCATCGCGGCCTGGCGCACGAACACGAGGTAGCTCGCGAGCGCGCCCACGTCGGCGAGGCCCTGCACCGCGAGGATGCCGCCCACCACGGCCACGATCGCGTAGTTCGCGTACCCCACGCAGACCGTCACGGGAACCATGCTCGCCGCATAGGTGAGGGCCGTCGCGCTCGCCTGGCTGAGGTCGGTGTTGCGCGCATCGAAGCCGGCGAGGTTCTGCCGCTCGCGATTGAAGACCTTCACGACCTTCTGCCCCGAGGTCATCTCCTCCACATAGCCGTCGAGGTCGCCGAGGGCGGCCTGCTGGCGCGCGAAGAACCGCTTGCTCCGCGCTCCCGAGTAGCGCACGTAGAGCACGATGAGCGCGTCGCAGGCGATCGTGATGATGGTCAGGCGCCAATTGAGCACGAACAGGAGGACCATCGTGCCCACCATCTGGATGCCCGCTTGGATCATGTTGGCGAAGCTGTTGTTCAGCGCCTCGGAGACCGTGTCCACGTCGTTCGTGAAGTAGCTCATGATGTCGCCCGTGCGCGTGCGATCGAAATACGAGAGCGGCAGCGTCTGTATATGCGCGAAGAGGTCGCGGCGAATGTCCAGCACCACCTTCTGGGCGGCGCGGACCATGATCTGCGTGTAGCCGAGCGATGATAGCACGCCCGCGGCGTAGACGACCGCGGTGAAGATGATCTGCGCCCGCAGCAGCCCGATGCCGCCGGCGAGCAGCCCGTTCACGATCGGTCGCACCATGTAGGTGCCGATGAGGCTCGCGAGCGCCGAGACCGTCACGAGCACCGCGACGGCGGCGAGCGAGAGCTTCGCGTGCCCCATGTAGGAGAGCAGACGGCGCACCGTGGACCCGAGGTTCGCAGGGCGCGCCTGGGCGGCGGTCCTAGGCATGGGCCTCACCTCCCCTCACGGTCGCAGCGTGGGGCGAGGGGGTCGGCCGCGCCGGAGCTACGGCGTCGGCCGACGGCTGCGCCCCCGCGGCGGCGAACTCCATCTGCGAGGCGTAGATCTCCTGATAGATCTCATCTGCGGCCAGGAGCTCGTCGTGGGTGCCCACGCCATGCAGCCGCCCATCATCGAGGACGGCGATGCGGTCCGCTCCCATCACCGACGTGATGCGCTGCGCGATCACGATGAGCGTCACGCCCTCGAGCTTCGCCAGGTTCTCCCGGATCCGCGCCTCCGTGGCCATGTCGACCGCGCTCGTGGAGTCGTCGAAGATGAGGACGCGCGGGCGCTTGAGCAGGGTGCGGGCGATGCACAGGCGTTGGCGCTGGCCGCCCGAGACGCCGGCCCCGTTCTGGCCGAGATCCCCATCGAGGCTGCCGATGCGATCCAGGAACTCGTCCACGCAGGAGAGGCGGCAGGCCTCGAGCAGCTCCTCATCGGTGGCGCCCTCGTTCCCCCACAGCAGATTCTCCCGGACGGTGCCCGTGAACAGCACGTTGTTCTGCAGCACGATGCCCACGGCATCACGGAGCGCGGCGAGGTCATAGGAGCGCACGTCGTGGCCGCCCACGAGGACCGCGCCCTCGCTCGCGTCGTAGAGACGCGGGATCAGCTGCACGAGCGAGCTCTTGCCCGACCCCGTGCCGCCGAGGACGCCGAGCCAGCTGCCGGTGGGGACCTCGAGGTCGATGTGCTCGAGCACGTCCTCCTGCGCATCGGGGCGGTACCGGAAGGAGACGTCGCGGAAGGACACGGCACCGTCATCGACCGCCGTGAGCGCGCGCTCGGGCTCCGGCGAGGCGAGCGCGGGGACCTCATCGAGCACCTCGCCCACGCGCGCCACGCTCGTGAGGGCACGGGTGAGCAGCAGGAACACATTCGAGATCATCATCAGCGAGTTCATGATCTGCAACACGTAACTCATGAAGCCGGTGAGCTCGCCCACCATGAGGCGGCCGTCGAGGATCATCTGCCCGCCCACCCAGAGCACGAGCGTGGCCGCCGCGTACATGGCGAGCTGGAAGAGTGGGAGGTTCAGCACGGCCGTGCCGAAGGTCTGGGTGGACGTGGCGGCGAGCCGGTTGTTCACGCCGCCGAAGACGCCGCGCTCGTGCTCCTCGCGCACATAGGCCTTGACGGCGCGGATAGCCGTGAAGTCCTCGCGGAGCACGCCGTTGAGCTCGTCCATCGAGGCCTGGAGGTTCCGGTAGAGCGGGGCCACGCGGCGCGTGATGAGGGCGAGGGCGATCGCGAGGATGGGCAGGAGCGCGAAGAAGACGCCGGCGAGCTCCACGTTCATGTAGCTTGCGTAGACGAGCCCCATGATGAGCATCACAGGCCCGCGGACCATGGGCCTAAAGCCGTTGGAGAACGCGTTCTGGATCACGGTGATGTCCGTGGTCATGCGTGTGACCAGGGACGACGTTTGGTAGCGATCGAGGTTCTGGAAGGCGAAGCGCTGGATGGCATCGTACTCGGCGCGGCGGAGGTTCGCGCCGAGGCCCACCGCGGCGCGTGAGGAGAAACGGGCGTAGCTGAACCCGAGCACGAGGGAGAAGAGGGCGAGGCCGGCCATGAGCAGGCCCTGGCGCACGATGAAGCCGATGTCTCCCCGGGCGATGCCCGTGTCGATGATGCCGGCCATGAGGACGGGGATGAAGAGCTCGAGCGAGGTCTCGACGGCGACGATCAGCACGCCGATGATGGCCTCGAGCCGATGCCTCGGTCCCAGATATGCCAGCAGCCGTTCAAACTCCCTCATGCTCATCCCCTATGCCTCTGCGCTGATCTCATTTCGTATGAGGTATATCTTCCCGCTTCGTCCGGACACATGCCGACGGGCCGCATTCCTCACATTCAGGCGACGGGGGTGCGCCGAGCGCGCGACCCGGCCGCGAACCGGCGAGAGGCACCGGTTCGCAAGGAATCGGTATCGGGGACCGTGCAACGGCTCCTACGCGCCCGCAGGCATCTCGCCGGTGGCGAGCACCTGCTCGAGAGCGTCCTCGTCGAGCACAGGAACGCCCAGGCTCTCGGCTTTCGCGAGCTTGGAGCCCGCGCCGGGGCCCGCCACCACGTAGCTCGTCTTCTTGGAGACCGACCCCGTGACCTTGGCACCGAGCGTCTTCAGGGCCTCCCCGGCCTCGTCGCGCGTGCGGCGCTCGAGGGTCCCCGTCAACACGAAGGTGAGGCCCGCGAGCGGCTGCGCCTCGGCGAGGTCGGCCGACACACCCGTCTCCGCGGCGGCACGGGAGGCCGCGGCACCGAGATCCTCCTCCATCGACACGCCGGCCGCGCGCAGGCGCTCGAGCACCTCGAGGTTCTCGGGCACCGAGAGGAACTGCCGCACGCTCTCGGCGATCTTGGGCCCGATGCCGTCGATCTGGGCGATCTCCTCCTCGCTCGCGAGCACGAGGGCGTCGAGCGTGGGGAACCGCCGGGCGATGACCTCGCCCACGCTCTTGCCCACATGGCGGATGCCGAGGGCGAAGAGCACGCGCCCGAGCGGCTGCCCCTTCGAGCGCGTGAGCTCAGCCACCACCTTCTCGGCGGTCTTGGCGCCCACGGGGATGGGGTCGCCGGCGCGCACCCCGCGGCGCTTGTCGTCCTTCGCGTAGGTGCGGCCGGTGTCAAGCCCGGCGATCTGCTCGGCGTCGAGCCGGTAGAAATCGGCGACGTCATGCAGGAGGCCCGCCCCGATCATCTTCTCCACGAGCTCCTCGCCCACGCCGTCAACGTCCATGCAGCCGCGGCTCACCCAGTGGAGCAGGCGCTCCTTCAACTGGGCCGGGCAATCGAGCGACACGCAGCGGTGCGCGACCTCGCCCTCCTCATGCACGACGGGGCTCCCGCAGGCCGGACAGGTGCCGGGCATGTGCCAGGGCTCGGCCCCCTCGGGGCGGAGCTCCAAAACGGGCCCCACGACCTCGGGGATCACGTCACCGGCCTTGTGCACGGTGATCGTGTCGCCCTCTCGGACATCCTTGCGATGCACCTCGTCCTCGTTGTGCAGGGTGGCGCGGGCGATCGTGGAGCCGGCCACGGTCACGGGATCGAACTCGGCGACCGGCGTGAGCACTCCCGTGCGACCCACCTGGATGCGGATCTCGCGGAGCACCGTCCGCTTCTCCTCGGGCGGGAACTTGAAGGCGATGGCCCAGCGCGGGGCGCGGGCCGTGAAGCCAAGCGCGGCCTGCTGGTCGAAGCCGTCCACCTTCACGACCACGCCGTCGATGTCGTAATCGAGGTCACCGCGGTGCGCGAGGGCGTCTGCGCAGAAGGCGTGCACCTCCGCCGGCGAGGAGCAGGTGGCGACGTTCGGGTTCACATGGAAGCCCGCCTCGCCGAGCCAGGCGAGGAACCCGTGCTGGGAGCTCACGTGCAGCGGGGTGGTGTCGGCGGTGGCGTAGATGAAGGTCGCGAGGTCGCGGCGGGCGGTGACTTTGGGATCCTTCTGGCGGAGGCTGCCGGCGGCGGCGTTGCGGGGATTCGCGAACGGCTCGCGGCCGGCGGCGTCGGCCTCCTCGTTCAGCCGCGCGAAGCTGCCCTTGGGCATGTAGACCTCGCCGCGCACCTCGATGGGCGTGTCGCGGTCGGCGGCCATCTGCGCGAGGGCGGCCTCCGAGAGATGCATGGGGACGTCCCGCACCGTGCGGATGTTCAGGCTCACGTCCTCGCCCGTGGTTCCGTCGCCGCGGGTGGCCGCGCGCACGAAAGCACCGTTGCGGTAGGTGAGGGCCACGCCGAGGCCATCGATCTTGAGCTCGCAGGTGTAGGTCACCTTGCCCGCACCGAGCGACTCCTCCGTGCGGGAGAGCCACTCGTCGAGCTCCTCGAGGTTCATGGCGTCGTCCATGGAGTACATGCGGGCCATGTGCGTGACGGGTGCGAACTGCTCGGAGACGTAACCGCCGACGCGCTGGGTGTAGCTGTCGGGGGTGATGAGATCCGGGTGGGCGGCCTCGATCTCCTGGAGCTCGATGAGGAGCTTATCGAAGGCGGCGTCTGTGATCTCCGGGGCATCGAGGGCGTAATAGCGGTAGGCGTGGTAGTCGAGCAGGTGGCGGAGGTCGGCGGCGCGGGCGGCGGCCGTGGCGCGGTCGGACGCGGCGGGGGCGGCGGCCGCTTCGGCTCCGAACAGGTTCTCCTGCAGCTCAGACATGGTGCTCCCTTCGCTGGCGCCGTGTGGTGCGAAGCCAGCAGGCATCAAGGTGGATATGGGTTTTCTTCCGAACCTTAGGATACCAGCCCGCGCGGACACGGAACCGGCGGCGCGCCATGCGACCAAGTTCCCACGGCGCGACGGCGCGAACTCACCGGAGGCTCAGGGGCAGCAAGACAGTTGTCATCAGCAGGAGATAGAACGCTCCCAGCCATACGCTCCAATGGGGGATGACCCAGCGGTAGACGAAGGTGCGTGGAAGGCTGCCGGCCGGATCGCGCCCCTCGAGGAAGGCGACGACCTGCACCGCGTTCTCAAGGCTCTCATCGCTCATGATACGGCGAATTCTGAACGCGTACTTCATGCTGAAAAATGCGGCGGCGAGCCCAAGCAGCAGGATGATCCGCCAGGCGCTGTCTCCCCCGAGCACCACGGTGCCGTCAAGTTCGAGCGTCTGAATCACGACATCCGCCAGCTGCAGAAGCATCCAGAACGCGTCGGCGATTGCCGCCTTCGCCAGTGCATCGAAGATCGCCTGACGTGGGCCGGCTGTCTCCTCCCTGATTCGCGGGGCGCTCTCACCGAGAAGCTCGTCAACGCTCACCTGAAAGGTCGCGGCGAGGCGCTTCAGACTCTCAATATCTGGAAGGGTCTTTTGCGTCTCCCAATTCGAGACCGTCTGCCGGGACACGAGGACCGCTCGGGCGAGCTCGGCCTGTGACATGCCCGCCTCGCGGCGATACGCGGCGATGCTCTCTCCGACGTTCACCTCGACCACCTCCTCCGCCTGCGCCTTGCCGCCATTGTAGTGCGGCGCGGCCGCGCTGGAGTCGACGGCCGCCGCGACGGTCCGCCTAATGTCTTTGACAGTGGCGTTGAGCAGGCGCTATTCGGCTATGCGATAGGGGCTTTGCCCGCACGGGCACGGAACCGGCAGGGCGCCATGCGACCAAGTCCCCACGGTGCGGCGGCCTAATACGCGGCCCGCGGAGGTTTTCAGGGGTTCGGAACTCGTAACGTCATGTTTTTTGAGGTTGGGAGCGAGGTGAGTCCTAACCTCCAAAAACCTGACGGCCCTGAACTGGGGTCCTGCCATGACACCCCGGTACGGCCGGTCCCAACCTCCAAAAACCTGCACGGGCCGCAGGCTCGGCCGCGACCAGCCCGAACCTCTGGAAACCCGCGCAGCCTGCAGGCCGACAAAACCCGGGCCCGCACCGGCACGCCTCGCGTGGGCCGTGAGGCCGACAGGGACCGAGGCCGCGTTCCAAGACCTGCGCTCGCGCGCACCGCCCCACAAAAAACGGCGCACCCGAAGGCGCGCCGTCAAACGCAAGCAACCTCTGCAGCAGCCGGTCGCCCTACCCCCCCACGCGCTCCTCGCGCTCGGCGCGGCGGGCGATCCCCGCCACCGCCGCGAGCACCGCGGCGGGAACGGCCACGGCCATCACGGCGATGATGGGCGGAACCAGGGTCTGAATCAGCGGATCCATCTCACATCCTCCTTACGCGAACATGCCGCCGGCAATGCCCGCCACGCCCGAGAACGCCAGCGCCATGAGCGAGGCGGTCACAAGCGAGAGGGGCAGGCCGCGCAGGGCCTTCGGAACGAGCTCGTCGTCCACCCGATCGCGCACGAGCGCGAACAGCGTCACCGCGAGGAACACGCCGACGCCGGCGCCGATCGCCGTGCCCATGAGGGTCTCCGCCGTCGCCGTGCCGGCATCGACGGCCACCGAGCCGGAGAGCGTGACGCCCAGAAGCGCGCCGCTCACCGAGAGGAGCCCGCCGCGGCGGAGCGCCGCCAGGCGGTCGGCCCCCGCAAGGCCGCGCGACATCACGGCCGCAGCACCGAACACGATGGCTGCGTTCAGCACCGCGAGCACGCCGGGCGCGAAGTAGGCCGTGCCCCACGGCGCGAGGAAGCCCGCGTAGAGCGCCGAGCCGAGGACGCCCGACGCCGCCGTGGCGAGGCCGAGGACACATCCCGAGCGCACCGCGTCAAACGGGCGGCCCGCGAGCACGATCACGCTCACCAGGCCGATGACCTGGGTGAACACGAGGTTGTTATCGAACGCCGCAGTGAAGATCGCATTGATGAAGCTCATGCGCACTCACCGTCCTTCCCATCGGCCAGCGGGGCGGCGCCGCGCTCCGTGGCCTGAACGAGCACGGCAACGAGGGCGAGGATCAGAAGCGACCCCGTCGGCTTGCCGAAGATCGCGATCGGCGACGCGGCGAGCGGACCCACCGTGAAGCCGAGCACCTGGCCGGTGGCGAGAAGCTCCGTCGCGCACCCGCAGAGGGCAAGCGCCACGAGGGCGGCCGCGGCGGAGAACACGATGTCGCCCACGGAGAAGCGCGGGGCGTCCTCGGGCAGGTTCATCTCGGCCACGAGCACCGACGCCATGCCGCTCGCGCTCGCGAGCACGAGGTAGATGCCGAGCGCCTGATGAACCACCGGGTCGATCGCGCGGACGGCGAAGCTCACGAGCACCGCCACCGTGAGGTTCAGCATGAGGGCCACGGGGATGCGCGCCACGAGTCCGGCGAAGCGGGGCACGAGGCGGGTGATCAGGGCGGTGGAGACAACGGACACGGCCACGGCCCCGCCCATCACGGCACCGTTCACGAGGGTCGTCGCGGCGGCGAGGCCCGGCAGGGCGGCGGCCACCACGAGGAAGGTGCGGGTGTGCACCGCGTCAAGGATCCGTCGATCCTGCTCGCGGGCGAGGTTGGGATTGAGCGCCATCTTAGTTACCCCCCACTTCCGCGAATGCCTCAAAGGCGATGTTCAGGTCTGATACGACGGCCGTCGAGGTGAAGGTCGCACCGGAAACGCCATCGACATGGGTCTCGCCGGACGCCGCCTCCTTGACGGTCAGGGTCCCCGTGGCGTCGAGGTCCTTGAAGCTCTCGAAGAACTCGTCGGTCAGCGCGTTCGTGCCGATGCCCTCCGTCTCGTCCTCCTCGACGATCTGGATGCCGGCCACCTTGCCGTCGGCCGTGATGCCGATCATGAGCTCGACGTCGCCGTGGTATCCGGCCGACTGCACGTCGAAGACGAAATCGCCTGCATCGGACTTGTACACTGAGTTAAGGCCCTCGATATCGGGTGCCTTGACCTGCTCGAAGGACTTCGCCTCCGGGAAGAGGAGCGCGCGCTGGGCACCGCCCTTGCTGTCCTCGAGGGCGACGTCGGAGGATTTGAAGGCCCCGTACAGGCTCACGTTGGCGAAGGCCGTGACGCCGGCCGCGACGCCCGTGAGCACGAGCAGCATCACCAGCGTGTAGACGGCCCCGTTCTTGGTGCGCGCGAACCAGCCGGTGCGCGCAGCGGACTTAGACGATGGCATGCTTGACACCTCCCACCAGCGTCGACCGCGTATAGCGGTCGATCAGCGGCACGAACATGTTCATGAACAGGATGGAGAACGCCACGCCCTCTGGAGCCGGCGCGAAGATGCGCACGAGCGCCGTGATGAGACCGCAGCCGATGCCGAAGATGACCTTGCCCTGAGGGGTCATCGGCGTGGTGGTGTAGTCCGTCGCCATGAAGAACGCGCCGAGGGCGAGGCCGCCGGCGAGCAGCTGGAAGACGACATCGTGCCCGGAGAGGCCCATGATGACGCCGACCGTGGCGATGAAGGGCAGGGTGGCCCAGGCGTCGACGACCTTCATGACGAGCAGGAAGACATAGCCGATGAGCAGGGTGACGAGGCAGGTCTCACCGAGGGCGCCCGCGTGGGCGCCGAGGAGGAGGTCCATGACGCTCAGGGACATGTCACCCGAGGCGGCCATCGCAAGCGGGGTCGCGCTCGAGACAGCATCGACCGACTTCAGGACCGTGTCGGGGTAGCTCGAGAGGGCGGAGGGCAGGGCGACCATGATGAAGATGCGGCCGGCCACCGCCGGGTTCGCGAAGTTGTTGCCCATGCCACCGAAGAGCATCTTCACGATGATGATCGCGAACGCGGTGCCGAGCGCCGCCACCCAGAGGGCGCAGGTGGCCGGCAGCGTGAAGGCGAGGAGCATCGCGGTGACGATGCAGGAGAGGTCGCCGACCGTGGAGGGACGGCGCATGAGCATGCAGCAGACCTGCTCGCAGACGATGGCCGTGACGACGCAGGTGAGCGTCAGCACGAGCGCGTCGAGCCCATAGAGCACCGTGGCCGCCACGAGCGTGGGCAGGAGCGCCACGATGACGCAGCCCATGATGAACTGCGTGGACTGGCGCGCATGCAGGTGCGGGGAGGCTTCGTTGATGAGATCCATATGCGCTTAGGCCTCCTTCGGCTGGGTCAGGCGGGCGGTCTCGTTGCGATAGAAGGCCTTGCCCTCGCGGATGCTCGCGACGATCCGGCGATGCGCCGGGCAGGCGTAGACGCACGAGCCGCACTCCATGCAGTTCATGACCGCGTGCTCGTCCAGGGAGACGATGTCCTGGCGGCGGCTGGCGGAATCGAGGGCGAACGGCATGAGGCCGAGCGGGCAGGCCCGCACGCAGCGGCCGCAGCGGATGCAGGCCGTCTCATCGGGCAGGACGGCGTTGCCGTGCAGGAGGAGGATCGCGTTGTTGGCCTTGATGACCGGGCAGTCGATATCGGTCAGCGTGCGCCCCATCATCGGGCCGCCCATGATGATCTTGCGCGGCTCCTCGATGAGGCCGCCCGCCGACTCGATGATGTCGCGGACGGACATGCCGATGGGCACGAGGTAGTTGCCCGGGTTCTTGACGCAGTCGCCGGCGATCGTCATCACCTTGAAGACGAGCGGGCGGCCGGTCTGGCAGAAGTACTCGACGCGTGCGGCCGTGGTCACGTTGATGACGAGGCAGCCCGCGTCGATGGGCAGACCACCGGCGGGCACGTCGCGGCCGGTCGCGGCGTGGATAAGGACCTTCTCGCCGCCGGCCGGGTACTTGGTGGGAATGGACATGACCTGGACCCGGTCATCCCAGCCGTTCGCCTTGATCGTCTCGCTCAGGCGCTCGATGGCCTCGGGCTTGTTGTCCTCGACGCCGATCACAGCGGCCGGGATGTCGAGGGCCTCGGCGATGCGGTGGACGCCGCCGGCCACGCGGTCGGGGTGCTCCATCATCTGGCGGAAGTCGCTCGTGATGTAGGGCTCGCACTCCATGCCGTTCACCACGAGGTACTCGAAGCGCTTCCCCTCGGGGGCGCGCATCTTGAACCAGGTGGGGAAGGCGGCGCCTCCGAGGCCCACCGTGCCCGAGGCGCGCACCACGTCGATGAACTCATCCGCCGTGCTGTAGGTGGGCGCCTTGAGCTCGGGATCGGGCTGCATCTTGCCGTCCGAGTCGATCACCACGACCGGAGCCATGGCCCCGGTGGGCAGGAGCTCCTCATCGGTGCTCACGACCGTTCCCGAGATGCTGGCGTGCACGGGCGCGTAGAGCCCCTGGCCCTCGCCGATGAGCGTGCCCACGTACACATGGTCGCCCGGCTTGACGACGGGATGGCACGGGGCGCCGATGTGCATGTTCAGCGGAATCCGGACCTGCTGCGGCGCGTCGATGAACTTGCACGCGTAGTCACGCATGTCCTTGAGCTGAGGCGGATGCACACCACCTCTCGTCTTATGAAGAGTGAACATCTCTCCCCTTCCTGCTCTCCTCTTCCAGCCTTGGGCGCCGCGGCAGGGATGCTGCCGGCGCCCAAGATCATCGCCCCACATTTTAACGCTTTTTCAACGGATTCCGCGTACGGGGTGAATTTAGGTGAATGATGGTTCTGAGCTGGGAAGATGATGCACTTTGAGGGGTTCTTGGAGGGTCCGGCGGCGGTTTTTTGAAGCGGTTGTGCGCATTTGAAACGCTTCATTGATTGTAACGCGAGCGCGAGGGCCACAAACGAGCGCCCGGCACCTCTAGGATGCCGGGCGCTCGTCGTCATGTGCCCATGCTGTATGGGGGACGCCCCGGGCGCCGTCAGGTCAGCGCCCGGGTCGCCCCGTGCGGTCCGTTACTGCTGGCCCTGCTGCTCCCGGCGGCCCAGGAGCTCCTGCAGGTACTCAAGCAGCTCCTCACGGCTCATGCCGTTGCCGGAGCCGTCGCCCTCGGTGGCGTCCTGCTGCTGGGAACTCTGCAGCGCCTCGTCTGACCCGAGTGTGACGCCGACCTCCTGCTCCTTGCCGTTACGCGTGACCGTGAGCTTCACGTCGTCGCCCACCGCGTGCTCGCGGAGAGCGATGATGAGGCCGTCGGCCGAGCTCACCGCGTCGCCATCGATCGCCGTGATGACGTCGCCCTTCTGGATGCCCGCCTCGGCGGCCGGACCGCTCTCGTCCACGGCCACCACGCTCGCGCCCGCGGCGTCGCCGGAACCGGAGCTCGCGCTCGTGAGCGTCACGCCCAGGTAGGGGTGGACCGGGGTCTTGCCGGCGATGATCTGGTCGGCGATGTTCTTGGCGTAGTTGATGGGGATCGCGAAGCCCACGCCCGAGCTCGAGCCCGAGTAGCTCTCGATGACCGAGTTGATGCCGATGAGCTTGCCCTCGCTGTCAACGAGCGCGCCGCCGGAGTTGCCCGGGTTGATCGCCGCGTCCGTCTGGATCATGTTCGCGTAGATGCTCGTGCCCGTGGAGCTCGGCAGCGCGGTGGAGCGGTAGAGCGCGCTCACGATGCCCGTCGAGACGGACTGCTCATTGCCGAAGGGGCTGCCGATCGCCATGACCCACGCGCCCACCTTGAGGCTGTCGGAGTCGCCGATCGAGATCGGGGTGAGGGTGAGATCGGAGGTGTCCTTGATCTTGATGACCGCGAGGTCGCTCGACTGATCGGAGCCCACGAGCTCCGCCTCACGGGCCTCGCCGCCGTTGAGCGTCACGCGCAGGGAGGTGGCGCCCTCCACCACGTGGTAGTTGGTGAGGATGTTGCCGTCGGAGTCGAGCACCACGCCCGAGCCGATGCTGCCCGAGGCGTCGGCGGCCGTCGAGGTGTCACCCGAGCTCGCACTGCCCGTGAGCGCCGTGATCGACACGACGGAGGGCAGGGCCTTCGCGGAGACGGCCTCGGCAAGGGTGGTGTCCTCGGAGTTGATGTCGAGCGACTGGGTGCCGGTGCTCTCGAGCACCTTGCCCGTGGACTCGACGTCGCTGCCCGTGATGCGGAACGCACCGGTCATGACCAGGGCAACCACGAGCACGGCACCCACCACGAGGCCGGCGAGGGAGGCCACGAAGACGGGGAGCTTCTTCGTCTTGGTCTTCACGACGGTGTGCTTGACGGTCTCGGTGGGCGCAGGCGGAACGCTCGCGACCGTGGCCTCAACGGGCGGCACGGGCGGAATCTGCGCCGTGGGCTCGGCCATGCCCGACGGGCGGGCGGGGCCGGCGGCATGCGCGCCCGCGGCCTGCTGGGGGGCCTGCGGCGTCGACTCGATTTCAACACGCGGCGCACCCGCACCGGTTCCCCCGGGGCGCTGGGGGGTCTGATCCTCACTCATGATTGTCCTTTCTCGCAGTGCAGCTTGCATCCGTTGTACCCCACAACGAAAACGCCTGTCCGCGAGGGGCCGTCACCTTAATGAAAATGCAAGTGGTTGCGAGGCGCCTTCAAGGCGCGGACACGCGGGCGCAAGCATCCCGTAAGTGAGGGGTTGCTGCGATCGGGTGGGGGTATGCGGCGAACGGCGCTCGGCAGGCGCGGGGGTCACGGTGGCGGCGCGCGGCACGCACCGCGGACGGGTCCCTCCCCTACTCCTTGAAGAGGTAGCCCACGCCGCGGACGGTGGTGATGTGCGCCGCGATGGTCGGGCCCACCTTCGAGCGGATCCGGCGGATGTGCACATCGACCGTGCGGGTGCCGCCGCAGTACTCGAAGCCCCACACGCGATGCAGCAGCACCTCGCGGCTGAACGTGTGGTTGGGATGCGTGACCAAAAAGGAGAGCAGCGAGTACTCCATGAGGGTGAGGTCGACCGGCTCATCGTCGAGGTAGACCTGGTAGGTGGCGAGGTTGATCGTCATGCCGTCGATGGTGATGACGTCCTCGGCCATGAAGGGGTCCTCCTCGCCGAGGAGGCGGCGGACGCGCACCTCGAGCTCGACCTCGCTCGCGCCGGAGCAGACGAAATCGGCGCGCGTGCGGGCGGGGATCCGGAGCTCATGGAGGGACTCCTCCGGCATGATGAGGAGCATGGGGATGTTGCCGCGGCCCTCGAGCCATTTGGAGATCTGCTCGAGGCGGTCGGTGCGGACCCCGTCGGCATCGAGCACCAGGAGGTCGAAGTCGCTCGAGGCGCCCGGCGAATCGGGCGTGGCAGCGAAGACCTCGGCGCCCATGGAGGCAATGAGGGACCTCACGAACTCGTGGAACCGCGTCGTGCGGGCCATGAACAGGATGTTCTTCTCAGACATGGCGTCCTCCCTCTTTCCTCTCAAGAATCATAGCAAGAACGCGACGGATCGCGCCCGTCGCGGCGAAACGCGCCCGTTGCGGCCGTTCGTTACGAATTCGCCAGGTAGTGCTTGATCTCCCACTCGGTGATCGTGGAGGCGTAGCGGTTCCACTCGTCACGCTTCTTCGCGAGGAAGTAGCCGTGGATGTGCTCGCCGAGCGCCTCGCGCATGAAGTCGGACGCCTCAAAGATGTCGAGGGCCTCGCCGAGGCTCTTGGGCAGGGCGCGGAAGCCGCGCTCCCGGAGCTCGCGGTCGGAGAGGCGCAGGAGCTCGCTCGTGCCCTCCTCGGGAAGGGTGAGGCCGCGCTGGATTCCGTCGAGGCCGGCGGCGAGCGTGACCGCGTTCACGAGATGCGGGTTGGACATAGGGTCGGGCGTGCGGAGCTCGATGCGGCTCGAGAGGTGCTTGCCCGGCTTGTAGATGGGCACGCGCACCATGGCCGAGCGGTTGCGGAGGCCCCAAGTCGCCCAGGCCGGGACCTCGGGCAGCTTGTCACCGCGGGCCACGAGGCGCTTGTAGGAGTTGACCGTGGGGTTCGTGATGGCCGAGAGCTCGGGGGCGTGGTCGAGGATGCCGGCCATGTAGCTCTTCGCGATGTCGGAGAGGTGGTAGCGCTCGTCGTGCTCTCCCCAGAAGACGTTCTCGCCGTTGCGGTTGAAGAGCGACTGCTGCAGGAGCATGGCGCTCGACGCCTGGCTCGAGATGGGCTTGGGCATGAACGAGGCGTGGATGCCGCTCTCGAACGCCTCGAGGCGGATCACGTGCTTGGCGGTGATGATCGCGTCCGACATGGAGAGGGCCTCAGCGTGGCGGAGGCTGATGCCGTGCTGCGAGTGGCCGGCGCTGTGGTAGGTGTACTCAACCGGGACGCTCATCTTCTCGAGCATGAGCACCATGGAGCGACGCAGGTCGCGGGCTGAATCGCTCGGCGTGAGGTCGAAGTAGCCCACCTCGTCGAGCGGCTCGGGGGTGTTCTCGTCGGGGAAGTAGTAGAACTCGATGTCGGCGCCGACGTTCAGGATGTAGCCGAGCTTCTCGGCCTTGAAGAACATGCGGCGCAGGCACTCGCGCGGATCGCCCGGGAAGGGCTTGCGGTCGGGCGTGCAGACGTCGCAGAAGATGCGGGCCACGCCGTCGTTACTCGGGCGCCACGGGAGGACCTGGAAGGTGGAGGGGTCGGGGAAGGCGAGCATGTCCGCCTCGTCGGGGGCGGCGAAGCCCTCGATGCTCGAGCCGTCGAAGCCGATGCCCTCGTCGAAGGCGACCTCGAGGTCCTCGGGGCTGATGGCGAGGCTCTTCAGGCGGCCCAGGACGTCGGTGAACCAGAGGCGCACGAACCGGATGCCGCGCTCCTCGATGGTGCGGAGTACGAAGTCGATGTTTTGCTGCTGGTCCATGGTCGGCCCCTCTCGCGCCAGGATGCACGCGGCCGCGCGCTCACGCCAAACGGTACTGGCATACTGTCTCACACCCATGGTATGGGGGCAATGTTACGGATGAGTTTCCGCGGGGCGGGCAGTGCCGGACGGCGCCGTGGGGCGTCAGTCTCCGGGCACGGCAGCGGACGCAGGCGCGATGAGCGCGCGGGATGCTGCGGCGAGGGCGGCGCGGCGGTCGGTGGCCGTCGGCGGCGCGGCGCGCCCGGGGACGGAAGCCCCGGCGCGGTCGCGGACCTCGCCGCCAGCGGATGCGGGGTGCCAGCCCTCGGGGCGGCAGCCGACGCCGCCGCCAGCGGTTGCGTCGTCAGAGGATGCCGGGGAGGCAACGGCCCCCGGGCGCGGCTGCGGCCGGCGGCATCAGGGGACGCCCCATCAACGGACCCGCCCTCAGCGGACGCCGCGGGAGAGCTCGCGCTCCACCTGGTCGACGCCCTTCATGGCCGGGCAGGACTTCTTATGGCTTGAGCTGCAGCTCCCGGCCGAGGCGCAGTCTCCGCAGCTTCCCTTGCGGCGAACGCGAACGCACACCGCCACGAACGCGACGGCGATGAGGGCAAGGATAATGAGATCGGTGGGATTCATGGTGACCTCCTGATGTTTGTTACCGCTAACTTTACCCTATCCGGCGTGGTGCGCGGACAGAAACATGCAAGTCGCACAGCACATTTGGCAGGGCAGCGGAAACGTGATCGCGGCCCTGCGTGCTAAACTGGTTTACATTCAGATTCGAATCCGCACCGCTCCAAGAAGGACCACCTCATGGCAAGCCGATCAAGCGCCAAGCCCAAGAAGCGCATCACCATCAACGACATCGCTGCGATGGCCGAGACCTCCAAGACCACGGTCTCCTTCTACCTGAACGGCAAGACCGAGCGTATGTCGGAGGAAACGAAGGCGCGCATCCGCGACGCGATCCGCGACACCGGCTACGAGCCGAGCCCCCTCGCCCGCGGGATGAACGCCAAGGAGAGCAAGCTCATCGGGGTCATCATCGGCGACATCACGAACACCTTCTCGAACCTCATCGTGAAGGGCATCGACCGTGTGGCGAGCGAGGCGGGCTACCGCATGCTCGTCTGCAACTCAAACTACGATCGGGCGAACGAGCTCGCCTACATCGACCGCCTGCTCGCGCTCGGGGTCGATGGCTTCATCGTGCAGCCGACGGCCCAGTTCAAGGAGGTCAGCAGCGCGATCGCCGACGCGGGGAAGCAGCTGGTGTTCATCGACTCGAAGCTCTACGACTTCACCTCGAGCTGGGTGAAGACCGACAACTACGAGGCGTCGCGTCGGGCCGTGGAGACGTGCGTCGCCAAGGGTTACCGGCGCTTCCTCGTGGTGACGGCGACGCCGGGACTCATCTCGAGCCGCATCGAGCGCTTCAGCGGGTTCGTCGATGCGCTCGAGGCGGCGGGCCTCGGTTTCACGCAGTTCCTGATCGAGGGTGACCAGGTTGATGTCGAGGCCGTGCGCGGCTTCCTGCGCGAGAACATCGACGGCGAGGAGCCGACGCTCGTGTTCGCCCCCAACTGCTGGGCCCTTCCCGACATCTACGTTGCCTGCCGGGATCTCTATCCGCTGATGCCCGACCGCATGGGGCTGCTCGGGTTCGACAACACCGAATGGGCCAGCGTGGCGAGCCCGTCCGTGTCGGTGGTGGTGCAGCCCGCGGAGTGCGAGGGGGAGCAGGCGGCGCGCATCCTGCTCGACCAGATCGCCGGCGAGGGGAAGATCGATCCGCATCAGGTGCTCGACTGCCAGGTGGAATGGGGCGCGAGCACGCTGTAGCCTGCAGCCGCAACTCGGGCCCGTGCAAGACATGCACTGTCCGCCGCAATGCGGGCCTCGCGGGGCCGAGATGGCCCTGCGCCTCCGCGCTCACGCGGCATCACGTGCAAACCTCGGCACTTTGCTGAAGGTTTTGACAACGGCCAGACAAACCTCGGCACTTTGTTGAAGGTTTTTCCACTCCCTCCATGTAGACCTCTCGCAGGCGACGCTCCTACCTGCGGTGTTGACGCGCCGCTCCCCCACCCTACTCGGACGCCGCCCAAAAACCTTCAGCAAAGTGCCGAGGTTTGCAACGCGGACGGGGAAACCTTCAGCAACGCGGCCAGGTTTTCATCGGACAACGCGAAAAGCGCGCGCCCGCTCAGGCCGACGGAGCAACGCAGCGGCGGCCCTCCCGCCCCGCCGCCCACCTTGGGCGCTCAGAAAATAAACCAGTTTATTTTCAGGCTCTGAAAAAGTCTCACAGGTGAAAAAGCCATTACTTCCCCATTTCCAAACCTTTGACAAACCGGTTTACTATCCCTATGCTATGAGTGAACGATAGCCTCCACGAAAGGGGATCCATGGCCAACATGATCGACAGCTTCCGCCTCGGCGGGAAGGTCGCCCTCGTGACCGGTGCCTCCTATGGCATCGGGTTCGCGATCGCCTCCGCCCTCGCCAGCGCGGGGGCGCGCATCGCCTTCAACGATCGCAAGCAGGAGAACATCGACAAGGCGCTGGCAGACTACGCCGAGCTCGGCATCGAGGTGCGCGGCTACGTGGCCGATGTCACGGTCGAGGAGCAGATCACCGACCTCATCGAGAAGATCAAGGCCGATTTCGGCACCACCCCCGACATCCTCGTCAACAACGCCGGCATCATCAAGCGCACCCCCATGCTCGAGATGAGCGCCGAGGACTTCCGCCAGGTGGTGGATATCGACCTCAACGGACCGTTCATCGTCTCGAAGGCCTGCATCCCCGGGATGATCGAGAAGGGCCATGGCAAGATCATCAACATCTGCTCGATGATGAGCGAGCTCGGCCGCGAGACCGTCGCCGGATACGCCGCCGCGAAGGGCGGCCTCAAGATGCTCACGAAGAACATCTGCTCGGAGTTCGGTGAGGCCAACATCCAGTGCAACGGCATCGGGCCGGGTTACATCGCCACGCCGCAGACCGCGCCGCTGCGCGAGACCCAGCCCGACGGCAGCCGCCATCCCTTCGACCAGTTCATCATCGCCAAGACGCCGGCCGCGCGCTGGGGCACGCCCGAGGACCTGCAGGGTCCTGCCGTCTTCCTCGCGTCCGACGCCTCGAACTTCGTGAACGGCCACATCCTCTATGTCGACGGCGGCATTCTCGCCTACATCGGCAAGCAGCCGCAGTAGCCTCCGGCCTCCGAAACCAAACGAACGCCCACATCGAAAGGAATCCCATGAAGATCGCCCTCATCACTGAGAACAGCCAGAACGCCAAGAACCCGATGATCGAGGCGGCCCTCAAGAAGGCCGTCGAGCCGATGGGCCACGAGGTCGTGAACTACGGCATGTACGCCGAGGAGGGATCGGCGCCGCTCACCTACGTGCAGAACGGCATCCTCGCCGCAGTGCTCCTGAACTCCGGCGCGGCCGACTACGTCGTCACCGGCTGCGGCACCGGCGAGGGCGCCATGCTCGCCTGCAACTCCTTCCCCGGCGTGCTCTGCGGGCATGTTGAGGACCCTCTGGACGCCTACACCTTCGCCCAGGTGAACGACGGCAACGCCGTGGCGATCCCCTTCGCGCTCAAGAACGGCTGGGGCCAGGAGCTCATGCTCGAGTACATCTTCGAGAAGCTCTTCGGCTTCGGGTCGGGCAACGGCTACCCCGCCGAGCGCGTGGTGCCCGAGCAGCGCAACAAGAAGATCCTCGACGGGGTACGCGCGGTGACCATGCGTCCGCTCACGGAGATCCTCGACGGCCTCGACCGCGAGCTCCTCGTGGGCGCGCTCTCCGGCGAGCACTTCCAGGAGCTGTTCTTCGCCAGCGCCACCGATGAGAAGATCATCGCGAAGGTGAAGGAGATCCTCGGGCTGTAGGCGAGGAGCCCCGTGCCGGGGGCATGGGGCATGAGCTGAACCCGCAACGGGGGCGGGGCCGATGCGGCCCCGCCCCCGTTTTTCGTTCTCTATGGGGCGACGTTCCCGGCTAGAGGGGCCGGCTGAAGTTGGTGACGAGGCGCACCGCGGAAGCAATATGATCGTCCGTCGTGAATTCGCAGATCACGTATCCGCACGGGCGGGCGCACTCGAACTCCTGAACAAGATCCTGGACCGGCAGCACTCCCTCGCCCAGGTTGCATCGCTCGATGCGCCCCTCCGTGATTCTGAAGTCAACCAGATGGCACGCGCAGGCCCGTGAGGAGAAGCGCTCCAGCATCTCATGGGCGATCGCCACCTGTCGTCCAGCAGTTTGCGGGCGTATCAGAGCCGTGGGATCGAGGACCAGCCCCAGACTTGGTGAATCAACATACTGGATCAGCTCGGCAAACGTGCGGGCATCGTGGATGGGATGGTTCACCCCCGCCTCAATGCCCACGGTCACCCCATAGCGCTCCGCCTCACGGCATAGCCGCTTGATCACCGCGGCGGACGCCTCGAACGCCTCGGCCGTGAAATTCTCCTCGGTATACCCGAACTCCACGTCAACCGAGCCACTCTCGCTGGCGACAATCGAAGTCCCGAAGCTCCGCGCCTGCGCGATGTGGGCACAGAACCGCTCGATGCCGCGCTCCCGGACGACAGGGTCCGGATGAATCATATTGAAGTAGCAGCCGAGTACCGCGACCTCGACCCCATGCTCCGCAAGCGTCCGGCGGACGAACCCGCCCATACCCGGGCTAAGATGCTGGGCATCGCTCGCCATGCTCGGAAATGAGCGGGCAAGGGCGAGTTGGACCGCATGCACGCCGTATCCCTCGAGGGCGCGGCCCAGCGCCTCCGGCGTTGCAGCCCCGGTCACGTCGTGACCGCGCACTCCGATATTCAGCATGTCCTCTCTCTCCCCTGTTCCCGTCAAAAGATCCGGTCGATGCCCCCATTAGCAGAAGGTCAGGAGATGCTCGGTCAAGGCGAGCACCGTCAGCGACTGCCCATAGGGCATCTCCGTTATATCGACATGTCGGTAGTAATCGCGGTCCATCGCGCACTCGGTCCCGACCGAGACATTCGCCACCTGGCCGCGGTCGCCAATCTGATTCATAAGGCCGGCGATCGCGTTGAGCGCGACCCGCTCGAACGACGCGTCGACATAACGGCAGTGAACCGCCTTCAGAATGCCGTAGGCGGCACCCGCCGACCCTGAAGTTTCCACGTAGCTATCCGGTTCGTCCAGCAGCGTGTGCCAAAGCCCCGTCCCCTGGTCCTGCAGCTCCGCCAACGCGGCAATCTGGGCGTTGAGCACCTGAATCATATGACGTCGGAACGCGTCGTCCTCCGGCAGGTCAAGGGTCTCAAGCAGCTCGGGGATCGCGATGGTGATCCAGCAGTTCCCGCGGCACCAGAACGCCTCCCCGAAATTATGCCGGCCCTCGAAGTTCCAGCCGTGGAACCACAGACCCGTCTTCTTATCCTGCAGGTACTGCGTGTGAATGAGGAACTGGTACTTGGCCTCTTCAACATACGAGGGACGGCCCAGCACCCTGCCGATCTTCGCGAGCGGCAGTACCGTCATCATGAGCGTATCATCCCACATCTGGTTGCGGCGCTCCGGGCCGTAGGTGACATGCTGAAAGCCGCCCTCCTCGGTTCGCGTGAGGTCGCGCATCGCCCACTCTGCCCACCGCTCGAGATAGGGGACGTACTTGCAATCGCGCGTGTCCTCATAGCGGCATGCCATCGTCAGCAGCGGCGCCATGGTGTTGATGTTCTTCTCTGGAGCCCCCTCCCCCATGCGGGCGGAGAACCAGTCGTCGACGATGGCGCGCGCGCGCTCGTTTTTTGTGAGGCGATAGTTCTTGCAGACGCCGTAAAGACCCACGCCCTGCGGCCAATTCCACACGCACCAGCTCTTGTCATCGACCTTCACACCGTCGAAATCGAGGATGAAATCCCCGGAGGTGTCGTCGATCTTGCAGAGGAACTTGAGAAGCTTCTCGATTGCCTCCTCGGTCTCCTGCTTGCTGGGAGCCGTGAGCTTGGAAGTCGTCATGATTGCGTTCCTTTCTTACAGAGACGGGCTTGGCGCCGTCGGGTCATGAACCGGAATGGCATTGATGTATGGGCAGCGGTCATCGGCTTCGGGGAGCGATACGTCCACGTTCACTGCGGCCGAACCGTTCGATCCGCACCATGACCGCACCCCATAACGCACATGACGCCCCTGACCGGGGAGGGAAAGGTCGTGGAGGCGAGGTTGCAACGTTACGATGCGATTAAGCAAAACCCCTGTCTCAGCCGAGCGCTTCTCCACCGTCCAGTACTCAGCATCGGGCGCGGCGCTCCACGCAAGATTGGCTTCGAGCCCCGTGATGCCCCGCGTTCCCCGAGCTGACAACCCCTCGGGCGCGCCAGGGGCCTCAGCCGTTCCCCCGTAGAACGCGATGTCGTCGAACAGCTTGCTGAGCTCTCTCGCGATAATGCGAGCGCAGGCGGAAGCCCCCACCTGGCTCAGATGAACGGGGTCAGTGATCCCGTCCGGATGGCTCGGCCACTGCTGCGCGGGCACCTGAAGGTACCACGCAGAGCGGTTCCCCTCAGGAAGCTCCTCCAGCGCCCTCTGCCCCAAGGCGCGCACATCGATACAGGGAATCTCGAGCCGTGCGGCGCAGGCCCGTGTGGCCTGTGCGTAGGCCTCAATCGCAGATAGGTCCATCAGCGGAGTTGGTTGGTACTGAGGGGGCGGCGTGACGAGCACGGCACGGGCCCCGCGATCGCGGACGCTCACGACATAGCGCTCGAGCCACTTTTCGTACTCTTCGAGGGGAACATGGCGCATGGGCCTATCGGAGCTCGCATCGTTGATGCCCCATTGCACGAGCACGATATCACCCGGAGCCAACCCCTCGAGCACGCGGGCGAAGCGGCCCTCAGCGATGTAGCTGCGCGCGCTTCGAGCCCCCAGCGCCCGGTTGCGAATCGTCGGCCCCGAGCCATCAAAGCGCATCGCCTGCGGTGTTGACCCGCCGTCATCGTGCTGCGCCTGAGAGCGTCCATCCCGATGCAGATACGTGTGAAGCCACTCTCCCCAGCCCGACTGGGGTCGCTCGGAGGGGAAGTACGTCTGAGCTGTCGAATCGGAGCAGATCCAGATATGTGGTACCGGGTGCCGCCGCGTCTCAACCGGCACCACGGCGAGTGCGACCAGGTCGATCTCCCCCATCGCAGCCTCGCCGTCATCATAGGGACCCTGGGGGACGAGCATGAGGTCGATGTCCCGCTTGGTGAGCGGGACTGTAAACGCGACGCTCACGCATCCCGTTGCGGGGACATCGAAGCATGCCGACGCCTCATCGTTCACATAGGCCACCCATCGGCCCGATTCCGCAGACCAGCCGCGAAGCGTCATCCTCACATCATAGGTTCGTGCGGGGGCGGGGATTCGCAGCACTGTGCCCTCAAGATACGCAAGACGCGCGGCGGTCTTCAGATCGCCGTGAACCGCCGGAACCTCCTCGACCCTGCGCGCGCCCTTGAGAGTCAGGGGGTCAGCGGCGGAGCCCCATGTTCCCACCTCCGTGATACGGGCCGCACGGGGCGCGTACACCCCCTGTTCCCATCCAGGCGCGACATCCGGATAAGAGCGATCGAGCACCGCGGCGCTCAGCCCCTCCCCATCAGGCATCCCGTATGCTGGCACATCCATACATCGCTCCCTTAATTGGAAAACTCTTTCACCATGGTTCACAATAGTGATAATAGTTTTCGGTGATGCCAGGACCCGTCTCTTCCCGGCCAGCGTCCCGATTTTGAGGTGAACCAAAAATGAAACCGGTTCCATAGAAGGGGCTGCGGGGAGGCAAAGATCGCGCCGGCCTACGTCTCACGCACCTTCTTCTTCGAACGTGCTGGCCAGACCCCACAGCCCCGGAAGGACGGGGCCGGGCACCTCGGGCTCCCTGCCCAGGTTCTCCCAGCAGAAGCGAGCCGCATCCACCCGGTACACCGCGGGTTTCCCCTCGCGGTCCGAGGTGAAGAACACCCATCGACCGTCATCGGAGAGATAGGGGTGCGGATGCGCATCCTGCGTCGTGCCGTACTTCAGCGACCAGGTCGATCCGTGGTGACACAGCCTGAACTCACGCTGGCGCGCGACATCCACCAGATAGATATAATCTCCAGCTCGTGCTCCCGGTGCCTCCTTCGGCAGATCCAGGCCGTCATCGCGTTCGAGCTCGTGCATGGGCACCCAGCTCCCCGAGGAGTCACCCACGATGAACCGGCCCGTGCATCCGCACATGCAGTGAACGTAGGGGGAACACTGCGCAACGGTATGCTCCTCGCCGGAATCCGGATCAACCGTGCGCAAGCTCGATGCGCCGTCAGGACCCGCGTCAGCGAAGTAATACCCTACCCGGGAACCGTCCGGCCACCAAAACTCCTGCGTCATGATCTGGTCGCGCCGCTTGGCAAAAGACCGCAGCCCGGATCCGTCAGTCTGAACCAACCAGATGCGCGCATCGATCGCGTCGTAGGGGCCCTCATGGCAAAACAAGATGGTCCGCTCGTCACGCGGGCGAATCTGCGCCTGCCCGATCCAGCTGTCCTGCTCGATCACCGTCTGCGCCGCACCGCTCGCCACGTCGACATAGACGATACGGCTCGTTGGCGGGGCGAGCACCGAAAGCGAGAACGCCACCCAATCCGATGACTCGAGATGGGTCGGGAGCCGGGTGCCTTCCGTCTCCGTTACCGCAAGGTGCTCCCCCGTCTCGCTCACGGTGAAGGCGCGAATGCACCAGGGCCTCGGCGCCGCGTACACGCGCTCGCGAAGCAAGGTGAGGAGGCTGATGCGGTAGACCGCGTTCGACTGGAGGTAATACATGTATTGGTCGTTCGCCGAGAGGACGCCGGTGTAGTCGGCGACGTCGCGGCCGTTCGTGAGCTGCACGGACTGGCCGCTCTCGAGGTTGAGCGCGCAGATGCGCCGCACGCCGTTCCGTTCCATGGAGTACAGCAGGAACATGCTGTCGCGCGTGATATGCCGCTGGTTGAAGCGCATGTGATGGCAGACAGCACCCCGCGGGGTCAGACGCTCCAGATGGGCCCCCGTATCAGGGTCGACAAACGATTCGAATTCGTTGTGGAACACGTCCCCGACCGCCATGGCCCCTCCTTCAAGACGCCGTTATCAGATTACTTTCCCGCCGCGCCGCTCTGGCGAAGGAACCCATCGAGATCGATGCGACATATCGACGGATGCCCGAATTGATCCGTCGCAAAGATCACGTGGCGGTCATCCTCCGAGAAGCACGGGTGGGGGTGGGCATCCTGCGGCGTGCCCCAGCGAGCCGACCACGAGCTCCCATGGTAGGCCATTCGAATCTCCGCGCCGTGCCCCACATCGATCAGGTATAGGAAATCGTTGAGAACCTCGCCGGAGCGGCGGCGCGCCTCCGCGGCGCGCGCGTCCTGAAGATGGATGGGGGTCGTGTCGCCCTGCGCGTCTCCGATGAAGAAGCGCCCCGCGTGGTCGCAGTTGCAATGGGCGAAGGTCTGGCAGGGCATGATGCGGGATTCCACGAGCGTGTCAGGGTCTATGGTCCGTATCTCCTCGCGCCCCTGCCCATCCATCTCGCGGTACACGTATGCGACACGAGACCCGTCAGGAGTCCAGAACTCGTGCGTGAGGATCAAGCCGTCAGGCTGATCGCGCAGGCAACGAGGGGCTCTCTCATCTCGATCGATGACCCACATGCGGGCATCGATGAGATCATAGGGGCCCTCATGGCAGTAGAGGACCGTGCCCGGATCGCCCGGACGTATCTGGGCGTGACCGAGCCAGCATCGCTCATCGAGCAGCGTCTCCACCATATCGGAATCCGCATCGATGAGCCTGACGCGGCATCGGGGGCGCGCCAGGCAGTTCTTCTCAAAGAAATCCCAGGAGGATCCACCAATATGTACCGGAAGCGTGTCTTTTTGAATCTCAATGAGGGAGAGGGTGCTCGATTCCCGCGAGATGCTGATGTCGCGCCCATCCCACCCCTCGGGCGTGCGGTACACGCACTCTCGCTCAAGCGTCGACAGGTCGAGTCTCCATATCGCGTCGTCCTGGTGATATATCACTCCCCGCTCATCAGGGGTGAACTCCGCGCTCCAATCATCCACTCCCCTACCCTCAGTCAGCTGCACGGCATCCCCGGTCATCAGGTCCATGCAGAAGATCTGGCGCTCACCGTCGATCTCCGGCGCATAGAGGAGCTTTGAGCCGTCTGCGGTGGTCATGTGCGCGTAGAAGTACATGTGGTGGCAGGTCGTGCCCGGGTCGGTCAAGCGCTCCACGACGGCGCCCGTATATGGATCCTCATACGTGACGAACCTGTTGGAAACGGTATCGCCTATCGCCATGCGATCCCCCTATCTCCCTTATCGTCAGCTGGCGCACCCGGTAGCCGAGCGGCCCTATCGATTGTCATAGCCATCGAGCGAGGCGTCTCGAGAACCGCGGGCGCTCACGCTCACCCTGTTAAATCGCATCCCCTCGACATGCTCGATGATGCCGAAATCGGAGCAATCGAGATCAAGGTCCTCGAGCGTCAGCCCGCGAATCGGCTGAGATGCAAATCCCTCGATGTTGAATGCCCTGCTTGGACGGAGGGCGTCCGCAGTGGACACCTGGCGCACATGGCGGATCGACACGTTTGACACCTCGGTGTCGGGCCTGCCCAACTCACTTCGGTCAAGCAGTTTTTCCCACAGGGGACTGACCGCTCCCTCATAGTCGTCTGGAAGCGTGCAGAGGCTGTACCCGGGGTTCCAATTGAGGCAGATGTGAATCGGATAGAGGACATCCGTCATGCGCAGGTTCTCGACAGTGACGTCCCGAATATATCCCTTGCGCGGTTCGGAGGACTTGATGCGGAACCCGCAGTCGGTTCCCGCGAACGCGATGTCCTCGACCACAATGTCGTGGACGCCGCTGCTGACCTCGCTTCCGATGGTCACACCAAATCCGGCGTTGATCTGGCAGTCGCGCACTGTGATGTGGTGGCAGGGCCGCCCCACGCGGATACCGTCGGCGTCGCGGCCGCTCTTGATGCAGATGCTGTCATCGTTGCACTCCGTTACACATCGCTCCACCAGCACATCATGCGAGGAATCGATATCGATCCCATCGGTGGACGGCCCCTCACCTCCCAGGATGCGCACCGCGTCGACATGGACATGATCGCTATAGCAGATGTGGATGTTCCAGAAGCCCGAGCGAAGCGAGGTGAAGTCTCGCAACGTGACGTCATGGGACTCCATCACCACCACGTTCCGCGGCCTCATGCAGTCGTAATCACACGCCCAGCGAACGCCCCTCCCGTCATAGCAGGCGCGCATCCCGCCATGGCCGTCGACACCCCAGTACTTCTCCCACCAGTGCGGGCCTTGGCCATCGATGGCCCCAGGGCCCTCGATGAGCACATCATGGGCATCGTTGACGTTCAGCACGCCGGGGTACCATTCACATTCGATGCCTGCCGCGCGCGTGGGGATCACGGGGATGCGGTCCTCATCGACCGTGCCCCTGATCACCGCCCCGCGTTCCAGCATGATGTGCGCGTTCGACGGAACGAACAGCGGCGCCGTCAGATACACCCCCTCCGTGATGACCGCGGGCACGCCGCTCTGCGCCGCGTCGCAGATGAGCTGCTGCAGCTCTTCGGTCACGTGAATCCGACCGGTGCCGTCTATCCCTCGTGCCGCGGTGGAGCATGTGCGCGTGCTGGTCACAGGGCCTCCTTGTTTCATTCGATGGGTGTGGGGTCAATCAAGGTGGAAGGCGCAGTCCAAGTCAACTGTGACCGGCGAGTTGTCTGCATTCGTTTCCATAACGCCTGCCATGTACGCCCACCACCGCTGGCACACCTCAGTCGCCGCAGATTGCGCATATCGCTCCGGATCGTCAACCTCGATGTATCCGAACAGCGTATCCGTCTCCGCGTCGATGAAGATGCTGTAGTTGTGGCCACCGTACTCATGGAGCATGTCGGCCATCTCGGGCCACAGCTCATTGTGGCGGCGCTCGTATTCCTCGGCAAAACCGGGAAGCAGCCGCATTTTGAATCCCTGTATCGATCGGCCAGAAGCGGTCAAGCGCTGAGCCATCGCTCTCATCCTTTCCATCTCCGCCCCGCACGCAAGATCAGCACCATGCGGGGATTGAAACCGTCTCTCCCGAGGGAATCCGCAACGGGGCGCGATCGACCAGGAGCCACACATCCATGCGGCTCGGGTTGTAGAGAAACTCCCCCGTGGACGAGTAGACCAGCGAGCGGAGCGCCTGGACGTAGTCGAACACCTCGATATTGCTGGCGCTCCACGTGTCATCGCGACCGGCGACCGCATCGAGGAGGTCCTCGAGCGCCTTCCAGGCGTCGAGCCCCGTTGCCTCATAACCGTGGCCCCAAACGTAGAGGAGGTACGGCGTCTGATACGACCCCACTTCAAGGGGTCCGCAAAACCGCTTGAGCACCCCTTCCATCTCAGGCTGCACGAAACTGCAGGCAGCATCCCAGAAGAGGAAGTCCTCGGGAATGCCCCGGCAGTCGAAGCTGCGCCTCGTGGTGCGCCCGTAGCAGATGCCGCAGGACCTCACGAGATCTGACAGCTCAGCCCGGTCACGCGGAGAGGAGCTCACCGGCCATGCCATACCCCTCACCGGTTCGCGAACGATCTCCTCCAGCTCAGCCTTCGCACGAACGATCTCGTATGCCGCCATGGGCTTGCCGACGCTCCCCAACCGGGCATGAGAATAGCCGTGGACGGCGACCTCGAACCCCCGATACACCTCGGCGATCTGATCCCGCGCGATCTTCTCATGCCGTACGCGGTACGCGACATGCGCGAGGTCGTCCCCCTGCCCGAACAGGCCCGGGTTGAGGTTGAAGGTGGCCGCCAGTCCGCGGTCCCTCAGCATCTCCGTGATACGGGCATCCTCAACGGTCCCATCGTCGAACGAGCAGGTGAAGCACTTCATCCGGCCACCTGGCCAAAGAGGGATGTCCTCGCGCAGCCTCAGCATGAACAGGCCTTCCGTCGTCTGAACTCGCCTACAGCGCGGTCGCGTGCGCCGCGTCGGACTCGGCACCGGCCTGAGTGGGCGCAGCCTCCGCATTCTCCACCACGACATGGGAGAAGTTGATGACGCGGTTGTTGCCCCAGCACTTCTCATAGGGGTAACCGGTCAGCTGCTCGACGAACCGCTTGGTCTCGGGATCCACATCTGCCTTGGATCCGCCGGCGCGGAGGCGCTCGATCTCAGCCTGGAGCACGTGACGGTTCTGATCCGTGAGCTTGAGCTGGTAGCTCGCCCAGATACCCATGATGCAGAAGACGATGGGGACGAACACGAAGATATTGGTGATCAGGTTCGCCACGGCCTCGGGCTGCACATCGGCTCCCTGGACGAACCCGCCCACGCCCAGCACCGTCGTGATGGTCACCGTCTCGATGCTGCGGAAGATGTTGTCGATCGTTGAGTTGATGGAGGCGTACTGGCCCTCGCGGCGCTTGCCGGTGAGCACCTCATCGACATCGGGGATGAAGGAGACGCAGTAGTCGCACGCGTTGAAGACGCCCGTGAGACCGATGTTGAGGACAACCTGGAGGACGATCCACGCCGTGATGGTCGCGGCGGTTCCGATCTCCGTGTGGATCTGGACCAGGCCGTAGATGGCGAGGAAGCTCACGATCGCCTCGATGGTCGAGTAGCGGTATGCGCGGGCGGCGCCGACCTTGTTGTTGACCCACATGAAGAAGAGGACGAATGCGATGCCGAATGCGAAGTTGACACCCTGGGACAGCGAGACCCCGGACGCGTCGAGCTGCAGCGAGTAGATGAGGAAGTAGGTGAGGAAGGAGCTGCGGATGGAGCGGAAGAGGATCTGGGACAGGTACATGACCAGGTAGTAGCGGAACTCGCGCACGCTGAAGGTCGACACGTAGTTCCAGACGACCAGCGGGATGCGCTTCAGCAGCGGAACCTTGGTGGTGCCGGCATCAGCGTCCGCATGGGAGAAGTCCGTGGTCTCATCATACGGACGCTCCTTGATCGTTAAAACCGTGATGACCATGAACACCGCGCAGAGAACCGCGTACATGAGGGCCATATTGAAGTAGGAGGTCCAGGTGTCCGAGCCCCAGACGCTGAACAGATAGGTGTTGACCATGGACAGCGTGATGGTGGAGACCGCCGTCGTGATCTGGTTCAAGCCGACGAGCTGCGAGCGCTGGGTGGCGTTCGAGCTCATCTCGGACGGAAGCACGTACTGGATGGTCGTGACGCCCGCGTTGCAGGTCCAGTACAGGAAGTTCGCGAGCGCGTACCCCCACACCGGCATGCCCGGATAGAACTGGACGAGCATGAAGACGAAGAGCCCGGGGATCGTCAGGAGGATCGTGCCGCGGCGGCGGCCGATCTTGCGCCCGAACGAGGTTCGATACATGCGGTCGGAGATATACCCCCACACGGGCGCCACGAATGCTGCGAGGATGTCAGCGGACGCGATGATGACGCCCGCGGTCTGCACATCCAACCCGGCGAACGTCGTATAGAAGAACAGTTGCCACGTGACGAGCATCGTGTTGGCGATCGTCGACAAGCCAACGCCGCCGTATCCGATCTTCGCGCGAAGGGGCAGCTTTCCCTCAAACGATTCTGAGGAAGCTGCTTTGTTTCCTGCCATGGTCATCCCTCTCTCAGATGGCGAAGGCGCGTGTTAAACGACGCTCGATGGAGACATCTCCATCTGCCGCCCCCGCCGGCTCACGATGCGGCCCCGCGTCAGCTGATACACGGGCGCCAGTAAAGCAGTCAACCGGTTTACTCTACGAACGCTAGTATAGGAATGCCCGGGGCGGCCGCCGTACGCTCGCCCGCAAGCGGTCGTTTCTTCTGGGATACGGAAATGAAACCGGTTCCATTTTTCTATATAATCTGATTTATGAAAAAGATTAACAGCACGTCATAGGCATCGTGCGCCACCTCAGGTCACAGGATGCCACGCCTAGGCGACATCGTGGGGCACCATGCAAACGGCCCCCGCAACGCGTCGTTGCGGGGGCCGTCATAGGCGTATCCGGTACGTGCCTTAGAGGAAAGCCTCGTTGACTGCTATGCCGAAATCACGGCAGGTGCTCCGGAGCCCCTCGTCGGCGATCTTGTTCAGAAAGTCATCCGAACCGCCGTTCGCAGCTCGCGCGGCAACGTAGAGCTGGGCGGCCTTCTCGACGGTGTGAGCGAGCCCGAACGCCTCATCGAAACTCTCCCCGGTGGCGAAAAGACCATGGTGCGCCCATACGGCAGTGCGGTAGGAGGCCATTTTCTCACTGGTCGCCGCTGCGATCTCCGGCCCTCCGGGGACCATCCAGGGCACCACGCCCACGCCTTCCGGAAAGACCACGACGCACTCGGTCATCATCTGCCACAGGGCACGGGAGAACGCCCGATCCTCAAGCGGGACAACGAAGCTCATCTCGATGACCCCGGGGCCGTGCATGTGGTAGCACACCCGCGTGGTGTCGCCGTCGCGCTCGCATCGAACCGCCTGATTCATGAAATGGCTCTCGAACTCGCTTGTCGGTTTGTTCCCGATCCTCAGGCCCCAGCGGATGCGGTAGGAGTCGCCATTCGGCCCGATTTCGACGATGCCGGCATTCCCCTCCACATCTCCGACCATGTTCCTCATGTAACAGCCCGTCCCTTTTGCCATGAAGAACCTCCCGGCCATCGACGGGGCGGCGACGCCCATTTCGACCCAGGGCCGCGGTTCCGCGTCAAAGAACGGACGCGCCTCCTCCACCTCCTCGTCGGTCAGGCGGTAGGTGAGGTTGCCGCCGTTGCGCTCATGCCACCCTTCCCGGTAACCGTCATCGCACAGGCGGGCGAACCCCTGGACAAAGGCAAGATCTGTCATCGCCATAGAAGGCACGTCCTTTCAATGGGTTTACAACGGAGTTATCGGCAGACGACCTCGACGGGGACGTCGAGGATCTTGGCGACCTTGGCGATCGTGTCGGCATGGCGTCCGATCGCCGCCGCCATATGATGCGTTGGCCCGGCCTCGCTCCATCGATTCACGAACTCGCGAGCGCCGATGGAGAACTTCGTCCGCATATTGGTGTCGCCGAACGTGAAGATGGGGCCGTCTTGGTTGACGCCCTCCGCCACCACGAACTTGAATGCGCCGTTGGCATCCTGCGTGAGCGCCAGATATGTCACATCGCCAGTGGGCGGGTAGAACTGGGTGAGGTAGCCCCCACCCGTCTTCCCATGAAACACCGGCACGATCTTCATCGTCGGCCTGCGGGCACGGCTGATGTCCGCGTCACCCGAACCGGAGTGGCCGATGATGCAGACGTCCTCGTCAAAATCGATAGAGTACATCTCGGAGAGCTGGCCGGTGCCCGCGATGGTCTTGAGGATGCTCATGGCGATGGCGACCTTGATGTCCCCCTCCACCGCGCAGGCGGTCCCCTCCTTGATAAGCATGGAGAACGCCGGGATCAGCATGGAGTCGAGGACGCCCGCCTTGCCCTGGGCGTATCCGTTGTAATGGCTCGCCACCATACCCAGGTGCTCGTCTCGGGTCCACTGTTCGAAGGCGACCACATAGCGCGCCATCTCCTGGATGGGCTCGTCCGAGGGCTCGGCTCCGCCCTCCACCTCGAAGGTCTCGATGATCTCCGCCGCTTTGGCATCAACGGCGCCCTGGTCGTCCACGCTCTCGTCGATCGCCCACATCTGCTCCCAGTCAAACTGCTTGGTGTACAGACCGAGTCGGTTGTAGAGGTTTGTCTCGTCGATATACAGATCCATCATGCCGGGATACGGACGGCCTATCTGGGCGATATTCGTTTGGCGCAAACGACGGCGCACCGCCGCGGCACGGCACCACGCCTCGATCTCATCGGAAACGAGAGGATCGCCGCCCTCGACCACGCCCGTGATGACCGCATGGTGCTTGCCAGCCCGCTCGAGATCGGCAACGGCCTCCCCGGTCGCCCCGCAGGCGTACAGCTCCCCAAGCCATGTTGGGATATCGGTGCTCTCGTAATCGGGACGTCGCTTCTTCTGCACGTTCACGACCACCACGGGAACGGAGAGGTCGCGAATAGCCGGCAGCACGTTGTACGACGTCGCGTAGGTGAGCATCTGCAGGAACACGAGGTCCACGTCGGCAGCGCGGAACGCGTCACCGGCTGCCATGGCCTGCTCCTTGCTGGTCACCATGCCGCCGTCAACGATCTCGACGGTGCTCGGCAACGTCGCCTTGAATGCCTCGTACTGCCCCTCGAACTCAGGGACGAGTTGGGGGAATTGGGGGAGATAGGCTTCAAGGGCAACCGAGAAGACCCCCACTTTTGCTTTGGTGGATACGAGCATCGTATGCTCTCCTTTCATGTGGCACGGCGATGGGATGGGAAACGAGGTCGTGAGGTGGCGCGGGAGCGCTATGAGTCCTTTGGGTCGTAGCGGTGAATCGGGAACGACCGCGCGACCGACTCACGGGCCTCGGACACGGACCCGAACTCCCCCGCTGCGATCATCTGCACGATCAAGTTGCCCAGACCCGTGCCCTCAACAGGACCGGTGACCACCGGCAGGCCGCAGACGTCCGCAGCCAACTGATCGAGGTAATCGTCCTGCGATCCCCCTCCGATGACGTTGATCGCCGTGTACCGCCGTCCTGTGAGCTCGACCAGCCGCTTGACGCTCTCCGCATACGAACGTGCGAGGCTCACGTAGATGGCGCGCATGATCTGCCCCGGCGTCTGGGGCTCGATCTGGCCCGATTCGCGGCAGGCCGCTTGAATCGCCTCGATCATCGACGCGGGAGAGAGGAATGCCGGGTCATCAACGTCTATGAATGCCGCAAAGTCCTCTGACTCCCGGGTGAGCGCGCGCAGGTCCTCGAACCCATAAGACCGTCGCGCACCATCGACGCCGGGCAGGCTCCCACCGGCAGCGCGCTTTCCCTCGACGTATTCCACCCCGTTGAGCTCCCGTCGGACGGACTGGATCATCCAAAGGCCCATGATGTTCTTCAGGAAGCGGAATCGGCGCTCATAGCCGCCTTCATTCGTGAAGTTCTGCGCACACGCCTCTGGGGAGACGATCGGATCAGGGTTCTCAACCCCTATGAGGCTCCACGTTCCCGACGACAGGATGATGGATGACTCGTCCATCGCCGGGACCGCAAGAAACGCTGACCCGGTGTCATGGCTGGCGGGCAGCACCACGCGCGCGTCGAATCCCACCCGCTCCCTGACCGCGGGCAGCAGGCCGCCCACGGGGGTTCCGGGCATCGCCGGCGTCGCGAACAGCGAGCGCGGGACTCCAATGGCATCGAGGATCTCCCCGTCCCAGTCGCCGCTCTCAACATTGACCAAGCCCGTCGTGGTCGCGTTGGTGTACTCGTTCAAAGCGACGCCGGTCAGCCGATACGCGAGGTAATCGGGGATCATGAGGAGCCTCTGGGCTCGCAGCAGGTCCTGCGGCCGCTCTTCTCGGAGCGCGAGGAGCTGGTACACGGTGTTGAACGGCTGGCGCTGGATTCCCGTCCTCTCGTACAGCCAATCAGGCGGGAGAATCGCGTCGGCGCGCTCGAAGATGCCATTGGTCCGCGCATCGCGATACGCCACCGCATCCCCCACGACCTCGCCCTCGGCGTCGACGAGCACGAAGTCGCAGCCCCAGGTGTCGATGCCGATGCTCTCAGGGGCCATGCCGCGTTCATGGCATGCGGCGAGGCCGGTGAGCACGCCCTCAAAGAGGGCGTCGACGTTCCAGCAATCATGACCGTTCACGCGCTGCTGAATGTTGTCGAACCGATGGACCTCCTCGAGCTCGATGTTGCCCGCAACGACCGTGCCAACGAGGACACGGCCGCTCGATGCGCCGATATCAACCGCTGCGTAACACCGACGTGAAGGCACGGCCTCGCCCATCTTGCACCTCACCTCTCCCTTTTCTCCATTGGAATCGGGGTGATCTATTTTCAGAGATCACCCCTTAGATGAAATCTATTTTCATACTATTCCACATCACGAAACTGATTTTCATACATTTAGAACCGCCGATAAACGAATCCCCAAGCGGTTGAAATCAGAAGGTGAGCGGTCGGTGCCTATTGCCCATTCGGAGCAAACGTCAGCTTCTCGTCGGCAAAGGTCTTGTGAAACATGCACATGTACTCGCCCGCATCCTCCGACTCGTGGTAAAGCAGCATGAGCACGAGCTCGAGCACATAGTTCGCCGCGCTGTGCGAGAACATGAAATCCCGCGCCAGCAACTGATCCCGAAGTGAGACCTTCACGAAGTAGCTCGAACGGCGCGCGAGGGAGGATTGGTCGTCGCCGGAAATCACCACCGTCGGCGTCGCAGAGTCTATGGCGTTCTCCATGATGATATTCAGGCGCCGCGATGCACCCGAATTCGAGATGAACACGATGCAGTCATCGGATGAGAGCAGCATGGCGGTGATGGCCGCGGCATCCGTGGTGGCGGGCGCGATCGCGCGGATCCCCACCTGCGAGAATTTGATGGCCATCATCTGGGCAAACGAGAGCGAGCTCCCCACCCCCACGAACATGACGGTCCCGGCGTCTTGGATGATTCGGGCGATCTTCTCGATCACGCGAGCATCGAGCTGGGCAAAGGTGTCGTGGAGCTCTTCGATCTTGTTGTCGAGCATGACGCGGGCGGACCCCTCGACGTCTTCGAAGGTGACGGTGCGCGAACCCGCGGTCGCCCGGCCCCTCGTCTCCGCCTCCTCGCGCGCCAATGCGAGCCGGAGATGGGCGAAGCTGTCGAACCCGAGCGTCTTAACAAATCGGGAGACGCTCGTGTTCGAGGTGCCCGCACGGTGCGCGATCTCCCCTGCCGTGAGCGAGGAGACCCCTTTCTGCTCCGACAGGATCACATCGGCGATGCGCCTCTCCGCTTCAGACATCCGCTTGTAAGAAGACAGCACCGCATTGATGACACCCGTGGATGCAACCATGGATCCCCCTCGCATGGCATGGACGTTCCTCGTCAGAGCTTTGCTGACCACCATAGCACGCTTTCACCGTTTTCAAATCCCGTACAGCCCGCGGGGGCGGCGCTACGCTACACTGGCGTCTATGAAAGACAGACGAGCGACAATCTCAGACATCGCCATGGCGGCGGGCGTATCGAAGACGACCGTCTCGCGGTTCATTAACGGTCAGAGCGACCTGATCTCGCCTGCCACGCGAAAGCGAATCGAATGGGCCATCGCACAGGCGCACTATCGTCCAAGCTCAACCGCGCGCTCCCTCAAGACGCGGGCCAGCGGATGTATCGGAGTGGTCGTCGATGTCGCGAGCGAGGGGATCGTTGAGCCGTTCGTGCGCGGCATGCAGGAGGAGATCGCGTCGCTCGACGATCCAAGCCGGCGCGAGACCGTCCCCCTCGTCACCTTCTCGCGGGGAGAGGACGACGCCGCGCGCCTCACCGCCCTCTTTGAGGATATGCGGGCCGCGTGCGTGCTCTTCGTCTCAGCCCGTGATGCCGAGCCTCCCCACACCCTCTGCACGCAGGATGGTCCAATCGTCGTATGCAGCCCGAACCCTCAAGCCGACGTTGTCATGCGAGCAGGGGGCGACCTCGCGCGGTGCGGACGCGAGGCGATTCGAGCCCTTTTCGACTCGGCTGCCCCTACGCCGTGAGGCCGAGGTATGCCGTGATCCCGTCCACGGCCCGTTTCGCGCCCACGACGGCATGGACCACGGTCATCGGGCCGTTCACCACGTCGCCAGCTGCGAAGACGCCGGGCACCGAGGTCATGCCCGCCTCGTCCACCTCGAGAAGCCCCCGCTCGTTGGTCGAGAGGCCCTCGGTCGTGAGCACGAGCTTGTCCTTCGGCAGCTGCGACGCGGCGATGACCACCGTGTCGCAGGCCACCCGGTCGAGCTCCTCCTCGTAACCGGTGACGGCCCCCTTCTCGTTAAAGATCGCCGTCCGAAACACCGGCCCGCGCTCGTCGATCGCCGCGATCGCCTTTCCGAACACGAGGTCTGCCCCGTCGAGTTTCGCGTACTCAACCTCGTCGGTGCTCGCCGACACGTGCCGTGAGCGCGCGTAGATCGTCACCCGGTGCGCGCCTTGGCGGAGCGCCGTACGCGCCACGTCCATCGCCACGTTGCCGGCCCCGATGACCGCCACGTCGCGCCCGATCGCGAAGCTCGCGGGATCAACCAGGTAATCGATGCCGAAGATCACGTTGCCGCGCGCCTCGCCCGGGATGTCGAGCTTACGCGCCCGCCAGGTGCCCGTCGCGACGAAGACCGCGTCGTAGCCGTCGCGCTGGAGGTCGTCGATGGTGAGCGTGCCGCCGATCGTCGTGGACGGGCGCACGCGAACACCGAGGTCGCACATGATGGAGCGGAACTTCCGGACGATCTCCTTGGGCAGGCGAAACGGCGGGATCCCGTATTCGAGCACGCCGCCGATCTCGGAGCGCTGCTCGAAGACGGTCACCGCGCAGCCGCGCTGGGCGAGCTTGATCGCCGCGGTGATGCCCGCCGGACCCGACCCGATGATCGCCACGCTCCGTCCGTTGGGCTCCGGCCGCTCCCAGCGCGCTCGCTCAAGGTAAGTGGTTGACACGTACTCCTCGATGCTCGAGAAGTGCACCGGGCTGTCCTTGCGGTTCCGGATGCAGTTCCCCTCGCATTGGTCCATGTGGTTGCAGACGAGGGCGCAGACGGCGCTCATCGGGTTGTTCTCAAAGAGCAGCGCACCGGCCTCCTCGATCCGGCGCTCCTTGAACAACGCGATGGCCTCGGGAACCGGCGTCGACACCGGGCACCCCTTGATCTGGCAGAACGCGCGCTTGCAACCGAGGCACCGGTTGGCCTCCTCGACGATATGGACCGCCATCGTACTCTCCCCTCAACGGTGTTTCCCTCAGCATACGGCAGATGGGGCGCGCATGCCGAGCGTGCGTGTGCCGGGCGCTCGCGATCCGGACCCACGTGGACCGCATGATGCCGTGCGCACGCTCGGCATCCGGCCATCCGGCGCGCCCGGCGCCCTCTGCGGCGCGGCGCACCCCGCGGCCTCACAGCCCACGCAGGTAGTCACGGCAGGCCCGCACCGTCTCCGGCGTGCTGTTCTCGATCACCGTGTCGATCCCGGGCCGCTCGAGCCGCGCCCATCGGGCCAGCAGGCCGAAGTCGAACGCACCCGTCTCCCCCGCCCCGCGGCACACGAGCCGGCGCCCCGACCCGTCGCACCAGCCCGCCTCGTCCTCGTTGTCCACCACCTCGTAGTCCTTGGCGTGGAGCACCGCGATCCGTTCGCCGTTCAGCTCGAGCATGCGCGCCACCTGGACGGGCGCGTCCGCCGCCACGCGCGGATGCAGAAGCGATACCGGGTCGTAGATCACCCCGAGCGCGCGGGACGGGATCGCGTCGAGCACCGCGCGGCAGCGCTCCGGCGTGCACACAACCTCGTTCCACCCGGGCTCGATGAGGATCCGGCCGCCCGCCTCCTCGGCGAGCGCCACCGCCCGCGCGAGCCCGGACAGGAGGGCCTCGAGGGCGGCGTCATCGAACCGGTCGTCGCTCACGGCGTTTCGGGCGTTCGGCCTGCCCGTCTCCGTGCCCACCGGGCACCCGCCGAGCCAGTCGGCGAACGCGAGGCACGCCTCGTACTCGGCGAGGTTCTCGGCAAGCACCTCCTCATCGGGCGCCGCCAGGTTCTTGTAGCAGCCGAGCACGGCCACGCGCACCCCGGCCGCACCGAGCGCCGCGCGAAGGCGGGCGGCCAGCTCGCGCGTGAGCCCCGTGCGGTCGATCCCGCAGCTCGAGAAGAGCACCTTGCTCGGAAGCTGGATGCAGGAGAAACCGAGCTCTCCCGCCATACGGATCCGGTCCTCGGCGCTTCCCGCCGGCAGATCGTGAAGCCGCACGCCGAGCGTCAGCGCACCGGAAACGTTCTCGGTGCCGCCCATCCCCTAGGCCCGCTTCCCGTTCACGCCCGACGCGTAACCGCCGAACGGGTCCTCGAGCGAGCAGGCGCCGGCCGGCGAGGTGGGGTCGCAGGCGCCGTTCAGCTGGTCGTGGCGCATCGTCTCGATGTAGGCGAGCACGAGCGGGGCCACGCCCTTGGCGTCGTTCTCCACCACCGGCTCGCGCATGTAGTAGTCGAAGGTGCCCTCACGGTGCTCGGTGTTGCCGAGGCCCGCGACCAGGCAGATGTTCTTGAGGGTGAGTTGGCCCTCCTCCTCCGAGAGGCAGGTGCGGCAGATTCCGTCGAAGGCGCGGCGGCCGTGGGCGTAGTAGCGGTCGTCGAGGACGCCGAGGCGGCAGCCCTTCATGATCGCGTTCGCGAAGATCGCGCTGCCGGACTCCTCGAGGTAGTTCGGGGCGATGCGCGGCAGGTTGATGACCTGGTGCCACATGCCCGTCTCCTCGTCCTGATACGGCAGCATGGCGTCGACGAGCTCCTGGAACATCACGCGCAGGGCGTCCTTCTCCGCCGACATCGAGCGCGGCATGAGCTCCCAGGTGTCGATCAAGGCCATCGCGAACCAGCCCTCGGCGCGGAGCCAGAAGTTGGACGAGAGGCCCGTCACCGGATCGCACCAGAACTGCTTGCGCGAGGAGTCGTAGGCGTGGTAGTAGAGGCCGTTGCGCTCGTCGCGCATGAGGTCGCGCACCACCTGGAACTGATGGAAGCTGTCGGAGCAGGCGAGGCGGTTGTGGAAGGTGAGCTCGTACTGCATGTAGAAGGGCTGGGCCATGTAGAGGCCGTCGAGCCAGATCTGGTTGGGGTAGATGGCCTTGTGCCAGAAATTGCCTTCCTTGGTGCGGGGCTGGCTCTCGAGCTGGCTGTAGATGGTGTCCATCGCGAGGCGGTAGCGCTCCTTGCCGGTGAGCTCGTAGAGCTGGTAGAGGGTCTTGCCCGCGTTCACGTTGTCGAGGTTGTACTCCATCGGATCATAATGCTTGATCGTGCCGTCGTCCTGCACGAAGTAGTCGATGTAGGAGTCCGCGAACTCGAGGTAGTCGGTGCGGGTCGTGATCTGGAAGAGCTCGATCAGCGCCTTGATCATGCAGCCGTCGATGTAGTTCCAGGTGTTCTCCTTGCCCGCGCGGATCTTCTCGATGTTCCACGCCGGCGCGGCGGGCGTGCTGTCACGCACCAGCTGCTCGATGTACGTGTCAAGGATACGGTTGCAACCCATGGTTCGTCCTCTCATTCACAGGGGCCAGATATGAGACGGGCGCCCAAAGCCTTGCGGCCTCGAGCGCCGGAACCCGCCTCATCGATCTATGCGGCTCCTAGCGCGCGGCACCGAAGTTCATGCTCTGACGCTCGGGGAGCTCGCGGCGGATCTGCTCGATCTCGGCGGGCGTGTGGTACCCGATGAGATTGTGCCCGAAGCAGATCTCGTACTGCACGCCGGAGAGCTCCTCGCACACGCGCTTGACCTCGGGATCGACGTCCTCCATGCGCCCGCCGGCGGCGATGCGGCGGCACTCGTTCTGCACGATCTCATCGGTGTCGCGATCGAGCTTCATGAACTTGGCCGAGAGCAGGCCGAGCAGGGTGAGACCGCAGATGCCCACGACCATGATGACGAGGATGGCGGTCGTGACGCTGGCCGGCTGCTCGACAGCACCCGAGGTGCCCGAGACATATCCGTTGAGCTCGAGCCAGATGCCCAGGATGGCGACGACCGCGGAGTTCATCAGCTTGCCGCAGAGATGCATGGCGGCGGAGAAGGTCCCCTCACGGCGGCGGCCCGTCACGACCTCATCGACATCGGCAACGAACAGGTACGCCTGCCAGGGGATGTAGTACACCGCGCCCGTGCCGAGGCCGAACACGACCACGATCGCGCTGATTCCGGCAAAGCCCGCCGCCGAGGTCGCGTCGACCTGGAAGACGCCCACGAGGACATACGCGATGACGGAGGCGATGACCACGCCCTCAGCGAGCATGTAGGGGCGACGGAAGCCCTTCTTGGCGACGATGCCCATCACGACCAGCGTGGAGACGAGCTGAAGAATGGAGCTCATCGACTGCCAAGCCGAAGCGTTCGCCTTGGGCAGGAACAGCACGTACATGACGAAATAGGCGAACGTGGAGTTGAAAAGCCATTCGGCGCCGAAGCCGAAGAGGTACATACCGAGCAGGTTGCGGAAGGTCTTGATGCGCAGCGTCGAGATGATGTCGACGAAGAGCTTCTTCACGGCCTCGATCGGAGACTCGACGCGCTCCATCGTGGTCTCATCGACCGGACGCTCCCAGGTGGTGAGGTAGACGAAGAGCATGGCACCAGCCATGAGCACGCCGAACGCGCAACCCATCACGAAGAACGCCTGGGGGTTGTCGTTGCCGAAGACGCCAAAGAAGATGCCCGGGACCGCAGCCGTCAGGAAATTCGCGACCTTGCCGAAGATGGAACGGAGGCCGGAGAGGTAGGTGCGCTCCTTGAAATCCTCGGTCATCTCAGCCGGCAGGGCATCGTAGGGGATCATCACCATCGTGTACATCAGGTTGTAGACGAGGTAGATCGCGAAGTAGTAGAGGAAGCCGTTGGGGACGACGATCCACATCAGCGGATTCAAGATACCGAGCACAGGGATCGCGAGCAGGATGAAGAAGCGGCGGCGACCGAAGCGGCGGCCGAGAGCCGTGTTGTTGAATGCGTCGGTGATGAAGCCCGCGATGGGGTTCATGATCATGTCTGCGAGCAGGGCGAACGAGTAGATGAACGTCGCCTCGCCCATGGACAGCCCCGCATACTGGGTGTAGAAGATCACGAGCCACGCGGCGGAGATCGCCAGGGCTCCCGAGCCAACCAGGTTGCCCGACCCGTAACCCAGGCGCGTCAGCAACGAGACCTTTCGAGTTTGACTCTCCATCGAAGTACCCTCCTCATTCCATGGGGGCAAGATGATGCCCCAAGATCACCCCGATACGGTTCAGATCAATTTGGGTGAACGTTTATCCTCACTATAGTGAACTGGTTTATCAAAGTGAACGTTCACTTTGCTTCGCCGGCGAACGGTCGAGCTGGGTCGGTGAACGGTTTAGGAACGGTTTCAAAACGATGCCCGCCCCACTGCGGCCGCCCCTTCCCCCGTGACGGCAGCGCTCACGGGGGAAGGGGCGGCCGACCGGCCCCGCTGCGACGGCCCGCTAGCGGCGCTCCACCCGGTGCACGTCCGTGAGCACCAGATCCTCGCCCTCGACACCCTCGATCACCACGTCATCGAGGACGAGCGTGCTCACGTGCTCGGCGATGAGGCCCGCCCGGCACATCTCGTCCACGCCCGACGCCATCGCCGGCACCGCGGGCTCGGCGTCCGCGGCGAAGTCCACGTGCACGTGATGCAGCTCGAGCATATCGATCCGGCTCTCAGGCAAACCGGTTATCCACGCCACCGCCGCCTGGCAGCCCGTCGCCTCGATGTCCTTGAAGGAGAGCGAGGCCACCTTGGGCGTGCGGTCATCCATGGGCAGGGCGTCGCGGCACTGCACGTACTCGCTCTTGCCGTCCGGGTCGCAGAAGTAGAAGGAGTTGACCACGAAGGGCGTCAGCACCTCGCGCATGCGGATGTTCTCGAAGCACACGCCCACCACCACGGAATCCTTGCCGCGCCCGCGCCTCGTCTTGACGCGGAGCCCGCGGTCGGTGCGCTCGAAGACGCAGTTGCGCGCCGTGAGGCCGCAGACCCCGCCCGAGATCTCGCTTCCGATCACGATCGACCCGTGCCCATCGTGCATGTAGCACTGCTCGATCAGCAGGTCGCGGCAGGGCGGGCGAAGCGCCCGCGGCTGGGAGAGCTTGCCGCTCTTGATCGCGATGCAGTCGTCGCCCACGGAGAAGTGGCAGCCCTTGATCGTGACGTCGCAGCAGCTCTCGGGATTGAGTCCATCGGTGTTCGGCGAGACCTTCGGCCCCTCCACCGTGAGGCACCAGAAGCCGAGCCGGCTCGAGAGCACCGGGTGTATGTTCCAGCTCGGGGAGTTCCTGACCGTGATCCCGGCGAAGCTCATGGCCTCGCACTCAGTGAGGAAGATCAGGCGCGGGCGCGCGGCGATGCGGATGCGCTTCGCCTCGAACCACCAGCTATCCTCCGCAAACGACGCCTGCCCGTCGATCACGCCGCGGCCGTAGACCACCGTGTCGCGCACGCCGACGCCCATGAGCGCGGCGCAGAACATCCGGCAGCTTTCCCCCTCCCAGGTGCCGAGCGGGAGGATCCCCGTGCCGGCATAGCCCGTGCCCGGCACGCCGTCCACATTGCCGGGCAGGTAGGCGAGGTTCTCACGATCGTAGCGCATCTTGAGCACGGCCCCCTCGGCGAGCTCCACCGAGATCGAGCTCTTGAGGAAGACGCTCGAGATGAGGTAGGTGCCCGCCGGGATGAGCACGCGCCCGCGCTCAGGGCAGCTCATGATCGCCGCCTGGATCGCGGTAGTGTCGTCGCGCACACCGTCGCCCGCGGCGCCGAACTGGCGCACGTCGAGCGTGAACGTCTCATCGCCCGTCACGATGACGGTCGTCGCCACCTCGTTCGCACGCTCGAAGCGCACGCGGTAGGCCGTCTGCGGCTCGAGGCCGTCGATATAGGTGACCGTGCGGTCCGTCTCGCCGCGCGGCACGTCGTTGATGTAGATGCGCCACGGCTCCCCGGTCTTGAAGAGGCTGCCGTCGTGGATCTCGACGACGGCCGCGCGGGCGCACTTCCAACTCACATTCAGCTGCATAGGAACTCCTTCACCCTCGCCCCTTAGAGGACGACGCCGTCCTTCCAGATGCTGATCTCGTGGCAGCCGCGGCGCTCGGCCGAGGTCCGCTCGCCCGATGCCGTCGCGAGCACCAGGCCCCAGAGGCGGCGCGCCGCCTCGTCGATCGTCTCCTCGCCGGTGGCGACGGAGCCCGCGTTGAAGTCCATCCACGTGGGCTTGCGCGCGGCGAGCACGTCGTTGGTGAAGACCTTGAGCGTTGGCGCCGGCGCGCCGAAGGGGGTGCCGCGCCCCGTCGAGAAGAGGATCACGTGGCAGCCGGCGGCCGTCAGAGCCGTCGTGGAGACCATGTCGTTGCCCGGCCCGGCGACGAGCGTGAGCCCGGGGCGGCGCACGGCGTCGGCGTAGGCGCGCACGTCCACGATGGGGGCCGTGCCGCCCTTCTGGACGCACCCGCAGCTCTTGTCCTCGAGCGTGGTGATGCCGCCGTCCTTGTTACCGGGGCTCGGGTTCTCGTAGACCACCTCGCCGTGGCTCAGGAAATAGTCCTTGAAGCCGTTGAGCATCTCGGTCGCGGCCGTGAAGACGGCGCGGTCCGCGCAGCGCCCGAGCAGGATGTTCTCGGCGCCGAACATCTCGGGCACCTCGGTGAGCACGCTCGAGGCGCCGCGGGCGACGGCCATGTCGCTCACCCGGCCGATCACGGGGTTCGCCGTGATGCCTGAGAGGCCGTCGGAGCCGCCGCACTTGAGGCCGATGACGAGCTCGCTCGCAGGGATCGGCTCGCGCTCGAACCCCTTCGCGTAGGCGGCGAGCTCGGCGAGGAACGCGTGACCGGCCTCCTGCTCGTCGCGCACGTCCTGGCAGGAGAGGAAGCGCACCCGGCGCGGATCGAAGTCCCCGAGCTCGTCGAGGATCTGCGCGTGCGTGCAGTTCTCGCAGCCGAGCGAGAGGAAGAGCACGCCGGCCGCGTTGGGATGGCGCGAGAGGGCCACGAGGAGCTTGCGGGTCTGGGCGTGGTCGGCGCCCGTCTGCGAGCAGCCGAAGGGGTGCGGGAAGTAGTGGATGCCCTCGAGCGAGCCGCCGACGAGGTCCTGGGCTCCCTCGACGAGCGCGCGGGCGACCTCGTTCACGCAGCCGACCGTGGGGATGACCCAGAGCTCGTTGCGGGTGGCCGCACGGCCGTCGGCGCGGCGGAAGCCCATGAAGGTCTCGGGCTCGACGGGAGCGATGACGGGGTGCGTGGGCCGGTACTCGTAGGAAAGCTCGCCGGCGAGGTTCGTCTTGACGTTATGCGTGTGCAACCAGGTGCCGGGCGCCACGTCCTCGGTCACGTGCCCGATGGGCAGCCCGTACTTGATGACGTCCTCCCCCGCCGCGATCGCGGAGACGGCCATCTTGTGGCCCTGGGGGATGTCCTCGCGGGCGGTCACGGAGCGCGCCCCCACCGTCACGGCCGTCCCCGCCGGAAGGGGCTCGAGGGCCACCACCACGTTGTCGGCCGGGTTGATCTGAATCGTCTGCATCGCCTCAGCCCCCCGCTAGTCCAGGCAGGCGGCGAAGGCGGCCTTCGCGCCCTCGGAGCGGACGAGCGCGAGGGCCGTGGCCACGGCATCCTCGAGGCCCGCGATCTCCCGCAGGTCCCGCCCCCACATCCGCTCGTTGCCGAGCACGGCCCGGACGAGGTCGTCGTCGGGAGCATCGGCGCGCTCAGCGTAGAAATCGAGGACGAAGGCGTCGTCCGCGGCCGTATAGGCCGTGCCGTCGGCGCGCACGAGGTGCAGCCCCTCCTCATCGCGACCCGAGAACCCCGTGGTGTAGAACGCGATGAGCGCGGCCAGGCTCGTCGTCAGGCAACGGGGCAGCTCGCCGGTCGCCTCGACGTAGTCGATGAGCGTCGGCAGGTCGCGGGCGCGCCACTTCGCCGTGGAGTTCAGGCAGATCGAGAGCAGCTGGTGGTCGATGAAGGGGTTGTCGAAACGGCTCTCCACCGCGGCGGCGAAGGCCTTGAGGTCGGCCTCGTCGAGCTCGGCGGCGAGCGTGGGGATGACCTCGCGCTCGAGCATGCGGTTCATGAAGCCGCGCACCGTCTCGTCGTGCATGCAATCACGCACGATGTCGAAGCCGGCGAGCCAGGCCCCCGGCACGAAGCCGGTGTGCGCCCCGTTCAGGATGCGGACCTTGCGCTTCTTGTAGGGCGTCACGTCGGGCGTCACGAAGACGCCCGGGATCTTCGCCGCGGTGAAGGGCAGCCGCGCCGCGAGGGCCTCGTCGCCCTGGATGCCCCACATCTGGAAGGGCTCGCGCACGGTCAGGAAGGGGTCGGCGTAACCCAGGCGCTCGAACATGGCCTCCTCGTCCGCGCGCTCGCGGATGCGTCCGGGCACGATCGTGTCGACGAGGGTCGTGCAGAACATGCACGCCTCATCGAGCCAGGCGTCAAACGCCGCCTCCCAGCCCCAGTCGGCCACGTAGCGGTGGACGATGCGGGCGAGCTCGGCTCCGTTGTGGTCGATGAGCTCGCAGGAAAGGATGGTCACACCCGGCTTGCCGGCCAGCCAGCGCGCGTGGAGGACCTGGGCGAGCTTCGCCGGGAAGCTCGCGGGCGGCTCGTCGGCGGCCCGGCAGGCGGGGTCGTAGGCGATGCCGGCCTCGGTGGTGTTCGAGACGATGATCTCGAGGTCGTCGGAGGCGGCGAGGTCCATGATGGCGCGGTAGTCCTCGGGGCGGTACGGGTTCAGGCAGCGGCTGCAGCTCGAGATCAGGCGGGTCTCGTCGACCTTCTCGCCGTTCTCGCGACCGCGCATCGCCACGGTGTAGAGGCAGTCCTGGGCGTTGATGCCGTCGGCGAACCCGAAGGAGCCGTTGATCGGCTGGACCATGACGATCCGCCCGTTCCACCCCGTCGCCTCGTTGCCGAGGTCGAAGAAGCGGTCCACGAAGGCGCGCAGGAAATTCCCCTCCCCGAACTGCAGCACCTTCTCCGGCGCGTCGCGCGGAACGAGGTAGCCGTCGTATCCGATCTTCTCCAGGGTCTCAAAGCTCAAGGTGTCCATAGGGGTCCTTCCTTCTCAGGCGTGCGGGTCGCGGTGGGATGGCGGGGCGCTCGCTCACGCCTCGACGGTCGCGAGGTCGAAGCCGAAGTAACGCACCGCGTTGTTGTAGCTGATGTCGCGCACGAGGCGGTTCAGGAGCTCGCGGTCGTCGGGGAACTTGCCCGCCTCGACCCACTCGCCCATAAGGCTGCAGAGCACGCGGCGGAAGTACTCGTGACGTGGGTAGGACAGGAAGCTCCGCGAGTCGGTGAGCATGCCCACGAAGGTCCCGAGGACGCCCTCGTTCGCCAGGGTCTGCAGCTGGTCGCGCATGCCGAGCTCGTGGTCGTTGAACCACCAAGCGCTGCCGTTTTGCATCTTGCCGGCGACCGGGCCCTCCTGGAAGCACCCCATGACGGTGTCGATCACGATGTTGTCGGCCGGGTTCAGGCTATAGAGGATCGTCTTGGGCAGCCCCGTCGACTCGTGGATCGCGTTCAGGAAGTCGGCGAGCTGGTCGGCCGGGGTGTAGTTCGCCGCGGCGTCGTAGCCGGTGTCGGGGCCGAGCTTCGCGAACATGGTGCGGTTGTTGTCGCGCTTGCACCCGAAGTGGATCTGCATGGCCCAACCGAGGCGGACGTACTCGCCGGCGGCGAACTGCATGAAGGCGGTCTTGTAGGCGAGGACCTCGCGCTCGGTCAGGGTCTCGCCGGCGATCGCGCGGGCGAAGATGGCCTCGATCTCATCGGCAGTGGCGGGGACGTGCATCACGTAGTCGAGCGCGTGGTCGGACGCGCGGCAACCGAGGCTCGCGGCCACGTCGTAGCGCTCGGAGATGGCGCGCTTGAGGTCGGCGAAGGTGGCGATCGGAGCGCCCACGAGGGCGCCGAGGCGCTCGAGGTAGGCTGCGAACTCGGGGCCGCGCTCGATGCGAAGGGCCGCGTCGGGGCGCATCGCGGGGACCACCTGCACGTCGAAGCTCTCGTCGGCGGCGATCTTGCGGTGCCACTCGAAGCTGTCGGCTGGGTCGTCCGTGGTGCAGATCATGCGCACACCGCTCTTGCGGATGAGCTCGCGGCAGGTGAAATCGTCCTCGGCGAGCTTGGCGTTCGCGAGGTTCCAGACCTCCTCCGCAGTCTTGCCGGAGAGGACGCCGTCGTATCCGAAATAGCGCTTGAGCTCGAGGTGGCTCCACTCGTAGACGGGATTGCCGATCGAGCGCTCGAGGGTCTCGGCCCAGGCCTGGAACTTGTCGCGGGCCGGCGCGTCACCGGTGATCAGGCGCTCGTCCACCCCGCAGGCGCGCATGAGGCGCCACTTGTAGTGGTCGCCCCCGAGCCAGACCTCGGCGATGTCCTCGAAACGCTTGTCCTCGAAGATCTCGCGCGGGGAGAGGTGGCAGTGGTAGTCGACGATGGGCATGCCCTCGGCCGCCTCGTGGAAGAGCTCCTCCCCCGTCCTCGTGCTCAGCAGGAAATCCTGGTCGTCCATGAACCGCTTCATCGTGCTCCCTCTCGACGCGCCGGCATGCGGGGGCGGGAGCGGGCGCTACGGGGCCCGTCCACCGCCCTCCTGGATAGGTGAACGTTACCCCTATGAGGATGCACGCGTCTAGGGGTAGAGTGAACGTTCACTTCACTCTTTGGCGAACGGTAGGTTTTTTCCGGTGAACGGTTTTCGCCCGTCAGCTCAAGGTGAGGCTCGCGCGGGCGCAGACCTGGTCGAGGTTGCTCTTGAACACAAGCTCCACGGCGCCCATCTGGACGTCGTTCGCCGGGAGGACGCGCCAGAGCACGTGGTTCCCCAGATCGCTGATCGCCCGGTACGCCATGCCCACGGGGTCCTTGTACACGAGGTTGGTGAAGATGCCGCGGCGGAGCGCCAGGATGCTCTCGGGGAAGAGGTCGCTTCCCAGGGCCTCGACCTCCCCCACGAGGTCGCACTCCACGAGGGCGTCAGCGAGGACCTCGCTTCCGAGCGCGAAAACGCTCACCGCGAGGGCGGGACGCACGGTCTTGAAGTACGAGGCCAGAGAGAGGCGGAGCTCATCCGCCTTGCCGTGGGCGCCGGCGAGGTCATCGATCACGAAGCCGGCGCGGCGGTGGCGGAGCGAGCTGTGGAAGGCCCGGGCGACCATCGCGTGCGAGTCCGTCAGCGCGTCGCCGGTGAGGAGCAGGATGCGGGCGTCGGGCTTGGCGAAGCGCAGGAGGTTCGCGGCCTGCTCGGCGAGGAGGTTCCCCGCGGCCGTGTAGTCGGCGAGCACGGCTCCAAGACGCTTGGTCTGGGGACGGTCGCCGTCGATGAGGATGAGGGAGATGCCGGTTTCGGCGAGGCGTCGGAGGAGCCGGGTCTCCTCCCCCTCCGAGGGCGCGAACGCGAGGAGGCCGTCGAGGTGCTCGCCCGCCTCGGTGCGCTGGACGAGCTCGGCCAGGGCAGCCCGGTAGGCGCCGATCTCGAACTCGATGAACTCGACGTCGATGCCGGCGTCGCGGGCCTCGTCCAGGTAGCGGCGGCAGCCCTCCCAGAGGTAGGTGTAGAAGTAGCGGCCCTCGTGGGCGGCCGACGGGAGGCAGACCGCGATCTTCAGGCCGCGGCGGCGCAGGTTGGAGGCGGCAGCGTTGCGGCGGTAGCCCATCTCGTCGGCGAGGGAGACGATCCGCGTGCGCACCTCCTCGGAGACGCCGGGCTTACCCGTGAGCGCCTTGTGCACCGTGTTGATGGAGACGTCGAGGGCGGCGGCGATGTCCTTCATCGTCACGCGGCCGCCCCGAGACTGCTGAACCATGCGATCCCCCGAAACCTTGTTGCCTGCCCCTATCATACCGTTTGAACCACCCCGCCGAGGGAATCGTTAACCTTATTGGGGGAGGAAACCTCCCGCCCTGCTCAAGTTTAAATTTATGCTCATATGAAATATGATATGGGCATAGAAGTAAAGGAGGGCCATGACACAGGAGGAGATCCTCGAGCGCATCCTCTCGGATGCGGGCGGGTACCTGTCTTGCAAGGAAGCGTCCGCCCGGGGCATCTCGCCCCAAGTCGCCATCGGCTTCGCGCACCGGAGGGGGCTCGTGCGCGCCGCGCGTGGCCTCTACCATGACCCGCTCGAATGGGAGGACCCGCTCCACGTGCTCCAGCATCGATACGCGGGGCTCATCTTCTCCCATGAAGTCGCCCTGTTCCTGCATGGTCAATCAGAACGCGAACCCGCCGTCATCACCATCACACTCGCCACGGGCTCGGGAACGGCCACGCTCGCCCGCGAGGGCATCAAGGTCTACAAGGTCCAGCAGCGCCTCCTCGAGGTGGGGCTCGAGGAGGCCCGCACGATGCACGGGCATCCGGTTCGGTGCTACAACCCCGAAAGGACGCTGGTCGACCTCATCAGAAGTCGCAGCCATGTCGACCGGCAGGAGCTCCTCAGCGCGCTCACGTCCTACGCCCGCTCACCTGGACGCAACATCCCGCTCCTGATGCGCTATGCGAAGCTCTTCTCGGTTGAGCGCATCCTCGTCTCCTGGCTGGAGGTGCTCGCATGATCAAAGGTTCGCGGCAGCTCATGGACCTTATCAAGAAACGCGTGGGCAGCGAGAGCGGAAAAGTCCAGGCCACGCTGCGGCTCTATGCCATGGAGCGCTTCCTCGCCCGTCTCGCCCGTTCCCCCTGGCACAGCTGCTTCATCATCAAAGGCGGTGCGCTCGTGGTGGCGCTCGTCGGCGTCGATATGCGCTCGACGATGGACATCGATGCCACCATCACCGGAATCGATCTCTCCGCTGAGACGATCAGCTCCGTCATTCGAGACATCTGCGGCATCGATGCGGACGATGGGATGACGTTCATCTTCAAGGGCACGGAGGACATCATGGAAGGGCATGCGTACTCTGGGATTCGCGTCGCCATGGAGGCCCGTATCGATCGCACGCGCATTCCGATGAAGCTCGATTTCTCAACAGGGGACGCCGTCACCCCGCAGGCGGTCGAATTCGGCTACCCTCTTCTGCTCGAACCCGGAACCATCAAGGTCAATGCCTACAACCTGGAGACGCTGCTCGCCGAGAAACTGGAGACGGCGCTCTCGCTCGGAACCGTCAACACGCGGATGCGCGACTTCTACGATATGCACGTCCTCCTCGAGCACTACAGGGATCGCATCCGCCCCGCGATACTCATCGAGGCCTTCCGGGCAACGTGCGAGAGCAGGGCCACCGGCATCGTTGCCCAGCAGGGACCGGAAATTATCGATGAGATCCGCATGAGCGCCCATATGAGCGGGCAGTGGGATCGGTATCGATCCCGATTCAGCTACGCGGCCCATATCACCTGGCATGATGCCACCCAATCCGCAAAGGTGCTGCTCAATGCGATTGCATCGTGCCGTATGCCATAAAAAACGGGCCGCCGGAACATCCGGCGGCCCGTTCTCGCAATCGTGCCCGTTCGCGCTTAGGCGGCGGAGCGGATGCCCTCCGGCTCCTCGTCCTCGCCGAAGGCGCCCTTCGGCATCGGGCGGAAGAGCTGGAAGAGGATGCCCGCGGCGAAGATCACCGCAACCACCGTCCAGATGCTGAACACGCCGGTCACAGCCAGATAGAACTGGTTGATCATGAGGCCGACCACCCACGCGAAGGCGCACTCGTAGCCGAGCGCGATCGCGGTCCACTTGGCCGAGCTCATCTGCGCGCGGATCGTGCCCATCGCGGCGAAGCAGGGGGCGCAGAGCAGGTTGAACGCACCGAAGGCCGCCACGGCGCCCACGGTCGGGAACATGGCCCCGAAGGCCGTCCAGAGGCTGGCGTCGTTCTCGGTGGCACCCGAGATGTGCAGGATCGAGGCCGCGGTGGCCACGACGTTCTCCTTCGCCACGAGACCGGTGACGGTCATGGCCGTGGCCTGCCAGGATTCGAAGCCGAGCGGGGCGAAGATCCAGCTGAGCGCGCTCGAGATCATCGCGAGCACGGAGTAGTCCGTGAACTCGGCGAGGCCGTCGGTCACATCCGGCAGGAAGCCGAAGGTGCCCTCGTAGACGCCGAAGTTGGACAGGAACCACACGACGATCGTGGAGGCGAAGATGATCGTGAAGGCCTTCTTGATGTAGGCGCTCACACGCTCCCACACATGCAGAGCCCAGGAGCGGACGGACGGCATGTGGTAGGACGGCAGCTCCATGACGAAAGGCGTCGGGCGGCCGGCGAAGATCTTGGTCTTCTTGAGCATGATGCCCGACACGATGACCGCGAACACACCGAGGAAGTAGAACAGCGGGGCGATCCAGGCGGCCTGGTTGTCGTTCACCAGCGCGCCCATGAGCAGGGCGATGATCGGGAGCTTCGCGCCGCAGGGGATGAAGGTCGTGGTCATGACCGTCATACGGCGGTCCTTCTCGTTCTCGATGGTCTTGGTGGAGAGCACGCCGGGAACGCCGCAGCCCGTGGAGACGAGCATGGGGATGAAGGACTTACCGGAGAGGCCGAAGCGGCGGAACACGCGGTCCATGACGAAGGCGACGCGGGCCATGTAGCCGCAGTCCTCGAGGAAGGACAGGAGCACGAACAGGACGAACATCTGCGGGATGAAGCCGAGCACGGCGCCCACACCGGCGACGACGCCATCGACCACGAGGCCGATCACGATGGCGCTCGCACCCGCGGCCTCGAGCCAGCCGGTCACGATGTCGGGCACGCCGGGGACCCAAGGGCCGTAGTCTGCCGGGTCGGGCTCGGCGACGGCGGCGTCGCGGATGACGGTCGCGGCGTCCACCTCGCTGGTGGTCACCTCGCCGGTGTCCTCGTCCTCGAACTCGGCGGTCGCCTGGATGTTGGCGGCGGCGGGCTCGGCGGCGATCTTCGCGGCCGCGGCGTTGGCCGCCTCGGTATCCTCGGCGTCCGTGGCCTCGGTGTAGGCGGAGACGTCGATGCCCTGCTCGTCGGCCGCGGCGATGAACGCCGCGATCTCGGTCTGGGCGTCGCCGTAGGCGCCGGCGTCCTCGTCGTAGGCCTCGCGGCCCTGGCCGAGGACGAACCAGCCGTCGCCGAAGATCTGGTCGTTCGTGAAGTCGGTCGCGGCCGTGCCGAAGGTGGAGATGGCGAGCCAGTACACGCCGAACATGATGGCGGCAAAGATGGGCAGGCCGAGCCAGCGGTTGGTGACCACGCGGTCGATCTTCTCCGAGACGCTCATCTTGGCGGGGGCGCGGTGCAGGCACTCGTCCACGATGTGCGCGATCACGGCGTAGCGCTCGCTCGTGATGATGGACTCGGCGTCGTCGTCGCAGTCGGCCTCGCACTGGGCGATGACCTTCTCGGCCTCGGCGGCCTGCTCGGCGGAGAGGTTCAGCAGCTTGGTGGCCGACTCGTCGCGTTCGAAGAGCTTGACGGCGTAGTAGCGGCGCTTGTGCGCCGGGACGCTCTGGGGAAGCAGGCCCTCGAGGCGCGTGAGGACGTCCTCGATGGCCGAGTCGAAGGTGTGCGCCGGGACGTTGGCCTTCTTCGAGGCCACCGTGCGGACCTCATCGAAGAGCTCCGCGATGCCGGTGTTCTTGAGGGCCGAGATCAGCACCACCGGGCAGCCGAGCTGGCGGGAGAGCGCCTCGACCTCAATCCGGTCGCCGTTGCGCTCGAGGAGGTCGGCCATGTTCAGCGCGACGACCGTGGGAAGGCCCGTCTCAATGACCTGGAGCGCGAGGTAGAGGTTGCGCTCGAGGTTCGTGGCGTCAACGACCTGGATGACCGCATCGGGCTCGCCGCTCATGAGGTAGTCGCGCGAGACCTGCTCCTCGGGGCTGTAGGGGGACAGGGAATAGATGCCGGGGAGGTCCGTGATGGTCACGCTCTTGTCGCTGGAGAGCTTGGCCTCCTTCTTCTCAACCGTCACGCCGGGCCAGTTGCCCACATAGCCGTTCTGGCCGGTGATCAGGTTGAACAATGTCGTCTTGCCGCAGTTGGGGTTGCCCGCCAACGCGACATGGAGCTCTGAAGCTGCCATGAAACTCCTTCTTCCATGAGGCTTTGAAACTTTGGCTGAAGTTACCGAGCTCGCTTCTCCCCTGCCGCCCGATGAATTGCCACCGGACATGGGCAATTGTTAGAAAAAGCTAACTCTACCTGCGCAAACTGCCGAATCGGACACGATTAGTCGACCTCGACGATCGCGGCCTCCTCCTTGCGGATCGACAGCTCGTAGCCACGCACAGTGATCTCGATCGGGTCACCCAGCGGAGCGACCTTGACGACCTTGAACGGGGTCCCCTTGATAAGGCCCAGGTCCATGAGGTGACGGCGCAGCGGTCCAGAACCGTGCAGCTTGACGATCGTGGAGGAGTCCCCCACGGCAACGTCTCCCATTGTCTTCATTGCTTCCCCCTTTCTTCATGACGGATTTCCACTGACCGAGTCGGGCTGTCGGTGGGTGCCCGCTTGATCCCTGTTCGCGACCGGTGCTATTGGGTCATGACGTGGCGGGCGACCTTGGCGTCAAGACCAAAGCGCGCGCCTTTCACCATGACGATCACGTTGCTGCCGCTTGAGGTCACCACATGCACCTGAGACCCCTCGACGAACCCGAGATCTTGGAGGTGGCGCCTCATGTCCTGATCGCCGCGGACCTTCGCGACCGTGACGGTCTCCCCCGCGCGCACCAGGGAGAGCGGCATCGCCGGCATTCCCGTTGGCAATAACACCACCTGCTTCCACATTCGACCGCATCGAACGACGTGAGGCGGGCCGCGCGCTGCCGCTCCGAGGGCATGCGGCGCGAAGTTAACCCCATCTATGTTCGACTTCGTAAACTATCACGTTGAGCAGGGTATGGGAAGGGCCACCGGCGATCTTTCGGAAAATTTGAGGCTCATGAAGCGAATTATGACGCGAGGCGGTCTCGAGAGGGCGTTCGCGCCTTGAATCGTGACAGGGGACGGCGGAAGCCGGGGTGCGGCTGGCCACATGGCCGGGAGTGCGCCGGCTGCGGCGCCGTGCCTGAGGCGCTCCGCCGCGCGTGCGGCCAAACCTCGCCGGTTTGCTGAAGGTTTTCGCGATGGCGCGACAAACCTCGGCACTTTGCTGAAGGTTTCCGGCGGCGGGCCGAGTAGACGGCTCGGGCCCGAGCCCCTGACCTGCGGCCCCGTCCCGGCTCTGGCCGCCTCTACTCCGGGATCCCGGGAAAACCTTCAGCAAAGTGCCGAGGTTTGCCAGCAGCCCGCCAGAACCTTCAGCAAACCGGCGAGGTTTGGCCGCGGCACGCGGGATCGCGCACTCTTAGCACTCGCCCCGGTCATACGCCTTCGCGTACAGCATCCGGAGGTCATCCGGGCACACATCTCTCATGGTGTTCGCAGGGCTCCCGCTCTGAACCGCGTCGTCGACCATCTTATCGATCGCGCCGAAGTAGTCCTCCCGTGCGACTCCGAACTCCGCAAGGGTGGGAACCTCCAGCTCGACCAGCAGCCCGCGGATCGCGCGCAGCAGCGCTCCCGCGGCCTCCCCGTCAGCCTGGCTCGTGGAGATTCCGCAGTACCGGGCGATGCGCGCGAACCGCTCCGGCGCCCCATCGAGCGCAAAGGCCAGACACACGTCCATGAGCATGGCGTTCGAGAGCCCGTGAGGCACATGGAACAGGGCGCCGATGGGTCTGCTCATGCCGTGGATGAGTGTCACGCTGGAGTTGTTGAACGCGATCCCGGCCTCCGTGGCCGCGAGGGACATCTGCGTCCGCGCCGCCACATTCCCCGGCTCCCGAACGCAGGTCGCAAGGTTGTCGAAGATCCGCCGCGCCGCCGAGAGGGAGAACGTCTCAGAAAGCGGATGGGCCTTTCGCGACGTGTAGGACTCAATCGCATGGCAGAGCGCGTCGAGTCCCGTCGCCACCGTGACGGACGGCGGGGCGGTGAGGGTGAACGCCGGGTCGACGACAGCCGTATGAGGGATGAGCGATGGCCCCGCGATGAGCATCTTCACGCCGCGCTCGGTGTCGGTGATGATGGTGAACTGCGTCGCCTCCGATCCGGTGCCGGCCGTCGTGGGCACAGCCACCATCGGGCATACCGGCCGCTCCGAGACTGCGCCCATATAGGACGAGATCTCGCCGCCGCCACCGACAACCAGGGCGATCGCCTTCATCGTGTCGATAGGGCTCCCGCCGCCGAGCGCCACCATGAAGTCGCAGCCGCAGCTCCGAAACATCCGCTCGCCAGTGCGCACCATCGCATCGGTGGGCTCGCCGTTCACCTCATCGAAGACCTCATAGGCGACCCCGGCGCGGTCGAGCACCTCCCCGACGCGCTCGACATTGCCGAGCCTCACCATCATCGCGTCGGTCACCACCAGAGCTTTTGAGCCCATTTGCGGTAGCTTATCCGTCAGGCGCCCCAGTGCGCCGTCCCCATACAAGATCTCATGCGGGGTCAGAAATGACCACGGTCCCTGCAAATGCCCGTTCAAATCCTCAGCCTTCCTCATCTACGCCACACCCGACTCGGCATGGGCGCGGGCAACGCGCTCAGCCCATTCATCCAAACGATCGGGATGGAAGGTGTAGCCGTCTTCCGTGTCCAGCGCATCCAGCGCCGCGACCTCCTCCGCGCCGAGCGCGAAGTCGAACACGTCGGCGTTGCTCCTGATTCGCTCCACTCGATTCGACTTCGGCATCGTGGCGAACCCTTTCTGCAAGGCGTACCGCACGCAGACCTGGCCTGGGTCCTTTCCGTGCCGCTCGGCGATGCCCCGAATCACCGGATGATCCATGAGCCTGCCCCGACCGAGCGGACCCCATGCCTCGAGCTGCACCCCGTTTCGCTCGCACCATGCGACTGTGTCGCGCTGCTGGTACCCGGGGTTGTGCTCGATCTGGTCCACCATAGGCGCGATGTCGGCGCGGGAGACAAGCGCCTCGAGATGGTGAGCGAGGAAGTTCGACACGCCGATCGCCCGAATCCGACCGGACCGGTACAGCTCCTCGAACACCTGCCAGGTCTCGGCGATACGATCCTCCCAGGTATCCTCCCATCCGGCGACACGGGGCCAGTGGATCAGGTAGAGATCGAGGTAATCCGTTTGCAGCCAGGAGAGCGTGCGTGCGAACGCCGCGTGCGTCGCCTCCGCGCCCTGGTCCGGGTTGTTCAGCTTGCTCGTGATGAAGACCTCGCTCCTCGGGATACCCGAGTCCCGTATGACCTCGCCCACCACGTGTTCATTTTTATATGAGGTGGCGGTGTCGATGTGGCGGAAACCCATGTCGAGGGCGAAGCGGATGGCCTGCGCCCCGCGCTCGTCGGGAGGCACCATATAGGTGCCGTACCCGAGGCACGGCATCTCGACGCCGTTCGAGAGCAGATAGCGGTCGCAGATCCCCGCGAGCTGAACCGCGGGAAGCCTCCTTGAGGCCGGCGTGCGAACCGGGTAGATGCCCGCACCCTCTCCCATCAGGCACCTCTTCCATGCGCGGGCCCCGTGCCGGCGCCGTGGCCGGCATGGGCCACCATCTCACCGTACAGAGCCTTCTCCTCAGCGATGAAGGCTGTCACCTCCTCCGGAGACGGGAGGGCATCGGAGCAGTTGTTGGCCCGAACCATCATCGAAGCCTCCGCCGATCCGAACTCAAGGCAGCGCTGGATGTCCCATCCCTGGAACAGACCGTAGATGAACCCCGACCCGTACCCGTCGCCACCGCCGAACCCCTTGCGGGCCTCCACCGGAAACGGCTTGATCGAATACGAGCTCCCATCGGCCATATACGCCGTCGAGCCCCGCATACCGTGCTTGATGACGACGATCCTCGCGCGCTCGCCGTGCCAGTACGATGCGCTCTCCTCGTCCGTCATCCCCGGCTTGATCAGGGCCTCCGTCAGATCGAACTCCTCACGTGACCCCATGATGATGTCGGCCTGGCGCGCGATCGCCGAATAGTAGATCGCGATCTCATCGGAGTTCCTCCAGTTATAGGCCCGATAGTCGATATCGAACAGGATCGGGGTGCCCGCCTGCCGTGCCAGGAGCGCGGCCTTCAGAGCCGCCTCGCGGCTCGGGCTCTCCGCCAGGGCGGTACCGGATATCAGGAGCATCTTGGCCCCCGCGATGTACGAGGCGTCGATGTCATCGACGGAGAGCTGCAGGTCGGCGATGCAGTTCCGGTACATCAGGATCCGGCTCTCAGAGGGAGACAGCATCTCCGTGAAGGTGAGTCCCAGCTTCTCCCCTCCCTGGCACCGCGTCACACAGCTCGTGTCGATCCCCCGCTCATCGAAGTACTCGAGGACGAAATCGCCGAACTGGTCATCGGACACCTTCCCGATGAACCCTGCCTTCAGGCCGTGGCGCGTCACGCCCACGGCGATGTTCGCCGGGGACCCTCCCACGTACTTCTCGAAGTACCGCACCTCCTTGAGGGGCTTGAAATCCTCCTTGACGGCCTCGGAGTACGCCGGGTTGAAATCGATGGCGATCCGCCCCAGCAGCACGATGTCCAATGGCCGATGAGCGTCAAACTCGATATATCCCATCATCGCTCCAATCGCATAGAGTCCGCCTCCCCGCCCCGCGCCTCAGCCGAAGGGGATGAAGACGAGGACGAGACCGACGGCGATCAGCGACCACGACAGGGCGCGTATCAGACGCTCGCGCCGATCGTAGGATGCGACCGCCGGGTCGGTCTGGAGCCTCCTCATATAGGAGACCCTGACGACCGCGACGCCGATGAGGCCGAGTACCGCGCAGGCGATCTGCACGTATTCCGATAGCTGCATGCGTCCCTCCGAATCCCGATCGCGAAAAGCGGGCACCCCGACCCTCGGGGTGCCCGTGCCGCGTCACGCCGCGAGCTCGCGCACGAGCGCCTCGAGCTCGGCGTCCTCGCACCCCGCGTAGAAGCAGTCGAGGAACGGCTTCGTGAGGGCCGTCCTCACCATCTCCGGATCGAGCGCGCGCAGGATCTCGGGGAGCGGCTTCGCGACGCGCCGCTTGACGTCGTCGAGCAGGCGCACGTTCTTGTTCTGGGACTCCTTGCGATCCGCCGGGTACCCCTGCCCCTTCGGAGAGCCGAACGCGCGGGTGAAGATGTTCTCGAGGTTGAGCTCGGCGCCCCATCCAAAGCCCTTGGCATAGGGGATCGAGAGCGCGTTGCCGTCGTTGATCTGCAGGAACAGGTAGGCGTCGGTGGGCTCGATGCAGTACCCGCAGACGACGCCGGGATACATGTTGCAGCTCATCAGCGCGCCCTGGCCGGTGCCGCAGCCCGTGACCACGAAGTCAACCGCGCGAGCGTTCAGGAGCAGCGCAGCCTGGATCCCGATGTGGAGGTAGGTGAGGCGCGGGTTCTCCGCCGTGTAATCTTCCGGCCGGTCATGGGGGTTGTCGACCTGGTGCATACCCGTGTTGAACACGGTGTGCCCCAACGGCTCCGCGACCCCCTTGAGCTGACCGAGAATGATGTCGTTCTTCGAGGCCTGCGAGAACTCCTGAATCAGTGCGATCTTCATGCTTCTACTCCTTTGATCCTGAGTCGAACGCCGCGTAGACGTAGCGGTCATTCGATCCGATGACGTGCATGTACTCCTTGACGAACGCCTTGATCGACGCCTCGGCGGTCATCTGCAGGGCGAGGAAGTCGGCGCCCGGATCCTCGTCGAGGAGGGCGAGCATGCCCTCCTTCGCCGCCTGGAAGGCGTCGGTGCAGACGTTGATCTTGTTGATGCCGCCGGCGACGGCCGCCCTGAGGTTCTCCTCGCCCGAGCCGGAGCCGCCGTGGAGCACCAGGGGCATCTGGAGCGCCTCCTTCAGCTCGGCGAGGCGGTCGAAGTCGAGCTTCGGAACGTACCCCTTGGGGTACTTGCCATGCGCCGTGCCGATCGCGACGGCGAGGGCGTCGCAGCCCGTGCGCTCCACGAACTCGCGGGCCTGGTCGACATCGGTGTAGAGGTCGTCCGTCCGGCCGTCGCCCGCGGACGCCTGCCCCACATGGCCGAGCTCCGCCTCGACGGAGATCCCCTTCGGGTGCGCGAGGGAGACGATGGTGCGGGTCCGCTGCACGTTCTCCTCGAACGGCAGGGAGGAGGCGTCGATCATGACGTTGGTGAACCCCGCCTGGATCGCGCGGATCTCGTCCTCGAGCTGCGCCCCGTGATCGAGGTTCAGGGCGATCGGCACCGGGGCCTTTTCGGCGAGGGAGCGCACCACGGGGACGATGGCGTCCAGGTGCGCGTGCTTCGCGATCTGGCCCGGCCCCATCTGGATGATGATCGGCGAGCGCTCCTCGGTGGCGGCGTCGATGCCGGCACGGACCATCTCGATGTTGATTGAGTTCATCGCCATGACCGCATAGGTGTTCTCATGGGCGTGATCCAGCAGGGATTTCATGGAAACGAGCATGACCTACCTCGATTTCTTTCCGGAAATGGAAGGTGCCGGCTGTCCGCCGGCACCTGATGCGTGAACTTAGAGGTCGATGTCGAGTTCGACGATCTCCTCCTCGACCTCCTCGGTCTCCTCGGGCTTGCGCTTGATGAGCGCGTAGACCACGCCCGTCACGAGCGAGCCGGCGGCGAGGGCGATGACCGCCCACATCGGGTTCACCATCGTGGGGAACACGAAGATGCCACCGTGGCCGGCCACGGACTCGACGCCCATGCCCACGGCGATCGCGCCGGCCGTCGCCGAGCCGAGCATCGAGGCGGGGATGAAGCGAACCGGGTCGGCGGCCGCGAAGGGAAGCACGCCCTCGGTGATGAAGCAGAGGCCCATGGGGAACGCGGTGATGGCGGTGTCGCGCTCGGTCTGGCTGAACTTGTTGCGAGCGATGACGGACGCCACGAACGCGCCCACGGGTGGGGTCATGCCGCCGATGATCTTCGCGGACATGGGGCCGTAGATGCCGTCGGCGCCAAGGCCGTTCGCGGCCATCGAGGCGGTCTTGTTGACGGGTCCGCCCATGTCGAAGCCCATGCAGGCGCCGATCACAGCGCCGATGATGGCCTTGGAGCCGCCGTTCAGCGAGATGATCCAGGCCTGGAACACGTCCATGATCCATGCGAGGGGCTGGGCGAACACCGCGAGGAACAGCATGCCGCACACGAAGGTGGAGAGCACGGGCATGATCAGGACGGGCATCAGGCCGGCGCACCACTTCGGCAGCTTCCAGGTCTTCATCCACAGCAGGAAGTACCCGATGACGAAGCCCATGACCAAGCCGCCGAGGAACCCGGCCTTCGACATGGTGCAGGTGTATCCGATGATGAAGCCGGGCACGATGCCGGGGCGCTCGGCGATCGAGTAGGCCATGTAGGCGCAGAGGATCGCGACGGCGAAGCTCATCGCGTAGCTCGAGAGCATGTTCACGCCCCACCAGAAACCGCCCCAGGTGAAGGGCTCCATGCCGGTGAACGGCGTGGGCCAGGATCCGGCAACCTCGGCGTAGTAGTCGCCGATCAGGTAGCCGCCGAAGCCCTTGGCGAGGGCCCCGAGGATTCCGCCGGCCACGACCATGGGAATCATGTAGGAGATGCCCGTCATGATCGTCTTCATGACGCCAACTCGTTTGATGGTGGACATCGATTTCCCCCTTTCTTCGCGCGGACGACCCTCCGTCACGCGCGCTGGTTCCTTACCGCGCGATTACTGCGCGAGCTTCTTCTCGATGGTTGCGATCAGGCTCTTGGGGTTCTTCATCGCCGTGCTGATGGGGATGTCGACAACCCTCTTGCTCGTGAAGCGCGCCGGGTCGACCGCGATGTCGTGGGCGATGATCACCACGTCGGCGGCCGCGATCTCCTCCTCGGTGAGCACGTTGTCCGCGCCGATCGTCCCCTGCGTCTCGATCTTGCAGCTGTGGCCCGCCGCCTCCGCCGCGTCCTGGATCTTCTGGGCGACGATGTAGGTGTGGGCGATGCCCGCCGTGCAGGCGGTGACTCCGACGATCCTCATGGGCTTCCTTCCTCTCGCGTGGTTCGGGCCGGCGGCCCGGGGTCTGTGCACGTGCCGTGCGTATTCCTTCGGCGTCCGTCACGCCGTGAGAATCGAGATGACCTCAGAAGAGGTCTTTGCCTCCTGGAGCTCAGCGACCAAGCTGTCCTTTCCGATCTTGCCGGCGAGCTCGGCCAAGAGGCGCATATGGTTCTGGGCGAATCCCTCGTCGTCGGAGACGCAGAACAGGAAGAACAGGTTGACGGGCTCGTCGTCGTAGCTCTCCCACTCGACCAGGTGCTCCGAGCGCCCGATGGCGATCGTGATCTTCTTGACCACCGAGCTCTTGCCGTGCGGGATGGCGATGTGGTTCCCGGCACCGGTGATGCCCGCGGCCTCGCGGACGTAGATGTCCTTCACGAACTGCTCGATATCGGAGATGTAACCGGCCTCGAACAGGTGCTGCGAGAGCTCACGAAGGATCTCATCCTTCGTGGTCCCCTTGAGATCGAGGTTGATGATGTCCTCGCTCAGAATCTCGTTCAGATCCATGCGTCACGCCTCTCTCCGCGTTTGTGGGGGATGCCCCTCGGTTGGCTTTATTGAACGGGATTGCGAGCGAGACGCCCTCAAGCGGTCGGCGAACGGGCTTATTTCGTGCGTAAGTGGTAGTTAGAGATCGGGAAGATCTTCCCTAGGAAGCTCTTCTCTTGGTCGCATTAAGCATTTTACCTGCTATTTAGTTGATATTTGGGAGTTGATCGTACCTACTTCGAAGGGTAGGTGTCATTTCGTAGTCTTTCGTTTAAATGAGATATACGAAATATCTCTCAGTAACACGCCAATTTAGTTTCGTTTTATTTCGTTTCAGAGGAATTGAGGGATGGGCCGATGGAGGCCCCTCCGGCACCAGTTCGTCAGACCGTGCGGCCCACGTGCCCGGTCAGCTGCCTCCCCCGCATGTCGTCCTCCTCCGTGGGAGAGCTCGCCGTATGCTCCAGAGGAACGCCGCCGCGTGCGATCACGAGCTCCGTGGGAGCGCCGGCCGCGGCTATCGAGTCGGCGAGGGCTCCGTCGGGATCTCGGTCGATCACGACGGTGTCGATATCGGAGATCTCGGCAAAGCGGATGAAGCGCGGTCGCCGCACCTTCGAGGCGTCCATGAGCATGATCTTGACGCCGGCGCGCGCGACCATCAGGCGCTTGACATCCGCGTTTCCGGTGAACTCAGTGGTGAACCCGTGATCGGGATGAAAGGAGTCCGTGGCGAGGAAGGCCTTGTCGAGATAGAGGTCGCCGAGGGTGCGGTTGGTGATCGAACCCGTCATGTAGCGGTGGTTCTTGCGCAGGGCGCCCCCCAGCAGCAGGACGTCGGCGTGAGGGAGGTTCGAATCTGCGAAGCTCGCGATCGAGAGGTCGCTCGTGACGATCGTGATATCGCGCTTGTCGTAGAGGAAGTGCACGAATTCGAAGGTCGTCGTTCCGGTGTCGACGAGCAGGGAGTCGCCGTTCGACACGAACTCGGCGGCGCGTTCCGCGACCGCGCGCTTGGCCTCGACGTTGATGTTCATGCGCTGGTCGGGATAGGACACCGTGATCGTGCGCGTGATGGAGACCGCGCCGCCGTGCGTGCGGCGGAGCTTGCCGCCACGCTCGAGCTTGTCGAGGTCGTTGCGGGCGGTGACCTCGGAGACCTTGAAGCGCTCGCAGATGTCGGACACCTGGATGGAGGAGCGGAGGTTGACCTCCTCGACGATCATGGCGCGGCGTTCATCGATCGGCACCCGGCGCGCCTCGCGCTGCGATGACTCCCACATGGCATCCTCCCTGTGGACTGCGTTGACCTGTATCGATTTATACCACGGCAGGCCACATGGGGTGCTGATGAGGATGGGTCCCGGTGAGGAGCCGGGCTTTGCACCGGCGGGAAACGGGACTGCATCAGGGTTGCCGCGGCGCCCCCGAGATCGGGAAGGGTCTGCGGTGCATCTCACTCGCTCAGATCAGGACGAGTGCGGCCGCGGGCGCGGGAGACCGGACGGGACATCAGCGGCACATGGTCGGCTGGCTGGCCGCATGACCGGCCGCGCGACCGGCTGCGGCGCCGTGCCTGAGGCGCTCCGCCGCGCGTGCGGGCAAACCTCGCCGGTTTGCTGAAGGTTTTCGCGATGGCGCGGCGAACCCCGGCACTTTGCTGAAGGTTTTCCCGGGGCCCCGGAGTAGAGGCGGCCAGAGTCGGTGCGGGACCGCAGGTCAGGGGCTCGGGCCCGAGCCGCCTACTCGGCCCGCCGCCGGAAACCTTCAGCAAAGTGCCGAGGTTTGCCAGCGGCCCGCCGGAACCTTCAGCAAACCGGCGAGGTTTGGCCGCGGCGCGCGGGGCCGCGGCGTCGCCCCCACGTAAACGGGCCCCGGGCGGCCAGAAGCCGCGCCGGGACCCACCAGAAAAGGGCTCGTGATCGGCTTTGGCGCCTTAACCGCGCACGGCGCGGGCGGCGGCCATCGCTTCGGCGGCGAGCTGCTCCACCTGGCTGAAATCGCCGTCGGCAAAAAGCGCCGGCTTGACCATCCAGGTGCCGCCAACCGCGATGATGCTCTTGCTTCCCAGGTAGTCTCCCAGGTTCGCCTTGCTCACACCGCCCGTGGGCATGAAGCGATGCCCCACGAAGGGAGCGCAGAGCGCCTTGATCGTGTCGAGACCGCCGTACTGCGCCGCCGGGAAGAACTTCGTCACGGTGAGCCCGAGCTTGCGCGCGGCGGCCAACTCGGAGGGCGTCACCGTACCCGGCAGCACGGGAACCCCGCGCTCGATGCAATGGGAGACGACCTCGCTATCGAAGCCCGGGGCGACGATGAACTCCGCACCAGCGTCGAGTGCCTCGTCAACCTGCTCGACCGTGAGCACCGTGCCCGCGCCCACGTGCATCTCGGGCTGGGCGGCGCGCATCGCGCGAATCGCGCCGGCCGCCGCAGCCGTGCGGAAGGTCACCTCAGCCGAGCGCATGCCGGCGGCCATGAGGGCATCGGCCATGGGCGCCGCCTGCGCCTCATCCTCAAGCACCACCACGGGCACGATCAGCAGCTCTTCAAGGGTCTGGTAAAACGATTCAAACATGGGGACTCCCCTTCTTCCAACGTCATTCACAGGCAGGCGGCCTCAGCGCGCCACCCGGGTGCCGCCGCCGGCAGCGCCGGCCACGGCGGCGATCTCGTCCTCGGTCACGAGGTTCGAGTCCCCGTGGATCGTGAGCTTGAGCACCGAGCCGGCGATCGCGTAATCGATGGCCCGCTGCTGGTCGTATCCGTGAAGCAGCGCATGGAGGTAGGCGCCCGAGAAGGCGTCGCCCGCCGCCACGCCCTCGAGTACGTGCACCGGGTACACGGGGCTGAACACGTGCTCGCCGCCGGCAGCGACCGCTCCCGGCAGGAGGTCGTCCCCCTCCGCGCGGTAGAGCATGGCCATCCACTCCGAGCTCTCCACCGAGGAGATGTTGCGGATCACCGAAAGCACCTGCTTGCAGCCGAAGCGCGTCGAGATCTGCCGCGCCATCTCGACGTAGCCCTCGCGCTCCTCGATGCCGTGGTCGAGCGAACCCGAGACGCAGGTGATCCCAAGTCCGCGCGGGGCGTCCTCGTCGTTCGCGATGCACACGTCAACGAACGGGAGCAGGCCCTCCATGACCTCCTGCGAGCGCTCGGGCGTCCACATCTTGCCACGGTAGTTGACGTCCATGACGGTCACAATCCCCCGCTCCCGGCAGGCGGCGAGCGCCTCGCGGGTCGCCAGGGCCATTTCCTCGGAGACCGCCGGCGTCACGCCCGAGACGTAAAAGACCCCTACGCCCTCAAGGATCGAGCCCCAGGCAAGGTCGGTATGCGAGGCACGGCTTATGGCCGAGAACTTGCGGTCGTAGACCACCCCGTTGCCGCGCATGGAGGCGCCCACCTCGAAGACGTAGCTGCCCAGGCGGTCGCCGGCGCGCACGACGCGTGAGATGTCCACACCGTAGGCGGCAAGGCTCCGCAGAGCGCAGTCGCCCAGGCGGTTGGCCGGGACCACGGACACATAGGCCGCCCGATCTCCCTGGTAGGCGAGGGAGAGCGCTGCGTTTGCCTCGGCGCCGCCGTAGCGGACATCGAAGCTCGTGGCCTGCTCGATCCGGAGGTTGTCGGGCGGCGAGAGCCTCATCATGATCTCACCAAAGGTCAGAACCGTTGCACTCGCGTCCATGGGAGCCCCTTTCGCCGTGCCTGAACGTTACGAAATCGGTTTCGTAATTGAGATGGAGTATACTCCTTCCCAAGCGTGAGAGAAACCGATTTCTCAATCTCATTCACGGAAGACGGAAGGAGGGCCATGGCGCGCATGCGGATCAAGGACATCGCCGCCGAGGCGGGCGTGAGCCCGGCCACGGTCTCGCGGGTGCTGAACAACCGGCCCGGGACCATGTCGGAGGCGACGCGAAAGCGCGTCGAGGCCGTCATCAAACGCACGGGGTACCGCCCGAGCAACGCGGCGCGGAGCCTGCGCGGCGGGCGCACGCAGACCGTGGGCGTGGTCCTCGCCGATATGCGGAACCCCTACTCGGGCGCGATGCTCGAGGCCCTCTCGGATGAGGCGGCCGCGCGCGGGCTCTCCCTCATGACCGCGATCAGCGGGAGCGACGCGCGCCACGAGGAGGAGGCCGTCGCGCGCCTTGTCGCCGCCGGGGTGGACGGGCTCGTGGTCAACTCGTGCCGCGAGGGCACGGAGGCCGCGGCCTCCCTTGCCGCCGCGGCGCGCCGCGCCCCCATCGCCCTCCTCGACCGGCCTGTCGCCGGCAGCGGCCTTCCGGTTGTGACCTCTGACAACGATCGGCTCATGCACGAGATGGTGGAGGAAGTGGCCCGCGGCGGCTGCGATCGGATCTGGCTGCTGACCGAGCGGAGCCAGACGAGCGCGATCCGCCGCGAGCGCGCCCGGGCCTTCGAGCGCGAGCTCGCCGCACGAGGGCTCGCGGGAGGCGTCTCCGCCCTCGCCGATGCCCGCGACCAGGCGGCCCGCCAGCTCACGGACGCGGCGGAGGAGGGCGGCGGCCCCGTTGGATTCATCGCGGTGAACGGCCTCGTGCTCCTGCGCGCCATCGAGGCCCTGGGCATGACGGCCCTTGCGGTGCCCCGCGACGCGCGGCTCGCCACCTTCGACGAGTACGCCTGGAACCGCGTGCTCTTCGGCGGCATCACCACGGCGGTGCAGGACACCCGCGCCCTCGCGGCGGCCGCGCTCGACGCCGTCGCGGCAGGCGGCGCGCTCGAGCGCGAGAGGACCGTCGTCCCCGGCCAGGTGATCACCCGCGCCTCCACGGGCGCGTCCGCCGCCTGAGGGCGCGCGGAGAGGCAGGCAGGCCCTGCCTCGGCGGCGGGGCTCCGGCACGGCACCCTCCGGGCCGTCCCGCGGCCGCACTCCCACCACGGCCTCGGACGCGGGTCCGCGGCGCAACCGCACCCGCCGCGCGCCCAACCACGGCCGCCGCGGAGCCGTGACCGCACCGGACGTCCCGTCCTACCCCCGCAGCAGACCGAGCACCTGGCGCTTCACCGCGAGGAAGTCCTCGGTGAGCGCGAAGTCCCCCCGCTCGTCGCGGGGCCTCTCCACCCGCACGGAGCCGACGACCCGCGTGGGCTCGCCCTCCTGCGGGGCGCCGCGCATCACGAAGATCGCGTCGGAGAGCTCGACGGCCTCGTCGATGTCATGGGTTATGACGAGTGCCGTGGTTCCGAACTCGCTCGCCACCCGGAGGAACCACCGGTGCATGTCCGCCTTCGTGAAGGCGTCGAGCGCCGAGAACGGCTCGTCGAGCAACATGAACTCCTGGTTGAAGAGGTAGCTCCGCAACAGCGCCGCCCGCTGCCGCATGCCGCCCGAGAGCTCCGCCGGCCAGCGCCCCTCCGTTCCCGCGAGGCCGAAGGTCCCGAAGAGCCCCCGCGCCCGCGAGCGCGCGGCGGCAGGCGCCTCCCCCTTGAGCACGAGGGGGAGCGCCACGTTGTCGATGATCGTCTTATGGGGCAGGAGCAGGTCCTTCTGGAGCATGTACGCGAGCTTGCCGGGCGTGCCGGTGATGTCCCGGCCGTCGAGCTCCACCGATCCCGCAACCGGCTGGGAGAGCCCCGCGATCACGTGGAAGAGCGTCGTCTTCCCGCAGCCGGAGGGGCCGAGGAGGCAGGCGATCTCGCCCGGCGCCACCGCGAGCGTCACGTCCTCGATGACCGTGAGCGCGCCGAACGCCTGGCTCACGTGCCTGACCTGGAGCTCAGCCATCCCGAATCCTCCCCGTTTGAACGCGCCGCGGCCCTAGGCCTTGATGAAGTCCGTGTTGAGGCCGGCCCCCGAGGCGATCTCGCTCGCGAAGCCCTGCTCGGAAACCCAGCTGAAGAAGGCGTCCCAGCGGTTCCGGTCGATCGCTCCCCACACGGACGCGTCCGCCTGGTACTGGTCGGCGAGATAGCGCTGGGAGGCGAGGACGAGCTCGCGCTCGAGCTCGGGCGCCGCCTTGAGCAGCACCTCCGCGGTGCCGTCCGGATCCTTGATGCACTCCTCGTACCCCTGGCGCGTGGCATCCATGAACGCCTGGACGGTCTTCGGATCGCTCTTGATGAGCTCGTCGTTCGCGATGATGACCGGTGTGTAGTAGTCGAAGACGCGGTCGATGTCGGCGAAGGCGAAGTAGTTGGTGTCGAGGCCCGCGAGCTTGCACTTCTCGCCCGCCCAGGCCCAGTAGATCCAGATGCTGTCCACCTGGTCGGAGGAGAGCGCGCTGACCTCGTCGGTCACCGTGGACGGGACCATCTTCACGCGGCTGAAGTCGCCCCCGTCGGCCTCGACGCAGCGCTGGATGACCCCTTGCTCGATCGGGAGCTCCCAGGTGGCGTAGGTGCGGTCCATCATCTTCGCCGGGCTCGTGATGCCCTTCTCGGCGAGGCTGATGATGCCCGAGGTGTTGTGCTGGATGATCGCGGCGACGGCGGAGACCGGCAGCGCCTCGTTGCCGGTCACGTAGGCGGCCATGGTGTCCTGGAAGCTGACGCCGAACTGCGCGTCGCCGGCGGCCACGAGCGGGTCGGCGCCGTTCTCCGGCGCCTGGAGAATCGTGACGTCGAGTCCGGCCTCACGGTAGTAGCCGCGCTCCTGTGCCACGTAGACACCCGTGTGGTTCGTGTTCGGCGTCCAGTCGAGGGCGAAGGTGACGGGCGTGAGGCCGCTCGCGGCGGCAGACCCGGCGTCGGACCCGCTCTTCGCGCCCTGGCCCGCGCATCCCGCGAGGGCGGCGGCGCCGGCGAGGGCCGAGAGGGCGAAGGCGCGACGGCTCATCGTCTGCGTGATCATGTCTGTCTCCTGTTCTGCGGGGGCGCTCCCCCGCGGCTGTCGTGTGTGGTCTGATGTCAGCGACGGTCCTCGCCGGCTGCTCGGTCCCAGGGGGTCGCGAGACGGCGGGCGCGGTCAACGGCCCCCATGAGCGCGAGGCTCAAGACCGAGATCAGAAGGATCACCGCGAACATCTTGTCGAAGGAATAGGCCTTGCGCACCCGCGTCATGTAGACGCCGAGGCCGGAGAAGCCGCCAAGCCACTCAGCGATGACGGCGCCCACGATGGCGTAGGCGGCCGAGATCTTGAGGCCTGAGAAGAACTGCGGGAGCGCGGCCGGGAACTTCACATGCCGTAGGATCTGCAGCTCCGTGGCGCCCATCGAGCGCATGAGGTCGATCTCGTCGGGGTCGACGGAACGGAAGCCGCCAAGGACCCCCACCGTGATGGGGAAGAAGGTCGACACCACGATGAGGACGATCTTGGGCAGCATGTCGTAGCCGAACCAGAGCACCAGAAGCGGCGCGATCGCGACGGCGGGGATCGTCTGGGTGAGGACCACGATGGGATAGAACGCCCGGTAGAGCACCTCGAAGCGGTCCATGATGATCGCGGCCGCGAGCCCGATCGCGACGCCCGCGGCGAGACCGATGCCCGCCTCGGCGAGCGTGGTGGCCGCGTGGGTGGCGAGCAGGGGCGCGTCGGCGACGAGCGCGCGGACGACGGCGACGGGACTCGGCAGCAGGTAGGGCGGGACGAGGCCGAGCGAGCAGGCGAGCTGCCAGACGGCGACGAGCGCGATGAGCGTGGCCGGGGCCGCGAGCGCGAGCAGGCGGCGGGCACCCGTTCGGGGGATGGCGGCGCGACGCGCGGATTCCCGACGCGCGGGGGCGACCTGTTGAGACGCCGCGTCTGCGTGCGGAGCCGCACCTCGATCAGGCCTGGGCATCTCTCCGCTTCGGACCGGGTTCTCCCGGGGGCTCGCCGCCCCCTCAATTGAAGATGTTGCCTTAGGCGTTGTCGGCATGGTACTTGCCGATCTTCTCCTCGGTGGTGAGCACGCCCTCCTCGGGCGCGAAGAAGATCTTCACGTAGGTGGCGACCTCGGGGGCGCCGGCCTTGACGACGATGCGGTTGACCTCGGCGACCACCTGCATGCAGTGATCGTAGTCGCCCTCGATCGTCGTCTCGAACGGCCCCACGTAGGCGTCGGGGAACTCCCGCTGGATGTAGGCGATCGCCTCGTCGACGATGCGCACCACCTCGGCGTTTCCCCCCACGCGCTGCGGCAGCACCTGGATCGCGACGCTTGCTTCCATGCTCCTCCTTCCGGACCCGCTGCGCTCGCGCAGCAAAAAGGGCCCCTCGACATCGTAGGGGCCCTCGCGGATGCAGAGGAAGTCTCGTCCCTACGCCGGCATTACCCGGATCAGGTCGGGTCGAGCGGACGGTCCGCTCCTCTCAGCCGGGCCATGTCCCAGCTCCCCATGTACGTGAGGCATTGTAGCACGCGAGCCCATCGTGCGATGAGAGACGGCATCGGAGGCCTCGACGCCCTCGGCCTCTCAGGACGCCTTCGACCCCCTACCCCGCGAGTCTCGCCACGCTCTGCTCGAGGATCCGCATCTGGGCAATCGTCTCCTCGGGGCGCACGAGCTGCGGCGCACCGTGCACCACGGTCTCGTAGAGCGCCTCGTAAAACGAGGTGTAGCAGCTGCGCACGCTCGGCACGCGCTCCTCATGGACGCCCTCATCATCGTGGAACCGCAGCGTCCCGAACTGCTCCGGGGCGTCGAGGCCGAAGTCGTCATGCCCGACCGGCAGGTAGAACCGCTTGAGGTCGCGCTCCTGCTGGTCCTTCTCCCGTTTGATGTAGGCGCCCGCGCTCCCGTAGAGCTCGAAGCTCGGGCGCGGGAGGGCCGAGCGGTAGTTCGCCCGGGCGATCGCGCGGATGCCGCGCTCCTCGTAGAAGAGGTCGTAGTCGAAGTAGTCGATCGCGCCGCCCGGACCGCTGAGCTGGCGGAGCTCGCTGCGCACCCGATCAGGCGCTCCGAACCAGGAGATCAGCTGGTCGAGGCAGTGCGACGCGTGCCCGTAGGCGGCATTCTCGACCGGGTCGAACCCCACGCCGTCCATCATGTGGGGACGGAAGTAGTCGTAGCTCGTGACGACCTCGAACACCGTGCCAAGCCGCCCGTCCTCAAACACCTGGCGTGCCGTCAGGTAGTCGGAGTCAAAGCGACGGTTCTGATAGCACTGGATCGTCACGCCCCGGCGTGACGCCAGGTGAAAGAGCCCAACCGCCTCCGCCTCCGTTGCGGAGAACGGCTTGTCCACCACCACGTGCCTGCCGGCCTCGAGCGCCTGGCGCGCATAGGACACATGGTGCGCGGCGGGGGTGCACACCTCCACAACCCGCACCTCGGGATCTGCGAGCACGCGGTCGAGGTCGGCCGTGTAGGTGACGCCGGGGATCGGGTCCCAGGCAGGTGGGCGTCCGGTGCCCGCATGGCGGTCGAGCACCGAGACGATCCTGAACCGCCCGGGCAGGGCGAGCGCGAAGGGCGCGTGATAGCGGTTCGTGCTCTTACCGTTCCCGATGTACGCGATCCCGATGCGCTCCATGATCACGCCCCCGTCCCGCGATACGGCTCATCCGCAGCGAACCAGATGCCCGCCGCGCGACGTGCCCCCGTCATGACGCGCGACACGGCGATGCTGTGTCGCAGCAGCTCATCGCAGCGATCCCGCGCCCCCTCGTCGATCATGGCCGCGATCGCACGGAACTCGCTCTCCCACTGCATCGCAGGATTGAGATCGTAGCGCTCCTCGGTGCCGTCGTTCAGATGGAGGACCAGGCCACCGCAGTTGCTGGCCGGCGTCGCATGGAGGAGGTAGCCCTCGGTGCCCTGGATCACGTTCTGCGTGGGCGCCGCGCAGTCCTTCGCGGCAATGCTCACCGCCTTGAAGCTGCCGTAGTCGAGCTCCATCACGCCCGAGGTGTCGATGCCGCGCCCGATGTTCGCGCGGTACGCGACATGCTCCGGGACCCCGAACAGACCGAGCAGGTAATGCGTGTTGTACAGGCCGAGGTCCATGAGCGCGCCGCCCGATTTCGCCGGATCGAAGGCGGGCAGCACCGTGCCCGCGCGAAAGGCGTCGTAGCGGCTGCTGTACTGGCTGTAGTTGCAGGTGACGATCTTGATGTCCCCGATACGCGGCAGAAGCTCGCGGATCTTTTCGTAGTTGGGCTGGTAGAGGGTGGAGACGGCCTCGAAGAGCATCAGATCGCGCTCCCCTGCGAGGGCGGCGAGGGCCTCGGCCTCCTCGACGGTGCTCGTGAAGGGCTTCTCCACGATCACGTGCTTGCCGGCCTCGAGGGCGCGGGTCGCCATCTCGAGGTGCAGGTGGTTTGGGATGGCAAGGTAGACGGTGTCGATCTCAGAGTCGCCGAGCATCGCGGCGAAATCGGTGCACGCCTTAGCCGCAGCCGCGGTGGCGGCGAGCTCGCGCGCCGCGGCGGCGCTCCGCGGGGTCGAACAGACCGCGCCCACCGGGCAGCCCCATTCCTCCAGATGGGGAACGATGAGCCGCGCGATCATTCCCGTACCAACCACTCCGAGCCTCATAGCGCCCCTCCTCACCGCCCGATGCGGGCATCGTCTCACTGAGCCCACTCTAGCGAACTCCTCCCCCGCCGCAGCCCGGGGCGCATGGGATCGGCCGTTTGGTTCGCAGTTCGTATTCCTCGGGCGGTTCAGACGGAACTTTAAGTCCAGGTGGACGTTGGGGCACCGCCCCGCGGAGCCGGGCTCCGGGGCGCGGGGCCGCACCGGTCCCGCGCGAGACCCCGGCGCCGCGAGGCGCGTTTTCGCGGATCGTCGCCGAACAGGGCTCGCCTGGTGCAAACTACCGGGGTTTGCGCCATCTTCACGGCATCGCTTGGCAAACCTCGGCACTTTGTGTCATGTTTTGCGCAACGGGCCGAGTAGGGGGCAATGTGCCCACCGTGTTTACCTGCGCATTCTCTAGCGAGAAATCCTGCTCTACTCGGACGCAGGCCGAAAACCTTACACAAAGTGCCGAGGTTTGTCGCGCCGCCTCCCAAACCTTCAGCAAACCGGCCAGTTCTTCACGGCGCACCGGATTGGAGGGGGCACCATGCCGCGCTATTGCCCGACAGCGCCCGTTGCGGCGTCGACCTCGAACTTGCGGCGGGCACTCCCCTCGTAATCGAGGGACCACACCATGCCATAGAGGCAGTTGAGCAGGTAGCGGATGCATGCCTGCGAGTAGAAGGTCGCCATCTTATCGCGGTCGTCCTCGCGATGCGGGAACAGCAGCGCGCAATCAACCCCCACAGGGGCATCGGCTGCAGAGACCCAGATCGTGCGGCACGAGCGGCTTCGGATCAGGTGGAAAAGCTCGGCGGCATCGGGGTCGAGGACGATCTTCCCCGAGTAGCTCACGAACAGGGCGGCGTCCCCGGGTGCCATCGCGTGGGCGGCGGCGAGCGTGTCACCGAACTGGTTTGCCACAACCGCATGGACGCCGAGCTTCATCAGGAGATTCGCGAACGAGAGGACCGAGATCTGCGAGTCTCCGATCGCAAAGAGATAGAGGCGACCCGCCCTCCTGATCAGCCGCGCCGCCCGCATGAGGAGCTCCGGGTCGAGGGCGGCGTAGCTCGCATCCACGGCCTCCTTCGAAAGCGCCGCCATCCGTCCGGCGATCTCCGCCGGTGCGGCATCGGCCGAAAACGGGCGATCGGCATCGATGTCGGAGCTCACCTGACGACGGCGTTCTAGGTCAGCGGCGAGGTCTATGCGAAATCCGCGATAACCCGCCGTGCCGAGCTTGCGGCAGAGCCGGATGATCGTCGCATTGGAGGAGAATGCGCGCTCGGCGAGGTCGCCGATGGAGAGCCCCACGACCTCGTCGGCATGCGCGAGGATATATGCGGCGAGCGATCTCTCCGCTGCGGTGAGATCCCGGCCGCGCTCGAGCCGGTCCAAGATCGCCATGTCTCTCCTTCCTCGATCGGATGCCAGCCTCGGCACCCGCGCCCTCGGCACCACGATACCGCAGCGATGCGAGCGGCAGAAGTGCCGCAAAGAAAGCGCCCGCATCCGCGTACATCGGCGGATGCGGGCGCTTGAGACGCTTGCGGGCGCGAACCCTACAGCAGGCGGAGCGAGACCTCCTTGAGCTGCCGCGCCGAGACCTCGCTCGGGGCGTCGCTCATCATGTCGGAACCGGAGCTCGTCTTGGGGAAGGCCATGACCTCGCGGATGGAGTCTGCCCCGGCGAGCAGCATGCACACGCGGTCGAGGCCAAGGGCGAAGCCGCCCATCGGGGGCGCGCCGAACTCGAGCGCATCCATGAGGAACCCGAACTGCTCGCGGGCTCCCTCAGGCGTGAAGCCGAGCTTCTCGAGGATGCGCTCCTGCAGCTCGGCGTCGTGGATGCGCATGCCGCCGCCGCCGGCCTCGAAGCCGTCCATCACGAAGTCGTAGGTGCGCGAGCCCACCGAGAGCGGATCGGTGTCGAGGCGGTCGAGATCGTCCTCGACCGGCTGGGTGAAGGGCTGGTGCTCGGCCGCGTACGCCTTGCGGTCCTCATCCCAGTGGAAGAGCGGGAAGTCAACGACCCAGAGGAAGTCGTGGCCCTCGCGGGGAACATCGAGGGCATCGGCCATGTGGCAGCGCATGCCGCCCAGGATCTCGCAGCTCTCAAGCCGCGGACCGGCCGCGAACATCACGAGGTCGCCGGGCTCCACCGCAGCGCGCTCGCGGAGCGCCGCCATCTCCTCGTCGGAGAAGAACTTGACGATCGGGCTGTTCACGCTGCCGTCCTCGCGAAAGGCGATCCACGCGAGCCCCTTCGCGCCAAGCTCGCGCGCGACGGGCTCGAGCTTGTCGATCTTGGCGCGCGCCCAAGCGCCCGCGCCCTTGGCGTTGATGCACTTCACAACCGAGCCCTCGGTGTTCGCAGCGGAGGCGAAGACCTTGAACGAGGACTCCTTGAAGATGTCCGTGACATCCACGAGGTGCATGCCGTAGCGCGTGTCGGGCTTGTCGATGCCGTAGGTCTCCATGGCGTCCCAGTAGCTCAGGCGGCGAAGCGGCGTGGGCATGTCGACGCCCATGGCGGCGAAGGCGTCCTTCAGGACGTCTTCGAGCTCGGCCATAACATCGTCCTGCTTGACGAAGCTCATCTCGATGTCGACCTGCGTGAACTCCGGCTGGCGATCGGCGCGGAGGTCCTCATCGCGAAAGCACTTGGCAACCTGGTAGTAGCGCTCGACGCCGCCGACCATGAGCAGCTGCTTCAGAAGCTGGGGGCTCTGAGGGAGGGCGTAGAAATGGCCGGGCTGGATGCGGCTCGGCACGAGGAAGTCGCGGGCGCCCTCGGGCGTGGACTTGAAGAGGCTCGGGGTCTCGACCTCCATGAAGGCGCGGCGATGCAGGGCCTCGCGGATGGCGAAGGTGAAATCGGAGCGGAGCTTCAGGTTCGCCATCATCTTGGGACGGCGGATGTCGAGGTAGCGGTAACGCAGGCGGATGTCCTCGCCGGCCTCGATATGGTCCTCGATCTGGAAGGGCGGAGTCTTGGAACGGTTGAGGACCTCGATGTCGGAGATGAGGACCTCGATGTCGCCGGTGGCGAGCTTGGCGTTCTCCATGCCCTCGGGACGGCGGCGCACGGTGCCGACGACCTTGATGGGCCATTCGGAGCGGATAGTCTCGGCCGTATGGAAAGCGGTGCCGCCGGAGTGCTCGGGATCGAAGGAGATCTGCGTGACGCCGGCGCGATCGCGCAGGTCGACGAAGATCAGGCCGCCGTGGTCGCGGCGACGCCACACCCAGCCGGTGAGGGTGACCTCGGAGCCGATGTGCTCGGCCGTGAGCTCGCCGCAGGTGTGCGTGTGCATGGCATGGGTATCCGCCATGAAGACCTCCCAGAGTCCGTGCCGCCCCGTGTCGGTGCGGGCAGCGTTGATACAGACCGCGCGGATGCGTAGACAGCGTAACCGCGCATGGCGTTTTATGATAGCGCTCGCGGGCGGGCCGCGTCACCCCGCCTTCGCCCGCGCCCCGCTTTTAACATTCCCATCGCCTTCCCGCAAAGCGGGACGCGAGCGATGGCGGCGACGCAGGCAAGGTGGGACAACGTCGCTCGTGCGCCCGAATCCTGGGGACAAGCGCGGCGCGCTCGATTGCGGGCTTTCAGACCGCGCGGGGCGGCGATCGCGCTCACACGGGCGGGCGGTCACGTCGCTCGCACGGGCAGGACGCGTGTCCAAACTCACCACGAGCCTGCTCCATACGGTCGCGGGCCACAACACCCGCGCGGGCGGGGCGCGTCGGAAGCAGCCGCGCTACTTCACGGTGCCGTCGGCGAAGACGAGGTCGCGCTCGGGGCCGGTGAGCTGGGAGCGCGCCTGGTCGCGGAGCTCGTTGAGCCCCGAGAGGAACTGACGCTGCATCACGAGGGCGTAATAGCGCCCCTTGCGCGTGAGGGTGAGCTCGTCGGCGTCATCCGTCTCGAACGCCCCGTTCGCCCGCATGAAGGCCATCTCCACCGGCAGCCCCCGCTCGACGCTCACGCCGAAGTCGCGCTCGAAGCGGCGCTTGTCGAGCCGCAGGGCATAGAGGTCCTGCATGAAGCGGTACCGCATGAGGTCGCGCCGGCTCATCTTCGTCTTTCCCATGACCGACATGCGGCCGGCCTCGATCGCCTCGTTGTACTCCTTGATCGAGAAGGTGTTCACGTAGATGGTCCCGTCCAGATGCGTGACCGACCCCGATCCGATGGCCGGGTACTCCTCATACGAGACCCCGAACTCATCGACCGGGGTCAGGCTCTCTCCGCAGGCATGAAGATCGCGTCCTGTGCGGTTGAAGGTCCAGACGGTGCGGCGCTCGAACGCCGGGTCAGAGCCGCCGGCGAGCCCCTCGTCCAAGATCTTGTAATACTCGTACTCGCGCTGGTAGTTCGGTCGGCCCAAGGTGTCGAGCATGTGCTTGGTGGTCGCGTTCGAGAAATACAGCGGGCTGAACGTGGTCTGCTGGCACCCGCACGCCCGAATGCGCTCGATGTCGCGCAGCAGGACCTCCTCGGTCTGCGAGGGGAAGTTGAAGATCATGTCCACGTTCAGGATGTCGAAGCACTCGCGCGCCGCCTGGATGCGCTCGAAGATCTCCTCGCCGCTCCCGTACTTCTCATAGCGGTCCATCTGCTTGAGCAGGTTGTCGTCAAAGCTCTGGACCCCCACCGAGAGGCGCTGAATCCGCCCACGCATCTTCTCGAGATAGGGCTCCGTGAGATGATTGGGGTTGGTCTCGGAGCAGACCTCCTGGATGGAGAAGGTCTCGCGAGCGAGGTCGAGCGTGTCGCAGAGCTCGTCGATCATGATGGTCGGGGTGCCGCCCCCGCAGTAGATGCTCTCGAAATCGTATCCGAGCTCCTTGAGCATCATCATCTCGCGCCTGAGGTTCTTGAAGTAGGGCCGCGCCACCTCCTCGCGGAAGGGGTAGCGGTTGAAACTACAGTACGGGCAGAGCCGTTGGCAGAAGGGGATGTGCATGTAGAGCATGTACCGGACACCGGGCTTGGGACCGGGCAGGTTGTCCGTTCCAGCCGGTTCGAGCTGAAGCTCGCGCTTCGCCATGGTCTTGATCACGCTCGTCAGCATGCGCTCTGAAATCAACGGTCTCCCCTTCTGCCGCGTTCAATGGGACGTATGGTACTCCTTCTCCCCACTCCCCGCCCGCAGGCTGGGAGCCGAGCTTCCCACCTCCTCAGATGAAGGCCTGAAGCCCGGAGCCATCGACGATTTCCTCATACAGCCGGCGCGTCTCCGCTTCCGGCTCCCGGTTGAGGTCATCCTCGAGCTCATGGCGCAGATAATACAGATGCGACGAGTAGAGGTTCACCACCTCGCGACGGCGGCCCGCCGAATCGAGGGCGCGCATCGCCCGCCTGAGCACATCCTCGCGGGTGGGGCACTGCTTGAGCGCGGCCTCGGCGAGCCAGGTGGCCACCGTGGTGTCCTGCTCCTCCATCGCCGCGTCGAAGCCCCTCACCAGGCAGTCGACGAATTTCGACTCGTAGACCCGCTGCATGCGGGTGAAGAAGGTGACGTCCCCCGATCCCGGTACGTAGAGCGGACCGAGGTAGAGCTTCTCGAGTTTCAGGCAGGCGTCGACCAGGGCGCGGGGCGAGCTCGCGCGGCCATCGCGGTGGAGCAGAATGGAGCGGACAAGCATGTCGAACTCCGTGACGTCGGCGCTCACGTACTCGGCGTTGAGTCCCATGCCGTCCCCATGCGTCAGCACGTACTGCGGCCCCTCTTTCACCTGGCCGAACGCCGACCGAAGCGTGGAGGTTGCCGTGTAGAGGTTCTGCCGGGCACGCGAGACCTCCGCCCCCGGCCAGAGCTCGCTCATGAGGGTGTGGCGGCCCACGAAAGTGCCGAGCGACAGGGCGAGCCGCGCCGCGAGGAACCCCGAGCGCTTACGGCTCCAGAGCCGGTTCGTCAACTGATGCCCGTTTCGGCTCACCTGGAAGCCGCCGAACAGCGTGATGCCCACCTGCCCCATCTCGGATAGCTCGGGCATCACCGTGAGATCGGGGTGCCGCTCCGTGACGGGCTCCGGCGCCAGGCGATAGGAATCCGCCAGCGAATCGGGTATGAGCTTGAACACGGTGCCGGCGCGCTGGCCCATGAGCCCGAGCGCGAGCCGGGCGATAGGGAGGAAGCCCGGATCGAGCAGCACGTCCCGATGCAGGGAGTACCAGACGGAGAGATCGGTGTCATACTGCGCCGCCGCGAGGAGGAGGGCCACCGCCCACGCCTCGGCCGGATTCTCCGTGATGCGCGAGAGGTCGATGAGGTCGGCCTCCTCACGGACCGTGACCCGCGAGCTGTTGAGCACCACGGCGACCTGCTCGAGCAGCAGCGACCATCCATTAAGGAGCGCATGGCCAGGCTCTATGAGCTTGCGCACCTGTTGAGCGCGGAACCGGGCGTTCACCAGCTGTCCCACGCCCACGCACTGCCATCCCTCGGCGGCCATGTAGAGCAGCTGGGTGTCCTGATCGGACTCGCGCACCGCGACGGTGACCATATCGCTGAAGGCCCGCTCGTCAACCACCGGCGACCCCGCGAAGAGTCGCCTGAGCGAGGATGCCGCACGCACCCTCACGGCGAGCGGGACGAGGCGGCGCTCCCCGAGCCGATTGGCGAGGGAGGAGAAGGACCGTGCCGCGCGGTCGATGCTCTGGTCGGGATCGTGAAACGCCGCGATCAACTCGCGATCGACCTCTAAGAGGAGGTGGGGGATATCGAGTTCGTCAGCATCCGGCGCAGGCGCGGGCGCCGATGACAAGGCCCCGATCTTGGGCACCTCCCCGGCACCTCCCACCAGCGAGCGGTGGACGCGCACGTGCTCACGCAGGCGACGGACCTGATCGTTCGACGCCTTCCTGAGGTAATCGGCGGGCAGCTCCGGGAGGTCGATTCCCACGCAGGTGCCCCACACCTCGCGAAACGCGAGGGCCGCGCCCCAGTCGACGGGGTCGACCTCCGCAACCACTTCGGCAGCGCGACGGCAGAGCTCGGCGCTCGTGGTGCGGGCCATCCGATAGTCGCCCACCAAAAGGGAGGAGAGGTACAGCGCGAGCACCACGCCCGCGCCCACCACGGCCGCCCGCTCGGCACCCACCCCGTTCACCGTGGTGCGCACGAAGTCCGCCCGACCCGCGCAGGCGAAGGCCGCCGGGTAGCTCCCGATCATGTCGAGCTTCCCGTCTTTGGAGAATCCCCTGCGCATGAGCTCGATGGCGCGGTCGACGCGACGGGCGCGGATGTGCACCCGCACCGCCTTCACGTGCAGCTCGGGATGGCGGCGGATGATCTCCCCTCTCAGCTCCGTCATAGCCGGGCCGTCCGCGCCCAGGCATGAGAAGCCCCGACCCTCCGCATCGATCGCGAACACCGGGTATTCGCGCTGTAGGCGGTTGAGCACCTCCCCACGGGCCCGCATCCCGCAGCGCTCCAGATCGGCGAAGGAGCCGCGCTCCAGCAGCAACAGCATCGGGATGAGCCGGCTCAGCGAGCCGCGTGTGCCCTCGACCTCGGCCAGCACCGCACGGTAGAGCGCCGCCGCCTGCTCGCTCAGGTGCACCTTCCCGTCCTCGCCCTCCACCACCGCCCTGAGCGCGGACACGAGCAGCGGGATCCCCCGTGTGAGGCCGTACCCATCGAGCTCATGCGAGAGCGAGAGCGCCTGAGACCAGCGCCTGAACTCGCTCGGCTGCACCGTGAGGGCGCTCGGGCCCATCTTATGGGAGTCGCCCAGCTCATTCACGAGCGCCCGCGCCGCCGGCGGGCATGAGACGACGACGGTCACGCCCGCCTCGCGCAGGGCGCGGAGCCGACCCGCGATGCCCTCGAGCTCCCGCGACCCACGCACGCGCAGGTCGTCAAGGAGCACCAGGGCACCGGGCGCGCCCGAGATCTCCTCGGACACACGCGTCAGCCGCTCCAGGACATCGTGTGCCGTGAGGCCCCCGGCGCCGATCAGACGCACCGCCGCGCGATCGGTATCCGTTCGGGCCGCCGCGGCGACCTGCAGCATCAGCGAGGTTTTCCCAAAGCCGTCGGGAGCGCAGATGATGACGATGCCACGCGACGCCACCTGGCGGAGGACCTCGGCCACGAGGGCATCCCGGGCGACGATGACGCCATGCACCGCCTCTGACATCGGAGGGGGCGGGATGGGACGCGGGGCGGCCCCCATCGCCGCCGCGGCATCCGGCCGCAGCCCAGCCTTACCCTGTGCGTTCGTGCGCTTACCCATCTCAGACCTCCTCGATGCAACGTGTACGCAACGCTACGTCAGGCGCGACCGGTCTGGACGGGGAATCTGAAAGGCCGAAGGGTCCTCGTCAGGTTTTTGCCAGGTTTTGCAGAATCCAAGCACAGGAGGCAGGTTGATCGATCGTCACGCGGCTCAGCCCCCTCTTCCACAACGGTCCACATGGTGTGCAGCGCCTTCCCACTGTAACGTGAATTTGAAGAAAATGTGATGAACTTGACGCAGACGGTTCCAAACACGCCGCAAAAGGACGCACCGCACAATCGAACCTGTAGAAATGCATCGGATAAGAAATACGCTCAATACGTGCTAAATTTTTGTCAGAAAAGCAGACCCCTGTTGAAAACTCATATAAAAAAGACCCCTGCCGAAGCAGGGGTCTCGACAATCGCCGATCGGTCAGATTAGCTGCACAGCGAGAGGGCGGCGGCATCCGCGATGACGATCACGTTCGGATGCAGCTGCAGGATGGAGGCGGGGCAGGCCGGGCTGATCGGGCCCTGAACCATGTCGCGCACCGCCTGGGCCTTCTTCTCACCGCTCGCGATCACGAGCACGCTCCGCGCCCGCATGATCGTCTGGATGCCCATTGTGTAGGCCTGACGCGGCACGTCCTCAGGGCTCTCGAACAGGCGGCTGTTCGCCTCGATCGTGCTCTCCGTGAGATCCACGCAGTGCGTGCCCTTGGAGAACGCGTCAGCCGGCTCGTTGAATCCGATGTGGCCGTTGTTGCCGATACCGAGAAGCTGCAGATCGGGGTACCCGGCAGCCGCCACGAGCTCGTCGTAGCCCGCGCACGCGGCCGCGGCGTCGTCATGCGCGCCGTCGGGCACGTGCGTCTTGGCGCGGTCGATGTTCACATGGGAGAACAGCTCGCGCTCCATGAAGTAGTGGTAGCTCTGCGGGTCGTCATGCGTGAGGCCGCGGTACTCGTCAAGGTTGTAGGTGCTCACCTGCGAGAAATCGAGCTCGCCGGCCTCATGGCGACGGATGAGCTCCTGGTAGGCCCCGATGGGCGTGGAACCCGTCGCGAGGCCGAGCACGCAATCGGGCTTGAGCACGACCTGGGCGGCAATGACGCTCGCGGCCTTGCGGCTCATATCCTCGTAATCTGTGGTGTGAATGATGCGCATCGCAATCCCTTCTCTCCGTGGCGAATCGCCATGGGGAGCCCCCGTTGGGCACCCCCGTTAGGAGGCGCGGCCACCAGGGCGAGGACACGCGCGAACCGTATAGATCGACCGCGCCGGGGCCCCTGCCCGTCCGCGTCGACCCGGGATGCACCCGGATGACTTCATCATGGCATGATTGCTCGAGGTTTTCCAGTCCCAACCGCGAAAGCGGGCGTGCGATCCGGTTTAGCGCGAACGCGCATACAGGAGCTCGTCGAGCTCCCCCACCCGCTCCTGCTCCGTGGGGATCAGACTCGAGAACTCGAGCGCATTCCGCACGAGGACGGGCACGATGATGTCATAGCCCTCGGCCTCGATGGCCGCCCGATCGAACTCGATCAGCACGTCACCGCGCGACACCGCGTCCCCGGGGCGCGCATGGACCTTGAAGTGCTTGCCGCGCAGGCCCACGGTATCGAGCCCCAGATGGATCAGGATGTCCAGGCCGTCGGCCGTATGCAGGGCGACCGCGTGCCCGGTGGGGAAGATCGCCTCGATCTTGGCGTCCGCCGGCGCGACGACGCGCTCACCGGTGGGTTGGACGGCCACGCCCGCGCCCAGAATGCCCGTTGAGAAGGTCTCGTCGCGCACCGACGTGAGGGGTACCACAAAACCCGCGAGCGGCGCCGCGAGCACGAGGTCGGGGCGACGACAGAACGGCATCTTGAGTCCGTCAAACATCAACTTCCCTTCACGCCAAGGGGCAGCATCCAAACGTTGCGATGTAACTATCCTACCGCAAGTGACGGACGCCGCGGGGGCGTCCGTCCGTCGAAGCTCCGGTCCCTACGGAAGCTCGCGCTCGACGACGGCCACGATCGCGTCGACCGCCGCCTGGGCCGCCTCGTGCGTCTCTGCCTCCGCCATCACGCGGATCAGCGGCTCGGTACCCGACGTGCGCACGAGCACACGACCGCGGTCGCCGAGCATCTGCTCAGCCGTGCGCACGGCCTCCCAGACCGGCTCGCAGCCGTCGAGGTCGGCCTTGCGCTCGCTCCTCACGTTGACGAGCACCTGCGGGAAGCGCGTCATCACGCGCGCGAGGTCCTCGAGCGAGCGGCCCGTGCGCTTCATGACGCAGAGCAGCTGGCAGGCGGTCACGAGACCGTCGCCCGTGGTGTTGTGCTCAAGGAAGATGATGTGGCCGGACTGCTCGCCGCCGAGCACCGCCCCATCGGCGATCATGCGCTCGAGCACGTAGCGGTCGCCCACGGCGGTCTGCTCGACCTTGAATCCCGCATCGCGCATGGCCGTGGCGAACCCGAGGTTGCACATGACCGTGGAGACGATCTCGGAGTTGACGAGCTTGCCCTGGGCCGCGAGATCGGAACCGCAGATGGCGAGGATGAAGTCGCCGTCGATCTCATTGCCGGCGGCGTCGACGAACAGCACGCGGTCGGCGTCGCCGTCGTGCGCGAGGCCCACGTCGGCGCCCGTCTGGCGCACGAGCTCGCGCAGGGGCTCAAGGTGCGTGGAGCCGCACTCGACGTTGATGTCCATGCCGCTGAAATCGGTGTTGATGGCGTGCACCGTGGCGCCGAGGCGCTGGAGCGCGATGGGCGTCGTCATGCAGGAGGCGCCGTGCCCGCAGTCGACGGCGACGACCAGGCCCTCGAGGTCGCCGCAGTCCACCGTGGAGACGGCGTGCTCGATATAGCGGTCGCGGGCGTCCTTCATCTTGACGATGCTCCCGACCCCCTCGCCCGTGGGCAGGCCCTCGGTGCTTGCGGCCTCATCGGAGAGCACCCAGGCGGAGATCTCCTCCTCGAGCGCATCGGGGAGCTTCATGCCCTTGGAGCTGAAGAACTTGATGCCGTTGAACTCGGGCGGGTTGTGCGACGCCGAGATGACGATGCCGCCATCGAGCTCGGACTCAACCGTGAGCAGGGCAACGGCCGGCGTGGGGATGACGCCGCAGCAATGCGGGCGGCCGCCCTCCGCCATGATGCCCGCGGTGAGCGCGGACTCGAGCATCGTGCCGGAACGACGGGTGTCGCGGCCGACGCAGATGTCCGTGCCGAGGAACCGCGTGGCCGCGCGGCCCAGGCGGAAGGCGAGGTCGTAGGAGAGGTCCGCGTTGGCGACGCCGCGGACGCCATCGGTTCCGAAGAGGTTGGTGGACATGGCTGCTCCCTATCAGAGGCTCGAACGGGGCTCCCAGGCGCCCCGGAAACAAAAACGGGACCCACCGAGCGATCGGCAGGCCCCGTTTTGATTGCAAACGTCCAAACAGCGGATTAGCGCTTGGAGAACTGCGGAGCGCGACGGGCTTTCTTGAGACCGTACTTCTTGCGCTCGACGACGCGGGCGTCGCGGGTGAGGAACCCAGCGCGCTTGAGGTCGCCGCGGTAGTCGCCGGCCTTCAGGAGGGCACGGGCGATGCCCAGGCGCAGGGCGCCGGACTGGCCGGTGATGCCGCCGCCATCGCAGAGGGCGATGACGTCGAAGGAACCGGCGGTGTCGGTCACCTTGAAGGGGGCGATCGCGTCCTCGACAAGCTGCTTGCGGCCGAAGTACTCGACGGCGTCGCGCTTGTTGACGGTCACCTTACCGGTGCCGGGGACGATGCGGACACGGGCAACGGCGTTCTTACGACGGCCGGTGCCGTAGTAGACAACGGTGTTCTCAGCCATCTTTAAGCCTCCAGCTCGATCTTAACGGGGTTCTGCGCCGCATGCGGGTGCTCGGCACCGGCGTACACCTTGAGCTTCTTGAGCTGGGCGCGGCCGAGGGTGGTCTTCGGCAGCATGCCGCGGACGGCGCGCTCGATGACCTGCTCGGGATGCTTCTCCATGGCGGCACGGAAGGTCTCGGCCTTGAGGCCTCCGTTGTAGCCGCTGTGGCGGTAGTAGGTCTTCGTCTCGGCCTTGTTGCCGGTAAGCTGGACCTTATCGGCGTTGATGACGATGACGAAGTCGCCGCAGTCGGAGTTCGGCGTGTACTGGGGCTTGGTCTTGCCGCGCAGGATCGCTGCGACCTGAGTGGCAAGGCGGCCCAGAACGGCGCCGTCAGCATCCACGACGACCCAGTTGCGCTGGGCCTCGGTCTGCTTGGTGTAGTGAGTCGACTTAGTGATCAACTTGACTCCTCCATGTACAGATACGTGTTGTTACAGAGTTTCACGGGGCTCTGCAAGTAACCGGTTCATTGTAGCGCGTGAACAGGGGAAGTCAACGGCGTTCAGGAGGGCGTGCAGAGTTTCTGCACAGCGGGGCGTCAGACCCGCGGGGCGGTGAAGGCGCGGACCTCCTCGAGGAGGCGCTGCCCCTCCTGCCGCCCCTGGATGTAGAGGTCGAGCAGCTTAGAGGTGTCGTGCTCGATATGGCCCACCTCGACCGGCCGCCCGGGCGCGATCACGAGCGCCCGGCCCTCGTCCTCGTACGCCCAGATGTGCTCGCGCTGCTCGTTGTAGCGCTCATGGCGCGTGGCGAGGGCCTCCACGAGGTAGGGCAGCGACCCGTACCGGGCGCGGGCGGCGGCCACGAGCTCATAGGGCTCCTTCTCGTAGGCGCGGTGCTGCGTGAGCACCGCGACAGCGCGGTCGAAGCCGGCCTCCTCGAGGGCGTGCTCGATGGGGACGGAATCGGCGATGCCGCCGTCGAGGTAGCGGTTGGCCCCGATCTGGACCGGAGGGGTCACGAGCGGCAGGGACGTTGAGGCGCGGACGATGTCGAGATCGGCGGCGGCATCCTCCACGGGGAGGTACTCTGCGGTGCCGAAGAGCACGTTGGTGACCGTGGCGATGAGGCGCATGGGGTTCTCCTGGAACGCCTCGTTATCGAAGGGATCGAGCCTGTTCTGAACCTCATCGAGCATGAAGTCGTATCCGACGATGCTGCCGCTGGTGAGCAGCGAGCGGGCGCCGATGTAGCGCGGGTCGTTGCAGAATGCGAGGTTGATGCGGTTCGCGCGACCGATCTGGCGCGACTTGAAACTCATGCCGTTCAAGATGCCCGCCGAGACTCCGTAGCAGGCATCGAAGGTGATGCCGTGCTCCATGAAGACGTCGAGCACGCCGGCCGTGAACTGCCCGCGGAAGCTGCCTCCCTCGAGGATGAGGGCCGTCTTGCCGGTTTGCTCGCTCGCAACGCTCTCGTTTCGCACCTGATTCGCTCCCGCCTGTTGTCTGCCGCCCAACCAGCGCCCGATGCGCTGGCTCGATGGCGCTGTTCTACCCAATTTGGGCGCGGGAGAACGACTTCGTCGGCTCGTTAGGGGGTTTTCGTTTATGACTTTTCCGTTTTTGGACTCTAATTGCGGGTGCCCACGAGAAGGCCCTCGACCGCGCGCGGAGTTCAACTGGGCTTTCCCAATCTGCTTGGCGTCGTTGCATCGTGTCTCCCAATGATCGCCGCGATTAGAATCCAGAAACGGAAATGTGAAAACCGCAGACCCCCTATTCCGCTCAAATCGGTGGAGAACGGCAGCGGCGCGGGCGTCGTGGTACCATGGTTGACCACCAGCCGAGCGCTGGCATGTACTTTGACAGGTCGACGCGGCACATGCCGCAGGTTGACCCTCACCCGAGGGGCCGACTGGTTTCGACACGATAGCTCTGAGAGAGGAAGCAGGCCGTGGTCTCCTCGCCCACGTTAAACAGGGGTACCGTCAAATTGAATTGACAACAACTCTTCTTATGAGCCTCTGGCTCTCGCTGCTTAATTAAATAGCGGCGCGTCTAATCGGGAATTTCCCCGCTCCCGAGGCGACGTCATTTCAGGGGAATGCTCCCGCGCACGTAATCGGTATGGCGCGGGCTAAGATCGAACCGGTTGGAATGCCGCGAGCGCGTCACCGCGCGCACGGCCTTCGAGACCAATACGGTGACTGAGCCTGGAGATGCCGATCAGGGGGCTTTCGTGGACCGGAGTTCGATTCTCCGCGGCTCCACCACCCAAAAACGCAGGTCGTTCGACTTCATGCAGGTTGGACGGCCTGTTTTTCTTCCGCTAACGTCCTGTGGGGCCGTATATCTTTGGCAGATTTTGGCAGACCGCATAGGCGGGCCCTTCCGTCAATGGCAGTTTTCGGCAGAGCGATTTGACTTGAAATTGATGGGTTATTCATTGATAAATGACAGAGAAAAGCGCTCCCCGCCTTACGGCGGGGAGCGCTTTTGCCTCGATCGTCAGAACCGGCCCGCATTGAGGGCGCGCTGCATCGCCTTGACGGCGATGCTCGCGGCGTCGAGCCTCCCGTCGAGCAGGGTCGCTCCGCTCTCGGCGCGATCACGCGGTCGCGCTTCAGGCGGTCGCGGATCAGCGCGTCGAGCTCCTCCTGGCTGGAGATTGGCTTGAACTCTTCGGTCATGGTCGTGTCCTCCCTGTTCCCGCCCGCTCGGGCGTCTTCGAGCAGCCGCACTCCCCCGCTGCCGGGTCTTCGCCGCGACTTGCCGCGCGCGGCGGGCGTGAATGAAGGAAGCCACCCTCCCGGATGGCTTGATTCCAGATTGAGTGGCCCCTGGGGCCGTGTGGTCGGGGCGGCGGGACTCGAACCCGCACGGGTCTCCCCACGTGCTCCTGGGGCACGCGCGCCTGCCCTTACGCCACGCCCCGATGTGGTAGACTGGGCTTGCTTAATGGTTCCGCCCTGGGCTCGGCTCGGGGTTTTGGAACCATCTTTTTTCATTCGATGAGCACCGTCGATCCGTCCTTTAGGACCAGCAGCGCCTGGGGGAAGTCGAGGCCGTCTTTCCCGGATAGATGGCCTAGGAACCTCTTGATCTGCGCCTCGGCCGCCCTGTCGCTCAGCTTGCTGAACCTGTTGTCGATGACGACCCTCGGGTTGTCCAGCCAGTCGATCTCGACGCCGTCGGGCAGCACGGCGCCATCGCGGTAAAGCCTCGCCCACTTCGTATGGCACTCGCCCATGCGCTTCCTCAGCGCCCCGGCCCCGCCCTCGATGGTCCTCACGTCCCAGTAGCGCCATTCCCCGTTCAGCCTCATCGACATGTCGATGTTCGCCTCCGCGAGGTTGAGGGCGAGGCGCTTGAGCGCCTCCTTCTCCTCGGACGCCAGGGATCCGTCCCCGTCTATCAACGCAGGTCGTTTGACTTCACGCAGGTTGGACGACCTGTTTTTCTTCCGCTAACGTCCTGTGGGACCGTATATCTTTGGCAGGTTTTGGCAGACCGATCCCTGTTTTGCAAATCGTTCCGGATGGATTTCATGCAAAAAAACTTGTGGCCCCTTCTGCAGTGCTGGCACACAAAAAGCCTCCCCCGCCATGAGGCGGGGGAGGCTTTGAGCGCATTCGCTACCGTACGTGGCTTAGAGGGTTACTCCTCGTCACGACGGCGCTTGATCAGGCCAGCGAGGCCCGCAAGAGCACCCGCGCCGGCGGCGCTGAGCGTCGCGATCAGCGAGGCATCGCCCGTCTTGGGCAGCACGCGGGTCTTCTTCGTCTTCTTGACGCTCACCGCGGGCTTGGTCTCGCCCTTAGCCGGGGCCTTGACTGACACGGCCACCTCGAAGGTCTCGGAGGTGCCATCCGGGTAAGTGACCCGAATCACGCCCGTGGCGTCACCCGGCTTTGAGGTATCGGGCTCTTGCTCCCACTCGACTTTGGTGCCGTCGGGCAGGTCGGGCAGGTTGTCGATGCCGTCCTCGGGGCTCGGCTTGCCGCCGACCTCGGTCTCGATGGGCTTGGGCTCGGGGTCGAACTCGTCGGCCATGCCCGTGACCTTGACGTCGACGTCGACGAGGTCGAAGGTCCCGTCAGGGTAGGTCACCTTGATGGTGCCGGGCACGGTACCAGACTTCGAGGTGTCGGGGTCCGTCACCCAAGTGAACTCGGTCCCTTCGGGGAGCTCGTCCTTGTTCTTGATGCCCTCGGCCGCACTGGGCTTGCCGCCGACCTTGGTGTCGACGGGCTGTCCCTCGGGCTCGAACTTCTCGTTCTGGCCGATGACGTGCACCGTGACGTCCACGGTGTCGGAGGTGCCGTCGGGGTAGGTCACCTTGATGGTGCCCGTGGAGTCGCCGGGCTTCGAGGTGTCCGGGGTCTTCTCCCACTCGTATGCGGTTCCCTCCGGCAGGTCCCCCTTGTTGGAGACCCCGTCGGCCGCGTCGGGCTTGCCGCCGACCGTCGTCTCGATGTCCTGGCCCTTCGGGTCGAACTGCGAGTTCTGGCCGATGACGTGGACCGTGACGTCCACGGTGTCGGAGGTGCCGTCGGGGTAGGTCACCTTGATCGTGCCCGTGGTGTCGCCGGGCTTCGTCGTGTCGGGCTTCTGCTCCCAGGTCACCTCCGTGCCCTCGGGCAGGTCATCGAGGTTCCCGATGCCGTCCTCGGGATCGGGCTTGCCGCCGACCGTCGTCTCGATGTCCTGGCCCTTCGGGTCGTTGACATCGTTCAGCCCCTTGACGGTGACGTTCACGGTCACCTCATCAGTCGTCCCGTCAGCATATGTGACAACCACCACATGCGGCGTTGTGCCGGCAGTCGCCGTGCTCGGCGCATCGCCCTTCCACGTGTAGGTCGCATCGGTTGGGAGCTCGTCCTTGTTCGAGATCGCGGCATCAGCGCTCGGCGAGGGATCGCCGATCATGGCCTCGAGGTCCTGGCCCTTGGGGTCGAACTGCGAGTTCTGGCCGATCACGCGCACGTTGACCGTGACGACGTCCTCGGTCCCATCGCGATAGGTCACCTTGACGACACCCGTGGTCTTACCGGGCTTGGAGACGTCAGGTGCCGTCTCCCACTCATACTGGGCGTTGGGGAGGTAGGTCGTGTTCGCAATGCCATTACGCGCCGGGAGCTTGACGCCCACCATGGTCTCGATATCTTGCGCCTCAGGCTCGTAGCGCAGGTTCTCCTTCATGTTGATGTGGAAGTAGCGAACGGTCGCGCCGTTGGGGTTGCTCTTATACGGCTCAGCATTCAGCTCGATGGTATCGCCATTGAAGATCGCTTTGTCCTTCTGCACGAGGTTTGAGCTGCCCTTGGCAACGGGAAGATAGTCCGAAGGGATGTTGCTAACCCGCAACGTATAGGTTCCCGGCTCAAGACCCTCAATCTGAACCTGATGACTATTCTGACCATCCATCTGCGCAAGCTTATGAGCGTTGCCGTCCTCATCGATCAGCTCAAGCGTCATCGTATTGGCAAGATCGATCGCTTGGTCATTCGACGGATCAAAACTGACGATAATCGGAATCGTGAGGTCCTGCTTCGCCTGATTCACATGCACCGTCACGTCGATCGTCTCGGATGAGCCGTCAGGATAAGTCACCTGAACCTTGCCGGGAACGTCCTGGTTCGCCTTGCTCGTGTCAGGCTTGCCGTTCTCAGCCCACTCGTACTTCGTACCCTCAGGGAGCTCGTCCTTGTTGCCGATGCTATCCTCGGGTCTCGGATCGGCCTTGTAATCGACCGTGTTCTTCGCATCTTTAGGTTCGTACGTATCCTTGTCGGCGATCTTGACAACCGGAAGGTACAGCGTGGTGAAGGCTTGATCACCATAGAGGGTCTTGCCATCAAGCGATATGACGCTCCCGTTGGTCACATCATCTTTGTCCGTGATCTCATCTAAAGCGGAAAGCCTATATCCCTGCGGCAGCTCACCCTGAACCGAGAGCTTGTAGTTCTCGACGGCATTCAGGTCCCTAATCTGGAAGGCAGGCTTCTCATCATCCGGACCATTATTGGCCTGATGGGGAACCTCGAGCTCCTCCCCCTCCTCAGGGGTAAGCGTCAGCGTGAGCGAGTCGCGGATCTTCATCCGCTCCTCCTTATTATTAATCACCTTGCCATCCCACGACTTGATGTAGACGGATACGGTTGCCGTCTGCTTCCGCTTGCCAACATTGATGTTGACCTTGACCTCCTCAGTTGAGCCGTCAGGGTAGATCACCTTGATGGTTCCGGGGAGGTTCCCGGGCTTCGACGTGTCAGGTGTCTTTGCCCACTCGTACTTTGTGCCCTCAGGGAGCTCCTCCTTGTTGGAGATACCATCCGCAGCATCTGGGGTCTTACCAGCCGTGGTGTTGATGTCCTGGCCAGCTGGATTATATTGATCGCTCTGAGCCAGCTTCTGAACACGAAGGTAGAGAGTCGAATAGGCGACATTATTATATACAAAGCCGCCATCTAGAACGACCGCACTGCCATCAGCAACCGCATTAGCGTTTGTAGACGGGAGCATGGCATCGACGTTCTCCCCGACGGGAACGATACGGTACCCCTGTGGGAGAGATCCATTGATCGACAACGTGTACTTCTCGTTCGTCTTAAGACCAGCGAGCTGATATGCGTACTGTCCGACGGGCGAACCCTGAACCGGGAGTTGATGTACCTCGGCGCCGGAAACTAGAGAGAGCGTGAGGGCATCGCGGACCATCTCGCGCTCGGCGTCACTCATGCGCTTGCCGTTCTGGTCCACACCAACAACCGAGATCGTCACCTGCTGCGTTCGCTCCACAGCCGCCTCCGCGGCGGCCGTGGTCGCGGCTGCGGGCGTCGCAGCAGGCGCGGCGGCACGCAGGGATGCGGCGAGCGGGGCGGCAGTTTCCTCAGATGCCTCGGAAGCCGGCTCGGCATCGCTCGCAGCGACGACCGGCGTGGAACCAGCGCTCTGAGGATCGGTGTCCTCCGCTAGGCTCGCTGTGGGGGTCTCAGTGGAGATACCCCCCCCCATCGCGATTTCAGAGGTTGCCGGGGCCTCCTCCGCCGTCGCACCCTGCGCCTCGACGGCGTCATCCTTCACCTGAGCGCCCGCAACCGCCGGCTCCTCAGCGAATGCGGCCGGGATCGCGGGAATCCCGCTGAACGCCAGGCCCAGCGAGAGCGCGCACGTCACCGAAGCGCGGCGCCGAGCGCTTCCCGCGTTGACTCGATCTGAATCCATCGTTACTCCCCTCGTAAACACATAATGCGGCCGAATTGCCACATCCTCTGTTTCACATTAGGTCTCGGCGGAGGGGATGAGTTGCGCAACGACCATCTCTGACATGCAGCGAAACATCGTAAGATATGCGAGGTAGATCCATACAAAACGCCCCGCCTCAGGAGAGACGGGGCCTTCGTGTATCACCATGTGGCGCAAGATTCTCAGCCGGATCGCGTCACTTCTTGCGGCGGCGTCCGAGCGCGCCGGCGAACCCGGCAACAGCGCCCGCGCTGGCAACGCCGAGCGTGGCAATGACCGCCGCGTCACCGGTCTGCGGCAGGGCGCGGGCCTTCTTGGACTTCTTCGCGCCGCTCTTGCCGGCTCCCGTGCGGGACGGCGTCTTGCCGCCGTTCTGCGCGGTGCCCTTGTCATCCGCGCCGCTGTTATCCGTCTTTTCCCCGTCCTGCTCCGGCTCCTTGACGGAGACCGTCACCTCGACCGTCTCGGAGGTGCCGTCGGGGTAGGTCACCTTGATCGTGCCCGCGGTGTCGCCGGGCTTCGAGGTGTCGGGCTTCTGCTCCCACTCGACCTTGGTGCCGTCGGGCAGGTCGGGGAGGTTGCCGATCCCGTCCTCGGGGTCGGGGTCGCCGCCCACCTCGGTCTCGATCGGCTTCGGCTCAGGCGTGTACACGCTGCTCTGCGTGCGGGCGAGCACCAGGTAGACGGTGTTCGCGGCGTTCACGGAGGTATCCCTCAGCGCCACGTTCCCGCCGTCGAACGCCTGCGTGAGGCCGGTGGAGAGGCCGCTGCGCTCCCCCTCGGCAACGAGGCGGTAGCCCTCGGGGACGTCCGCGACGGAGAGCGTGTAGTCCCCCGCCTCGAGCTGGCGCGCCTGGAACTGGAAGCTGTAGTTCCCGCTTGAGGCAACGAGCTCGTGCACGGCGCCGTCGGCACCCTTGATGGAGAGCGCCATGCCCGCGGCGGCCTCGCGTGCCACCGCGGTACTCTCGTCGCGGACGCTGACCGCCACGGTGATCATCTGCCGGCGGAGCTTCACATGCACCGGGACCTCGACGGTCTCAGAGGAGCCGTCAGGGTAGGTGACCTTGACGGTGCCGGTGGTGTCGCCGGACACGGAGGTGTCGGGGGCCTTCTCCCACGCGAACGTGGTGCCCGCGGGAAGCTCGTCCTTGTTGGCGACACTGTCCTCAGCCGCCGGCTTGCCGTTGAAGTCGACGGTGATGTCCTGGGCCTTGGGATCGTACTGCGTGCTCTGGGCAGCGGTCGCGAGCAGGTAGAGGGTCGTGGCCCCGTAGTTCATGCCGAGGTTTGGATCGCCCGTCTCGTTGACCGTGAAGGTCTCACCGTTCTTGACCTGCGTGAGGACCTGGCTGAAGCCGCTCGGACGCGTGGTCATCAAGACGACGTCCTCGGGGACGCCCGTGACGGAGAGCGTGTAGGTTCCAGCCTTGAGCTGATTCGCCTGGAACTGGAAGCTGAAGGGCGCGTCCATGGCGGAAAGCGCGGTGACCTCGCCGGTCTCGGCGTTCTTGACCGACAGAGAGAGCTTCGAGGCGAGCTCGTTCGAGGTCATCGACCCGTTCGCGCCGACGTAGCGCACGGAGATGGTCAGAATCTGGCGCTGCGTGCTCCACGTCACGTCAGACGCCGCCTCCGCCGCCCAGACCGTCGCGGGAACCACGGCGGCCCCGCCCAGAACCAGGCCGAGCGACAAGGCGGCCGTCACAGAGGCGCGCCTGCGGAATGCGGCGGCTCCAGTGCTCTTAGATGACATTGCTACTCCCCTCATGTGCGACAGTATTCTCGTTTGAATACCACCTGTTCCATATCATTTTAGGTTTCGCAACTAGGAATTGCGCAACTATCTAAATATACACAGTTGTTAATAAAACTAGATCCCGCACGATCAGGGCCCGGCAACCGCAGTCGCCGGGCCCCGCCCAAACCCTTTCCCTCAGGGGGTCGCCTACGAGAGCGCCTTTCGGAGCAGCTCGTTGAACAGCTTCGGATTGCCCTTGCCGCGGCTCGCCTTCATGCACTGGCCCACGAGGTAGCCGATGACCTTCTCGTTGCCGTCGCGGTACTGCTGCGCCTGGTCGGGACAGTCCGCGAGCACCGCATCGACGAAGGCCTGGAGCGCATCCGTGTCGCTCACCTGGCGCATCCCGCGCTCGTCGACGATCCGAACCGGGTCCTTGCCGCTCTCGGCCATCGCCGCGAAGACCTCGGGCGCCTGGTTGGAGCTGATCGCCCCTTCGGCGAGGAGCCCCGCGAGGGAGGCGACCTGCGCGGGGGCGAGCCCGGAGCCTGCAAGATCGCATCCGGCGCCCTTGAGATAGGCGGCGAGCTCGTTCACCACGAGGTTGGCGACCACCTGGGCGCGCTTCGCGTCCGTCCCGACCGCGGCCTCCTCGAAGAAGGCCGCCGTCGCGGGATCGCCCGCGATCTGCTCGGCGTCGGCGCGCTTGATGCCGAACGCCGCCTCGAGGCGCGCGCGCTTCTCGTCGGGGAGCTCGGGCAGCTCGGCGGCGCAGTGGGCGATGAACTCCTCCGAGAGGTCAAACGGCGCGAGATCGGGGTCGGGGAACAGGCGGTAGTCGTCCGCCGTCTCCTTCACGCGCATGACCACCGTGCGGCGGCGGGACGGCTCCCAATGGCGCGTCTCCTGGTAGATGACACCGCCCTCCTCGAGTACCTCGGCCTGACGGCAGATCTCGTAGGCGAGGCCGTCGTGCAGGGCCTTGAACGAGTTCAGGTTCTTGAGCTCGGTCTTGGTGCCGAGCGCCGTATCCCCGCGGCGGCGCAGGCTCACGTTGCCGTCGCAGCGCATCGAGCCCTGCTCCATCGAGCAGTCGGAGATCCCGAGCGTGAGGAAGATACGGCGGAGCTTCTCCATGAAGAGGCGGGCCTCCTCGGGAGTGCGCAGATCGGGCTCGGTCACGAGCTCGATGAGCGGGGTGCCGCAGCGGTTGTAGTCGATGAGGCTCTCAGCGGCGGCCGTGATGCGTCCCTCCTCGCCGCCCACGTGCGTCATCTTGGCCGCGTCCTCCTCCATATGGATGCGGAGGATGCGGATCGGCACGGTGTAGCTGCCGTCCTCACGGCGCTCGGGAACCGCGAGCGCGTCGGTATCGTAGGCGGCCATGCCCTCATGACCCGCACAGGCGGGGGCGCCCTCGGGCAGGCCCGCGCTCATCTGCGTCGAGAGCCCCACGGCGTTCGCGCTCGCCGAGGCGAGGCTCGCGGCCTCGGCCTCCCCGAAGGCGCACGCGGGGCGCTCGTCGGCACCGCGGCCCGTGACCTCGAGCGACAGGTGTCCGTGCATGCAGAAGGCGACGGGACCCTGGGTGGTCTGGAAGTTCTTCGCCATGTCCGGATAGAAGTAGTGCTTCCGGTAGAACATCGATCGACGCTCGATCTCGCAGTTGGTGGCGAGACCGGCCTTCACGATGGACTCAATCGCGCGACGGTTCGGCACGGGCAGGGCCCCGGGGAGCCCCAGGCAGACCGGGCAGACGTTCGCGTTCGGCTCATCGCCATGCGAGAGCTTGCAGCCGCAGAACATCTTCGTGTCGAGCTCGGTCAGCTCGGTGTGGATCTCGAGGCCGATCACGGCCTCCCAGTCCTCTAAGACACGGGCGAGCTCCCTCATGCGAGCTCACCTCCCTTCCCGGCGCATCCCGGCGCGACGGAGAGCGCCGGCCTCCCGTCCTCGTGTGCGAAGGCGCGCTCCACGGACCGGGCGAAACGCAGCAGCGTGCGGTCGCCGAACGCGGGTCCCTGCAGCTGCACGCCCACCGGCAGCCCCGTGTCGGCGCCGAGGCCCGTGGGCACGCTGATGCCGGGGTTCCCGGCGATGTTCAGCGAGATCGTGTACATGTCGGAGAGGTACATCTGTGTGGGGTCGGAGAGCTCGCCGAACTTGAAGGCGGCGTGCGGGCTCGGCGGCATGAGGATGACATCCACCTGCTCGAAGGCGGCGCGGTAGTCGCGGGTGATCATCGTGCGCGCCTTCTGGGCCGCATAGTAGTAGCGGTCGTAGACGCCGCTCGAGAGGAGGTAGGCGCCGAGGAGCTGACGGCGCTTTGCCTCCTGACCGAAGCCCCGGGCACGGGAGCGGGCGCTCTGCTCCGCCAGGGTCGCGCAGCCCGGCTCCTGGTAGCCGTAGCGGACCCCGTCGAAACGCGCGAGGTTCGAGAAGGCCTCGGCCGGGCCGATGACGTAGTAGGAGGCGATGGCTGCGGCGAGGTGATCGAGCCTGACCTCGACGAGCTCGGCGCCGGCGGCCTCGAGCCGGGCGGCGGCGTCCTCGACCGCGCCCCTCATCTCGGGCGCCAGGCCCTCAGCCTCCATGAGCGCGGGGACGATGCCCACGCGGCCGCCGGCGACACCGTCCTCGAGGTGAGCGAGGTAGTCGGCGGACGCGTCCCGGCTCGTGCCGTCGAAGGGGTCGCGCCCGCCCGCGGTGAGCCCGTTCATGGTGAGGGCGATGTCGCGCACGCTCCGCGCGAGGGGCCCCACCTGGTCGAGCGAGCTGCCGAAGGCGGTCACGCCGTAGCGGCTCACGACGCCGTAGGTGGGCTTCATGCCGACCACGCCGCAAAACGCCGCCGGCTGGCGGATGGACCCGCCGGTGTCGGAACCGAGTGAGATCGTCGCCGTGCCCGCCGCGACCGCGGCCGCCGAGCCGCCCGAGGACCCCCCGGGCACGCGCTCGGTGTCCCATGGGTTGTTCGTGCGGTGGAAGGCCGAGCTCTCCGTGGATGATCCGAACGCGAACTCGTCCATGTTGACCTTGCCCACCGGGATGCAGCCGGCGGCGAGCAGGCGCTCGACGCAGGTGGCCGTGTACGGGCTCTCGTAGTTCTCGAGCATGCGGGAGGCGCAGGTGGTGCGGGTCCCCACGAGGTTCATGTTGTCCTTGATGGCAAGCGGCACGCCGGCGAGCGGCGGCAGCTCCCCGCCAGCGACGCGCGCGGCGTCGATCCGCTCGGCGGCGGCGAGGGCGAGCTCGGGTGTGACCTCGAGGTAGGCGCCGATCGCGGCCTCGCGCGCGTCGACGGCATCGAGGGCGGCGCGGGCGACGTCGGTCGCCGTGAACGAGCCGGCGGCGATGCCGGCGACGATCTTTTCGGCGGAGAGGGCATCCAGGGTGAGCGCCATCAGGATTCGCCCCCTTCCCCCAGGATGGAGGGAACGCGGAACATGCCCTCACGCGTCGAGCCCGCGTTCCCGAGCGCGGCGGTGAGGTCGAGCGCGCGGACGGGATCGACCGCGTCCTCGCGCATCACGTTCGCGAGGTCTCCCGTGGGATGGAACATCGGGGGGACATCCTCGTCGCCGTAGCGCTCGATCGGCTCGATCATCTTGAGCGCGTCGTTCAGGTAGGCGGTCATCTGGGTGAGCTCATCGGGCTCCAAGGCGATGCGCGCGTAATCCGCGATGCCGCGCACCTCATCCTCGCTGAGTGCCATGGCGCTCCCTTCGTATTCATGCACGTTTTGCTTTAAACCGCCCCATTATAGATGGGGCCGCACCGGACCGCGGCGGGCGCGGGGGCGGGTTCGCTTGTTTTAACCTCAGCGGCGGCAGCCCAGGCGCGGAGCCGGCGGGCAGGTCCCGGCAGCAGAGCCTACTCGTAGAAGAGGCGGCTCCGATCGCCGACGGCGGCGCGGGCGAGGTCGCGCGTGAGGTAGCGCTCGGCGAGCCAGCGGGCCATCGGGAGGTTCTGATCGAGGTAGTTCCCGCACTCCTCGGGCCGCGCACCGGGGATCTCGCCGGTGAAATCGCGGACGAACTCAAAGAGATCGACGACGAGCGGAAGAATCTCCTCACTGGAGACCTCGCCGAAGACCACCAGGTAAAAGCCCGTGCGGCAGCCCATCGGGCCGAAGTAGACCACCCGGCTCGACCAGGTGGGGTGGTTCCTCAGGAAGGTCGCGCCCAGATGCTCGATCGTGTGGCACTCGGCCGTGTTCATGACCGGCTCGCGGTTCGGGGCCGTGAGGCGCAGGTCGAAGGTGGTGACGACCGCGCCGGTCACCTCGTCCTCATCGCGGCGCGAGACGTACACGCCAGGCATAAGCACCAGGTGGTCAACGGTGAAACTGGCGATCTTCTCCATATCGGGCATGGGTGTCCCCTCTCGGTTCAGGGCGCGTGGCGCGCCGTCTCTCAGCGTGCGGTGCGAAGCCAGACCTCGACCGCGTCGGCCACGGCCGCGGCGTCGTTGATGTCGAGCACGGGCAGGTCGGTGCCCACGCGCGGCGCCATGGCGTCGTTGCAGGCGAGGGCCACGGTGAGCGGGTCCACGAGGTCAAGCGAGCTCTGGTCGCGCAGGCGGTCGACCCCCGAGCGCGCGACGACCACGTTGGGGAGGCCGGCGGCCTTGTAGCCCTCCACGATGACCACGTCAACATCCGTGTAGCGGCGCAGGAGGTCGCCTGCGGGGAACTCGTCCTCGGTGTCGGCGTACTCGGCGAAGCGCGTGGCGCAGATGAGCCCCACGTGCCGGCTGCCCGCCTGCGCGTGGCGCCAGGAGTCCTTTCCCGGCACGTCGATGTCGAAGCCGTGGTGGCCGTGGTGCTTGAGCGAGCCCACCCGCAGGTCGCGCGCGGTGAGCTCCGCGATGACCTTCTCCACGAGCGTGGTCTTGCCGGAGTTCTGGTAGCCGATGAAGGCGATGGCGGGCGCCGGGGCGCCGGCGGGCGCGGGCTCACCGGGCTCAGGGGCGGGCGCGGCCGCGCGCTCCCAGAGGCCGGACCTCCCGCCCTCCTTCCTGAGCAGGCGCACATCGGCGATCTCCATGCCGCGGTCCACGGCCTTGCACATGTCGTAGATCGTGAGGCAGGCCACCGACGCCCCGGTGAGCGCCTCCATCTCGATGCCGGTCGTGCCCGTGACCCCGCAGGTCACCGTCACATGAAAGCCCACACGGCCGTCCGCGCGGGCACCCTCCCCCGCCGCCGGGATCGGGTCGATCTCGACCTTCGCCTTGGTGATCGCGAGCGGGTGGCACATGGGGATGAGGTCGCTCGTGCGCTTGCAGGCCATGATGCCCGCCACGCGGGCGCAGGCGAGGACGTCGCCCTTCTTCGCCCGATCCTCGAGCACCATGGCCTGGGTCTCGGGATGCATGAGGACGGTCCCCTCCGCGATGGCGGTGCGGCGGGTGACGTCCTTCTCGGACACGTCCACCATCCGCACGTCGCCGCGGGCGTCGACGTGCGTGAGCTCGTCACGGTAGGCGTCGCGCGCGGGCGCGGCCTGGTTCGAATCAGCCATGGAACCTCCTCGGGTCTCGTGGTCGCCATGGTACCACGGCGCCCTGCGCCGGCTCAGCCGCCGATCTGCGACATCGCGCGCGCGGTGCCCTCGATGACCTCGTGCTCCTCGGGCTTGTGCGCGATCGCGGCGCGGTAGGTCGCGAGCACCCGGGCGTCGTCTCCGGCGCGAAGCGCCTCGCGGATCTGATACTCCTCATCGCTGAACAGGCAGGGCCTCACGGCGCCGTCGGCCGTCAGGCGCAGGCGGTTGCAGGCGCTGCAGAAATGGTTCGACATCGCGGAGATGAAGCCCACCGTGCCGGCCGCCCCGGGGAAGCGCCAGTATCGCGCCGGCCCCGCGCCCGAGGGGGCGTCCGTCTCCTCCAAGGGCTCGAGGGCGCCGAGACCGGCCGCGCGCGCCGCCGCGTTGATACGGTCGCGCAGCTCCGCCGAGGGAACGGTATCGCTCGCGTCCCATTGCTCCGGCCGGAGCTCCCCGTTCTCGCCCGAGGCCGCATCGGCGGCGACGAGATCGCGGGCGCCCTCGTCGCCGATCGGCATGTACTCGATGAAACGCAGGTGGATGGGGCGGTCGAGCGAGAGGCGGGCGAGGCCGAAGATGTCCTGGTCAAGGCGGCGCACGACGACGCAGTTCACCTTGACGGGTGTGAAGCCCCAGGTGAGCGCTGCGTCGATGCCGCGCATGGTCTGCTCGAGCCGGCCCAGACGCGTGATCTGCCCGAACTGGGTGGGATCCAGGGTGTCGAGCGAGATGTTCACGCGGTTGAGCCCCGCCTCCTTGAGCGCGGGAGCGAGCTTGGGCAGGAGGGCGCCGTTCGTGGTGAGCGAGATGTCCTCGATCTCGGGGATCGCGCGGATGGCGCGCATGAGCGGGAGCAGGCGGTTCGAGACCAGCGGCTCGCCGCCCGTGAGCCGGACGCGGCGGATCCCCTCCCCCGCCACGAGGCGCACAAAATGCGCCGTCTCCTCGGCGGTCAGGAGCTCATCGTGGGCGCGCGGCGCCACGCCGTCTTTCGGCATGCAGTACACGCACCGGAAATTGCACTTGTCGGTGACCGCGATGCGCAGGTAGGAGATCTCGCGGCCATAGCCGTCATGAAGCCGTTGCCCCGCCATGGGCGCCCCTCCCTTCGCCGTTCTATTCTGAACCTAGAATACTACCGCGCGCGGCCCCGGGGTGCGGGAGACGGTGGGTCCCGCACCGATCCTGCGCCGGAGCGGCCGCTGTACGACGGTCGAACGACAGCGCATGACGGTCGGCGGCCCCTTAGCCCCGCACCCGCTTCATCCCACGGAGCACTGCCTGACGGAGCTCGGGGATACGCGCCTTATCCATGGGCGGCACGCCGTCGAGCTTGTAGGCGAGCCCCATCTGCTCGTATTTGGCCACGCCCATCGTGTGATACGGCAGGAGCTCCAAGCCCACGACGTTGCGCCAGCCGCCGATGAGGCGGCCGAGCTCCTCGCACTCCTCAACCGAATCGGTGATCCCGGGCACCACCACATGCCGGACGATCGCCTTGATGCCGCGGCGGGCGAGCTCGTCGCCGAACGCGAGGATGCGCTCGGGGGCCTGGCCGGTGAGCCGCTTGTGACCGACCGGATCGCTGTGCTTGATATCGAGGAGGACGAGGTCCGTCTCGGCGAGAACGGCGTCTGTGCGCTCGGGGTGGGCGGGGTCGAAGGCGTACCCGCAGGTGTCGAGGCAGGTGTGGACGCGGCCGCGCGGGCGCTCGTGAAGGGCGCGGAAGAAGTCGGTGAGGAAGGCGGGCTGGAGCAGCGGCTCGCCACCCGAGACCGTCACGCCGCCCGTCTTGTAGAAGGTCCGCTTGCTTTCGAACTGCTCGATCAGGTACTCGACGCTCGCGCTCGCCCCGGCGTTGAGATCCCAGGTGTCGGGATTGTGGCAGTAGGCGCAGCGCATGGGGCAGCCCTGGGTGAAGAAGACGAAGCGTATGCCGGGGCCGTCGACCGTGCCCATCGTCTCGATGGAGTGGATGCGGCCGAGCGCGTAGGCGCTTGCGTCCGCGTGCGGATCCTCTGTGAACTTCACCTGAGCCATGGGCCATCTCCCTCACGCCCGCTCCCCGCGCGGAGGTGGGCGACGTCCGTGCAGGCCTCTACCCTACCCCAGGGACGGCCGGCACGTCACGAGATATGTGACCCAAACGCGTTCTTTATGAATCGCAGGCCGGGCTCCCGTGGTGGCCCGCGTGCTCACAGGAGCTGTCGCAGACATGGTCGGGATGCCCACGGGCATGGTGGTCGTGCTCGTGCTCATGGCCGCGCACGTCGCTCCCCTCGTCGAGGGCGGCCCGCGCGTTGCCCGCGGCCACCGCCTCGCGCACGAGTGGGAGCAGCACCTCGCGAAGCCACGGGCGGCACACCTCAGGGCCAATGAACACGCCGACGGAGCCCGGCTCGGACTCGCCGTCGGCCGTGAGCTCGGCGGGATCGGCTCCGGTGATCGACCACATGCGGTCCACCATATCGAAGCGGAGCCACTGCCCGCCGCACCTGAGATGGCCCTTGGTGCGGACGATCTCACCGAACACCCCAGCCGAGAGCGCGTCGAGGAACCAGATAAGGTGGTTCTCCGTGGGAAGCTCGATCCCGGCGAGCGACAGGCTCTCGAACTCGTCCTCTGCGGCGGGCGCCGCGCCGGGCCCTCCCGACACCGTCCCGTCGAGGCTCCGGTCGAGCAGCTCCGAGAACCAGGCGTCGGGAAGCTCGCCCCAGGGCCTGGCCTCCACGCGCGTCCCGGGGTTCACCTCGCGGATCCAAGCCAGGACCTCCTCGAGCTCCCCCTCGGCCGCGAGCTGCGCCTTGGAGACCACCACGACGGAAGCCGTCCTCACCTGGTCGAGGTAGATGTCGGCGAAGCGCTCCCGCTGACGGACCCAGGCCGTGGCGTCCACGATCGCGAGGGGCTCCAGGAGCGAGATGCGCTCGTAGCTCACCTGGTGCACGTTCTCGAGGACGCTCGAGAGGCGCGCGACGCCCGTCGGCTCCACCACGAGGTAGGCCGGGTCGAGCGTGTTGGAGATCGTGAGGACCGTGGTTGCGAAATCCTGCTTGCCGGTGCAGCAGATGCAGTTCTCGGTGCTCTCCCACACGGAGAGCTCGTCGGTCTGGGAGAGCACCTGGGCGTCGATGTCGGCCTGGCCGTACTCGTTCTCGTAGACCACGAAGTCGCGGCCGCTCCGCCGCGCGAGCTCCTGTATGGAGGTCGTCTTCCCCGCTCCGAGGAAGCCCGAGACCACGAGGATGCGCATGCCGTCCCCTCCTCACATGAGCTGCGGGCGGGACTCAGGCCCCGCCCGCAGCGTTCTGCACCTGCTATAGCGCGGGACCGGCCCCGCGCCCGCCTGATTGCTAGTCGATCACGACGACCGGCTTGATGAGGTCGGCCGGCTTGTCACGCATGAGGAAGAGGGCCTCCTCGAGGTGATCCCAGCCGTGGAAGACGTGGCTCGCGAGCGGGGAGACATCGAGGCGGCCGGAGGCCACGAGGCTGCCGAGCTTCTCCATGCGCAGACGGCCGCCGGGCATGAGGCCGCCGCGGATGTCCTTGTGGCCCATGCCGACGCCCCACTCGACGCGCGGGATCGTGACGAACTCGCCGTCGCCGAGGTAGTTGACGTTGCCGATCTTGCCGCCGGGCTTGAGCGCCTTGACGGCGTCCTCGAAGGTGTCGCAGCCGCCGCCGGCCACGACCACGCGGTCGACGCCCTTGCCGTCGGTCATCGCAAGGACCTGCTCGGCGATCGGGCCGTCCTTGTAGGAGACGAAATCGGTGGCGCCGTAGCCGCGGGCGGCCTCGACGCACTTGGGACGGGTGCCCACGGCGATGATGCGGGAGGCGCCGCGGAGCGCCGCGCCGGCCACGCTCATGAGGCCAACGGGGCCGATGCCGATCACGAGGACGGTGTCGCCGAACTGCACGTCGGCGAGCTCGACGCCGTGGAAGCCCGTGGGAACCATGTCGGAGAGCATGCAGGCGTCGACCGGGTTGATGTTCTCGGGCATGAGCGCGAGGTTGCCGTCCGCGTCATTCACGTGAAAGAACTCGGAGAACACGCCGTCCTTGAAGTTGGAGAACTTCCAGCCGGAAAGCATGCCGCCGGAGTGCATGGAGTAGCCCGCCTGGGCCTCGAGGGAATTCCAATCGGGGGTGATGGCGGGCACGAGGACGCGGTCGCCGGGCTTGAAGTCCTTGACGAGCTCGCCGACCTCGACGACCTCGCCGCAGCCCTCGTGGCCGAGGATCATGTTGTGGCGGTCGCCGATCGCGCCCTCCCAGAGGGTGTGGACATCGGAGGTGCAGATCGCCACGGCGAGCGGCTTGACGATAGCGTCCATCGGGCCGCAGGCGGGAACCTCCTTCTCGATCCAGCCGGATTCGCCGATCTTGAGCATCGCGTAACCCTTCATAAGAGCTCCTCTTCTCATAGGGTCGGTACCTTCGGTTGGCACCTTGTCGGACGGCACCGTCACATGGGTGCCTCATCGGTATTGTCACTGAGAAATCAGCGGCCCAACAGAAGCAGGTTCCTTGAACGATACGTTTATCTGGCCAAACGGTTCAAATGTATAAAATTCTATAAAAGAGGAGCAACCCTTTATCCGCTTGAGATAAAGGGTTGCCCACCAAAAAAACGAGCCTCTGAGCCCCGTGGCCTAACGCCGGCGACGGGAGGCCCAAGCGGCGCCGAGCGCCGCGAGGGGCCCGTCCGGCATGACGCGCCGGACGGGCCCTTCAAGGGACGGGGATCAGCCGCGCCCTACATCTCGTGGTGGAAGGTGCGGGCGATGACCTCGTCCTGCTGCTCGCGGGTGAGGGTGTGGAAGTTCACCGCGTAGCCCGACACGCGGATCGTGAGCTGCGGGTACTTCTCGGGGTGCTCCTGGGCGTCGAGCAGGGTGTCGCGGTTGAACACGTTGACGTTCAGATGGTGGCCGCCCTGCTCGGCGTAGGCGTCGAGCATGCCGACGAGGTTGTCTGCCTGGGCCTGGGGTACGTCGTTGACCTTCATGGGTTCCTCCTTGTGGGGTTTGGGGCCGACGGCGCATGCCCGCCGGCCCGCGTGATCCTGAATGCGTGCGGTTACTCGCCGTCCACCGCGCCCTCGGGGGCGGAGGCGTCGGCCGCGCAAGCGCAGTCGACCGTGTTCTCGATGAGGATGTCATCGAGGTCGATCTCGTTGAACATGACCTCGCCATCCTTGCCGAGCGCGCCCGGCACGATGGAGAAGGTGTTGGAGATGCCGTCCTGCGCGTCGCGGAAGGGCAGCTTGGAGACGGAGGACAGCGAGGCGATCGCGCCGTGGCTGTCGCGCTTGTGCATGGGGTTGGCGCCCGGGGCGAAGGGCACGCCGGCGGCGCGGCCGTCGGGCGTGGCGCCGGTCTTCTTGCCGTAGACGACGTTCGAGGTGATCGTCAGCACCGAGGTGGTGGGCACGGAGTTGCGGGAGGTGTCGTTCATGCGGATGAACTCCATGAAGCGGTGGACGACGTCGTGCGCGAGGGAGTCGACGCGGTCGTCGTCGTTGCCGTACTTCGGGAAGTCGCCCTCGATGTCGAAGTCGACGATCACGCCATCCTCGTCACGGACCGGGTGGACCTTCGCGTACTTGATCGCGGAGAGCGAGTCGGCCACGACGGAGAGGCCCGCGATGCCCGTGGCGAACCAGCGGTGCACGTGCTTGTCGTGGAGCGCCATCTGGATGCGCTCGTAGCAGTATTTGTCATGCATGTAGTGGATGATGTTCAGCGAGTTGACGTACACGCCCGCCAGCCACTTCATCATGTCCTCGTACTTCTCCATGACGTCGTCGAACTCGAGGGTGTCCCCCTCGACCACACGGTACTTCGGGCCGACCTGCTTCTTGGAGACCTCGTCCACGCCGCCGTTGAGCGCGTAGAGCAGGCACTTGGCCAGGTTCGCGCGGGCGCCGAAGAACTGCATCTCCTTGCCGACGCGCATCGAGGACACGCAGCAGGCGATCGCGTAGTCGTCGCCGTGGTAGACGCGCATAAGGTCGTCGTTCTCGTACTGGATCGACGAGCTCGCGATCGAGGTCTTGGCGCAGAACTCCTTGAAGTTCTGGGGCAGGCTGGTGCTCCAGAGGACCGTCAGGTTGGGCTCCGGCGAGGTGCCCATGTTCTCGAGCGTGTGCAGGTAGCGGAAGCTCATCTTGGTGACGAGGGTGCGGCCGTCCACGCCCATGCCGCCGATGGACTCGGTGACCCACTGCGGATCGCCGGTGAAGAGCGCCTGGTACTCAGGGGTGCGGGCGAACTTGACCATGCGGAGCTTCATGATGAAGTGATCCACGAACTCCTGGATCTGCTCCTCGGTGAAGGTGCCGCGGGCGAGGTCGCGCTCGGCGTAGATGTCGATGAAGGTGCTCGTGCGGCCGATGGACATCGCGGCGCCGTTCTGCTCCTTGACGGCAGCGAGGTACGCGAAGTACATCCACTGGATGGCCTCCTGCGTGTTGGTGGCCGGCTGGGAGATGTCGTAGCCGTAGAAGTCGGCCATCATCTTGAGCTCGCCGAGGGCGCGGATCTGCTCCTGGAGCTCCTCGCGGTCGCGGATGTTCTCCTCGGTCATGATGACGGGGGTGGAGGCCTTCTGCGCCTTCTTGTCCTCGATCAGGGCGTCCACGCCGTAGAGGGCAACGCGGCGGTAGTCGCCGATGATGCGGCCGCGGCCGTAGCCGTCGGGCAGGCCGGTGATGATGTGGGCCGAGCGGCAGGCGCGCATCTCGTCGGTGTAGACGTCGAAGACGCCGGCGTTATGGGTCTTGCGGCGGAAGGTGTAGTTCTCCACGACCTCGTCGTCGATCTTGTAGCCGTGCTGCGAGGCGGCCTGCATGGAGATGCGGATGCCGCCGTTGACGTGCAGGGCGCGCTTGAGCGGCTTCTCGGTCTGGAGGCCGACGATGGTCTCCTTATCCGGGTGCTCGTTGTCGATGTAGCCGGCCGGGTGGCTCGTGATGCCGGTGACCGTCTTGGTGTCCATGTCGAGGACGCCGCCCTGCTCGCGCTCCTTCAGGAGGAGGTCGAGGACCTGGCCCCAGAGGTCCTGGGTGCGCTCGGTGGGCCCTGCGAGGAAGGAGTCGTCGCCTTCATACGGGGTGTAGTTCTTCTGGATGAAGTCGCGGACGTCAACCTCTTGCTCCCAGTTGCCGCCCTCGAAACCGTCCCATGCCTGCTGCATTCTGTGACCACGCTCCTTGTCGTCACGCTGGCGGCTCACGGGGGACCGTGCTCCGCTGATGAGTCGTACCGGCACGGATGCGCGGGTGGCCTCGGTGATCTCCGGTGCGTCCCCCATGCCGACAGTAAACTGCCCCAAAATGATACCATGCGCTAACATTACGTTCGGTACCGTTCGCCGAGTTCTTGGTGCGATTTCTTGACAAAGCTTGCTGGAAGCCCTCAATAGCCCCTGCGGAGGACGACGGAAACGGAGCGGCCGGGCGGCCTGATCCCCCTCCGCAGAGCGAGAGTTTCTAATCTGCATATTTTTGTAAAATATCTCATTATTTGTAATCGAATCTGAGACGCATGCGGACGCGGGCGGGCGCATGACGGGCCACCTGGTTATGAATGGCGAAAATGCACTTTTCGCGGAGCGCCCGCACCGTATCGATCAAGGATTTGACTATCTTTAGCTGGTCAATCGGTCGCAGACCGGTCCTCGATGGGCGAGATCGAGGCTATGCGGGGCCGCGTGAAAGTACATTTTTGCCATTCATAACCAGATTGCCCGTTTTGGCGGCGAGCCGGGCGGCGGCGCAGCCAAAAAAACAGGGCGCCCCCTCGGAAACCATCCCGAGGGGCGCCGCAAAGCAGCTGCCAGATCAGGTGCTAGGCCGCGTGCCGGGCCCGAATCGCGTCGCGCACGATGGACTTGCTCATGAGATACGTTGCTAGGAAGTAGCCGCCGTAGGCCACCATGAAGATCAGGACCGCATACCCAGCCATGCCCGCGATCGACACACCACCGAACAACTCAACAAGATCGATGACCACGCGAAGCGCCACGAGCGAGTGAGCGAGCGCCACGCCCAGGGGAAACACGAAGAAGATCGCCTGCTGCGCCAGGACCGAGCGCATGATCTGCCGCCGCGGGGTTCCAAGCTCGGAGAGCACCCGGCAGCTCGATCCCGCATCGGACACGCCCGAGAGCTGCTGGATCGCGAGGATCGCAGCGCAGGCCACCACAAGCACGAAGCCGATGTAGATCGCCAGATAGCTCACCATGCCATTCAGGTTGTTCATGGATTCGTACATGTAGGTCCTGGTGGCCCCCGGCGTCAGGAAGGTGATGTACCTGCCATCCTCCCCCGCGATCCAATTGCCGGTCTCGATGTTCCCCACGAAGGCGTCACCCTGCTCGGCGCTCACGCCCGGCGCGTAGTCGAGGAGCAGGTAGCTCGAATCCACCGGAAGCCCCATCGCGTCGACTACATCGTCCGGGACGACGACGGTGCCCCCATTCGTCGCCTGGCCGTTCGCGAACGACACGGCTTGGTTCGCGAGATCGGAGGAGATCGGCTTCAGTGTGCGATCGCGCAGGGTCACGGGCAGGCCGCGCGACATCATCTCACGATACACATGGGCCACGTTGTCGCCCATGGCGGAGACGATCAGGTAGCCGTCATCGCCGAGGCTGACCGGTTCCATCCCGCGGAAGGCGAGGTACGCGTTGAACTCGCTCTCCCGCATGAACGGCAGGCCCATGGTCACCGGATTGGAACCCGCCATGCCCGAGGGCATGTCGAGACCGGTCGCCTCGAGCAGGTCGCCGAAGGTGAGCAGGGGCCTATCGGATCCCGGGAGCGCCGGCGCGTAGGTGTTCACCTGCACCATGTCGCCCGCCACCTCGTCAAGGTCGAGTGGGGTGCCGTTCTCATCGGTCAGGGCACGGGTGAGGTCGTAGGGTGCGCTCACCTGCGCCCACTGCTCGTCTTCCTCCCCAGTCAACGCATCCGATACGCGGTTGCCCGCGTACATGGAGGACACCGTGAAGTCGGCCGGCGTCGACTGCTCGATGCTCTGGTTCATCGCGTTGACGATGGACATGCCGCCGGTCACCGACGTCATGGCGAGGAAGAGCACCATCGCGATGACCGCCATCGAGAACGACACGGTGTTCACCTTGGCGGAGAGCTGACGCAGGGTGAACATGTTGAGGCCGCGCCAGTAGAGGCCGCGCGCGAAGGTCAGAACGCGCAGGAGGAAGCCCGAGAGCCCGAAGAAGAGCAGGATCGTCCCGACGATGACCATGGCCGTGGTGATGAAGAAGGCATCCGTGGTCCCCGGCTCAAGGGGAAAGCCGTCGGAAAGCAGGCGCGCGTACGAGGTGCCCACGAGACCCACGCCCACGGCGAAGACCACCGCGGCGATCCAGGGGTTCCGCGTCTTGATGGCCTCGTTGGCCCGTGCCGCGCCCATGAGGTCGACGATCTTGGCGCGGGCCACCACGCGGAGATTGAAGACAAGCGTGACCAGGAAGGTCGCGACCAGGCAGGCGACCGTCATGGCGAGGGCGGTACCTGAGAAGAAGAAGCGGAAGTCGGCGATCTGCGTCTTGAAGAGCGCGGCCGTGAAGAAGATCATGAGCTGCGAGAGCCCGACACCGAGCACGATACCGAGCAAGAGGGCAGCCCCCGAAACAATGAGCGTCTCGAGCGCCATGACCCGCGCCACCTGACCGCGGCCCATGCCGAGCACGAGGTAGAGTCCAAACTCCTTCTTGCGGCGCTTCATGATGAAGTTATTCGCATACACCATGAGGAAGCCCATGACGAGCGCGAGGAAGACCGTCACGCCGCCGATGAGATCACCGAGGAAGCTGGCGAACTCGGCCGAGTTGATGCCGGCGTAGTCGATCTGGATCGAGATGGTGTTGAAGGCGTAGAACATGGTCACGGCAAGCGTGAGCGTCAGCAGGTACACGAGGTAGTCGCGGCCCGCGCGGCGCACGTTGCCCCAGGCGAGCTTACAGAGCATCGGCACCCTCACCGCCCATCATCGCGACGACCTCCATGATGCGGTCGAAGAAAGCGCGGCGCGGCTGGTCCCCGCGGCGGAGCTCGGTGAAGAGGCGGCCGTCGCGGATGAAGAGGACGCGCGAGGTGTAGCTCGCCGCGAAGCTGTCGTGGGTGACCATGAGGACCGTCGCGCGGTCGCGCTCGTTCATGGCCTCGAGGCTCTCGAGCAGCAGGCGCGCGTTCTTGGAGTCGAGCGCGCCCGTGGGCTCGTCGGCCATGATGAGCGCCGGATCCGTGACGAGGGCGCGGGCGGCGGCCACGCGCTGCTGCTGGCCGCCAGAGAGCTGGTAGGGGTAGCGGTCGAGCGTCTCGACGATGGAGAGGCGCGCGGCCACGGCGTCAACGCGGGCGAGAACCTCGCGGGCCGGCACGCGGGCGATCGTGAGCGGCAGCGCGATGTTCTCGCGGGCCGTCAGGGTGTCGAGCAGGTTGGAGTCCTGGAAGATGAAGCCCAGCTGCTCGCGGCGGAAGCGCGTGAGCTTCTCGGACTTGAGCACCGTCACGTCGGCGCCGTTCACGAGCACCTTGCCGCTCGTAACGTTGTCGATCGTGGAGACGCAGTTCAGCAGCGTGGACTTGCCCGAGCCCGACGGGCCCATGATCGCCACGAACTCGCCGCGATCTATGCTGAATGAGACGTCGGAGAGGGCGCGGGTCACGTTGCCCCGGGCTCCGAAGACCTTCTCGATGTGCTGCACCTCAAGCACGGGGCGCTCGGCAGTTGGCATGGGAACCTCCTTGGATCGGAGCCGGGGCGCACGGCGCCCGGCCTCCTGAATATCATCGCATCCCATGGTGGCAGGGGCCGTCCACCGGAGCCATCGATTTAGCTTACCGGGCGCTTTCGGTTTTGTAAGGTTGGCCGCGGGGCGGGAGGCCCCGGCATCCCGCACGTGAAATGGGTCCCTGGACACCAACCGCGCGCGGACGCGGCACCTCAGGCCCCGGCGGCCCGCACCCGGGCGATCACACGCTCCATCGTCTCATCGATGCGATCGCGCTTGAGCTCGCACTCCCAGATGACGATGGCATCCCAACCCAGATCCTCGAGCTCGGCGAGGGCGCGGGCGTCGCGCTCCCGGTTGCGGGCGAACTTGGCCTCCCAGAAGGCGGTGTTGCGCTTGGGCACGCGCGGCTGGCAGTGCGGACAGCGGTGCCAGAAGCAGCCGTTCACGAAGATCGCCACGCGACGACCCGGGAAGGCGATGTCCGGCCTGCCCGGGGCCTTCTTCCACTGAAGGCGGTACCCGGTGAGGCCCGCCGCCCGGAGGCGTTGGCGGACGAGCAGCTCGGGCTTCGTGTTCGAGCGAGTGTTCCCCTTCATGGAGTGGCGAATGGCGGCACGTCGGCGCACGAGGTCGTCCCCCTCCGCGAGATGGCGCACGAACTCCACGTCCGCCTCCATCCAGGTGAGGTCCAGAAGATCGCGGCGGGCCACCCAGCGCAGATCCTGCTGGCGGTCGGTGCGCGCGGGCTCGGTAGTCGCCTCGGCGAGCTCGCAGAGGAAGCACTCCATCGAGAGGTGAAAATCATCGTAGTCGTACTCGACCGTGTAGCAGGAGCGCAGATCGGTGACGGCGACGCCGAGCTCCTCCATGAGCTCGCGGCGACAGGCCTCCTCAGCCGTCTCATGGCGCTCGACCTTGCCGCCCGGGAACTCCCAGAGCCCGGCCATGGGGCCGTACCCCCGCTGGGCTGCGAGGACCTCATCACCGCGGCAGATCACGCCCGCGGCCACGTGCACCGTTCTCATCGGGGCCTATCGCTCCTCGGGGTAGACGACGCCCCAGTCCGCGCGCAGGCGGTCCATGAGCTCCATGACGTCGGCCGCGTAGTCGATGAGTCCGGCCTTCAAGGCGTCACCGGCGACGGCGGCCTCGAGGTCGGCCAGCTCGTAGCAGAGCGCGTAGGCCTCCTCGCCGGCGCGGACCTCCTCGCGGCGGCCGTCCTCGGTCCAGACGATGGTCGCCGCGTCGGCGCGCGGGTACTCGGTGATCTCGATGTAGCAGCGCTCGAAGCTGATCATGGCGCGCTTGGGCTGCTTGGAGTGGAGGGAGAGCGAGAAGATGCCCAGCTGACCCTCGGCGTTGCGGGTGACGAAACCGCTCGTCTCGTCGACGCCGGTGCTCGCGAGGTTCGCCAGGGAGACCACTTCGGCGGGTTGGCTCGCCATGAACAGGCGCGCCGCCGAGAGGGCGTAGACGCCGATGTCGAGCATCGCGCCGCCGGCGAGCTTGGGGTTGTAGAAGCGGTTCGTGAGGTCGCCGTAGGGCTTCATACTCCCGAAGTTCACCTGGGCAAGGTTCATGCGGCCGAACTCGCCCGCTGCGGCACGGCGGCGGAGCTCATGGTAGAGCGGCATGTGCAGGATGGTCGTCGCGTCCATGAGGACGACGTCGTTCGCCTCGGCGATGTGCCGGGCCTCGGCGAGCTCGACGCCGTTCAAGGTGATGGCCTTCTCGCAGAGCACGTGCTTCCCCGCGGCAAGGGCCGGGCGCAGGTAGGTGATATGGGTGTTGTGCGGCGTGGTGATGTAGATGGCATCGATCTCGGGGTCGAGGTAGAGCTCCTCGAAGGAGTCGTAGACGCGCGCGACACCGTGGGCGGCGGCGAAGGCCTCGGCCTTGGCGCGGGTGCGGTTCACCACGCCGGCAAGGGTGCGCCCGGCGAGCGCGAGCGACTCGGCCATCTGGTTCGCGATCACGCCGCAGCCGATCACCGCCCAGCGGAGCTCTGGAGCCGTGAAGATGTCCGACGGAAAGGGCTTGCCCTGAACCGCCGCGAACGCCGCCTTGGCTGCGGCGGCGGCGTCAATCGGACCGGCCGCCTGCGTGCTGTTCTCGCTCATGAGGCCTCCTAGGTTGTGAAATCGTGCCCCTGCATTGTCGCACGTTCGCCGGCGGCCCGCCATGCGCTCGGTGGCGAGACCGTGGTGGGAAGGTGGCGAGACGATGGAGACGAGCGGGCATCCCTTTCGAAAGCCTGAAGACCACGAGGTGCAAGGCGGGGCGCGAGGGATCGTTTTTCGGTATCTACCTGCTGTTCCATGAGCTGTGCATGGACACGTAAGTCTTTCTTTAGAGGCGGCGCGGGCGGGTGCGGGACATAATGTCATCAGCGCTCCGGAGTTGCAGCACCTCCGGAGCGCCCCGATAGGTGGACGAGCGAGGAGGCCGACGCATGTATTCTCCCAAAGATGCAACATGCACTTCAGTGCAGCCTTCCCAACGTGCGAACCAATTCTCCTTCCCCCCAACACAGAGATCTGGCCTCCTCAGCTCCCCCACCCGTTCGACCCGTTCGCGCGATCAGCGGTTCAACCTGCAGCGTAGCTTCGACCGTCTGCTCGCCTTCCTCGAACCCGCACCGGTGAGCTAACCGGTTCGTGAATCTTCATACGGCGACTCGCCCGCTCCGATCCGGGGCGGGCTTTTTCATGCTCCGGCGCGCCCGCGCACCGCGCGCGGACTCGATCGGCCACACTGGGGGGGAGCCGATAGCAGCTTTGAGAGCGTTATAGAGGGTTGCTAGTTTCCACTTTTCCGTTTCTGGACGCTATTTCTGCCTGGCCCCGAGTAGCCCGGCATCTCACTTCGCGTCAACTGCAAAAACGGTGCCGAAACAGGTCCGCGAACCGCCGGCTCAACGCCGGCCCCCGCAATTAGCGTCCAGAAACGGAAAAGTTGAAACATGCGACCCCTCTTTGAGGAGTGGGACGGCACCGAGCCCGACGACGCATCGGTGCCCGGATGCGCCGAACGTGCACAACTCGACCTCGGCCTGACTTGAGAGGCCGTATTACGCACGCTCGGCATGAGCGGCGGCCGACGACGCGCCCCGCCCGCGGCTACATCAGCTTCGTCTCCTCGAGCTGCTCGGTGATCCAGGCGTTCGCGCGGATCACCGGTCGACGAAGCACCAGGCCGAGCGCCAGAATCGGCACGAAGTAGAGGGCGAGGGTGCCGAGTTCCACCCAGAACTCCGCGCCCCACCCGCCGGCCATGGCCGCATGCAGGGCGTTGATGAGGTGCGCCGCCGGCAGGAACGGGTAGACCGCCTGGAAGAACGGGGCCGTCATCTCGATGGGGAAGGTCCCGCCCGAACCACCCACCTGCATCACGAGGAGCACCACGGCGAGCGCCTTGCCGATATCGCCGAACGAGACGGTGAGCGTGTAGATGAAGAGGCAGAACATGAGCCCGCCCACCCAGCCGGCAAGCACGTAGAGCAGCGGATGCGCGCACTGGATCCCGAAGAACAGGAGCTCGCCGGCGAGCATCAGCGTGCTCTGGCAGAGCGAGAGCAACCCGAACAGACAGAACCTCCCCAGGTAGAGCTCGTGCAGACGAACCGCCCCGAGCTCGCGCACGAGGTCCTCCCCCACCGTGGCGCGCATCATGGCCGCGAGCACGATGCCGCCCACCCACAGCGACACGGCCGTGTAGAACGGCGCCATCGCGGAACCGTAGTTCTCGATCGGGTACACCGCATGCGTGTCGATGCCCACCGGCGCCGCGAGCGCGGACGCGAGCCCCTCGGGATCCGATCCGATGATCGAGCGGATCTGCGCGAGGTCGCCCGACTGGACGGCGGCGGCGAGCCGGTCTTTGGCCCGCTGCAGGTCATCGGCCGAGGAGGAGAGCGCGCTCCCCGCATCCGCAAGCGAGTCCGTCACATTGCTCAGGTCGGTGGCGAGCGAGGAGGTCGCGCCCGAGAGCGACCCCACGGTCGCGTCGAGGCTCGCCGATATGTCCCCCGCCGAGGACGCGATCCCCGAGACCGTGCCCGCGAGCTCCGAGGTCTGATCTGACAGGGTGCCCTGCACGTCCGCGTCGAGCCCCGCGACGCTCGCCTTCGCGTCGGCGATCAGCGTGCGCGCCGAAGCCAGGGCCTCGTTCGCGTCGGCCGCCCCGGAGGTGAGGTCGCCCGCCACCTCCTTGAGGCCGTCCGAGAGCGCCTGCTGCCGTGCGATGATGCGCGTCTCGATGGCCTGGAGCGCGCTGAGATCGGGGAAGAGCTCCTGGATCGTCGCGAGGATCTCCTCGTTCTTGGCGATCTCAGCATCCACCTTCGCGGCGATGGCGTTGAGCTCGGCGGCCGTGTCGGCGGCGTGCGTCGCGCCCGCTTCCGCCACGTCATCGATGCGCGCCGAGACGTCGTCAAAGCTCGCCGCGCCGTCGGCGATCGCGCCCTTCACCGACGCGGCCGCATCCGTGAGGCCCGACCCGGTGTCCGCGAGGCCGGAGCGCACGTCCGCAAGCAGGTTCCGGCCCGCCTCCGAGGTCTTTCCCGTGCCCTCAAGCAGGCCGCCGGCGGACGACACGAGGTCGGCGGTTGATCCGAGCAGGCTCGCGTAGGAGCCCGTCACCGACGAGACGTCGCGCAGGCTCGTGATGCCGGAGCCGAGCGTCTGACTGAGATGGGACACGTAGGCGCCCACCTGATCGGAGTCCATGAAGTCGAGGAGTCCCGAGGTCGCGGCGAGGCCCACGTCGCCGACGGTCTTCGTGAAGGCCTCGTCCACCTGCGCCGCGATCGCGCTCGCACCCTTGTCCGTCACGCGCGGGGCGATGGCGTTCGCCTTCTGGTTCTCGTAGTAGACGAGCTCGGCCCGATGCACCTCAGGCGCGAATAGCGTCATCATGCTCGCGCTGAAGTCCCAGGGGATCACCACGGCCGCGTAGTACTCACCGGAGCGCACGCCCTCGATGGCCTCGTCCTTGCCCACGAAGACCCAATCCATCTGATCGTTCGCACGCAGCGAGCTGACCACCGAGTCGCCCATGTTGACCGTGACCGGGATGAGGTCGCTCGTGTAGCCGGCGTCCTCGTTGGCGACGGCGACGCGGATGTTCCCCGTGTTCCCGTATGGGTCCCAGCTGCCCGCGATGTTGAACCAGGCGTACAGGCACGGGATGATCACGAGGCCCACGGCCACGATGAGGCCGATCACGCTCCGCCGCACCCGGGAGAGATCGTGCTTGAAGATGCGGATGATGTTGCTCATGCCCGGTCACCTCCCTTTTCGGCATTGCCCCTCGAGACGGCGTCCCCCTCGCTCGGCGCCGGATCGCCCGACTCGGCGCTCGGCTCCGCGACCGACTCGGCGCCCGGCTCCGCACTGGATTCGCCCACCTCCGCGGACGGCGCCGCAGCCGCCACCCCGAACAGGTTCGCCACCGGCGCGTCCGCGATCTGACGGCGGATCTCGCCCCGCAGCTCCTCGTCGGCGAGGGCCGCGAGGCGCATCTGCATCTCGAGGCTCTGCCGCAGGTACTCGACGACGATCAGGAAGACGTCCGCGACGATGACCGCCACGATCCAGGCCACGAGCATCCCGATCTTCCCATCGATCGACAGGTCGAGGACGGCGGTGAGAGCGAACAGCACCACCGGCAGGCCGAACACGAGGCAGAACCCGATCCGCACGAGCCGCGGGTAGCGGGCCTCGAACCGCGCGGCGCGGCCCACGAGCCCCGCACGGAACCCGCCGGCGTCGATGAGCGCCCGGAGCGCCAGCCGCACCGAGAACCGCTCGCGGGCGGGGGCGTTCTCCTCACTGACCATGACGCCCGTGGCCGTGAGCTCGCGGTCGAAGAGCACGTTCAGGTTGAGCAGGAGGGGACGGATCCCGACGCCCACGAGGAGCGCCACGGCGGCGAACGCCGCGAGCGCGGCGAGATTCTCCAGGTAGGAGAGGCCGTAGAGGCCGCCGATGGTCTCGCGCAAGGCGTTGATGCCGTAGGTGAAGGGCAGCAGCGGATGGATCGCCCGGAAGAAGCCGGGCATCATCTCGATGGGGTACATGCCCGACGATCCGGGGATCTGCACGATCACGAGGATCACGCCGAGCGCCTTGCCGATGTGCTTGAAGGCGATCGACAGCGCGTAGATGATGTTCACGTAGACGAAGCTGATCCAGATGCCGGCGAGCATGAAGAGCACGGGCTCCTCGCACTGCACGCCGATCACGAGGTCGCCCGCGCACACGATCACGGCCTGCACGACGCCGAGCGCCACGAGCAGCAGCCAACGGCCGAAATACCCCTCGGTGGCCGTGAAGGCGGGCACGCCCTCGCGGTCGACCTCGAGCTTGATGATCGCGATCAGCACGAAGCCGCCCACCCAGAGCGCGAGGTTCGTGTAGAACGGGGCGACGCCGGAGCCGTAGGTGGCCACCGGGTAGACGACCTCGGTTGAGAGCTCCACCGGAGCCGCCATGAACGAGGCGATGTCTCCGCCGTTGGCCTCGAGGAGCCGCTCGAGGTCCGCGCGGGCGGCCGAGGAGCGCAGGGCCGCCAGATCGGTGGCGGTCCGCCCGAGGGCCCCGTCCACCGCCTCAAGGCTCCGATCGGTTTGGGTGAGGGCGTCCGCCATCTGGTCGAGTGTGGAGGAGAGCTGGGAGAGCGTGCCCCTTGCCTGCTCGATCACCGGCGCGAGCGAGGCGATCGCGCCGGCGAGGTCGCCCGAGGCGTCCGAGAAGGCGTCGAGCCCGCTTGCGATCTGGGGCAGCGCGCCCCCTTCGATCGCGTCGCGGGTGGAGCTGAGCCCCGCGAGCCCGCCTGAGACCGCCGTGTCAAGCGAGGCCGATGCCTCGGCGACCGCCTTGCTCACAGCCGCGATGTCCGCGCTCTGCGTGGCCGCGGCGTCGTGAATCCCCTGCATCTCGTCGCGGGTGCGCGTGAGGTCGGCGACGAGGCCCTGCACCGCAGGGGAGCCCGAGAGCTCCGATCCCTGGATCCGCGCGATCAGGGTGTTCAGATCGTCGATCATGCCCTGCGTGCGGGCGAGATGCGCGTCCACGGCAGATGATGCGCCCGAGACCACGCCGCTCACCTTGGACACGGCCGCGTTCGCCTCGCCGGAGGCCTTCCCGAGCGCGACGCCGCCCTGGGAGAGTGCGTCTGCGAGCGAGCCCGAGAAGGTCCGGGCGCTCTGGCGCGCGCTCGCGAGCAGGGCATCCCCCTCGGAGAGCGCCTGGGAGAGGGAGGGCAGCTGATCCTTGAGGGCGCCGAGCGTCTCATCGGCGGCGCGTACGGCCTCCTTGGTCTGGGCGATCGTCCCCTGCATCCCCGAGAGCGCCGCGCGCACCTCGGCGAGCGACCCGCGCGCGCGGTCCACCCCCGCAGCGAGGCCCGACTCCGCCTGATCGCCCTCGCGCTCGACCTCGCCGCCCGCCTCCTGCAGCCGGGAGACGACCGTCTCGCTCACCGTCGCCACGAAGGTGGCGTTGACCTGGTCCTGGATCGTGCTCACGCCGGTGTCGGTCACCTTGGGCGCGATCGCGTTCTTCTTCTCGTTCACGTAGTAGGAGAGCTTGGGCTGGGTGAAGCTCCCGGTGAGCATGCTCGTGAGGTCGCGGCTGAAATCGGCGGGGATGATCACGGCCGCGTAGTAGTCACCGCGACGGACCCCCTCACGCGCCTCGGTCGCGTCGACGAAGGTCCACCCGAGCTGGTCGTTCTTTCGAAGCTCGGCCACCACCTCGTCTCCGGCGTTCAACGCGCCCACGTAATCGTTGGAGGTGCCCTCGTCCTCATTCGCCACGGCGATCTTGATCCCCGCCGTGTTCGCGTACGGGTCCCAGTTCGCCCGGATGTTGTACCAGGCGTAGAGCGAGGGGATCACGCAGACGCCGATCGTGATGATGAGGGCGACGGGGTTCCTGACAAGGCGGCGCACATCGCGCCAGAAGATCTTGAGCATCCTATTCACGGGCGGCATTCCGTTTCAACGTCGGTCTCGTTCACCGGACCGCGGTGCGCAGGACCCGGTGATGCCCAATATAGCACTCAGCTCAAAATAATGGACATTTGTAATTTATCTACAAATTACACGGCTCTGACCAGCGAGAACTTGCGTCACACCTGAGGGATGAGGGCCACGATACCGATACGGAATATCCGATGTGTCTACCGCTCGCTGCTCAATACGACGGCGGGCGGGGCGCTAGATCACGTACTCCACGGTCCGCTCGTGCTTCATATTCAGCACCTCGAAGACGCGGTCGCGCACGCGCACGAAGTCATCGCTCGTGCGGTCGCGGTTCCCCCAGGTCATCGGCACCTCGATGACCTCCTTCACCCTGCCGGGGTTGGGCGTCATGACCGCGATGCGGTCGGAGAGGTAGACCGCCTCCTCGATGTCGTGGGTCACGAAGAGCACGGTCTTGCCCGTCGTCTTTGCGATCTCCAGGATGTCATCCTGGAGCTGCATGCGCGTGATGGCGTCGAGGGCTCGGCCACGCAGCAGGCGTCCACCCGACCGCTGGCGAGAGCGAGCGAGCCGGCCGCGAGGCCGAGGAGGGCCCGCCGGGTGAGGGCGGGCGCGCCGGGCGCCATCAGGCGTCCCAACCGAGGGAGCGGCGGGCGGCGCGCATGTCGTCCACGATCTTCCCCGCGAGGCGCTTCGGGTCGACGTCGACCACCATGCGGCTGCCAAGCGTCTCGAGCGTGCCCTGCTTCAGGAACTCGATCACGTTCTTCGAGCCGTAGATCTGCGGCTCCACGCAGTGGTAGGAGCTGATGCCCATGAGGCGGAATCCGAGGGCGGCGTCCACGGCCTTCTCGTTGGACCACTCCGGCGAGGAGAAGGCGAAGGGCATGTCGGCCACGCGCTCGCCCAGGGCTCCGGCGACGCCCGCGAGGATGCCCGAGGACCGCGTGTTGTCGATGCACTCGCCCACGTGCCACACGGGCGGCAGGTCGCCCTCGAGGAAGGAGGCGAGGCCCGCACCGCAGCGCTCCGCCGCCGCGGCCCGGCAGTACCCGAGCTTCATGAGCGGGAAGGAGGCGCAGCCGTTGGTGACCACGAGGACGTTCTCGGCGAGGAGGCCGTCCACCACGTCCACGATGCAGCGCTCGAAGGGCACCTTGGGGTTGTTGCAGCCCACGAGGTTCACGATACCGAGGATCCGCCCGTCGCGGACGGCCTCGGCGAGCGGGGCCATGCCGCCGAACCGGCGGTGGACGTACTCGACGGAGAACCCGACCTCGGCCTCGACCTCGTAGGACGGGATATGGCGCGGCACGCCGCGGCGGGCCGAGAAGCTCTCGATCGCGCGGCTGACGATGCGCTCCGCGAGGGCACGGGTCTCGCCGATGTTCGAGTGGTGGTGATCGTACTCCATGCGCTCCGCGCCCGGCAGGCGGGCGTTGTCACTCGTGGTGACCACGGTCGTGTGGTAGCAGCGGGCCACATCCATGATCGCGGGGAAGACATCCTGCACGTCGGCGAGCCAGAGGTCGAGCGCGCCCGTGCCGAGGACGAGCTCGGCCGACACGGCGTTGGAGAGCGGGATGACCCCGCCGTAGCGGTACATCGCCGCCAGACCCGAGCAGCAGATGCCGTAGAAGCGGATGCCCTGGGCGCCGGCCTCGCGGGCGCGCGCGAGGAAGGCCTCGTCACGGCCCGCCTTCACGACCTCGGAGACGAGCGTCGGCAGGTGCCCGTGGACAGCGATGTTCACGTAGCCGTCCTTGAGCGCGCCGAGGTTGACCTTAGAGGTCACGCGGTCGCCCACGCCGAACAGCGAGTCGGTGGCGATGCTCGCTCCCACGACGCCCGAGAACGTGAAAGCCAAGCCGCAGCGCAGGAACTCCTGCATGATGCTGCGCCAGTCGCCGTCGACCGCGCAGCCGCTGCGATGCATCGCGTCGAAGACCTCGTGGTAGGCGCTGATCGGGAGGATGTCGAGCTCATCCCAGACCGCGCGACGCTCGGCGGGGGCCATGGCCTCGATCGTCTGATAGGGGCGGTGCGGATCGGATTTCGAGAGATCGTCGAGGAGGGCGTCGGCCAGGTCGATCGCCACGTCCTCGACCGCGCGGCCCTCGGTCTCGATCCCGAACGCGCGGGCCGTGTCGATGATCTTCCGCTTGCCGAGGATCGGCAGGTCGAGCTTGCCCTCGGCTGCCCACTTGAGCGAGAGCATCACCTCGCGGGCGTGCATGCCGTGCTGGGAGACGCCGCCGGCCGCCGCACGCAGGAGGTTCCGCGCGACGATGAGGTCGGCGTCGGCGCCGCAGACCCCGCGCGGCGCCTTGGGCGTGATGCGGCAGGGACCCATGTTGCAGATCTTGCAGCAGGTGCCCGTGAGCCCGAAGCCGCATTGGGGCTTCTGCAGGTCGAAGCGGTGGAAGGCCGTCTCGAGCCCCTGCTCGTCCATGTGGTGGATCATCTCACGCACCGCGGGGTCGGGCGTCTTCTCGGCCACCTCGTCCTTCGTGGGGAAGGTCTTGCGGTAGGCCTTGAGCGCCTCGTTGTAGTCGCGGATGAATGCCTGGGGGTCGTCGTCGTGGTCGGCGGCGAGGGTGACGGTCGAGACGCCGTTCTCGTCGAAGCCGATCAGGCTCCGGTGCGTGTGGATGTGCCTGAGCCCGCGATCGCTCCGCTGGGCCGTGGGCTCGACGCTCCCCTCATGCGCCGTGCCGCCGTGATGATGATGGGTGAGCCCCTCGCCCATGATGCCTCCCCTGGTTGGTCGCCGCGACCTGCCCGCGCCGTCGGTGCCTGAGTTAAGCACCTTAACCCTACTAAATCAATTGGTTGTATAGGATTTAATATGCGACCGTCGGGGGGAGGCATTTCCCCAGATAAAAAGCCCCCGGTCCGTACGACACCTGTCATGCCGCGCGAACCGGGGGCCTCAAAACCCCGCAGGTATACGGGAAACGCCTACTTCATGAGCTCGCAGACCGCCTGCGCGAAGGCGACCGGGTCCTCAATCGGGAGACCGGCCACGAGCAGGGCCTGGTTGTAGAGCAGGTCGGTGTAGGAGGCGATCTTCTCCGTGTCGCCCGCCTCCTCGGCCGCCCGCAGGGTGGCGAAGATCGGGTGCTTCGCGTTGAGCTCGAGGACACGCTGGCTCCTGACGTCCTCGGCCCCCGCCTGGCCGGCCATGACCTTCTCCATCTCGAGGCTGATCGGGCCCTCGGAGGAGAGCGCGGAGGGCGCGTCCGTGAGCACCGGCGAAACGGTGACCTTCACGACCTTGTCGCCGAGCGCGTCCTTCATGGCGCCGAGCAGCGAGCCGTTCTCGCTTGCGACCTCCTCGGCCGCCTTCTTGTCCTCCTCGGTCTCGAGGTCGAGGTTGCCGCCGGCCACGTTCTTGAGCTCCTGCTCATCGTAGGTCTGCATGGCCTGGAAGCAGAAGTCGTCGACATCTTGGGTGCACAGGAGCACGTCGTAGCCGCGGGCGAGGACGCTCGTGACCATCGGCATGTGCGCGAGGCGCTCGGTGGAGTCGCCGGCCGCGTAGTAGATGGCCTTCTGGTCCTCGGGAGCGGCCTCGCGGTACTCCTTCAGGGTCACGAGCTTCTCCTGCTTGGCCGAGTAGAAGAGCAGGAAGTCGGCGAGGTCGTCCTTCTTCATGCCGTAGCTCGCGTAGATGCCGTACTTGAGCCCGCGGCCGAAGTTCTCGAAGAACGTCTCAAAGGCCGCGCGGTCGTTGTCGCGCATGTCGGCAAGGTCGGCGGCGATCTTCTTCTCCACGCGGCCCGCGATGGCGCGAAGCTGGCGGTCGTGCTGAAGCGTCTCGCGGCTGATGTTCAGCGAGATGTCCGCCGAGTCCACGATGCCGCGGACGAAGTTGAAGTAGTCGGGCACGAGCTCGGCGCACTTCTCCTGGATCATGACGTTGGAACTGTAGAGCGCGAGGCCCTTCTGGTAGTCCTTGCTGTAGAGGTCGAAGGGAGCCTTCCCGGGGATGAAGAGGAGGGCGTCGTACTCAAGGCCACCCTCGGCGTGGAAGGAGATCGTCCGCGCCGGATCCTCCCAATCGTGGAAGGTGGCCTTGTAGAACTCGGCATACTCCTCGGGGGTGACGTCCGCGGCGCGCTTCTTCCAGATGGGTGTCATGGAGTTCAGGGTCTCGAGCTCCTGGTAGTCCTCGTACTCGGGGGTGTAGTCCTCGCCGGCGTCGGCGGGCTTGGGCTTCTGGCGGCTCTTGGTGACCATCATCTGGATCGGATAGCGCACGTAGTTGCTGTAACGACGCACCAGGTCCTTGAGGCCCCACTCGGAGAGGTAGGTGTCGTAGCTCTCGCCGGGCTCGCCGTCCGCACCGGCCTGGTTCTCGCGGATCGTCAGGATGACGTCGGTGCCGTGCTCGGCGCGCTCCCCCTCCTCGATCGTGTAGCCCTCGAGGCCGTCGGACTCCCAGACGTGCGCGGCGTCCTCACCGAACGCGCGGGTCACGACCCGCACCTTCGAGGCCACCATGAACGCCGAGTAGAAGCCCACGCCGAACTGGCCGATGATGTCCACGTCACCGCCCTGCGCCTCGGCGTTCTCCTGCTTGAACTCCTGGCTGCCCGAGTGAGCGATCGTGCCGAGGTTCTCCTCGAGGGCGGCTGCCGTCATGCCGATGCCGTTGTCGGAGACGGTGAGCGTGCGCGCGTCGGCATCGAAGGAGACGCGGATCGCGAGGTCGTCCTGGTTGACCTGGATGCTCGAATCCGTGAGGCTCTTGAAGTTGAGCTTGTCCACCGCATCCGAGGCGTTGGAGATGAGCTCGCGCAGGAAGATCTCCTTGTTGGTGTAGATCGAGTTGATCATGAGGTCGAGGAGCTTCTTGCTCTCGGTTTTGAACTGGCGCATGCGCTTGCCTTCCTGGTTCTTCGCGGGGCTGGTGCGGCTTTGCGCCGCGCCGGCCAAACCTGCCTGCCTATGACTTAGATTTTATAACCCGTTTCCGCTCAGATAATCCCGAGGGGATGGAAATCCACGCACGCGTCGGCGGCCCCGCGGGCCCCTGAGCGCGGAGCGCCCGCCGGCAAGCGCGGGGCGCTGTCGCCGGCGGGCGCGGGGCCGTGCCTGTGGGAGGGCGCTACTCCGAGCGCAAGGCCTCGACCGGATCCTTGCGGCTCGCGCTGCCCGCCGGGATGAGGCCGGCGATGAACGAGAGCGCCACGCTGATCGCGATGAGAACGATCCCCGCCTGCCAGGGCAGGATCGCCACGTTCGGCACGTCGAAGAGCGAGTCGACGACGGCGTTCACCGGAATGGTCATGAGCACCGTGATGCCCACGCCGAAGACGCCCGAGATCAGCCCCTCGATGATCGTCTCCGCGTTGAAGATCTGCGAGACGTTGCCCTTGCTCGCGCCGATCGCGCGCAGGATGCCGATCTCCTTCTTGCGCTCGAGCACGCTGATGTAGGTGATGATCCCGATCATGATCGAGCTGACCACGAGGCTGATCGACACGAACGCGATGAGCACGTAGCTGATCATGTCGATGATCGTGGTCACCGAGCTCATGAGCGCGCCGACGATGTCCGTGTAGGTGATGACCTTCGTGTCCTCCCCGGCCTTGGTCATGCGCGCGTTGTAGGCGTCGAGGATGTCGATGATGCCCTGCTTGGCCTCGAAGTCCTTGGCGAAGATGTTGATCGAGTAGGGCTTGCTCAGATCGGCGTAGTCGAGCTTGGCGAGGTTGCCGTCGAGGCTCGACGCGGCGCTGCCCATCATGGAGGTCACGAGCGAGGTGAGCTCGTCCTCGGTCATGTTCACCTTGAAGGCGTTCTTGAACGCATCGGTGTCGATGCTCATCGCCTGGGACATGCCCTCGGTGAGCTGCTCGGTAGCCCGGGCCATCGCGGTGGACATCGCGGTCTCGAGCTGGCTGGAGAGCGCGCTCACGACCTCGGTCATGTAGGTGGAGAGCGCCGCGTTCAGGCGGTCCTGGATCGCCTTCACCTGCTCCTGCTGCGCCTGCTGGACAGCGCTCATGTCGATGAGGCCGTTCCCGAGGGCATCCGAGATGATCCGCTGGGCGGCGTCGCTCGCGAGGTACTGCTGGACCATCTCGCCGGGCACGTCACTCGGCTCGATCTCGCCGGCGGCCACCGCGTCGCGGAAGCCTTGCATGAGCTCGTCGCCCATCGCGGCGGCGACCTCCTGGTTGATCTTGATGTCGGAGAGGCTCTGCGAGAGGTCGGGGGTGCCGGAGCCGTTGGAGCCGTCCGGCGCCTGCAGGAGCGCGCCGAGGTCGACGTCGGGCTGGGGCAGGGTCGAGGAATCCAGGTCGATGCTCAGGTCGTTGAGGTCGAGCTGGAGCTTGCTCGGATCGAAGGTGAAGGCCGCCTCGATCGCGCCGGTGTCGATGCTGAAGAGGTTCGCCATGTCGAAGTCGGCGCCGCCCGTGCCCTCGTCGGCGAAGGCCTTGCCAGTGAAGACGTCCGTCTCCGGGGTCGCGAGCTGGTCCTTCACCACCTGGGAGCCCTTCGCCACCTCGATCAGGTGCTCGGTGAGCTCCGGCGTGTAGTAGATCCCCGAGGTCAGCGCCGTGGACTTCGAGCCCTCCCTCGCCTGCACGATGCCCACGATCTTGATGTCCTCGCCGGCGGCGATCTGCTGGGCCACGTAGGCGTCGTCGCTCGAGCGGTCCACCCAGACGCCGAACTCGTCGTCATGCTGGTAGAGGTTCGAGGAGGGCACGAGCTTCAGCTTGAGGTTCAGGAAGTCGTCGTAGTTGAAGCTCGCATCGTCGGTGTCGACGGTGACCTCCTCGCCGTTCATGTAGGCGCGCGTCATGGCGTCGAGCTTGCTGCGGTCCCGGAGACCGAGCGTGTAGAGTATGAGGTCGCTCACGCTGCCGTCGGATGAGAGCACGAGGACCGTCTCGTTTTGCGCCCGGGGCCAGTGGCCCGCCTTCACCTCGAACTCGCCTCTGATCGTGTCGAGGTTCCCGGGGAGCTCGGAGAAGATGTTCGAACTCATCATGTCCGACATCATCGGGCCACCGGAGGCGGCGCTGTAGCCGTAGGCCGACATGGTCGTGTCGGGGTTCACCTGCTGCACCCCCGTCTCAGTGTCGGCGAGGTAGATCCGGGGCGTGACGTTGTAGGTGTAGGAGACGTCGTTCGCGTAGGCGTCGATGCCGCTGTCCTTGCCGTCGAGGAAGGTCTTGAGGGAGGCGAGGTCGTTGGTACCCACTCCCTCGAACATCTGGTTCACGACGCTCCGCTCGCTCACCTCGCCGTCCTCGGCTTTCGAGGTGTCCCCGCTTGAGGAGGCGTCGGTGCCGCCACCCATCCCGGAGGCCATCAGCGAGGTGATGTCGAAGCCCGTGCTTGTGATCTGCAGCGGATAGGAGGAGAGCGTCTCCTCCTCGACGGACGCGATGTAGTGGTTCACGCCGTTCGCGAGCGCGAGGATCGCCGCGATGCCGATGATGCCGATGCTCCCCGCGAAGGCCGTCATGATCGTGCGGCCCTTCTTCGTCATGAGGTTGTTGAAGGAGAGCGAGAGCGCCGTGAGGAAGCTCATGGAGGAACGGCGGGTCTTCTTGTCGCGACCGCGGGCGCGGTCCTTCTCCGACGGGTCGAAGGGGTCCGTGTCGTCAACCACGTGGCCGTCGGCGAAGCTCACCGTGCGGGTCGCGTAGCGCTCGGCGAGCTCCGGGTTGTGGGTGACCATGATGACCAGGCGGTCGTTTGCGATCTCGCTCAGGAGGTCCATGATCTGCACGCTCGTCTTGCTGTCGAGGGCGCCTGTGGGCTCGTCGGCGAGGAGGATCTCAGGGTCGTTGATGAGGGCGCGGGCGATGGCGACGCGCTGCATCTGGCCGCCGGAGAGCTGGCTCGGCCGCTTGTGCGCGTGCTCGCCGAGGCCCACGCGCTCGAGCTCGCGCAGGGCGCGGCGGCGGCGCTCCTCGCGGCCCACGCCAGAGAGGGTGAGCGCGAGCTCCACGTTCGCGAGGACGGTCTGATGTGGGATCAGGTTGTAGCTCTGGAAGACGAAACCGATGCGGTTGTTTCGGTAGGTGTCCCAGTCGCGGTCCTTGTAGTCCTTGGTGGAAACGCCGTCGATGGTGAGGTCGCCTGTATCGTAGTGATCGAGGCCGCCGATGATGTTCAGGAGGGTCGTCTTGCCCGAGCCGCTCGGGCCCAGAATCGCGGCGAACTCGTTGTCACGGAAGCTGATGCTCACGCCGTCGAGCGCGACCTGCGTGAAGTCCCCCGTGGTGTAAGACTTGCGAATATCGGTGAGTTGTAGCATCTGACCTCGCTTGTTCGGTCTTCGATCCGGTTGGGCGCGCAGGCCCGCGGCCATGCTGCGGAAACGTCATACCCAGATTATGCCAACCCTGCCGCCGGATAGAAAATGAACATATACTTTTTAGTAGAAGGCATTTCAGCGCGCGAGGAGATCAGAGCTGGCAGGGCAGCCCCGGGGGGCGGCACCACGCCGCAACTCAAAGCCGATGCGAAAACTCGGCGGTTTGCTGAAGGTTTCGGGTTCGGCGATGCAAACCTCGGCACTTTGCTGAAGGTTTTGCCCCTACATGCTAAATACCGAGAAAACCACCACGCCTCTGACCTCCTCGTTTGCCGACGAGATGGGCTGGTCTACTGAACCGGAGCGCAAAAACCTTCAGCAAAGTGCCGAGGTTTGCCAACGGGGTCCGGAAACCTTCAGCAAAGTCCCGAAGTTTGCTCCTCCTCGTCTCCGCGCACAAAAAGCGGCGGGACCCTAAGGCCCCGCCGTCTCACCGCTCTGCGTTCACGCTATTTCTTGCGACGCTTGAGCACGAGCGCCGCGATCACCGCGACCGCGGCCAGGCCCACGAGGATGCCGACGCCCGCGAGCACGTAATCACCCGTCTGAGGAAGCGCGGCGGCGTGGACAGGCTTCTTCACGGTCCGCTTCGGCGCCGAGGTCGGCGTCGTATCCGCAGCAGCAGGCGCGTCCGGGGTCGTCGGCTGCTCGGGCTCGACCGGCGCCTTGACCGTCACCTTCGCGGTCAGCGAGGCCTCATAGTCGTCGCCAGCCGCCGCCGCGTCGCCGCGGTAGTAATAGTAGTAGCGCACCTGGTACACGCCGGGCTTCGACGTGTCCACGTTGTCGACCACACGCACATGGGCGGTATCGGACACGTCCACCGCGGTACCCGCATGATCGACCATGCTCACGAGGCTATCGGCCGCCGTCCACGCATCCCCCACCGAGAGCTCGAGGTCGCGCGTGGAGATGACCGGCCTCAGCTCGAGGTAGAGCGAGCCGATCTCGTTACCCGACGCGTCCTTGCCATTGAGCGGCACCTGGGTCCCGTCGCCGGTGTTGCTCGCGATCTTCGCGTCTCCCGTCGTCAGGTAGCTGTACTCGCCGTAGAGATCATCGGTGAGGTCCTCGTCCGTTCCCCAGTACCAGCCCGGAATGTCGAGATAGAGTCCGCGCTCGGAGCTGCCCGGCGCCACCGAGTAGCCGCTGTCGCGCACGGCCGCCTTCACGCGGTCGAGGTTGATGCGGTAGACGCCGCCCGTGTAGAGAACATCGTTCACCGTCGCGGCATGGCGATTCATGTAGAGGATGTTGTCCAGGTAGATGTCGCCCTTGGAGATGTTCGGCAGCAGGGCCTGAATGCCCGCCGGAACCTGCGTGTAGTTGTACGCCGTCTGCGTGTCGCGCGTGCCGGCGAGGTATTTTCCCGTGCTCTCGAACAGGCCGTGCGCGGTGCCATCGGCGTCGGTGTAGGTCACCTGGCGCGCGAAGCGCACGCCGAGCGAGATGTAGCGGGTCGACGCCCCATCGCGGCCGGCGAACTGCACGGCGTTGTTACGGTAGCGCGCGTTCGCGTAATCGCTCCCGTAAAGGATCGCGTCGGACATGTTCGTGACGGTGAGGGGGATGTGCACGGAGAGGTGGGCACCGGGGGCGACCGTGCCCGTGATACCCACGCTCCGCAGGTCGGCCCAGGAGCCGCCCGCGGCGGTGTAGGCATCGACCGCATCGAAAATCGAGACGAGCCCCGAGTTCACGCCGTTACCGCCGTTGAGCTGCAGGCGCACGTTCGAGGTCGCATCCGTGGTGCCGGCATAGACGCCGTCGGTGGCCACGAGACGAGCCTCGGCGTCAGAGCGGCCGGTGTAGCGATCCAGCGGAATCGAGAGGCTGCCGCTCACCGTCTGCTCGGCGTCGGTCCCGTTGTAGACCTCGAGCACCAGCTCCAGGTTCTTGTAGTTGTCGGCGTCGATGATCGAGCGGTTGATCTTGCTCACATCGAGGTCGTCGGCGGATGCGAAGTTCGAGGTCTCGCCCGAATCGTCCGTGTAATAGAGGCCGTACTGGAGGCCGCCAGCCTCCACCGAGGTGTCGTTCACCGTGGTTGCGGGGCCGTCGGCCGTGGTGCCCGCGCCCGTGAAGAAGCTCTCGGAGCTCGGCGCGGCGAGGGCGGGCGAGGGCGCCACCATCGCGAACGCCAGCGCCGCGGCAGCGACAAGGCCTCTCGCCGTCCCCTTCAAGTGCATTCCCATGCTCACATCTCCCAACTATAGCTATGCAGATACATATGGGAGAAAGGATATGACAACAAGGCCATATGCGGGCGAGCGGAAATCGATTGCACAACTTCTGCGTAGGAGAGCGCCAGGCAGACTCAGGCCTTCGGGAAGGTCACCGTGATCGTCGTGCCGCGGCCGAGCTCGCTCGCAAGGTCGATCCGGGCGCCGTGATAGAGCGCCGCGTGCTTGACGATGGCGAGGCCGAGGCCCGTGCCGCCGCGCGACTTCGACCGGCTCTTGTCCACCCGGTAGAAGCGCTCGAACACCTTCCCGCGCTCCTCGGCGGCGATGCCGATGCCCGTGTCGGCCACGCGCACGAAGGGCTCGCCCGCCTCGTTGACCCCGCAGGTTACCGCCACGCTCCCCTGCGGCCGGTTGTAGCGAATCGCATTGCTCGTGAGGTTGTAGACGAGCTCGTCGACCAGCCGGGGAACCCCCTCCACCGTCGCCGGCTCCGCGCGCACCTCGAGGCTCACCTCGTTCTTCCGCGCGATGCCCTCGAGCCGCTGTGCGACCGTCTCTACGAGGTGCGGCAGGTCGATCCGCTCCCGGGCGCCGAGCACGTCGCCGAGCGCCTGGACCCCGTCCTCGGCGTGCTCGGACTCATCGAGGTTCGAGAGGGTGAGGATGTCGTTCACGAGCGAGGTCAGCCGCCCGGCCTCGCGGTGGATCCGCCCGGCGAAGTCGCGCTGGTCCTCCTCGCTCGCGACCATGCCCTCGGCGATGAGCTCCGCATAGCCCGAGATCGTGGTCAGCGGGGTCTTGAGCTCGTGTGTGATGTTCGCCGTGAACTCGCGGCGCATGCGGTCGTTGTCGGCGAGGACCGCCATCTGGCGCTTGAGCTCCTGGCGCTGCTTCTCGATGCGGTCGAGCATCGGGCGCATCTCGGCGTAAGCGTTATCGACGCTCCGGCGTGGGTGGTCGAGGTCTACGAGGGTGAGCGGTGCGATGATGGCCCGGGCCTCGCGGCGGGCCGTCACGAGCGCCACCACGAGCGCGATCCCCGCCAGCGCGGCGACCGGCCCCACGAGTGTGGAGAACACCGAGAGGAGGCCCGCGCGCTCCTTGGCGAGGCGGACCACCGTCCCGTCGTCCAGACGCACGGCCTCGTAGATCATCGCCTCCCCGAGCGTCGAGCTCGCGCGCTCCGAGGAGCCCCTGCCGGTGCGCATGGCCTGCGCGATCTCGGGGCGCTGCGCGTGGTTGCCGAGGCGCGACGCATCGCCGACGCTGTCGTAGAGCACCGTGCCGTCGGTTCCCACGAGCGTCACGCGGGTGTCGTTCAGCTGCAGACGCGTGAGGAGCGTGGTGTCGTCCATCGCGTCATCGAGGGCGGCCGCGGTGACCGAGGCCTCGTCCGCAAGTCCCGAGCGCGTGGCCTCAGCAAGGCGTCCTTGCAGGTAGATGGTGCCGGCGAGGGAGAAGACCACGATCGCTGCCAGGGCGACGGAGAACACCGTCCAGAACACGCGGTGCGAGAGCGAGTGGCGATCTTTGGACACCCGACGCTCAGGCGCGGGGCTCGGGGCGGCCTGCTGCGGCATCTGCCCTACTCCGTGGGCTCGGCAAACCGGTACCCCACGCCGCGGACGGTCTCGATCAGGTGGGCGTGGTTGCCAAGCTTCTGGCGGAGCGTCTGCACGTGCACGTCGACGGTGCGGGAGCCGCCGTCGAAGTCCCAGCCCCAGACGCTCTGGAGGAGCGACTCGCGCGAGAACACGATACCGGGCTTGCGCATGAGGTACTCAAGGAGGTCGAACTCGCGCAGGGTGAGCTTGAGCTCCTCGCCGTCGACCGTGGCGCGACGGTGGCTCGGCGAGAGCGAGATCCCCGCGAGCTCCAAGGAGTCGGAGACCTTCTTGGTCATGCCGCCGCGGCGGAGGAGCGCGCGGCAGCGGCTCGTGAGCTCCATCAGGGAGAAGGGCTTTGTGAGGTAGTCGTCGGCGCCGCCGTCGAGCGCGACCACCTTGTCGAGCTCGGCGTCCTTCGCCGTGAGCATCATGATGGGCACCTGCGCCGTCTCCTGATCGGCGCGCAGGCGGCGCAGGATCTCGAGGCCGTCGGTATCGGGCAGCATGATGTCGAGCAGGACCGCATCGGGCACGCGCTTGGCCACCGCGGCCTTGAACTCGCTGTCGCAGCTAAAGCCCTCGGCGTCGATCCCCTGCTGGGAGAGGGCGTAGAGCGCGAGCTTGCGGATGTTGTCATCGTCTTCGACGTAGTAGATCACGGGGCACCCCTTCGAGCCGTGGCATGCATGCACCATGATACAACCGGTTTGTAAGCCAGGGGTAAGGCGGGGGCGCCCAATCGGCGTGCGGGGTCATTCGGGTGCGCGGGCGGGGCGGTAGCACGGGTGGGACGGGAGGCACTGGCGTTCCCGACGTGGCCGTCCCCCCGCCTGCCTCACGCCGCGGGGCGCTCCGCGTCGGGCAGCTCGATCGTGAAGACCGTGCGCTCGGGCGTGGAGTCGCAGGCGATCGTGCCGCCGTGCGCGACCACGATCTCCTTCGCGATCGCGAGGCCCAGGCCGGCGCCGCCGTGGTTGGTCGCGCGGGCCGCGTCCAGACGGTAGAACTTTTCGAAGATCAGCTTGAGCTTGGGTTCGGGGATGGGATCGCCCTGGTTCTCGACGGTGATCCGCACCGTGCCGTCGGTGCGCGCCGCGCGGAGCCGGATCACGGACCCCTCGTAGCTGTAGGCGATCGCGTTCTTGATGACGTTGTTGAAGACGCGCGCCATCTTGTCGCCGTCGATGAGCGTGGTGAGGTCGGCCGGGACGTCGACCTCGATGGCCTTGCCCTGGGAGGAGAGCGTGGGATAGAACTCCTCCGCCACCTGCGAGAGCATGAGGGAGAGGTTCACGTAGCCGCGGGTGAGCACGATGTCGTGGAAGTCGAAGCGCGTGATGTCGAAGAACTCCTCGATGAGCGCGTCCAGGCGATGGGCCTTGTCAAGCGCGATGCCGGTGAAGCGGGCGCGCTGCTCGGCCGGCAGATCGGGGGCCTCCTCAAGCAGGGAGAGGTAGCCGACGACGCTCGCGAGCGGGGTCTTGATGTCGTGCGCGAGGTAGGTGACGAGGTCGTCCTTGCGGCGGGCCTCGTCGCGCAGGGCCTGGGCGCTCGCGCGCTCGCGATCCCGCACGCGGGCGAGGGCGCCCTCGACGGCAAGGAAGTCGCCATCGAGCTGCGTCCAGTCGTCGGGGTTCTCAACCAGACGGTTGACCACGTGCTCGGCGATCGCGGCATCGGCGTCGGCACGGCCGCGATCGTACCCGAGGTAGTACATGGAGCGCCCCGCGAAGAAGGCCAGGCAGGCGGCGAGGGCGAGGAGGAAGCCGCAGAAGGTGAAGAGGTAGTCCACCGTCACGAGGAGGTAACCGAAGGAGGCCATGATCACACTGCCGACGAGCAGCACCGTGAGCCAGATCGAGCCGCCGATGGTCACACAGCGGCGCACCGGGATGAAGCGGTCGCAGAGGACGTAGCCTCCGAAGAGGATGATGACCAGCAACGGCAGGTTCTCGAAGCGCACGAGGATGAAGGCGAGGAGGGCGAGGACCGCCAGGGCGACGATCCGGTTGTCGATGACCTGACGCAGATGCCCGAGTACGGCGTCGAAGCCGTCATCCGCAGGGGGTGCGGCGATGGGTGCGCCGCCCTCATCACCCTCACCCACCGGGGCGCCCCCTGCCGATGCGTTGCGGGCGTGGACCGACTCAAAGGGGCTGACGGGCTTATGGTCAGGTGTTTTCTTGATAAGGTCACGATAGCTCAAGATGCGGCGCCTTTCTCGGTTCCATCGCGCAGCCGCGGGCGGGCATGCGCAGGGACGGCTCGTCTCGTTTCCCCCAGTATAAAAAGGCCCGCATCCAGCGTGAATGGAAGACTTGCTTAATATATCGGGCGCGAGGCGGGGTCATGGGCCGCGCGATCGGCCCGTTTGCGCCCAAAAGGGGGTCGCCTCTTTCCACGTTTCCGTTTCTGGACGCTTATTCACCGGGTCACGGAGCAGACGTCGCCGCGACGCATACCTCAACTGCGCGTTTGGCTGCGCACGACACAGGAAAACGGCCGGCTGCTCCGCCCTCCCCGAAATTAGAGTCCAGAAACGGAAATCTGTTATCTAACAACACCCTATTGCGGGAGCTTAGGCCTCGATCGTGTAGCCAACGCCCCAGATGTTCTTGATGAACCGCGGGCTCTGGGCGTCGTCGCCCACCTTCTCGCGCAGGTGGCGGATGTGCACCATGACGGTGTTGTTGGAACCCTGCATGAACTCCTCGCCCCATACGGCCTGGAAGAGCTCCTCCACCGGAACGACGTGCCCGCGGTGCTCAGCCAGGTAGAGCAGGATCGCATACTCGAGCGGCGTCAGGCGCACGGCGCGCTCGTCCACGGTCACGGAGCGGGCGTCGCGGTTGATCACAAGGCCGTCGAAGGAGATCACCGCGGAATCCCCCTCCGCCTGGTCGCGGCTCCCGTAGCTCGTGTACCGGCGCAGCTGCGCCTTCACGCGCGCCACGAGCTCAAGCGGGCGAAACGGCTTGACCACATAATCGTCCGCCCCCAGGGAGAGACCCTCGATCTTGTCGTTCTGGGAGCCCTTCGCCGTGAGCATGATCACAGGGTAGGTGTGGTCGGCCCGGATGGTGCGCAGGAGCTCGAACCCGTCGATGTCGGGGAGCATGACGTCGAGGACCGCCAGATCGAAGCCGCCTTTCAGGATCGCCCGCGCGGCATCGGCCCCGTTGTAGGCGAGCGTGACCTCGAACCCCTCGTTCTTCAGGTAGATGCCCACCAGATCGGTAATCGTCTTCTCGTCATCAACCACCAGGATGTGCGGATTTCCCATCGTCGGCCCCTTCCGGTTTTGGCGACCATTATCTCTAAAAGACCGCCCGCTCGCAGCACGTCCATCCCCGCTTAATCGAGTTTTAAGCCGTTTCGGTCCACCGCGAGGCGCTCGCGCGCAATCTCAGGCGGCGTCGAGATCCGTCGCCTTCGGCACCTCGAACAGCTCCTCCCCCGCCGCGGTGCCCGGCTCTCCGGTGAAGAACCGCCCGATGCGGTCCACCTGCACGAGCACCCACTCCAGCGGGTTCGGCCCGGCCTGGTCCTCGGCTGCGACCAGCTTCACGCTCGCGAGCTCGCGCCCGCCCTGCTCGATGCTGAGCGTCCCCAGCTCGTCACCGCGGCGCACGGCGCCGTCCACGGTCTTGAGCGAGGCCGTCTCCTTGACCTCGCCGGCCAGGCTGAACAGGGGAACCGTTGCCGAAGGGTCCTCAACCGTGACGTCGACGGTCCGGTCGGACCAGGCCGCGTTCGTCACGCGGGCCACGAGTGGCGAGCCGTCCGAGGTCGTCTTCGAGGCCGTCACCACGGGGTAGGACACCATGTGGTTGTAGTACCACGACGCCACCGTGCGCGTGTCGGCCCAGCGCTGGGCGTCGCCGTCGCTCCCGAGCGTCACGGTGTAGACCTCTCCGCCGAGGTCCTTCTTGAACGCACCGACGAAGCACTGCAGCGCGATGTAGGTCCCACCCGTCTTGCCGCCGATATTGCCCTCCTGGCCGCGGAGCTCGTTGCGGTCAATGAGGGTGATGAACCGGTTCGCCCCGTCCGCGCCGCGCACGGTGATGACGCGTTCGGCGTCCCCGTCGATGGCGCGGAAGTCCTCGTTCTTCATGGCGTGGGCGAACATCGTCGCCACGTCGCGGGCCGTGGAGTGCATGTCGGCCTCCCACCCGTCGAAATCGAGCCCGTGCGGATTGGTGAACAGGCTGTGATCCATGCCGAGCTCCTTCGCCTTGGCGTTCATCGCGTCGATGAAGACGCCGTAGGGATCGCTCGACGAGGGATCGATCTTCGCGCCCACACTTGAGGCGATCGCCATCGCGGCGTCGTTGCCCGAGGCCATGAGCAGCGCCTTCAGGGCAACGGAGAGCGGCATGGTGTCGCCCTCCTTGAGATCGGCCGAGGACTGGCCCACGGTCGCCGCAGCGTGGTCGACGGTGACGGTGTCGGTGAGGCCCGCGTTCTCGAGTGCCACGATCGCAGTCATGACCTTGGTGATCGAGGCGATCTTGAGCTCGGTGTCGGCCTCGCGCTCGAAGTAGACCGTGCCGTCCTGGCCGACGACGATCGACGCCTTCGCCTCGATGTCCGGGCGATCCGACTCCGCGATGGAGCCGGACGAGGCGGCGGTTCCGTAGATGAGATCGGTGTCCAGACGGCTCGCGAACGCGGGCACGGGCAGGCAGACAAGACCCAGGACCAGGGAGAGGGTGGCGACGAGGCGATGGGGGCGGAGGCGCGGCATGGATGCTCCTCAGAATCGGGGCGCGGCGGTACAACGCCCCCGATTATAGCGGGCGGGTGTATGCCCGCTGATTCACGCAGCCAACGGGAAACCTCGGCACTTTGCTGAAGGTTTGGGAGACCGGATGGCAGATCTCGGCACTTTGCTGAAGGTTTTAACTCGATCGACGAGTACACAGCCCCTTCGTGTCAAGAAAATACCAGGTAGATAGATTGACAAAATCCAGCCTACTCCGCCAAAGATGAAAAACCTTCAGCAAAGTGCCGAGGTTTGGTTTCGGAATCGCAAAACCTTCAGCAAAGTGCCGAGGTTTGCACGCAGGCTCCCAGAGTCATCTGAACCTCATGGGAGCATGCTGCATGTGCAGCTTGCGTCGCCACCCTCTGCGGGGCAACGCAAAAACAAGGGCCCGTCACCACGGGCGACCGCATCGCGTGGGTCGAATGGAACCTGCCTATCCGAACAGCCGAACCGCGTTCTCCCACGCCGCGCGCTGAATCGCAGCGGGATCCTCCCCCGTGCGCCCGGCGCGATCGCGCGCGAGGGCATCGGCGGTGAAGGCGATCATCGCGGGCTCGCACTCGGACCCGCGCAGGGGCATCGGGGCCATGTAGGGGCAATCGGTCTCGAAGAGGACCCGATCGAGCGGCGTGGCTGCGAAGGCCTCGCGCACCTCCTCGTTGCGGTTGAACGTCGCGGCTCCCCCATAGGCGATATGGCAGCCGAGCTCGCAAGCGCGCTCCATGGTGGCCCGATCCTCGCCGAAGCAATGGAGCACGCATCCCGCCGTGGGAACGCCCACATCCGCGAGCACCCGGAAGGCGTCCGCGTGCGCCTCACGGGACGTGTCGCCGTCGGCGTTCCTCAGATGGAGCTCGACCGGCAGGCCCTCCTCGACGGCGATGGCGAACTGCCGGGAGAACACCTCGATCTGCAGGGCACGCGGGGCGGGCTCCACCTGGTCATCGAGGTCGATGTGGTAATCGAGGCCGATCTCGCCGATGCCCGCGCAGCGATCGTCGGCGAGGGCCGCGCGAAGCGTCTCCTCAACCGCATCCGTGTAGGCGGGCGCGCCGTAGGGGTGCACGCCCACAAGGTAGCGGACCCGGTCGGCAAGCGCGGCGGGGTCCTCCCCCACCTCGCGCGCGATGTCCCCGTTCCCGGCTATGAGGTCGTGGGCGTCCGCGAGCCAGGAACGAAGTCCGTCCTGGAAGTCCGCGAGCTCCATCCCGTCCCCCACGGGGTCGAACAGCGTGGTCAGCTGCCGCACACCGACAAGCGCCGCCCGTGCGAGGCATGCGGCGGGGTCCTTCTCCCAGAAGCAGGTGAGGTGGGCGTGGGTGTCGGCAAGGGGCGCGAGCGATGCGGGCGCCTCGAAGCTCCGAACCTTCTTCTTGACCTTCTTCTCGAACACCAGCGAAAGCCGGGCGTGCTCCATGATGGCGGGCTCCTTTGCGAACGAGTCCGGCGGCGCGGACTACCGGGGAAGGGCCCCGGCCTCCGCCAGCGCGGCGGTGAGGCGGACGAAATCGGCCGGAGCGAGCGTCTCCCCGCGCGTGGTGGGTGAGATCCCGCAGGCGGCGAAGGCGGCGTCGAGCGCGGGCTTCTCGAACCCGGCGGCGGCCATGGAGTTCCGCACGGTCTTCCGGCGCTGCGTGAAGGCCGCGTCAATCACCCGTGACACATCCGCGCGCGCGAGGCCCGCCGGCAGCTCCGGCCCCTCGCCCGGCCCGTTCCGGTCGATCCGCACCACGGCGGAGTCCACATGGGGCGCCGGCATGAAGCAGCGCGGGGGGACCTCGAAGCGGCCCGTCACCCGCCCCGTGAGGGCGAGCTTGGCGGTGTAGGCGCCGTAGGCCTTGGTCCCCGGCTCGGCGGCGATGCGGTCGGCGACCTCCTTCTGCACCATCACCACGGCAGCGCCGAGGGCGGGGCGCTCCTCCAGGAAGGAGAGGATGATCGTCGCGGCCACGTTGTAGGGCAGGTTCGCCACGAGGATCTCGGGCTCCCCACCGGAGGCCCGCGCGACCTCGGCCGCGGGGATCTTGAGCGCGTCCCCCATCAGGAACGAGAACGTGGGGTGCGCGAGCGCATGGGCCTCGAGCACCGGCTCAAGCTCGGCATCCATCTCAAGCGAGGTCACGTGCGCGGCCTCCTGGAGGAGGGCCAGCGTGAGGGTGCCGATGCCCGGGCCCACCTCGAGCACGCGCTCGGTGCCGGTGAGGTCGGCGAGGCGCATGATCCGCTCGATCACATGGTTGTCCACCAGGAAGTTCTGACCGAGCCTATGCTTGGTCGCGAGCCCGTAGGCCTCGAGCAGCGCGCGCGTGGCGGCCGGACTCGCAAGCGGGGATGTGGTCACCGTGCGCCCCTCAGTTCTCCTCCAGGCGCGGGAAGAGGGCGTCGCCCTTCTCCACCGGCGCGCCGCCGACAAGGCCGCCCCAGGCGCAGGCCGCGGCGAGGTCATCCGTACCCGCCTCATCGGCGCAGGAGATGCGGCGCAGGGCCTCGGCGGAGGTCTCGGGCATGAAGGGCGCGAGGAGGTGGGCCGAGATGCGGATCGCCTCAAGCAGGTTGTAGATCACGAAGGCGAGCTCGTCAGCGCGGGCCGTATCCTTGGCGAGGGTCCAGGGTTCGGAGTCCTCGATGTAGTGGTTGGCGGCGTGAATGAGCTCCATGACCTCGGACGCCCCCTCGCCGAAGGCGAAGGCGCCCATCTTCTCGGCGTAGCGCCCGACGATCCCGTCGGCGATCCGGGCGAGCGGGTTCTCGTAGGCGGCCGCATCCGCAGGGCGCGCCGGCGCGAGGCCGTCGAAGTACTTCGCGCTCATGTTGAGCGAGCGGGAGATGAGGTTCCCCCAGCTGTTCGCAAGGTCGGCGTTGTAGACCTGCCGCATGCGGGCGAAGGAGATCGCGCCGTCCGTACCGGGCACCACGTCGGTCATGAAGTAGTAGCGGTAGCCCTCAACGCCGAGCAGATCGATGACCTCCCGCGGGGCGATCGCGTTGCCGCGGCTCTTGGACATCTTCTCGCCCTGGCCGGTCTCCTCGTTCTTCACCATGAGGAAGCCATGGGCGAAGACACGCTCGGGCAGGGCCTCGCCGATCGCCATGAGCATGGCGGGCCAGATGACGCAGTGGAAGCGGATGATGTCCTTGCCCACGATATGCGCCTGGGCGGGCCAGCGGCGGGCGAACTCCTCCTTCGCGGCGGGGTCGTCCACCCCGTAGCCGACGGCCGTCATGTAGTTCAGCAGGGCGTCGAACCACACGTAGGTGACATGACCCTCGTCGAACGGGAGGGGGATGCCCCAGTCGAAGGTGTTGCGCGAGACCGAGAGGTCGGTGAGGCCGCCCGCGACGAAGCTCCTGACCTCGTTCATGCGGAAGCTCGGCTGGACGAACTCGGGATGCTCCTCGTAGAGCTTGAGCAGGCGGTCCTGGAAGGCTGAAAGCTTGAAGAACCAGCTTTCCTCCTGCACGCGCGTAAGCGGGCGATGGCAGTCGGGGCAGAGGTGCTCGTCGCCCTCGTGGTCCTCGTTGGCCTTCGCGACCTGGGTGTCGGTGAAGAAGGTCTCGTCGGGGACGCAGTACCAGCCATCGTAGCTGCCCTTGTAGAGGTAGCCCGACTCGCGCATGCGCTCCCAGAGGTACTGGACGGCCTTGTGCTGGCGCGCCTCGGTGGTGCGGATGAAATCGTCGTTGGAGATCTCGAGCTCGGTCCAGAGGTCCTTGAAGAACGGGGCCTGTGAGTCGCACCACTCCTGCGGGGTCATGCCATGGGCCGCGGCGGCCTCAGCGACCTTCTGGCCGTGCTCGTCCATGCCGGTGAGGAAGCGCACGTCGTATCCCATGGAACGGCGGAACCGCGCCTGGACATCGGCCACGATGGTGGAGTACGCCGTGCCCAGATGGGGGGCCGCGTTGACGTAGTAGATCGGCGTGGTGATGAAATAGGACGGTTTCTCGGCCATGGGGCGCGGTCCCTTCTCGCGAGGTTCGTTGTAACCTGCTAGTTTAGCGCAAGTGAGCGGGTGGGATGCGGTGGGGCGGGGCGCAGGTGCGGTCGATGCGGGGGCGGGCGGGACCGACGCGGGGGACGGGGCGCTGCGGCGGGTCCTCACCCCGCACGTGCCCCAGATAGCCCCGATAGGGTGTCTTTCCTTTCCACTTCACCGTTTCTGGACGCTATTGGGGACACCGCGAAGTAGGCTGCCCCTCGTGCGCTCCCGCGCACCAGGGAAGGTGCGGATAGGCGCTTTATCTAAGCGGAGCGCGAGCGTCGACCGCCGCCATTAGGGTCCAGAAACGACATTCTGGAATGGAAAGACGCCCTCCGCGGCCCCGATCTGGAGTGGGGGCGTGCGGAGGGCGTCGAAACAGTGCCGGGAACCGGCCCGGTGGCCGGTGCCTAGAGATCTATGAACCCGAAAGGGTGCTCGGGCTTCACGTAATCAAGCAGGAACAGCTCGCGCTCCGGAATGCATCCGACAAGGTTCCGTGTCCCATCATCAGGTATCTCCTGAAGTGCGACCTCAAGCTCGCCGCGATAATGCGCCATGTTGTCGTTCACCACGAGGACATCCCCACGGGAGAACGCCGCCCGCCCCGTAGCGCGCGGGGAAATCGATACATCTCGATAGTCGACGCGCGGCCACGAAGAGCGAAGCATGTACGCGGAGGCGTCACCCCTCGTCACATGCTGGTACCCCCAGATAACCTGCTTCTCCTCCGCGCTGACGCCCGGAGCCAGGTCGATCGACAGGGTCACCCGGGATCGATCGACCTCCGCGAGCTCTTTGAGCTCCTCGTCGGATGCCTCGCAGTTGCCGATCAAGATGTCGTCCACCAGTCCGGAGGCGATCAGATGACGCGCCTGCAGCCCAATAGGCCTCTGGCGATCGTCCTCGCAGGTGGGAAGCCCGGCGAGCACGGGCCAGGGACCGAAGGCCCCCGGCACCCGACTCGTCACGAACGCCGCGACCGGCAAGCCCATCCCACGATACTTCTCAGAAAGCGTTCGGAAGGTCTCCTCGGAGAGGCCGGTGTACGGCTCTGGATAGAAGTTGTGACACACCACCATGTTCCGGGCATCGGCCCCGCGCTCGATCAACACGTCAAGCGGGAGGTTGCCGCTTGCGTTGAACTCGATCGCGATGCCAGCGGCGTTCCTGGTCAGCATGATGTCCCCATGGTCGCCAAAATGACCATCGAGCCTGATGATGTCCACGCCCATCCTGGCGAACGGCCCCACGTCCTCGGGGGTCGCGCCCAAACGCTTGAACACGTCCTCATTCGTATCGACCGATACCGTGAAGCCGAGGCCGTGGGCCATCTGGATGAAGCCCGTGAACTCCTCGATCGTCTCCTCAGCGCTCCCATTGACCGAGAGCAGGCACGTGAACACCCTGCTGAATCCCAACCGGGCCGCGCGTTCCAGGTAATCGCGATCGCGCTCCGATGTGGAGTGCTCCGGGTACACCGATATGCCAAGCCGCCTCTTCATGAAGTACCTCCTAGAAATCGAAATCGAGGTTACTCAGGTCGATATCGTCAATCGCCGAGGCGGCGCTGGATTCCTCAAGTTGCGCGAGTTCCTGGTCTGCCAGGTACTTCCGATCCAGCGTCTTGATGAACGGCAGGTAGATGAGGGCGCCGCAGACGAGCAGAATCGCCTGCCACACCGCGCCCTGCCATCCGCTCACCAAGAAGCCCGAGATGATCGCAGGCGTCGTCCAGGGGACGAGCACGCCGTTCGTTATCGGCACCAGACCTGCGGCCATGACCCCGTACGTGGTGACAATGTTGAACAGCGGCACGAGGATGAAGGGGATGAGCAGCACCGGGTTCAGAACGATCGGCAGGCCGAAGATGATCGGCTCGTTGATGTTGAAGATCCCCGGGCCGATCGAGAGCTTCGCGAGTTTCTGAATACGGTCGGACTTGCAGAAGAAGAGCATCGCCACCAGCAGCGAGAGCGTCGACCCGCCTCCACCCAATGTGGCGAACAGCGACTGAAACTGGGCGTTGATGATGTTGGGCGCGGCAAGGCCGGCAGCGATCGCCTCCTGGTTCTGCGCGGAGAGCGCAAGCAGGATCGGCTGATAGACCGAGTCGGTGATATTCGTCCCGTGGATGCCGAAGAACCAGAGAATATGGGCGAAGAGGTACACGAACGACTGGGCGATGACCGTGCCGCCGAGGTTCTGCAGGGGGATCTGGAGGAACGAGTAGAGGAACGTGAAGAGATCGCCCCATGGTGTCATGGTGAAGAGCACCCGAACGAGCCACACGCACACGACAGTCGCGCTCATGGGAATCAGCGATGAGAACGCGCGCGAGACGGTTGGCGGAACGCCCTCGGGCATCTTGATCATCAGGTTCTTGTGCACCAGGGCCCCATAGAGCTTCACAGATAGGAACCCCGACACGATCGCAACGAACACGCCCTTCGAGCCGATCCACCCCAAGGGAACGCTCGCCACCTTGACGGCCTCAGTTGCGCCCTCGGGCGTGAACTCGGTGTACAGCGGGAGCAGGAGAAGCCAAGCGAGAAGCGAGACGATTCCCGCCGCAAGACGGTCATCCAACCGCTCATGCTCCGCGAAGTTGTATCCGATGAGGAAGGCCACGAACAACGCCATCATCGAAACGGTGCAGATCGCGGGAACCGAGATCAGGGCCGAGAGCGTCTCGCTGCCGATCGTTGTGGTGGCCAGGAAATCCGTCCACGCCTGTATGGGGAAACTGCCGATCAGGGTGAAAAGCGAGCCGACGATAAGCAGAGGCATGATCGCCGCGAACGAGTCTCTGAGGGTGAGCAGGTATTTGTTCTTTCCAACCATCTCCGCCAAGGGCATGAGGCGCTTCTCGAGCACACCCATGATGCCGGAATCCACGTTCGTCATTTCCGTCCCCTTCCTACGCTGCATGCGTCTTCATGAGCAGGATCGCGTATTTCAAAACGCGCTCGCCATCCAAGCTGCCGTAATCGCCGGCGTCGATCACCCCGACAGGGATGCGGTCACCGAATTTCTCATTCACCTCGTTGAACAGAAAGCTGACCTGAGGGCCGAGCAATAGGCAGTCGGGTTCGTCGCGCTCCACGAGATCAGACACCTTCCCCGAGGAGAAGGCCTCGATGTGCGCGGGGAGGCTATGCGCCTCCGCCACCTTCTGCATGTTCTTCGCGAGCATGCTGGTCGACATGCCCGCGCTGCAGAACAGGTAGATCTTTTTCATGCGATACTCCTTTACGCCGTGCTGAAGGCGGCAGCCATCAGGCGCCGTCCGATTGGTCTCGAAGCATTCCGACGATCTGGCGCGCCAGGTCGAGCGTGGTAATGGCATTCATCACATGGTCCTGCCCATGCACCATGATGAGCGTGACGGACTCAGATGCCCTCCCGTTCAATAGCTCCCTGATCTCGTCGCTCTGGTGCTCATGAGCCTCGGTTATCGCGGCGTCACCTGCTCTGAGCAGTGCATCAGCCTCATCGAACCGATTCGCTCGTGCTGCGGCGATCGCCTGGATCGCCGAGCTCCGTGCCGTTCCGGCGGGGACGATCAGCTTTGAGACCACTTCCTCATCTGTCATCGAAACCGCTCCTTATATGAACTGAAGTGAATAGGACCCCGGTGTTGCCGCATCATGGGCTGCCCCCTCCTTCCCCACCGGGCGAGGAGATCGAGGAGAGTTGAGCCAAGAAGGGCTCGTAGCGTTGGTCTGCGAGGAGCGCGTCCATGCGCTCAGGGGAGGAGGAGAGGCTGAGCATGAGCTCGTAGAAGGGCTTGAGATCCTCGCATGGCGAGGTGGAAACCAAGATCAGGAAGACGGCCTGAACCTTTTTCCCTCCCCACGAGACGGGCTCGTCCAACAGCCCCACCACCACGGCGGTCTCGCGCGCCATCGCACGCAGCGGATGCGGCATGGCGACGCGGTTTCCAAACGCGGTCGGGGTGATAGCCTCACGTTCGGCAACGGATGACCTAAGCTCCGAGGACATGCCCAGGACCCGGCACGCCTGGTCACAGAGAGTGTCGAGCACCCCGTCTCGATCGCGTGCGGGCAGATGGGCAAGGAAGAGCCGCGGATCGAAATAGCGCCGGGGATCCACTTCATCCCGGTCTGCCGACTCAAGCGCCCGTTTCAGGCCTGCCGCATCCTCCTTGTCAAAGAAGAAGCCCACTTCGTGCACGGGCACCGGTAGCCGAGTCCTGATAGGAACAGTGGAGAACACGCAGTCGATATCGGAGAAGTCGATATGGGAGAGCTGGGCGACATCACAGGTCCCGATGGCCCCGAGGTAGTCCCCGAGCTGTTCCCTGACGCGCATGGCGAGCAGCTGGGCGCTCCCCAGCCCAGACGCGCAGACGATCAGCACGTTCTTGGCGCGTCGATCACTCCTCCTCTGCTGCTCGAGCGCGAGGGCGAACGAAAGCGCGAGGTAGCCCACCTCATCATCACTCACATCACAAGAAAACCTATCCGCGAGGATACGAGACCCCTCCCGTGCCAGAGAGAAGGCAAGGGGATACCGGCTGATCACGTCATCGAGCAAAGGGTTCTCGAGGTTCATACGGTACGCTAGGCGCACGGTCAGAGGACCGATATGCCGCGCCAGGTTGTCTCGCAGGGTCCGGTCGCCACGCAGGTCAACATGGAAGCTGCGGTAAACCGCCTCGATCATCTGGGCGGCCAGCTCGTCCGCCGAGGCTCCGGGCGCGGATTCGGCCTGATGCGCCCTATCCAGCTGCACCGAGGGAAGGCTCGTGCGCTTTCCCGAGAGATGAAGGGCGATGTAGTCGACCTCAACCTCGGGTAGGCTGATATCGAACATGAGCCCGATCTCGTCTGAGATCGCCTGGGCAACGCCCCTGACACGCTGATCCTCGACCACGAACCCACCCAGGTTGTCTTTGGGGAGCACGTGCCCGCCTTTCAGCCGCGCGACCGCGACGGCGATATGCACCACGAGGTTCTGGAATGCGATCGGCCGGATCGCAAAACCCATGCGGTCCTTGATGCGCTCGACGCTCGCCGAGATGCGCTCAATGCCGTAAGGATCCGCCCCCGCCTCTTGACCATCGCCTCTCGTGGTGCCGTCGCCCAGATTGAGCCGGTCCATGAGGATGCTCCCCAACCCGATACGGCGCTCCATCTCGGTTCCCACGATGCGGATCCCATAATGTGGCCGCTTCTCCAGCTCAAGCCCGAAGGCGCGCAGCTTGTCCTCGACGGCCTTCAGATCGTTTGAGACGGTCCTGCGCGAGCAGAACATGAGATCGGCAAGGGCGTCGATCGTGATCCACGTCCTGCGGGAGATTAGCTCACCAAGGAGAAACGAGATGCGCTCCTCCGGGGTCGCGGGCGACGAGGAGGGTGCGCCGGCTTTTGTCTGCATCGCGCGAAGCCACGCGGACAGGGCGGCGCGATCTTTTGCCTCGAAGGCGAGTCCCGCCGGATTCCGTACGATGCGGACCCCCGGTGGAAGCAGGTGTGAGGCGGCGTCCACCATCTGCCCCAGCATGCTGGCCTCGACATCGAGCCACTCGGCGAGCTCCTCTTCTGTTTGATAGGGATGTGCATCGATATGCTGGATAAGCGATAGGACGCGGTTCTCCGACGCGTGCAGCACCTCACCACCTCCAACATCTATGAGAGGCACCACCTCAGGCACGTTTCCTGACATTACTCTAGGAAACGCGTAATTTGAGTTCCATGAAGCAATTTTGCATGCGCGGGAGCGCGAGGCTGCACCATTGCGGTGGGCGAAGCGTCCCTTAAAAAGGTTTGAGGCCCGGGCCCGCTTACCCCCGGCGCTCCTGGGCGGCGAGAACGCGCTCGTAGACGGCGCGCTTCTTCATGGAGTGGCGCTGGCTCAGGCGCTTGGCGATGGCGGACGCGGGCTCCCCGGCGTCGAGGGCCGCCTCGATGTCCACCGCAAGGGCAGCCTCGGGATCCGCGGCTGAAGCGGACGCCTGGAGCCGCGGCTCGTCGGGTGCCGGCGGGGCCACGACGATCGCGATCTCGCCCTTCACCTCAGGCCGGGCGGCAAGCACCTCGCCCAGCTCCGCAGCGGTACCCCGCAGCACCTCCTCATGGAGCTTCGTGAGCTCGCGGCAGACGGCGACCGTGCGCGCGGGCAGTACCTCGGCGAGCGCGGCGAGCGAGGCCACCACCCGATGCGGGGATTCGTAGAAGATGAGCACCCCGGGAATCGGCGCGAGCTCGGAGAGGCGACGGACACGCTCTCCGTGCTTGCGCGGCAGGAAGCCCTCGAAGAAGAAATGCTCGCAGGGAATACCGCTCGCCACGAGCGCGGTCACGCACGCCGAGGGGCCGGGCAGCACCTCGACGGGAACCCCCGCCTCGCGCGCGGCGTCCACGAGGAGCTGGCCGGGATCCGACACGCTCGGCATGCCCGCATCGGAGGCGAAGGCGACGCGCTCGCCGGCCCGCATGCGCTCGATCAGCTCGGGGGTGCGGGCTGCGATGGTGTTCTCATCGCAGCGCATGAGCGGGCGTGAGATCTCAAGATGGACGAGGAGCTTCGCCGTTACGCGCGTGTCCTCGCAGCAGATGAGGTCAGCCGCCCGGAACGCCTCAGCCGCACGCGGTGAGAGATCACCCAGGTTGCCGATGGGAGTGCCCACCACGCTGAGCAGGCCGGAGCCCGCCGCGGGCGATGACGGACCCGCCGTGGGCGAAGATGCGGGGGCCTCCCCCGTCCGGGCTCGCGCTCCCACGGCTACTCGATCATCGCGCGCTCGAGCGTGCCGAGCGCGACCCGCGCGTCCCACGCGGGGATGCGCTTCTCCGTTTTCCAGGTCTGGAAGTACCAGCCGCTCGTGTCATCGAAGGAGGCGAGCTGATTCGCCACGAACACCCGCTCGTAGGCGGCACGGCCCTCGGGTGTGACCGACGCGCTCGAGAGCACGGCGGCGCCCGACCACTCTCCCACGATCACCGGGAAGCCCGAGCCCTTCGCGGCGCGGATCGCCTCGCGGGAGCGGGAGATGGCGCTCGCGATCCCACGCGGGGAGGTGATGTCCTGCGCCGTCTCATCGCGGTAATGGTACAGGTGCAGGTCCATGATGACGTTCTTGTAGCGTGCACCGCGCATGAACCCGCGCCAGCGATCAGCATGGCCCGACGCCGAGAAGATCACGGCCTTGCTCTCGGGCATGTGCGACCGCACGAGCTCATAGGCATCGCGGTAGAAATTGCGCAGGTAGTGGATGGGGATGCCGTCGGTGACCGTGAAGAGGTTCTGGCGCACGCTCATCGTGGGGGAGTCGAGGAGCTCGATGCCGAACAGCGCGTCCGACGTGCCGTACCGGGCGGCGAGACGCTCGAGGACATCGAGCGCGGCGTGGCGCCCGTTGGTGGAGGAGTGCCATTCCGCGATGTAATCGGAGGTGGTGACCGGTTCGTTGGCATCCCCCTGACCGCCCGGGACCGTGGCGAGATCAAGCAGGACGCTGACGTGGTGCTTCTCGCCCCACTCCATCGCGCGGTCCACGTAATCGATCACGGGGATATGGGACGCGTCCTCATCTTGGGTGCCGAAGGCGTACCAGGGGGCGGGAAGCCTGACCGAGTTCAGCCCGATCGAGGCGATGCGGCGAAAGTCATCTTCGGAGATGAACGTCTCGTAGTGGTGGCGCAGGCGCTCGCAGTAGACGGCGCTACCCAGGGCCTGCTGCAGCTCGAGATCGTTGGACGCGCCCGTGGCGGCGAACAGGGAGGGGGTGACCCAGGGCTCGGGGATGAACCACCCGGAGAGGTTCACGCCGCGCACCCGCTCAGCGGAGGCGAAGGCGGAGCTCTTAGACCGTGCGATTCTGACTGGTAGGCCCATGGGCATAGCGCATCCCCCTTTTCAATGAAAAAAAGCGCCCAGCGGATCCGCCGAGCGCCTCTCAGTGCAAATGGTGGCTAGGAAGGGAGTCGAACCCCTGACACGCGGATTTTCAGTCCGCTGCTCTACCAACTGAGCTACCTAGCCATCATATCCGCCGTCGAACGGCAGCTCGTTAAATATACCAGACCGCGCGGGGCGGTCAAGAAGAAATCTCGGGTGCCGGGAGCGGGCCGTGGCCGCGCCGGGCGCGAGCCGTGACAGAGCCGGAACCGCGCTTCGGCGGGGGTCGTGGTGCGGCAGGGCCAGGGGCGCTGCAGCGGGTGCCGATCGTGACCGCGGCGGGAGCGCGTGGCGGGGCGCACGCTCGGCGGCGATCGCGCGACGGACTTGCGGGTCTTGGCTATGCCGGGGCAGCGCGGCGGCGCCTGCGGGCCGTGGCCGCGCCGGGGGTCGCCCACGCGCCTGCGGGCGCGAAACGCGCTCGAGGACGAGCTCCGCCCCCGGGTGGGAGCGAAACCTCCACGGAGGCACCGCCTCATGCCGCGCGAGCACCTCGCCCGTGGGTCCTATGAAGGCGATGTCGAGCGCGACGCGCATGAAGCAGGTATGCACCGAGGCGCAGCGCGGAAACGCGAGCGCATAGGGGGTGCCGTCGGGGGCGCGAGCGGGGACGGACAGCATGCCCAGAAGCCGCGTGCCGAACCGTCGCGCCATGATGAGGCGGGAACCCTCCCAACCGAGCGCCTCCAAGGCGGCCCGGGCGGAGCCGGCCCGCAGCGTCCGCTCCCTCACAGGACCACCCCCGGACGCCACGGGTCGACGGTCACGGAGCGCTCGTGGGCGAGCGCGGCGGGGGCGCCCAGGGAGACGCCCGCGACCGAGATCCCCTGTGGCCACGGGATGAAGCGCATGGTGCAGGTGTAGGTCCTCAAGCTCCCCACCAGCGAGAGCATCGTGCCTCCGCCCTCCGTCCCGCCACCATCCGCACCGTCCTCCGCCCCGCCGGCCGAACCGTCGCCGACCCCGCCGTCGCCGACCCTCACCTCGACCTCAACCGGGTAGTCCCCCATCGCGCGCCGCAGCTCCCCCTCGACCCGCTTTGCCGCCGCGGCCGCGGAGCCTCCCTCGCCGCCTGCCGGCGACACCCCGTGCGCGATGACCACATCGGGCGCGACCCGATCGAACCGCGCTGTCGCGGCCACGAACAGCATGAGGTTGTACACGATCAGACCCACGACGATCAGCACCGGGGCGACGACGGCCATCTCGACCGTCGCCTGCGCGCGATCCTCCCGCGCGCGCATCAGGAGCCTCCCATCACATCGCGCAGCCGGATGGTCAGCGGGATGGAGCCGCCTCCCGGCAAGGGGATCTCGGCGATCGTGAACTCGGCGGTGGCGATGCGCTCGCGCACCTCATAACCGAGGGCCTCGAGAACCGCTCCGGGATCCGTCGTTCCCAAGGGTATCGACCTCAGGAGCCCTTGAGCCTCGGCGAGACCCGCGAGATCGGATTGGGCTATCACCTGCGCGCTGTCCGTGAGTATCGGCTTTCGGTAGCTGAGGTCGATCGGCTCCAGGCCGATCCCTGCCATCACGCCACGCACGCGATCTCCCAACCATCGGGCGACCGGTCCCGCACCGAGGAGGTCGAACCCCTTAAACAGGCCGGCCATCACCGAGTCGACCCCGTCCGCGAGATCCCCATACGACACGAGCAGATCTCCCCAGAGGTCCATGACGTCCCCCACGACACCCACCACGGTAGATCCGGAGCGCTCCTCAAGGGTGCTGAAGAACGATCCAAGGACGTTGTTCTCCTTGGTGGCCGGGTCGCGCGCGAGCACAGCGGCTGAGATCGCCCCGCGGGCCGGGAGCGCGTTGACCTCGTTGAATGAGCTGTCAAGTCCGTCGAGAGCGCCGACCTCACCCGCCACCACCAGGGCAACGCACCCCTTCCGGCCCGGCGGGGCAATCCGGGGGCGCTTCCCCGCGATGGCGGCGATCGCGTCCTCGAAGGAGTCCCCGGCGGCCTCGGCCTGGCCCTGCGCCCTCCGCTCGAGCTCGAGCTCTCGATTCCGAGAGGCGACGTAATCTCCAAGCGCCTCCGTGAACTCACGGAGATGGTACTCGAAGCCGTTATCGATATTGGTCGACGCTGCGGGGGCGCGGCCCAGATCGCCCACGTCGAACTCGCAGACCGGGCAGATTCGGGCGGAACCCGCATCGATCGCGGACAGGGGGAGCGGGCCACCCTCGGGGCCGCGCGCACCGGGACAGGAGACGTCGAAGTGCAGCGTGGGTCCCGCCGGCTCCTGGGTGCTCGGCCACACCTCCTCGGTGTAGAGCCGGCTCCCCCGCACCTCGGCGGTGTTTCTCGGCAGCAGCGGAAGCTCCGCCTCGATCTTCCCGCTCCCCTCGCGGATGTACGCGTGCTCGAGCTCCTCGCAGGCGAACCGGTAAAACGCATGGCGCGCCGCGGCATCCGCGCGGGCCTCCACGCCCGATCCATCCGGGGCATCGTGGTCGCGCCGCCAGCGGTAGTACGCGCGGGCGCGGTCGAGCCCCACGGCGGGGCTCCAAGTGACGCTCGACGCGAAGTCGGGGTTCTCGGCCGCCGAGATCCCCGAGAGGCGCCCGGCGCGCTCCTGCATATTCATCCCCTCGCGGCCGCAGTCCGCGATCCACGCGCGGCGCTTGTCCGCCTCAGACTCCTCGGCCGCACGGGCGAGAGCGCGCGCCACCTCATCGAGATCGCCCGCCGCCCGCTCCAGGCCGTCAACGGGAACCTGGTCCCCGGCGAGCGCCGGGAACTCGGAGGCTGACTCCCAGGGGACCGCCACGGCCGTTCCTGCGAAGCTCATCCGGTCCGTGCCCTGGGCTGCGCAGGTGCGGGTTGCGTTTGCCGCCACGAGATACGGGAGCCCCTCCTCCACGGCCTTCAGCCCCTTCGAGGCGGAGGTGGCGAACTCGTTCCGCATCCTGAGGATCCGCACCCCGGCGTCCACAGCCTCCCCCGCCGCCGCGTTGACGCCGGGCACGAGCAGACCGACCATCCCCGCACCCGTGACGGCGAGGCCCGTGAGGCCCAAGCTCAAGATGCTCGCATCCACCACGGCCGCGGCCGTGTGGTAGGAGGAGACGACGTTCGCCCCGGCGAGCGCGGTCGCATCGGCCGTGGCCTGCGTATCCCCGGCGCGCGACAGGCTCCACACCGCCGCCGCTGCCGAGAAGACCAAGGCGAGCACCACGAGCAGCGAGACCGCCGTGGTCACCGTCGTGTATGCGCCGTCCTCTATGAAGAGGTCGATCCCCCACCTGGCGACGCGGGCACGCTCACTCCCATTCCGCGATCCATGTCTCATAGCTCCCCTCCAACCATTCCGGCCGGCCCTCATAGGCCACCTCGACACTCATCTCAACATCACCCTGCGCGTTCCGATTCCCAAACGCCTCCGCGAACACCCCGATAACCGGCAGCGGACGGATGAACCCTGTGATCGACACGCGCACCGCCCCCTCCTCCCCGCCGTGCGCCAGCTCGATCTCCCAAGACAGCGGACCACCGGCATGGAAGATCGCGACATTCGGGATCGCACCGAGGCGGCGGAGCGCGAACGCCCGGTGCGCGTCATCCCCTTCCTCCCCCGCCGTGATCATGAGGCGCGCGGTGGACGCCGCCGCCGACTCCATGATCGACCGTGTGTAGAGCAGGCAGACCGGCTGCAGGCAGACCAGCAGGAGGATGAGGAAGCCCGGGAGCAGGATCGCCGCCTCCACCGTCGCCTGGGCGCGCTCCTCCGCGAGCGCCCGCTCAATACAGCGCGGTGTCGAGGGCGCCGAGGCCGTTGAGCGCATGGGACGCAGCCCGCTCAACAGCCGCCGCCAGCACGCCGTCCGCGCCCACGCGCCACAGGGCCGCAAGCGCGATGACGATCGCCATGAACGCGAGCACTGTGAGCGCATACTCAAGCGTGCCCTGCGCCCGCTCCTCCCGGGGCGACACCGCCATCCGCCCATCGCACCTCACTCCTCTCATGTCACAACCCCTCACCTCCTGGAACCAGACGGCTCACCGTGACCTTGGCGGCGCCGTCAGCCCCCTCGATGACCACGACGATGTCCACCGAACCCGTCCCATTGCGAACGAGCGCTCCCCACGCGTTCCCCTGAAGGTCCAGGTAACCAGCCGTGACGAGGGAGAAGGAGGCCGCATCCCGATATGCCATGAGCACGCCCTCTGCGGCCGACACCACGCCTGCCCCATCTGACCACGTGACAGAGTCGGGCTCGTCTCCCGCATCGGGATGTCGCGGCGAGGCATCGAGGTCGGCGAGAAACGCCTCCTGAGAGGAGGCCCGCGCCGGCGCCGAAAGCACCCGGCCGGCATCGACGCCGACGGCCGGCACCGGCGGCCCCTCCCCCTCGCGCACGCGGGGCGACACCGCGAGGTACGCCGCCAGCGCCGCAAGCGCGCACATGATCGCCGGCGCGAGGGCGCCCAGGATGGGCCTCCTCCTCACAGGCTGTTGATCCCTGAGGAGATGGCTTCCCAGAGCGACGAGATCTTGTCGCGGAACGCGATGATGGCGATAATCGCGATCACGACGAGCACGCCGACGAGGATCGCGTACTCCGTGGTGCCCTGGGCGCGCTCCTCCCGGAGCAGCGCCGCGCCGCGCACCGCGGCACGTGAGAGGCGGGCGACGATTCTTGCGTTCATAGTGACCTCCTAGATCATTCCACCCGCCGCGAGCAGCGGGCCCAGTATGGATAGCAACAGCGCCGGCAGAATCAGGGTCCCGGTGGGGATGAGCAGCTTGACCGGGGCGCGCTCGATCTGGCGCTCGACATCCGCCCGATGGGCCGCACGGCATTCACGCACCTGGCCGGCGAGCGTGTCGGCAAGGGGCGCACCCAGCGCGAGGGCCTGGCTCGTCGCGGTGGCGAACGGCTCCAGCGCCCGCACGCCGAAGCGGTGAGCCACCTCCATGAGCGCATCCTCACGGGAGGAGACGCCCATCTGCCAGGAGATGCGGGCGCGCTCCATGGCCTCCGACAGCGGACCCGCCCGTTCGGCGCAGAAGAGCCCGAGCGCCGCATCGAAGGAGAGCCCCGCGCTGAGCCCGAGCCTGATGACGTCGAGCATCTCGGTCACCTCCCCGAGGGAGGGGGCCTCAGGGCCCGGTCTCCCCGCGATGCCGAGCCGTCGACCGAGGGCGGCCGCTACGCCCCGCCCCGCCTCGTCGATCTGCAACCAGCCGCTCCGAACCGCCCGAAAAAGAACGCGCCAATCCATGACGCAGGCCTGCCACGCCGCGAACGACCAGGCCGCACAGGACACGAGCGCCAGCGCCGCGACGCGTATCGAGAAGCCTCCCATCAGATCCTCACTTTCATGATGCGGTTGATGACCGTCCATGCCACCGCGTTCAGCGCGAGTGCGAGCGCGATGGAGACCGCGCCCGCGGGACGCGCGACACCCACGCGAAAATCTGGGGACAGCAGCGAGAGGACGCCGATGAGCGCCACCGGCATGCCCGCCACCATCCGCGCCGACATGCGCGCCTGCGAGGTCTTCACATCGAGCTGCCGTTTGAGCTGCATACGCAGCCCCACCGCATCGGACGCCTGAACCAGAAGGTCCTTGAGCGGGGATCCCGTGCGCTGCGAGACCTTGAGAGCGAGGGCGACCATATCGAGCCCCGGTGCCCTCAGGCGCGCGAGCAGCCCGTCAAGCGCCTCCGTTGCGGAGATACCGCAGTCGATGGAGAACCCGACGCGCATGAACTCCGTCCGCACGGGCTCGCGGGCATGCGACCCCACGAACCGCATCGCCTGGGCCAGCGAGCACCCGGACCCGAGCGCGATGGCCAGGGCCTTGAAGGCCTCGGGCATCGCCGTCTCCACCTCGCTCGCCCGACGGGCCCCCGCCGAGCGCGCACCCAGCGCGAGCGCGGCCATCGGGAGGGCCGCCCCCACCGCGAGGCCCGCAGGCGATCCGGAGAGCAGCAAGCCAGCGAGAGCCGACGCGATCACCACCAGGGAGACCATCCCGATCAGGGCCTCCGAGCCCCTCCGCGCATCGGACGCGACGCCCTTCGGGTCCCACAGGCGCACCGCCCAAAGCACCCGACCCGGCACGCCGCGCTCGAGCGAGATACCGAGGGCCGCCACCAGATAGGTTCCGAAAGCGGCGGCCACCGCGTCCACGGCTTCGCGCGCGCTCCGGGGCCTTCCCCGGAGCGCGCCCCTCTTCAAATCGCCTCCGGGGAGCGCCGCGGCAACGCCCACCGCAACGAGGGCGCCTACGCATCCGAACACGAGCTCCTCCATCGTTCCACCTCCTCCGCATCGAGCGCGCCCGCCCGCACCGCGGCATCGATGAACGGGGGCTCGCACATAAGGCTCCATACCTCGCGCGCCTCGTCGAAGGCGACGTGCTCCACCAAGCGGACCCCTCCGGAGTCCGAGCGCTCGACACCCGAGAACCCGGATACGAACCGCCTGCCATCTGGGCGGCGCACCGACATCACGATGCCGTCGAGCGCCATGGCGATCTGCTCCTCGATGAGCGCGCCCGGCAGGTCGATGCCGTAGCGCGCAAGCAGCGTGAGCCGAACCACAGCCTCATCGGCGCTGCCGGCGTGCAGCGTCGTCAGGGAGCCGTCGTGCCCGGTGTTCATGGCCTGCAGCATGTCGATGCACTCGCCGCCGCGGACCTCCCCCACCACGATCCGATCGGGGCGCATGCGCAGCGCATTCGCCACCAGATCGCGGATGGTGACGGCGCCCTCGCCCTCGATCGAGGCCTCCCGGGCCTCCAAGCGGACCACATGGGGGTGGCGCGTGAACTTCAGCTCCGCGGAGTCCTCGATGGTGATGATGCGCTCGCCGACGGGTATCTCGCATGAGAGCGCGTTCAGCAGCGTCGTCTTCCCCGATCCGGTCCCGCCGGCGACCGCGAGGTCCTGCCGGAGGCGAACCGCCCAGGTGAGCAGCTGGGCGTACCAACCCGGCAGCGAACCCGAGTCCACGAGCTCTTCCAGGCTGCCGATCCGGTCGGAGAACTTGCGGATCGTGAGCAGGGGACCGTCGAGCGCGATGGGAGGGATGACCGCATTGACGCGAAAACCGCTCGGGAGGCGGGCGTTCACCAGCGGGCTCCGCTCATCCACGCGCCTCCCCAGCGGGGAGATGATGCGGTCGATGATGATCCTGATCTGCTCATCTGACTCGAACAGGTTCTCGAGCGGGAAGAGCACGCCCGCGCGCTCGAAAAACGACGATCCGATCCCGTTCACCATGACCTCGGTGACGGAATCGTCCTCGAGCAGCTGCTGCAAGGGACCGAGCCCCACCACGTCATCGAGGATCTCCGCCGTGAGCCGGTCGCGCTCCTCAACCGAGAGCTCCCCCGCGGCGCCCGTGTTGAGCACGGCGACAACCGCGGGCCGCAGCTCCTCGCGGGCGCGCTCCGCCGCCGCGCCGCGTGTGATCTGCGACACCTCGGAAAGCCCCACACGCTCGAGCATCTCGCGCTTCGCCGCGGCCTTGAGCCCGTGGAGCCGGCGCTGCGGCGAGCGCTTGACGCGTTGCCCGGCGGCCCGCACCCGCTCTGCCACGCTCATCGCCCATCACCTTCCCGTCCCCGCCACGGCAGCCTGAGCCGCGGCTTGACCTCGGCGACCGCCTGGTCGGCGTGTGCCTCCTCAACCTTGCATCCCAACTCGCGTAGGGTCTCCACGGTGGGCCCCCGCACGCTCCGCGCGAACTCCCCGTCGCCGGCCATGAGCTCGTGCATGCGACCGAACGCCGAGAGCTCGGCGACCTCGGGACCCCCGTCGCGAATGCGGATGCGGCTCTTCAACGAGGTCGCCATCTCGAACCTCATGGCCGCCTCCTCCCCGCATGACGGGGATCCGAAGCGCATGAGGACGCTCGCCATCTTGGTCCGCGGCACCCCGAGCCTGCCGGCGAGATCGGCCGCCCGCGCCGCCGACGAGCTCGCCGAGGGGCCCGCGGTCCCCACGATGAGGCAGCGGTCCCCGGCGGCGACCGCGGCGGCCGCGGCATCCCCCCAGAACACGGAGGTGTCGATGAAGATCACGTCCGACAGGGTGCGAAGCGCGGCGATCAGGCGCTCGCAGGGCTCCCCCATCGTCTCGGCGAGCTCGGGGCGCTCGATCGGCCCCCAGAGCGTGAGCCCCGGCGCGATGCGCATCGCCGACGCCTCGATGTCGGCATCCGCGAGCCCATCTGCCCCCGCGCGCCCGATGCGCATGAGGTCGCGGGGCTCGTCGACGCCGAGGAGGCGATGCGCGTCGCCGAACATCAAATCGAGGTCGAGGATGGCGGCGCGAAGCCCCATGCGGGCCGCGCAGCAGGCCATAGCGCAGATGAGCGTCGTCTTCCCCGACCCGCCGCGCCCCGAGATAGCGGTCACCACCGGCGCCGCGCGCCCGGACGTCAGTGCCGGCGCCTCCCTCGCAGCGGGAGGCGTCGGCACCTGGCCGGGTGAGGCCGCGGTGCCGGGCGCCGGAGCGCGAGACGCTTCGGAACGGGATGCCCGGCTCAGCTCGCCCGCGGCGCCCCGGTCCCCTCCCGGTCCACGCGCCTCCCCCTCAAGGGTGCCCTCCTCAACGGCGGCCGCCTTCGCGCCGGAAGCCACATCGTCACCCGCATGCTCCCGCTTCCGATACCGCTTTCCCTCTCTCGATGTGCCATCGCGGCGGGCGCCGCGCGCCCGCAGATCTGTCTGAGAGGACCCCTCCACGCACGAATCGGCCGCGCGCCCTGCTATATCGACACCGGCGTCCTCCGCCGCGATGACCTCGGTTGCGCCGGCATGGAAGAGGCGTGCGATCAGGCCGGCATCCAGGCGGTCCGCAACCACGAGGATCTGCGGCACGCACCCGCTTCGCGCGATCTCACACACCGTCCGCTCCACCTCGTCCCCCGTCGCGCCACGCGCGGCGATCACGGCACCCGTGGCCCCGTTCGGAAGGGTTCCCGAGACGAGCGCCGGATGCCCCACGCCGCTGAACCGCAGGATCTGGGCGCTCGGCGTGCGCGCCTCGATCTCCTGGGCAACCTGGATGAGATCGTCCTGACCGCAGCAGGCAAGCCAGAGCCCCGCCATCGCTACTCGCCCCCTTCGGTGGCCGCCGGGCCCGGCGTCCCGACGTCCGCGGACGCCGCGCCGCGCGCCGACTCGCCCGCCTTCCCAGCACCCCGCACCGCCCCAGCGGGAACCACCAAAGACAGCGGCGCCTGGGACATCGCGATGAGCACCTCCTGCACATGCGTGGGATCGACCGCCAGCGTGACCCAGGTGAGCTCGGCGCCGCGTGAGGCGAGGGCACTCGTGTCGACGACGGTCGCCGGGCAGAGCCGGTCTGCGACCCCGTTGCGGGAGACGTACACGTCAACGGCGTCCCCGCGACCCAGGGCCCCGCCCACGGCGTGCTCCGGGTCGCTCGCGATGGACACGGCCACCTTGCCGCCGGGCACCTCGACGGACTCATCCCCCGCTTCGAAGTAGAGGGGGCTGAGCACCGCGCGCTTCGGTATGCGCGAGGTCGCCACCTTGCCCGCGACCTCAGAGAGGCTCGTCTCCGCATCGCGGGGAGCGAGGTCGGCGACCCAGTCCTCCACGACCGCGTTGGACTCGTCGATGGCCTCCCCCGGCTCGATGTCGCGCGACGCCACGCAGACCGGCACCAGATCTCCCCCGAATCGGGCGAGCGTCTCCTCCCGCTCCCGGCCCGCCTCCTCGCGAACCGTCGCCGCATATCCGAGCGCGACCAGCGCCGCGACCACACCGGAGACCACGCTCACCACCAGCCGCGTCCTCTGCTTCATGGCCCCTCCTCCCTTCGACGCACCGCCGTGTGAACCCATTCTTGAGGGGCGCGCCCACCTGCGGGGCGAGGAAAAGAGAATCTCGCGCGCGACCTTACTGCTGGCTGCCCGCCGTCTGCGCGCCCGGTGAGGATCGGGGGTAGCCTCGTTGGAATCGAGGTGAGATCACGGTAAGAAAAAGACCCTCTGAACATCAGGGGGCCTTTCACGAGGAGGCAAGAGCGCAGGTCGAAACCGCACGCTAGAGCTTCACGTCGGGATCCAGGCTCTGGGCGCTGACGCGCATCTCACGGGCGAGGGCCAGGAACGCCTCGACGCGGATCTCGTCGATGAGCCCCTCGTCAACCGCCTCACGCACCGCGCAGCCGGGTTCGTGCGTATGCGAGCAGTCGTTGAAGCGGCACCCGCGCGCGGCGCGGGCTATATCGGGGAAGGTCCGCGCGAGGCCGAGATCGTGCCCGACGAGCGGCAGGCTCCGCAGGCCCGGGGCGTCGGCGATCACGCCATACGGCCCCGGCAGCTTGCACATGACGCGCGCGACGGTGGTGTGGCGCCCCATGTCGTCGCGCTCCCGCACATCCCCCGTGGCGAGGGCCTCATGGCCGAGCAGGGCGTTCAGCAGCGTCGACTTTCCCGCCCCGCTCTCCCCGAGGATCATCCCGCAGGCGCCCTCGGGAACGCAGGAGAGGATCTCGTCGAGCCCGGTCCCCGCCGCCGAGGACGACACGATCACCCGTGCCTCCCGGCCCGCGAGGACGCGCGCGTCCGCCACGGCACGCTCGATGCCCGCGGCGTCGCAGCGATCCGCCTTCGTGAACACCACCACGGGCTCGGCCCCGCAGTCCCTCACCAGCACGAGCGAGCGCGCGATGCGGTCGCGCATGAGTGAGCCCGCATCGCGCTCGGCCCCCAGGGGCTGCACGATGAAGATGACGTCGACGTTCGCCGCGAGGGTCTGGCGGTCGCCGCGGTTCTTGCCGCGCCAGCGCTCGAACGCCGTCCGACGCGGCAGCACGCACTCGATGACGCCCTTGTCGTGCACCGGATCCACGCGCACCACGACCCAGTCGCCCACGGCCGGGAGCAGGGTCTCGCGCTCAGGGTCCCGTTTGGCGAAGGCGACGGCGTGCTCCGCGCGGAGCGTGACCCCCTCAGCGGCGACCAGCGGGAACCCGCGATCGAGGCGAATCACGCACCCCATCTGCAAGAGCCCGTCCGCGCCCGCTCCGGCGGCGGCGAGCCAATCCGCCCGGAAGGCGTCGAACGCCGCGCGCTGCGCGTCATCGATTCGCAGATCAGCGAAGGCGGGCAGGTCGCGCAGGGAGTCGATCGCGGGCAGCTGAGCGTCCGCCTCGAGACCACACTGCCTGCGTCGCGCACCCGGCGCCTTGGCCGCTTTTCTCTTTCCCACGAGACCTCGCTCTCCTCTCGCCCTGCTACGGGCAAGTATAGCCACTTTGACGCACGGAACCCGCCGACAGCGCGGGGGCTCCGGCCGATCGCGCGGTCGCCGAGCGCCGCGGATCCTCACGCGCCCCGCGGCGCGCACAGCGCTGAAACGAGCCGAGAACCGCCCCGCGGCCCGCATGGCCGCGCCGACTCGCTACACTGCTGTCAACGCGTCTCCACCCGAAAGGAGCCCCATGCCCACCACCGAGAAGCTCATCGTCAACTGCCTGCCGCTCACCGAGGCCGAGCAGGATCTCTTCCAGGAGGCAAGCGGGGGCGTCCCCCAGCTGTTCGTCGGCGACCACGCAGCCCGATACGACACGGTCTGGCAACCGCATATCCCCGAGGAGCTGCGCGAGCGCGCCACGGCGATCATCGGCAACGTCCCCGCGCAGGAGGCCGCCGCATGCCCCGCCTCGAATGGCTGCAGACGAACAGCGCGGGCATCGGCGTTTACCTCGCGCCGGGCGTCCTGCCTGAGGGCTGTGCCATCAGCAGCGCCACCGGCGCCTTCGGCCAGGCCGTTTCCGAGCACGCCATCACCCTCATGCTCGCGCTCATGAAGAACCTCCCCCGCTACCGCGACAACCAGCGCGACGGAGCCTGGCGAGACGAGGGCATGGCGCTCTCCCCCGTCGGGGCCACGGCGCTCATCATCGGCACCGGGGACCTGGGGAGCTCGATCGGCACCACCTGCGTGGCACTCGGCGCACGCACCGTCGGCGTGCGGCGCGACCCCTCCAAGCCCGCTGCGGGCATCGGCGAGATGCACGGGTTCGACGAGCTCGATGCGCTCATCCCCACAGCTGACGTCATCATGGTGTGCGTCCCCGGAACCCCTGAGACGCGGGGCCTCATCGACGCCGTGCGGCTCGAGGCCATGCGGCGCTCGGCGATCCTCGTGAACGTGGGCCGCGGCAGCGTCATCGACACGGATGCCCTCGCGCGCGCCCTGGCAACAGGTGAGATCCGCGGCGCGGCCATCGACGTGACCGACCCGGAGCCGCTCCCAGCGGGGCACCCGCTCTGGTCTGAGCCCCGCTGCCTCATCACGCCACATGTCGCCGGCGGCAACCACCTCGCGGACGTCCCGAAGCGCATCTTTGAGATCGCCGTCGCCAACCTGAGGCGCTACGCGAAAGGCGAGCTGCCCGGGAACCCCGTGCATTAGCACGAGCTCCCCGCTCGCGATGGGCTGCGGCGCGCACGCCCCGCCGCCCGCCGCATGAAAAAGGGCCCCGAGCGATCTCGGGGCCCTTCGTTTTGACGGAATCTCGACGGGTGCGGACCGCAACCGGCGGCCGTTACTCCGCCTCGACGGCGCGCATGATGGCCTTGTAGATCTCCATCAGCGGGATGATCAGGAACGCCAGGCCGAGGGCGCAAGCGAGCGCCTCGAGCGGCAGCGGCATGAACCCGAACATCTGCGCCAGCGGGTCGAACTCCACCACAGCGACCGTCAGCACGAGTGCCAGGATCGCGGCGCCCCACAGCCACTTGTTCTGCTTCCTCATCGAGAAGATCGAGGCGCGGCGGCTGCGCATGTTGAAGCAGTGGAAGATCTCGACCATCGAGAGGGTGATGAACGCCATGGTCACGCCCTCGTCGTCGGCGGTGCCGGCGACCATCGCGGCGATGTCGATGTGCCCCATGTCGAAGTACACGCCCGCGAAGAAGGAGGCGAGCACGAGGATCGTGATGATGGCCCCCTGCACGAAGGTGTCGAGGCCGAGGCCACCGGCGAAGATGCCGTCGGAGGCGTTACGGGGCTTGCGCTTCATGACGTCGCCCTCAGCCTCCTCCATGCCGAGCGCGAGCGCCGGGAAGGAGTCGGTGATCAGGTTGATCCAGAGCAGCTGCACCGGCTGGAAGATCGTGAAGCCGATGAGCGTCGCGATGAACACCGAGAACACCTCGGCGAGGTTCGCGGAGAGCAGGAACTGGATGACCTTGCGGATGTTGTCGTAGATCCGGCGCCCCTCCTCGACCGCGTTGATGATGGTGGCGAAGTTGTCATCGGCGAGGACCATGTCGGCCACGTTCTTGGTGACGTCGGTGCCGGTGATGCCCATGCCCACGCCGATGTCGGCGCGCTTGATGGAGGGCGCGTCGTTCACGCCGTCGCCGGTCATGGCCACGATGTTGCCGCGGCTCTTCCAGGCGTCGACGATGCGGGTCTTGTGCTCGGGCTGGACGCGCGCGTAGACGCTGTACTCGGTCACACGCTCGTGGAAGTCCTCGTCGGAGATGCGATCGAGCTGGGCGCCGGTGATGGCCTGGCTCGCGTCGGAGACGATGCCGAGGTCCTTCGCGATGGCCACGGCGGTGTCGATGTGGTCGCCCGTGATCATGACGGGGCGGATGCCGGCCTCGCGGGCCTCGACGATGGCCTGGGTGACCTCGGGACGGACCGGGTCGATCATGCCGGAGAGGCCGCAGAACACGAGGTCGCGCTCGAGCGCCTCGGGCGCGAAGTCGGTCGGGGCCTCGGCGTAGTTGCGGCTCGCGAGGGCGAGGACGCGCAGGGCCTCGTCGGCCATGCCCTTGTTGGCGGCGAGGATCTCGGCGCGGCGCTCGTCGGTGAGCTCCACGATCTCGCCGTTCTCGTACACCTGGGTGCAGAGCCCGATGACCACGTCGGGGGCGCCCTTGGTAAACTGCTCGAAACCGCCATCGAGGGTCTTGACCACAACGGACATCATCTTGCGGCCGGAGTCGAACGGGGCCTCGCCCACGCGCGGGTGCTCGACGGCGAGACCGGTGAGACCGGCCTTCGCGGCGTCGTTCACGAGGGCGCACTCGGTGGGCTCGCCCACAGCCTCGCCCTTCTCCTCATCCCACTGGGCGTCGGAGGCGAGCGCCATGCCGGCGAGGAACTTCTCCTCAGGGGCAGCGAGCACGTGCTTGACCACGGTCATCTTGTTCTGCGTGAGGGTGCCCGTCTTGTCCGAGCAGATGATCTGCGTGGAGCCGAGGGTCTCGACGGCCGTGAGCTTGCGGATGATGGCCTGGCGCTTCGACATCTTGGTCACGCCCATGGAGAGGACGATGGTCACGACGGCGACCAGGCCCTCAGGGATCGCGGCGACGGCGAGGGAGACGGCGACCATGAAGGTGTCGAGGATCATGCTCGGGTTCGAGACCATCTCGCCGCCGTGGCGCAGGAAGTCGACGGCGAAGATCACGACGCAGATCGCGATCACCATGACGGTGAGGATGCGCGAGAGCTGGGCGAGCTTGACCTGGAGCGGGGTGAGCTCCTTCTTGGCGGTGGTGAGGGCGTCGGCGATCTTGCCCATCTCGGTCTGCATGCCGGTGCCCACCACGACGGCGCGGCCGCGGCCGTAGACCACGACGGAGCCCATGTAGGCCATGTTCTTGCGGTCGCCGAGCGGCACGTCGTCGGTGCCCTCATCGAGCGTGATCGCCTCGGCGTGCTTCTCGACGGGCACGGACTCGCCGGTGAGCGCGGCCTCCTCGATCTTCATGCTCGCGGACTCGAGCACACGGCAGTCGGCCGGGACGGAGTCGCCCGCCTCGAGCAGGATCACGTCGCCGGGAACGAGCTCGGCGCTCGGCAGGTGGGTGAGCTTGCCGTCGCGGATCACCTTGGACTGGGCGGCGCTCATCTCCTGCAGGGCCTCGAGGGCCTGCTCGCTCTTGGCCTCCTGGACCACGCCGAGCACGGAGTTGATGATGACGACGATCATGATGATGATGACGTCGGCGATGTCGGCCTCGCCCTGCACCGCACCGGAGACGGCGGAGATGACGGCCGCGACGATGAGCATGATGACCATGGGGTCGGCCATCTGCTCGAAGAAGCGCTTCCAGAGCGGGGTCTTCTCCCCCTCATCGAGCTTGTTGGGGCCGACGCTCGCCAGACGCTCGGATGCGACGCCGGCGGCAAGGCCCTGCTCCGCGCTCGAGCCCTGAGACTCGAGCACGTCCTCAGCCGAAGCTAAGTATTCTTTTTGCATACTGTCCCCTCCTGGGATCCGTTAGGCCACCCAGCAGATTGATGCCCGATCATAATTCCCCAGGAGAGGGGCAAGGGCCCATCAAGGCTGCCGTGCTGAGCGGCATCTTGCAACGAGAGATATTGTACAGCCAATGCAAGAAAATGACGAGTAAGCCGTACACCACGGCATATACAGAGCACAAGCCTGGCAGGGCGCGGCAAGCCGTGGAATTTGGGACTAAATAGGGACACGCGATTAAACCGTGACCCCCTCCCCCGGAGGGTGGATTGCCCCTAAAAACAAAAAACCTCCCCCGCCCGGAGGCGAGGGAGGGAGTGGATGCGTCTCACAGCTTGGTGTTGATCCACCGCTGGAGGCCCTTGATCGCGGGGCCGTAGGCGTCGAGGCGCCCGTCCTGGATGCCGTTGCCGAAGCGCCGGATGACGGCGTTCGCGAACTCGGGGCCCGCGAGGCCGTCGGCCCTGATGCCGTAGTCGCGCTGCATCGCGCGGACGAGCGGCGAGCCGGTGCCGGTGCGGTCCCAGCCCCAGCCGGTGGTCAGGCCGGGCAGGCGGGAGCGGTTGGGCGCCCACTGGTGCCACACCTCGCCGTCCACCGGGGTGCCGTAGATGCGCTGGAGCGCGGCGCTGATGGCGCTCCCCCACAGGCCGTCCACGGTCACGGCCTGCTTGGGCGCTGGCGCGGGTGCGGGCTTGGGCGCGGGGGCAGGGGCGGCCGCCTGATTGCCCGACGCCATCGCGTCGTACCACTCGCCCGCGCGGCGCATGTAGCGGTCGCGCTGCGAGCCCGCGAGCTGGCCCGGGCAGCTGGTCGCGCTGAAATGCCTGTGCGGGTACACGTTGACGCCCCACTCGGGCCTACCGAGCCCGTAGGCCAGGCAGATCGCCGCGACGAGGTGGGCGCCCGCCTCAAGGCACGCGTCGGACACGGTGCCGTCCGGGCGGTTGGCGTGCTCGATGCCGATGCTCGACACGTTCGCGGCCCAGTTGCCGGCGTGCCACGCGGTGTCGCGGTCGCGCACGAGCTGGCCGACGCGCCCGCCGTCCTCCACCTGGTAGTGGGCGGACGCCGCGCGGGTCTGCCAGACGCGGTGGCACCCCTCGACGGTCAGGTTCGCGGCGTTGTAGTGGAGCACGATGAACTTGAGCTTCCCGCCGGGTCGGCCCGACGTGAAGTGCTTGGTCAGGAGCATATAGAGGTCGGGTTGCAGGTTCTTCCAGTCCTTCATTCCGCGACCTCCTTCGGCGCGTCGTCGCCGGGGCCCATGGCGCCCAGCTCCTCGCCCATCTCGGGCGTGACCTCGATCTCATCGGCCATCGTCGGCCCCCCTCCCGGCCTGCTTGGCCACCTCGAAGACGCCGCATCCGGCGAGGCCGGACACGAGCCCGGCGGCGATGACGTCCACGGCGTTGCCGGGCGCGATGCCGCCGATGTTGGTCGCGACGGAGAGGGCGAGGCCGACGGCGGCCGCGCAGAGCGGCAGCCAACGGCGGGCCGAGTCCGGCACGACGGGCTTGACCGCCTGGGTCAGCGCGGCGGAGACCACCGCGATCCCGGGCAGGATGTAGGGCGCGTAATCCATGCGTCCTCCTATTCGGTTGTGGTTTGATGTGTGGGCGGGCTTGGAGGCCCCGCCCGGGCCCTACTCGGTGCCCCCCACGCCGTGGCGCAGGTCGCACCGGCCCTCCATGACGGAGAGCCTGCGCTCGTGCTCCGCGAGCTGGGCGCCGTGGCGGGCCAGCTGCTCCGTGTGGCTCCCGAGCTGCTTGCTCATATCCCGCGTGGTGTCGCGCACCTCGCGCATCATGTCCGTCTGCATGGACATCTGCACGTTGAGGGCGCGGATGTTGGCGTCCCGCTCGCCGTCGCTGGCGGCGTGGGAGCTCCCGTCCGCCCACCTGTCGCGCAGCCGCGCGTGGAGAGCATTGAGAACGGCAAGGATCAGGCCGCCCAGGGCGACCGCCCCGCCGACCTCTATGTAAGTCATCGCATCACCTCCCCTCAGGGGTGGGAAAGGAGCTCGCAATGCTGATCAGGGAGGCCGCGGAGGCGTACCTCGCAGACCGGAGGGCGCGCCTGCGCGAGGTGACCGTCGAGGGCTACGAGAGCGCCATCAGGCGGCACGTCCTGCCGGCGCTCGGGTGCCGCACCGTCGAGGGCGTGACGTTCGAGCAGGTGCAGGAGTGGGTCGACTCCATACCGACGCACGGCGCGGCCCGCAAGGCGTTCAAGACGTTCAGGCAGATGTACCGCTGGGCCCTCCGCCGCCTCCGGCTGCGCGTATGGGACGTGACGCAGGGCATCGAGCTGCCGGACGGGCCCTCCCCGCACCGCGAGACGCTCACGCCCGCAGGCGAGGCGGCCATGCTCGCCGCCGTCGAGGGCGACGCCGTCGAGGCGCCGGTCGTGCTCGCGGCGGCGCTCGGCCTCCGCCGATGCGAGGCGTGCGCCGTGAGGGTCGAGGACGTGAGCGTGGCGCTCGGGCACTCGACGGTGGACACGTGCATACGCCACTACGTGACCGACCTCAGGCCGGTCGCCAGGAGGGCGGCGGCGTGCTACGAGCGGGCCATGGAGCGGGCCATGTAGCCTGGGATTCCATATCCCATATCGTGGAATCAACCGAGTGGGTCGACCTCTGGCGCGAGGGCGGCGGACACGTCTCGTGCCGCCGCACCGGGAACGTCGTGGAGCTCGAATGGGACTTCGAGCAGGCGACCGGCAACGTCTGGGCGGTGCCGAAGGCGCTCCCCGCCGGGCTCAGGCCCGACCGCAGCACCTACTTCTCCGGCGTGGCCACCGACGCCTCGGGCAACCCCGTCAACAAGGTCTCGTACTGCTGGGTGGGATGGGACGGCCGCACCCAGTTCGCGCTGCCGGGAGCGTCGGCCGGCAACCGCAACTGCGGGCACGCCACGTGGGCGGTGAGGTGACGGATCCCGCAGCACCGCGCCGCCATATCTCCGCCGTCCGACATCCCTCGTCAGGCGCCGAGCGTGACGGTGTAGTTGACGCGGATCCACTGCTTGTCGCGCAGGGCCGATGCCGTGAAGACGTAGATAGAGCACGCGTCGTCCTCGTTGTAGACGGCGCACGTGACCGCGACGCCGGTGCTCCGCCACGACCCGTTCATGACCGAGATGCAGTCACGGTCCGGGTCGAAGGCGCGCCCGCAGATCGAGGCGAACTCGGACTGCGTCATGAGCCTGTGCGCCGTGCCGCCTCCTGTCTGGAATGACTTGCTCCCGACGATGACGCGCGGGCTCTGGGATATGGAATCCCAGAGGTCCACGATGCTCGGCGCCAGCTCGAACACCGGCACCGGCTTCGCCGCCGTCACGCCGTCGAGGCTCACGCGGTAGAGCGGCATCCAGTCGTCCACAGCGCCCTCGAGGACGTTGCCGCCCGGCACGGCCGGGTCCGCCGGGGTGCCGGTCGTCGGGGTCCCGCGCAGCACCGCGAGCTCCGCGGAGTCGATGGCCGAGTCGCCCGACCCCCTCCGCATGTAGTGCATGCAGATCAGGTCGTTGCGCTTCTGACCCTGCGTGCCGCTCGTGATCGTCACCTGCTCGGCCGCCGTCACGGAGCAGTGGCGCCCGTGCACGATGCAGTCGCCCGTCGCGACGGTCACCTTGTTCGCGCTGTCCTGCGTCGCGGCGAGCTGCTTGCCAGTCTTGAGCACGACCGACCGCGTGCCGACAACGCCCGCGTGGAGCCTGCCCTTGTCCTCGCCGTCGATGTGCGGGCGCCCGCTGCGCCCGTCAACGCACTCCACCGTCATTCGGCCCCACCCGCCTTCCTGCCCTCGGCCTCGAAGGCCGTGAACTCCGTGTCCTGCCTGGTCAGCAGCGCGACGTAGTCGCCGTAGCAGCGCTCGCAGTACAGGCGCTCCGTCCTGCCCTGCGTGGACTGCCGCTCAACGTCGTGCCACTCGCGCCGGTTGACGTCGGTCGGCGTGAGGAACGCCTCGCGCCCGCACCGGTCGCACGTGAACCTGTCTCCCGCTGTCTTCATGCGATCCTCTCCCATGTGTACGGCCCGAGGGACGGCACCGCCGCCCATGTGCCGCCGAAAAGTTGGGCCGGGTTCGTCGGCCTCGTGGATTGGTAGATGGAGCCGACCGGCCACGAGTCGAGGGCCGTGATGCCCCCGCCGCCCGCTCCCGGCACGACCGATATGACGCCGTTCGACGCCGAGATGGTGGAGCCGTCCACCCTCACGCCGCCGAGCGTGTACCTGCTCGCCGTCGGCAGGGTGTAGCGGTTCGCCCCGGCGGCAACGCCGTCGAGCTTCGCCTTGTCGGCGGCGCTCATGAGGCCCGCGGCCCCCGCCGTGGCGGTGGACGACGGGAGCCTCACGGCGACGTCCTCCGCGCCGATGACGTGGCCGAGCGCGTCGATGGCGAGCGCCGGCACGGTGATGGAGCCGCCGAAGCCCGGCGGCGCGTCGTTGAGGCCGACGGCCCGGTCGATCGCGTCCTGCGAGAGCTCCACCCTCCCGTGGGAGAGGGTCACCGTACCGCCGGAGGCCGACGCCGCCAGCGGTGACTCCGCCACGACCGATGACGGGGCGAGCCTGCCGTCGGCCGTCGCCTGGGCGGCCGCCGCCGCCGACATGGCGTCGCGCGCCGACTGCTCGGCCCCGCCTACCGCCGCCAGGGCGTTCGACGCATCCGTGCGGGCGGACGCCGCGTCTGCCCTGACCGCGTCGAGGTCGCCCCCCGTCACGTCGGCCGAGATGACGCCGCCGGAGATGGTGACGCCCTCGCCCGCCGCGTACGACGCGCCCCCGCCGGAGGACTCCGCCCGGCCCGAGATGCCGCCGGTCGCCGAGGTCTGCGGGTTGCCCACCTCGTATGAGACCGAGAGCAGGCCGCCGGACGCCTTGACCACCTTCTTGACCACCCGGGCCGTCACGGTGGAGTCCGGGACGCCGCCGCCGCGCACCTCGCCGGTCACGGTGTCGCCAACGTCGAGGTCGAGGCCGCCGCGCACGGTCACGTCCACCGTGCCGCCCGTCTGGTACGCGCGGAGCTTCTTCGTGCCGTCCTCCACGAGCTTCGCCTCGTCGGCGTTGCTGTAGTCGTACAGCTCAGCCACCTCGTCCACGCCCCTGAGCGTCTGCGTGCGGGACACGTTGCCGCGCTCGTCCGCGTAGAGGTGGACGACCTTGCGGGACGCGAGCTCGCCGGTGCCGGCGCAGACCAGGTGGTTGACCGGGCGCCAGTCGCGCTTGGCCGTGAAGTCTATGAGGTCGGAGTCCACCCCGCCGCCGGCCGTGCGCGCGGGCTCTGCCCGGAGCACGGTGGAGCCGTCGACCCGTCTGATGACGAGCTTCGCCGACGACGCCGCGAGCATCCGGCGGATGCCGGTGTACCCGTCCACGAACCTCTCGAAGCGGTGCTGCACGCGCACGCCGCTGTCCGCCGCCGGCACCTCGAAGAGGCCGGATAGGCCCATGCGGGACACCAGCTGCGAGAGCACGGCGTTGGCCTCGCCCGCCACGTCAAGGTAGTCCCGCCCCGCGTCGGGGGCGAGCACGCGGCCGAGGAGCACGCCCGTCCACGTGCGACCCGACCACGTGACGGTGGAGGAGCCCCCCTCGCCCACGAGCTCGGCGGAGTCCACCACGCCGCCGTACTCGGTGCCGTCGATGGACACCAGGCAGCCCTGCGAGATGGGCATGCCGGGGGCCGCCAGCTCGAAGTTGTTGCCCGTGTCGCCCACGGACAGGTCGAGCGCGTAGGCGGTCGTCGCCCCGAGGTCGCGCCCGTCGGGGCCGGACACCACGATGTCGCGCGGGACGTCCATCACGGCAGGCCCCCTCTCGTCACGATGTACTCCAGAGTCGCGCCGAACGTGCCGTCGTAGGAGACGGCGTGCTCGCCGGGCGGCAGCGGCTCGAAGCAGTATGAGCCGCCGCCGGGGCCGTCGCCGCGCACGCCCGCGTCGAACGCGTCCACCGCGTCGCCCATGTCAGATACGAGCGCGATGGTCTTGCGGCGGCCCGTCGCGTCCGCCACGAGGCGGGATCCCGCCGGCACCGTCACGTCGAACGCGTACAGGTTGCCTCCGACCGTGATGCGGGGGCGGACGGCCTGCCCCCAGACGGTCAGCCTCACAGGGCACGGCACGGGGCCGGGCACGGTGATGGACGCCGTCCGTCGCGTCGCCCCGAGGTCGTACGGGGCGTCGGCCGGCAGGTCGAGGTCGGTGTCCGGCGCGAGGTCCTTGGTGAGGAACTCCTCGGTCACCGTGCGCCCCCACGCGCCGTCGAGGAGGACGACGGTCGCCGACAGCCTGACGTCTCCGGCGGGCCCGATGGACGAGACGTCGCCCTTGGGCACGCGCACGCGCTGGGACCACGTCCCGTCCACCAGGAGCGACCCCGGCTCCCCGGCCATGTCGGCGTCGAAGGCGTCGAGCAGGGAGCGCGCCGCCGCCATCGAGGGGAGGGTGAAGGTGATTGACGCCTCGTAAGGGCCCCTGTGCACGCCGACCAGGTCATCCGACCCGACGGCGTACGCCCACCTCCACCCCCGCACACCGGCCCCGATGCCGACCAGCGCGAACCGCGGGTCGTCTATCGGGTGCCGCTCCCCGGAGGACGTCACGTACTCAGCCCTACGCACGCGCCATCACCGCCCTGTTCACCTCTCGGATGAGGTCCCGCCTGCTGAGACCGGGCGGGATGGTCTCGTTGATATCGTCCAGCTTCCGCGCTATCTCCGCGAGGGCGTCCATGAGGACCGCCCCGGAGCCGCCCCCGTCGGGGACGCTGACCGAGCCGCGCGCCGCGCGCGCCGTCATCTCCACCCTCGCTGAGTACGAGGTCGGGACGGCGTCCATCTCGCGGGATATCTGGCCGGCGATGCCCGACACGGTGGACAGGACGCCGACCAGGCCTCCGGCGATGCCCTCACCGAGGCCCTGCATGATCGCCCGGCCGTTCGGCACGAGCAGCTTCAGGTCGTACGGGATCGGGCCCTTGAGCGCCGCGATCTGGCCGGCGATTCCGCCCACGAAGTCGAACACGCCGCCGATTGTGCCCTTGATGCCGTCCAGAAGTCCGTTGACGATGGCCTGCCCGGCGTTCACGAGCAGGTTCCCGGCGTTCGCGAAGAACCCGGTTATCTGCGACGGGATGCGGCCGATGGTGTCGAGCACGGACCGCGCCCCACCAGACACGGTGGACGTGACCGAGTTCCACGCCCCGCTGACGAGGCTGCCGACGCTGTTCCACGCTGCGCCCCACACCGCCTTGACCGCGTTGAGGACGCTGTTGATGACGGCCTGGACGGCGTTGATCGCCCCGATGACGATGGACTTGATCCCGTTCCACACCGCCGAGACCGTCGCCTTGATGCCCTCCCAGGCACCGGACCAGTCGCCGCGGATGAGCGCCATGACCGTCTGGACGACGCCTGAGATGACCTGCATCGCCACCGTGATGACAGTCTGGATGAGCGGCCACACGGCGTTGACCGTGTCGAGGAGCACCTGCATGCCGGACACCAGGGCGGTCTGGACGACGGGCCACACCGCCTGTATGACGGACGCGATGGCCGAGAAGACCGGCATCAGGACCGACCCGAGCGCCGACGCGATCTGCCCGATGTAGCCGAGCACCTGCCCCAGAATCGGGACGACCGCGGCAACGAGCTGGCCGATGACCGGCGCGAGGGTCGCAGCGAGGTCGAGCAGGGCCAGCCCGACGTTCCCGAGGGCCGGAAGCACCGTCCCGGTCAGCAGGCCTGACACCCGCTCGATGACCGGGCCAGCCGATTCGAACGCCTGCCCGAACGCCTTGCTTACCGCCTCGGCGGCCGGTGCCAGGCCCTTCTGAATCGCCGCCAGCGCCGATGAGACGGAGCTCCTGAACTCCTCGCTCGTCGACATCATGTAGGCGAAACCCGCGGCCACCGACGCGATGGCGGCCACGACCACTACGAACGGGTTGACGAGCGAGAGGATGCCGCCCGCCATCTGCCCGATGCCCCCGAACATGGTCGACAGCGCCGACGTCACGGGCGAGATGAGCGCCCCCACCCTGCCGAGCACGGATCCTACCGCCGACGCGACCGGCGCCAGGGCGGACGCGACGCGCCCTCCGACGGCCGAGAGCGCCCCGCCCACCGATCCGGCCACCTTGGCGGCGACGGCGGCGAGCGGCGCCACGACGCGCGCGCCGATCCCGGAAAGGGCGCGGGACACGATGCCGCCGAGCGCCCTGAACGGCCTGGTCACGAGGCCCGTGAACGACTCGAACATGACCGCCACCCTGCCGGCGGCTCCTCTGACCGCCGACACGACCGCGCCGGCGGACGACGACGCCGCCGCAGCGAGCTGCGAGAGCCCCGTCCTGAAGGCGGCGAAGCCCCTGCCGATGCGGATGCCCGCGCTGCCCAGGCCCTCGACCATCTTGTTCAGGCCCCTGGCCGCCCCGGTCGAACCCTTGAGGGCGTTGCCGAACATGGTCGCCACGACCTGCATCTTGAACATCCTCGCGGACAGGGCGTCGACGGCCGGCCCGACCTTGGTGAGGCCCTCGAACTTGACCGCCGCGGTCGCGATGCCGAGCGCGGTCACTGCGGCGAGCGCGAGGCCCGCGTTGTCGGCAACCGATCGCATGGCGGCCTGAGCCGCCCCCGACATGTCACCGAACGCCGGGGCGAGCAGCTCCACCTCGCGCCTGATAGCGTCGATTCCCGCGATGAGCGCGTCCGCCATCGGCCCGAACTGAGCCGACACCCCGTTGATCGCCGCGGAGATGTTCTCCTGCCCGATGTAGTCCAGCACCTTCGCGACCGCCTTGGCCACGCGGTTGCCGACGTTCTCCATCGCCGTCCCGATGCCGGCGGTGGCGCTCCTGGCCTGCTCCTCGAAGGAGGAGAACCCGTTCGCACCCTCACTGCTCAGCCTCACCATGGCGGCGTTGAAGTCGTCCATGGTGATGTTGCCGGACTTGAGGGCCTTGTAAAGGTCCTGCGACTTCGCGGTTGGCCCGATGAGCGCCTTGGCGAGCTGGTTGAGCTGGCCCGGCATGACCTCCTGCAGCGTCCTCCAGTCCTGCATGTCGGGCTTGCCCTTGGCGAGCGCCTGCGAGTACTGCTGCATCGCGCGGGAGACGTCAGCCGAGGAGGCCCCGGCGGCGAGCAGGGCGTTGTTGAACGCGATGCCGAGGTCGGTCGCCTGCGAAAGACCTCCGGTGAGCGGGGCGAGCTGCTGCACCATGCCCGTGATGGAGTCCATCGAGGTCGGCATGCCGTCGATCGCCTTGCTCATGCGGTTTATCGACGCCTTCGCGTCGTCCGCCGTGTACCCGAGGTTCTTCATGACCTTGGGGAAGTTCGCCATGGTGTCCACGCGGCTTATCGCCGCGCCCATGGAGTCCGAGATCATGCCGAGCGCCCTGCTCGTTATCGACGAGACGGCGCCCATGATGGACGCCGCCCCTATCGAGAACCCGCCTCCGAACCCCTTTGCGGCCCCGCGTCCCGCCTTTCCGCTCAGGCCGGACGCGCCGCCGAAAGCCGAGCCGAGGGCCGACGTGACGTTCGCCTTGAGCCCGTCGAATCGCGGGGTGAGCAGGACGGAGCCGCGTGCCACATCGGCCATAAGCGCCCTCCTATGTAGCCGCCCTCGGTGCGAAGAGCAGCTCGTCTATCCTGTTTTTGCTGACATCGAGTCGGCGCCTCTCCGGCGCTCGCTCCGGGCGCTTGACGGGGGTCGGCTTGCGCCCCTTCCCGCCGGCTCGCTCGTAGCGCAGGTACGCCAGGTTGTCCACCACCATGGAGAGGAGGTAGTCGCCCTCGCTCCACCTCGCCCTCGGCTCGGTGGCCACGACGGTGCGCGACCCGGTCGGCAGCCCCTCGACGAGGGCCCTCAGCCTCCCGTACTCCCCGCGCTCGACCAGGCCCTCGATATCGAGGCCGTAGTACTGCTGGAAGTCCGCGCGGAGCTCGCCCCGCCGCTCCAGCAGCAGCGGGGCGACCGCTATCAGTTTTTTGGCTGCGCCGCCTCGAAGAGCGCGCCCTCGATGCGCATGACCTCCTCGAAGTCCGGGTATCCGAGCTTCTCCGAGGCCACCTCCATGACGCGGTCGTGGACGGCCCCGGAGAACGCGAAGGCGATGAGGTCGAACATCTCCTCGCCGCCCGACTCCTCGCCGGCGTCGAACGCGCGCTTCACGGAGACGAGCTTCGAGAGCATGCGGTAATCCTTGAACCTGCGCATGTCCACCCGGTAGGTGACGCCCTCGAACTCCACCTCGTTCTCCCACGGCTCCGGGCCGTCGTCCGGCTCGGGCTTCTCCATCCCCATGTACGCCTCGTACAGTCGCTTCCCGTCGCGCTCCTTCTCGGCCGCGTAGGCCCTGAGCTGCTCCGGCGTCATGTCCCTAACGTCCACCTTTACACCACCTTGGTCGTGTCGTAGTAGAGCTCGCGGTAGGCATCCCCCTCGTAGCCCTCGTAGGGCATGCACTTGATCGTGGGCGAGTACCCGGCGAGGTCGGAGTTGTTGCGCTCCATGTCGTCCCGCTCGAAGATGCGACCGAGCGGGATGATCGTGCGGACGACCTTCGTCTGGCTGACGACCGCGTCGAACACGTAGACGTGCGGGGCCGTGAAGTTCGCGTTGTGCCTCACGGTGGTCGTCGCGCCCGAGGTGGACACGTTCGCGTCGCCGTAGACGGTCTTGAGCACGCTGTCGCGCGACTCCAGGAACTTGACGGCCGCAGACTCCGCGTACTTCGAGAGGGAGGCGTCGATGACGTTGCCGCCCCAGTCCGCCTTCTCGTCCGAGTCGGTGTCGGTGGAGAACGTCACGCCGTCCTCCGAGATGTAGCCCAGCGACATGAAGCCGGTGGCGCCCTTCGCGATCTCGCCGAGCGTCTTGGTCATGTCCTCGACGGCGGTCAGGTCGGTTCCGGCCGGCGCCACGAGGGCGTATCCTCCCGGTCGCCCCTTGCCGACGCCGATGTTGTTGACGTCCTGAATGGACTCGTCCATGTTCAATTCCTTTCTGTAGCTGTTCCCATGCGGCTCAGGGCCGCGTCGTCAGGTAGACGTCCAGCTGGTAGCGCGCCCTGCGCCCGTCGGGGTCGGTGAACCTGTACATCGACCCGATAGAGCACGAGCACACCTCGGGGACCTCCTCGGCGAGGAGGAGGGCCATGGCCTCGCGGACGGCGAGGGCGAGCGAGTGGGCGCCCGCGTCGGAGTCCGACCAGCATTGGACGGCCAGGTTCGGACGGTCGACCCCCGGTGAGTACGCCCCGCCGGTCCTCTCGACCGTAACGAGCTCGCGCGGCATCGGGTCGTGCGGCGTCCCCATCGCCTGGACGCCGACCTTCCCGGGAATCCACCCGATAAGCGTTGACACGACGTCGAACATCAGGCACCGCACCCCTTCTTCAGCGTGTTGTTGCGCCGGTTGTCGACCCCGGCCAGGGAGTTCGACACGTAGACGAGGCCTCCCGCCAGGTAGTCGCGGATGACGACCCTCGACGCGTACTCGGCCCCCCTCGCCCGGAGCGACGGGCTGCACATGGCGTTGCAGCGCGCGGCGGCCTCCGCCGCCTGCCGCGCCAGCATCGTCATGACGCCGTCGGACTTCATGACCTCGACGACGCCGGGGCGGACGATATCCACGACGACCCGCTTAGCCATGCGTCCTCCCCACCTCGGCGATGACGTCCCACCTCGTGGGGCACGGCCTGGTGACGTCCGGAGACCCGGACACGAGGAGCGCCGACTCGGCGTCGGACGGGTCCATGCCGCGCTCGACGAGCGCCACGCGGGCGTGCCTGAGCGGGGCCATGGCCGCCGTGTACGACTTCGGGAGCGCCACGGCGTACTCGGCCGTGACGCCGTCCGGCCTGTCGGCAGACGGCACGTCCGACCCGGCGAGCGGGCGCACGAGGCACCCGTCGACCTCCTCGGCGTCCCACTCCCACACGGGCTCGCCCATGGCGTCGCGCCCGGCCTCGCGCCTGCGGAGGACGACGACGCGCTCGCCCATCACGAGAGCCTCCCGTAGGATGGGACGACCGTGCCCATGCGCTGCGACGCCCCGAGCAGGCGCTTGAGGGCGGCGAGGGTGGAGCGGTCGAAGTAGGCCGCCCCCGACGGGTTGGCGAGCGTCACGGAGCCCTGGAACCCGTTGGCCGAGAAGCTGCCCTGCTTGATGCCCTCCACCTCCCCGAGCCCGTCCAGCACGGGCGGGACGAGGGCCTTCCTGGCCGCGTCGGTCACGAGCGCGCGGGCGAGCTCCGCCGCGTCCCCGGAGAGCGCCCTCCCCTCCCCGAGGCCGACGGCGGCGCGGAGCTTCGCCGACTGCTGGGAGAGGGCCGCCGCCACGCGGCCGTCCGGCGTGGAGGCGTCCCCGGTGTCGTTCCTGTACTCCTCGACGGTCGCGTAGGCGGCGCCCATCAGAGCGCTTCCGCGATCTCGACGAGGCGCGCCTTGGCGTCGCGCCCGCCGTATGAGCCGCCGCGGGCATCGATGTAGCCCTTGAGCTGCGCCACGGTGAGGGAAGAGAGGTCGGGCGAGCCGTCCTCCCCGTCCCCGGCCGGGGCGACGAACCCGCCGCGCTCAAGCTCGCCGAACCGCTCGGCGGTCAGCTCGACCTCATCGCCCGCGTTGTGCGGCTCGCCGGTCAGGCGGTCGGTGTACGGGCTGGTTACCTTGGCTAGCATGCTGCCTCCCCCCTTACGCCTCGGGGGCGATGGTGGCCTTCACCATGTAGTCCTTGACCTCCGGGAAGAGCAGCATGCCGCCCATCACGTGGGTCTCGACGGACGCGCGGTCGTAGGCCGGGCCGTGCGCGACGCCGATGAGGCCGCCGTCCTGCGTCTGGTAGCTGAGGCCGGCCGCCGAGAGCTCGGAGAAGTCCAGCGAGTAGACGTGGACGTTCTCGGTCGGCGTGCACCAGACGGCGCCCTTCTCCACCTGGTTGGTGAGGAAGACGCGCTGCACGCCGAGGAAGTCCTCCAGGTAGGTCATGCCGAACAGCGTCTGGGTCGTGATCGGCTGGGTGCCGAGGTAGCCGGCCGCGTCCTGGCGGTTGATGAAGTGGACGACGCCCTCGGGCGCGCCGTCGCCGTTGGCCTCCATGCCGTCGGCGAGGGCCGCGTCCATGTTGGCGAGCGCCGCCTGGAGGGTCTTGCCGGTGGCCGCCCCGGTGCCGGTCTTGAGGAACGCGAAGAACTTCGAGAGCGCGTCGCGGCGGATGTCCGAGAGCATCTTGCGGTCGGTGCGCAGGACGGCCGCCTCGTAGCCGCTCTTGGCGATGGCGGCGGCGGTGGTGAGCTTGCGGTACGGAACAGGGTCGAACGAGCCCATGGGCTCCTTCTTGACCGTGTACTTGGAGAGCGGCACCTCGTCGCCCTCGGTGTAGGCCTCGGGGCTGAGCGCCCCCTCCACCTTGACCTGGTAGAGCGCGGTGCCCGCCGTGCGGGTCTCGGGGGCGAAGATGCCGAGCACCTCCATGAGGCGGTCGGCCTCGCCCGTGAACGCCTTGACGAACTCGACGTCCAGCGCGAGGTTGATGTCGTCCTTGACGGTCGTGTTTGTGATCACTGCCATGTGCTTGCTCCTTATCGGTAGATGTCAGCGTGCTTGGCCCGGGCGCGCACGCGCTCGAGCGGGTTGGCGATGGAGTCGATGGACGCGTCCGTGACCGGCCTTCCGCCGGCGGAGCCGCCCTTGTCCTCTGGGTACGCGGGCCGCAGCGAGTCGATGTAGCCGCGCAGGGCCTCGGCCGCCGCGCGCATCTCCACCTCGTCGCCGCCGTGGATGAGGTTCGCCGGCACGCCGGTCTCGGCTGAGACGCGCGACAGCGCCTCCTGGCGCTCGATGCGCGCCCGCGCCTCGGCGAGCTCGGCCTCGGCGCGCTCGGCGCGCTCGCGGGCCTCGTCGGCCTCCGCGGCCCTCGCCGCCCGCTCCCTCAGCTCGTCGTAGTCGGCGAACTGGCCGCGCGTCTCCCTGCGCACCCTGCCCATGAGGGCGTCCACCTCGGCCTGCGTGAATGTCCTCTGGCCTTGTCCGTCCGCAGCCGGCTCGGGCAGGTCGGGGCCCGTCCCCGCGCCACCCGTCTCCGGCTCCTGAACCTGCGGCTCCTTGCTCTCGTCCATTTCTTCCGTCCTTTCCCTCGTGAGAGGTCGTGTCACCCGCCTTTGGCGGTCGTCCATCCGTGCTCTCGCCCACGGCGGCGCATGGAAAAGGGGCCGGCGGCCCCTTGATCACTCGGTTATGGCATCACCGCTCCGCAGACGATCCATGACGGCGGCGATGCGGTTTCGCTTGAACACGTCGTAGTCGCTTCGACCGCGGCGCGCGTGGGATGCCCGGGCATCGTCGCTGAGCGCCTTCCACTGCGCCCATGCCGTGCGCTCCACCTCGTGGGCGGCACGGCTGTACAGGTCGAACGCCGCGTCGGCGTCGTAGCCCTCGAGCGCGGGGTTCGATCGGTCGAAGTCGGCGACGGTCGCGCACCGGCACCTGTTGTGCCGCGCAACCCGTCCGCTCGACGTGTAGTCGAACCCGCGCGATGCGATCATCAGGCAGAACCCGCACGCCCCGGCATGGGGCACGAGCGCCCATCTCGGGTGCGCCGGGTCGCGCCGGGCGTTGCCCACGATCGTGTCGTCCGCCGCCTGGTTGACGTGGCGCACGAGCTGCCCGGCGAGAGACGACGCGAGCGCGTCGCGCCCCGTCGAGGCGGAGAGCGCCGACCGCGAGGCCGCGACGACGTGCCCGGCCTCCACCTCGGTCAGCGGCACGGCGTCGTATGGCCGTGTGACGCCCTGCTCGGCTCGGACGCGCATGTAGAACTCGGCGGCCACGGCCGCCGCGCGGTCGCCGTACTTCGCGGCGAGCGCGGGCATCAGCTCGTCGAGGGCGCTGCGGAGCTCGCTGAGTCCGAGACCGGCGAGATGGTCGCCCCACAGGGCGGAGAGCTCGGCCTCGGCCATGCTCGCGTTGGTGTCGAGCGCCCGGCGGTAGCCCTCGAACGTCTCCCTGGCTATCATTCGCCGCCCTCCGCCGTCTTCGGTTCGGGGAGCCGGGCGGCGCCCGTCGCGTCGGCTATGGCGTTGAGCGCGGCGATGGCCCCCTGCTGGCGGCGCTCGGCCTCCAAGCGCCCGATGGTCGCCTGCGAGAGCCCCACGCCCTCGTAGTAGACGCGCGTGCCCGCGATGGTCTTGTCCGCCCCGGCGAGCTTCGTCCACGCGTCGGCGCGGGCGGCGATCGTCGGCATGGACGGGTCGCTCATGTACGCCTGCACGGACGCGCGGTCCTCGGGCAGGGAGAGGAGGGGGACGCCCTCCACCACCGCCATCATCATGCGGGCGACCTCCTCCATGGCCTCGCGGGCGCGGAGGTTGATGGCCTCCACCTCGAGGATGAGCGGGTCGTTCGCCGCGCCGAGCGCGTCGGAGGACGTGTACGTGTTCGACAGCACGCCGAGCTGGCCGATCGGCACGTTCGTAGCGCCGCTGAACCGCTGGGCGTCGTTCTCGAACATGAGCGTGAAGTTCTCGGCGCTCGTGGGGCTGAACTGCCCGACGGTCGGCACCTCGCCGTTCTCGTCGCGCGTGATCGCCCATATCGAGCCGATGTACGCCTGGAACTTCTTCACCGGGTCCGGGACCACCTCGGCCTCGGCGCCGTCGGTTCCGTCCCCGTCCGCGCCCTCACCGTCGCCCGCCGGCACCTCGCGACCGAACAGCTCCTCGGCCACGCCGATCGCGTAGCGCTGGGGGAAGGTGAAGAACTCCGCGCCAACCTCCATGCGCATGACGTCGCGCATGGCCTTGTCCACGATGCCCAGCAGCTCGGGTGTGAGCATCGAGTGGCCGAGCGGGCGGTCGAGGTCGGGGTCGTGGCAGATGACCTCCATCATGGGGCGGCCCATGACGTGCGGCTCCACCTCGCATGTCCAGTCATTGCCGTGGCGTGAGAGCGTGAGTACGGCGTCGGGGAAGTGGGCCACGTAGCGCGATGCGCGCCCGGTGCGGTCAACGTCAGCCAGCACGACGCCGCACGAGATGCGTCCCTCGTCCTTGTCCCAGAGCACTGAGAACTGTGTCGCCGAGTGCGCGCGAACCTTGACGGCTGGCTGGCCCGGGCCGCCGCGCATGACGGTTATCGCCGCAACCCCGTGGACGAGCGCGCCTGTGAGCGCCTGCTTGTAGAGCGAGCGCATGCGGTTCGCGCGCACGAGCGCGTCGAGCCCCGCGTCCTGCTCGCCGTCGAACACGTACCCGTCGAACGTCGAGCGGTTCACGTGCGCGTGGACGGCCTTCGAGCACCACCCCGTCACGCAGTTCAGCTGCTCGAACCGGGCGTCCGATGGGATGGAGATGCCGAGCATCTTGAGCTGGCTCTTCATGTCGTAGTACGCGCTGAGCATCTGGTTCCTGGCCGACACGTGCCCCCACGTGTCGAACAGGTCGGTCATCCGGTCGCGGTAGCGCGCCGGGACCGCGTCCATGTCGGGCCACCCGGGGGCGACCCCTCCGTACGTCTGCGTCTGTATCACATCAGCCTCTGCTTCCGTCTCGGGTCGCGTCTCGTGGTCCTCGCCGCCCACAGCGCAAGGGCGGCGGCCTCTATGGCGGCGGACTGGGCCGCCTCCGTGTCGCCGAAGCCCCACCCGCCCCGGTTGCCTATGCGGCGCCGGGCCGAGCCGGTGGCGCTCGCGTCGAGCGCGGGGTCGGGCGTGTGGGCGAGCGTGCCGTCCCTGAGGCCGTCGATCACGGCCTGGGCGGCTGATATGACGTCCTGCGTTCCGGGCCGCATGACGTAGCCGCGCGGGCACTTGAGCCCGTCGAGGTTGTCGCACAGCGCCGACGCGGCGGACAGGCCGTCAACCGCGACGGCTGACGCCTTGCCGCGCCTCTCCCACAGGAACCGCGCGAGCCCGGCGGTGCCTCCCTCGGTCGTTCCGAGGTCCACGAGCTCCACCGCCGCCTCGCGCGAGCGCCCGCCGCGCAGCTTGCACCCGGCGAGCGCGTATGTCGATCCGTCCGGAGAGAACTTGACGCCGAACGCCGTCTTCCCGCGGTAGAGGTCCGCTATCTCCGGTATGGCCGCGCCCTCCCACAGCTCCCCGGGTATGGCGAGGTCCGCGGACGCGGCGGGAATCCAGTACCCGAGCCGCTCCACCGCGAACCCGAGCAGGTCTGACTTGTGGAACTCGTCCTCCGTGAATTCGAGGTCGAGCACGTAGCCCATGGACGGGTTCGTGGCGAGGACGTCCGGCACGAGCTCCTCGAACGTCGCCCCGCGCGGCGGCAGGCCATCCACCCCCCACTCCTGCCATGCCGAGCGGCGCGGGGGCGAGGTGAGGGCGGCTGCCCTCGTGCGACGGAACACCGTCCCCGGCGAGCTCGCGTCGGGCGGGGTCCCCGTGAAGATCATCTGCCGGTCGCCGGTCGACGACGCGGCGAGGGTGTACATGATCGCGTTGAGCTGGTCGTCCTGGAGGTCCTGGGCCTCGTCGAACACGACTATCTGTATGTCGTCGAAGCCTCGGGCCCCGGCCCGCGACCGCGCCGAGAACTCGATGGAGCCGCCGTTCGCGAGGTGGATGGCCTCCTCGCCGTTCGTGTAGCGGATGTTCGACACGAGGGCGCAGAGCTCCGGGTGGCGCCTGTCGGTGAAGTAGCGCACGAGGCGCTGGAACGACTTCTTCGCCGTCTTCACGCGGTGGGCCGTGTGCAGCACGTGGGCCGCGCAGACGGCGAGCATGTACAGCTCGTACGCCTCGAGCGCGGCGTTCTTGCCGTTCTGGCGCGGCACGGACAGGCCGCACGTGACGTGGGAGGGCCGGTCGCGGGCGTCGCGGGAGCACCAGCAGTCGAGCACGAGGCGCTGCCAGGGGAAGAGCTCCACCCCCATGTCCGCGATCAGCTCGGCGGCGTCCGACCCGTCGCCGTACGCCTCCTCGCCGCGCCTGACGTCAACCCGTGGCCCTTGCGCGCCTCTCGCTGCGACGGCCGGCGAGGACGACGAGCTTGCTCCCATCGGCCACCTCCCCCGCGTCCGCCGCGTCGGCTATCCCGAGCTGCTTGTTGAGCTGCCTGATCTCAGCCGACGCCGCCTTGAGCGTGGCTATCTGCGGGAACGCCTTTATGTCCCCCATGTTGTTCTGGTACGCCGTCTCGCCGCCGAACCCGTCGAGCTCGTCCATGGCCTGCTGGGCGATCTTGTGCCAGTGGCAGAGCATCGCGAGCGTAGGCGCGTCCGACTGCCGAAACCGGCGCCCGGACGTGAGCTCGTCCCATTTGGCCGACTTGAACTCGTCGGACTCGATCGCGGGCGGCTTCCTGATCGCTGCCATCCCGGCATCACCGCCTCCCGGGAGCCGGCCCTACGGTTCGGATCAAACGAGTTCCCTGTAGAGCTTCCTGATGTGCGACCGCCCGACGATCGCCGTCACCGGGTAAGTGGGGTTGTCCACCGAGCTGTGCCTCTTGCCGAGCTCGCTTACGTGGTACGTCATGGATGCCGGCCCGTCGTCCGCCCACGGGGAAGTCGCCGCCCTCGCGGTGTGCACCCACCCGTCCTCCCCGGCGGCCTTGGTCACCACCCGGTACTCCGTCCCGCCGCCGATCTCTATGATGTCGCCGGCCCGCAGGTTCTGCATCCTCTCGAAAACGGCGTCCTTGCCCCTGATGGGCCTATCCGGTCCCCCGTTCGAGTTGAACCCCACCGAGCTCCTCATGCTCGACGCCCCTCGTCCTCCCATGCAGGACCTCCCTTCGACATGAAAATGGCCCCTTTCGGGGCCGTGTGGAGCATCTTGCTTATTTCCCGCTAGAACAGGCATCCGTCGATCACGTCCCTGGCACGCAGGGCCCCAACCCATCGGTCGGGGATGGAGGACTCCCCGTATGCCGTCCCGGCCAGCGCGCCGGCCACGGCCGCGGTCGTATCCGTGTCGCCGCCGAGGTTGACGGCCGCGAGCACGCACTCGGCGTAGCATGTCGTCCTCGCGAGGCACCAGAGGGCGGCCTCGAGGGTGTGGATGACGTACCCGCTCGACCTGACCTCCTCGACAGGAGCCGATGCGTCGACGCCGCATGCCCGCGCGACCTCCTCAGGGGGTGCTCCCCCTGCGAGCGATCGCAGCGCGCGGACGAGCCGGACGCATGCGCCGGTGGACGTCTCGTGCGCATGCGTGATGGCAGAGACCTCCCTCACCTCGTCGTCCGTCGCGCCGGCGAAGGCGAGCGGGGCGATGCGCATGAGCGACCCGTTCCCGTTGTCGCGCACCCCGGCGCACCCGGACCCGCCGGCGAGCGCGCGGTGCGTCGTCCCGCCGAAGTCGAAGACCCCGTCCACCGTGTACGCGCCGTCGAAGATCCAGCGTTCGAACCGGGCCCTCATGTCGTCCGCGTCGATCCTCCCGAGCTCCCTGATGGAGTCGCACGTGGCGATCGTCATGGACGTGTCGTCGCTCCATGTGCCGGCGGGCTTCCCGTGCGTGCCGTACCCGACCATGTCCGTGCAGCGGAAGCTGCCGCGCCCCATGAACTCGAACGGCACCCCGAGGGCGTCGCCTACGGCCGATCCGTAGACGCAGCCGCGCAGGGTGGCCCCCACGAGCCTACTTGCCCTTCTTCGTGGCCTTCGGGGCGGGCTTCAGGATGCGGAAGCCCTCGGAGTCGCTGCGTCGGCGCTCCTCCATCTCCTTGGCGGACCGCTTGGTTTCGGATTTCTTTGAGTTGGTCATGGTTCCACCTTTTCCTCTCCCCGCTTTCGATACCGCCATTATACCACCTCTACCTCGATATACGTTCTGTAGTTACGCGCTCCGGCCCCCTGCGAGACGCCCGTCACCCGGTACATCGTAGACTTGGATACGAGGACCTCGTTCTCCGATGGGTGCCTTGAGATCCCCTTGATCGAGGTCGCGTCCCGCTGGGATGTCGCTATGAAGACCACCGACCTCCCACCGGAGTTCTTCGCGAACGATTCAGACGTCGAGATCGACGTGCTCCACGACGCCGGCCCGCCTCCGTTCGCGTCGATGCGGTCCCCGACCTTGATGGCCGAAAGCTTGCCTGGGTCTAGAACGATGCCCCGGTACGTCGTCCCGCCCTCCCACTGCGGCGCCCGTGCGATGTACTCCTCGCATCGCTTCCACCTGTCGTCCGGGCCTCCCGTCTTCGCCGCCCGGCGGATAGCCGAGTAGTCCGACCCGGAGTACTCGGCGACCGCCTTGTAGTACGAGAAGGCCAGGGCCTCATCCGCCATGCCGAGATGCCTGGCGATCTCCGCCGCGGAATCCGCCTTGGCGTGCCCTCCGACCTGAGGCCCCTCGTCGTGGCCCTTCTGGGTTTTTACAACAGCCGCCCCGGCCGTTCGCGACCAAGAGCCCCTACCGCCCATGGAACCCTCCCCCGCCGTAGTCCACGACCTCGCACCCGCCGAAGTCGAACTCGATGCGCCCGCCGTACAGCAGCACGCGGGACGGCTCGAGCGCGCGCATCGCCTCGCGCATGCCGTCGGCCCACACCCCCGACGCCGCCCGGTCGCCCTTCACCCCGACGGTCGACACCGCCACGGTGGAGCGCCGCGCGATCCCCTCGAAGCAGAACGCGTAGCTGTCGGGCTGCGCCCACGAGAGCGTCGGCACGACCGTCAGCCCCTCGCCCGCCCAGTAGCGCCCGAGCGCCTGCGACCTGTACCGGTTCCACGCCTGCATGGGCGCCGGCATGTCGAGGTAGAGGGAGAAGTCCGGCGTGAGCACGCACGCGTACGGCCTCAGCGCCTCGATGTAGCGCCTCGGCGACGTCCACACGCGCTCGAACTGGTAGTCGTCTATGAAGAAGTGGCACCCCATCCCGGCCTTGCCGGAGGCGGGCGTGCTCTTCGCGTAGTTGAAGCCCTGGAGCCCGTCGGGCCGCGCGTCCACCCTGGGGAGGAGGGGGAACCCGCCCGGCCCGCAGTCGACCCTGCTCACGAGGTCGAGGTTGTACGCCCGGTCGGTCTTGAAGCGCTCGGCCCCGTACGAGAGCTTCCTGCTCTTGAAGTCGAGGCCGAACCGGCTCATGTCGAAGTCCTTTAGGCTCCTGACCTCCTCGCGGAGCATCGCCTTGTTGTACGTAGCGATGTCTCCGGTCTTGTTGTCCGCGATCCGGAACGCCTTGACCTGCTCCGGCGTGAGGTCGTCGCAGAACTCCACGCGCTCGTCCGGTATCTCGGTCCACCCGAGCGACCTGCACGCGGCCACGCGGGTGTGGCCGAACACGATGACGGGGTTCTCGCGCGACTCGAGCCCGATCGTCCCGCGCAGGCCGAACTCGCGGATCGACTCCGCGACCTTGGGGATCGCGGCCTCGTTCTTCCGCGCGTTGCGCCCGTACGGGATCATGTCGTCTATCAGCACGGCGAGCGCCCCCGTCCAACCTGCGGTTTCATGTTATGTCGATTCGGCTCCCCGTTGAAAATCGAGCCCGGGGGTATTTCGGCCCTGGGGTGCCGGGGGGGCCTGCCGCCCCCGGGGAAAGACCCCCCTGGGCGCCCGGGCCGCGGACGGCGCCGGCCCGCCTCACCACTCGGTCGTGGTCCTCGGCGGGCGGTGCGGGCGGGAGCCGGGAGCCGACCTCTCTGCCCGCTTGGCGAGCGCGACGAACTCGACGGGCGACGACCAGCGGCCGAGCGACGCGATGACGGCGGCCCGGACGGCCTCGACCCGGGGGACGGGCTTCGCGCGCCGCCAGTTGTTGCAGCAGCGGTGCGCGCCCGCGATGTTGGAGCGGTCGAGCGGCGAGCCGCCGCGCGACACGGGCACGACCTCGTCGGCCTCGAACGCGAGGGGGTCCCCCGGAGGGGCCGCGGGATCGATGGGCAGCCCGCATATCCAGCATGTCGGGAACGCGGCGCGGGCCCACCTGAGGAGCGCCGAGCGGCGCGATCCGTTTGACCGGCGCGGGTTGGCGCGCGACATGGGGCCTCCGTCTCCGCGGGCGTCCTGCCCGGGGGCCGCCCCCGAAAGGGGAAGGGTACCGGCCCCTGGGCTCGCCCGCCCACCCGTGCCCCAGCCGTCATGGTGCCTCCGTGGGCCTCCCCGGCCCCGACTGGACACGATGCCATGATGCGGCGGAAATCCCGGCAGTATGCGGCACGACCCGGCAGGAGTCGGCAGATTTTTCCGGAATCCCTCTTGATTATATATGGTGCACCATATATAATTGGAAGCGTAAGGCGGAGAGGGAAAGGAGGTGATTCTGTTGGATGAGCTGAAGGAGGTCGCCATCGCGACGATAGCGGGCTTGATAGTCCACTACGTCGCGAAGGCGGTCGACCGCCTGCTCGAGCGCCGGTACAGGCCAAGGCACATGCGCAGGAGCAGGTAAGCGGGAGGGGTTCGGGACGAAAGCTCCAGGCCCCTCACCTCCCCATCTTAGACCACGAGAGAGGAGCGCATATGGAGACGATCGCGATGCTCGCGAAATGGATGGCGGTGTTCGCCCTGGTGGAGGTCGCCAGAAGGATCATATCGAGAAGGGGAAAATGATGGCAGTGTCAGACGCGCAGAAGCGGGCGAGCAGCAAATATCGGCGCGAGAAGACGGCGACCGTGGTGATCAGGCTCTACCCGACCGACGCCGACGTGCTCGAATGGCTGCGCTCGCAGGAGAGCAAGCAGGGCTACATCAAGCGCCTCATACGCGAGGACATGGCCCGGGCTCAGGCCTCGGCGAGCCCGAGCCCCGAGCGCACGCGCCCGAAGCCGTAGGCGTCCACCTGGTCGAGGGCGACGGCCACGGCGTCCCGGCACCACCGCTCGCTCATGCCGGTGCCCTCGGCGGTCTCCGGCCACGTCGCGGCGTTGACGTAGCGCCACCACAGGGCGTCGGCGTGGGCGGGCGTGAGCAGCGACGCCACCCCTCCCGCGTACGCCCCGTCTCCGTAGCACACCGACGAGGCGTAGGACATGAGCGCGAGGTCGGCCTCGCGGCGGCGCGCCACCCGGCGCTCGTAGTCCACGCGGGCGTCCGTGGCGGCGTTGGGGTCGGCGCGCCCGCCGCCCGACGTGCGGGGCTGGTAGCCCTGCGCGCGCAGCTGCTCGCGCGAGCGCATGCGCTCCACCGCGCGGGATATGCGCTCCGCGTCGCGGGCGGCCTCGCGGGCCGCCTCGAAGAGGTCGCGGGCGCTCGTGTACGATTGTATGAGGGCTTCAACGGGCTCGGCGGGCATGAGGGGGAACCTCCACGGGCTGATGGCGGCGTTATGCTTCTGTCCCCGTTACAGCAGGTATTGTACGCTTTTTGGGCCCGAAATGCGAAGCGCCCCGGCCCCGTGGAGGGAACCGGGGCGCGCGCCCACAATATGAGAGAGTGCTTCGACCCGCGCCCCCGATGGGGCGACCGTACGATAAACAAGGTGTTTCGACCCGCGCCCCGTGCGGGGCGACCGTCAGCGGCGCGCCACCGCCTCCATGCGCAGGATCATGGCGCCCTGCGCCTCGCCCGGCAGGGGCCTGCCCGGCACCCCGTGCGGGCTGCCCTCCGGGATCGACGCGAGCGCCGCGTCTATCCTCCCGGCGGCGTCTACGCTAATGCAGCGCAGGGCGTCCGCGCGCATGCGCACCGCCTTATACGCCCTGCGCGGGAACAGGGTCAGCGTCTGCATCTCGGCCGCGTTGATGCGCCGCGCGACCACCCCGGCGGTCGATGCCGCCATGAGCGGCGCGAGCCGGGCCAGGCTCCCGAGCGCGGCGGTCGCGAACGCGCTCTCCCGCGAAAGCGCGTCGCGCGCCGCCGAGCAGAGCACGCGGTGCCCGTCGGAGGTCGCCGCCCACTCCGCGAGCGACATGTCTTGCACGTCCGTCATGACTCCTCCTTGAAAAAGACGATGAAATGCGTCTTGCTCTGCCAGGGCCTCCGGTTGCCGAACACGGGTCTTGCCGGGCAGAGCGCGAGCACGTCCCGTAGCGGCACGGAGTACTCGTGCCACTTGAAGACCAGCGTCCCGCCGGGCGCGAGAACCCGCGGGCACTCGCGGAAGCCCGCCGCGAGGTCGGCGCGCCAGTCCGGGCCGAGGACGCCGTACTTCTCCACCTGCCACCCGTGGCCACGCGTGAGGTGGGGCGGGTCGAAGACCACGAGCGAGTACGCCCCGTCCGCGAACGGCAGGTCGCGGAAGTCCGCCACCACGTCCGGCTCGACCACCAGCTCGCGCCCGTCGCAGAGCGTCTTGCGCCGATGGTGCAGGTCGCAGTAGGTCACGCGGCTATCCTGCTTGTCGAAGTAGAACGACCGGGGGCCGCAGCACACGTCCAGCACGCCGCCCGTGGGGGTCATCGCGAACTCCTGCCCTCGATGCGGGCTCCGCACCTCGGGCAGTACCCGCCGCCGCGGCTGACCTCGTAGGGCAGATCTCCCCCGCAACCCGAGCACCGGTGGAACATGATCACGAGCCTCCCGTCGGCGTCCATCCTCTCGACAATCTCGGATCGAGCGGCCCGCCTGCCGGATCGCCGAACGGTTGCGAGCGCGGCTATCAGCGACGAGGTGATCGACGCGCTGGAGACGGCCAGCACCAGCACCCTGAGGGCATCCGCCTCACTCATGTCGGCCCCCCTCCGCCAGTGCCCTCGCGCGGCGCACCAGCTCGCGCTGCGCCTCGTCGGCGGCGTCGGCCTCAAGACGATCCCAGCTGTCGGGGCGCTCGTGGGTGAGCCAGCACGGCTTTAGTTCGCGCCTATCGCCCGACCCGTCGGCGGCGACCGCCTCCACGCTGTAACGGGGGGCGTACCCGCGCCGCTCGTGCAGCAGGACCGTGACGCGCCAGCCGCGCCCGTTCTCACCGTAGAGGGTATGCCCGACCTCGATGGGCAGGCCGTCCGCCGCCTCGATTGCGGGGCGCTCCACCGTCTCGCCGGGCCAGACCGTACGCCGAAGCTCGTGGTCGCGGCCCACCATCGCCAGCTCGCAGCATCCCGCGTAGAGGCGCACACCCGACACCGTCTCGGATCTGCCCTCGTGCACGATGAAGTCTCCGATGCCGACAGGAGCACCGTCCGCGAACCTCGGCCACTTCACCCCGTCGGGGAGGGCGCGGGCGCGCAGGCGGTCGATCTCCTCGCGGCACGCGGTCAGCAGCTCGGCGACGCGGTCGGCGACGTCACCTGTGTAGCTGCCACGCGCGTCGCCAGCGCCGAGATCGCGCGCGAGGGAACGCGCGTTGCCTGCGATCGAATAGCCG
>JAXEGS010000026.1:0-40316 GCA_034102905.1 Collinsella sp. | reverse complement strand
AATTTGGCTTAGCAATCATAGGCGGATGACGCGGAAACGGCCCCTCCCGGGGCCGTTTCAGTTCCAGATCGTTGTTTTCGCCCGCTGAGCTGGGCCTATGCCGGAATCTCTCCCACAGAAACCACCGAAGAGCCCTTTTTTGCGTCGGAGCGGGTGGCGCGGTGCCGCGCCGGCGGGGCCGGGCGCGGGGTGTGGTGCGCTGGGCTTGCCGCGAGCCGTGGCGCGGCGCCCGGGGTCGGTCGAGGGCGGTGGAGCGATGCCGGCGGCGCCCGGGGTCGGCTGCAGGTTGCGGTGCGCTGGGTCGGCCGCGCGCGGTGCCCGGGGTCGGCTGCGGGTTGCGGTGCGGCGCCTCGGGTCGGCTGCGGGCCATAGCACGGCACCCCGGGTCGGTCATCGACCGCGGTCTCCCGCGCTTCTTTTGTCGCGATGCCCCGTGCGGGTCGGGCTCTGCGCCGCCCGGGGTAGGCTGGATGAAATGGACGAGAGGAGCGGATATGATGAGCGGGCTTTCCCGGAGCGTGCGCGATGGGGTGGCGGTCGTCACCGGAGCGCGGGGGCGGGTGCGGTTCGGCTTCACGGAGCGCGCCGGCGGCGTGTCCGCGCCGCCGTTCTCAAGCCTGAACCTCGGTGGGCACGTGGGGGACGACCCGGAGGCGGTCGCCGAGAACCGCCGCCGCGCCCTCGCGGCGCTGGATGCCGCGGAGACGTTCGATCGGCTGCTCGTTCCCAACCAGGTCCACGGAGACCGCGTTGCGCGCGTGATCGATGGGGGGCCGGACGCTCTCGCGCGCGTGCGCACCGAGATCGCGGCGGGCGCGGACGCCATCGTGTGCACGGCGCCCGGGGTCCCCGTCATGCTCTGCTTCGCCGATTGCGTCCCGGTGGTCCTCACCCTGGAGAACGCATTCGCGGTCATCCATTCGGGATGGAAGGGCACCGAGGCGCGGGTTGCGGCGAAGGCGGCCAGCGCGCTCGCCGAGGTCACCGGGGCATCGATGGCCGAGGTGGAGGCGTGGATCGGCCCGCATATTAGCGGCGACGAGTACGAGGTCTCTCCCGAGCTCATGGCGCGGTTCGCGGCCGGGTTCGCCTCCGTGCGACCGGCGGCAGAGGCGGGATCGCGCCTGCTCGATCTTTCCGCCTGCATACGCGAGGCCCTGGTGGAGGTGGGCGTCCAGGATGAACGCGTGGTCGATGCCGGCCTCTCCACGCTGCGCGACAACGACCGCTTCTTCTCCTACCGCGCCGAGCACGGCCAGTGTGGCCGCCACGCCGCGATCGCCCTGATCTCCTGATCGCGCGGACGGGCGATCGCGACGAGGTCGCTCGGCATCATTTCGGGCGGATCGCCTGGTTTTTAGGGCGCGTTGCCGGGTGGATCCTGTTGCGGCGCGTCAACGCCCCTGCCGCAACCGGCTTCCGCAGGCCCCGCCCCCCACGCGGGCAGGCGACGGCGATGAGGTCGCACGGCATCGTTTCATGCAGATCCCTGTTTTTGGCTCCATCGCAGGCGAATCGCTTCCTCCTGCTCGCGTTTCGGCCTGTTGCGCTGCGCCCCGATTGCTCTGCCATCTCCTCCTGCAGGCCCCGGCCCCTCTCGCGTTCCAAAATGACGGAAATGAACGACGCTCCCGTCCCATGCCAAAGTAGAGAATTAAAACCGCAGGTCAGGAAGCGTACCAAAATGCTCGTTGTGAACGGTTCGTTCACAAGTGCAATTTTGGTACGCCACATTCGTTCACAACGGCGATTTTGGTACGTGGCCCCGGGTCCCCGCTGCACCTCCGCGGCGCACCCATCTGCCCCGTTCCTTCAGAGCATCCTCCGCAGGACGAACTGACGCAGGCGCTCCTGTCGCTCCGCGAAATCGGCCGGCAGCTTGGCTGGCCGCACACCGGCCCGCATGCGGATCGCCTCCATCACCCGGCAAAAGGCGCGCCGCTCGAAAAACGAACCCTTGCGAACGACGATCACGTGATGCCCCATGGCGCGCAGCGTGTTCTCCCGCTCGGCGTCGCTCACGTCGCGGCCCTCATTGTCGTGGTGGAACCCGTGGTACTCGATATCCAGGCGCGCAGAAACGATGTACACGTCGGCGATGAAGAACCGTCGCGAAGTCATGTCCCTGAACCGCTGCTGCACGTCGATGCGGTAGTCCATCTCGGTGGTCCGAAGGCCGAGACCGCCGTCTTTCCGTGGGAGGATGAGCATCATGATGAGAGCCGTCTCCATGGGCGAGCGCGACCCGTCGCGCACGTAGCGAAGCGCCCGCCGCGCCCGCGCGATCCCACGGTGGCCGGGCATCTTGGCGAAGAACTCCTCCAGTTTCCGCACGGAGGTGAGCGGTTCCCGCTCGTGATAGGGGCCGTCGTCGAAGGGGAGGGCATAGGCGCCGCAGATCTCGTAGTAATACTCGACGAGCTCGACGAAGTCCATCTCCGCGGCGGCCTGTAGGGCGCAGAGGCAGATGCCTGCCACGTACAGGCCCCCGCCGATCTTTGAGAGTGCCCCGGCGGGCATCTCGCCTTCGTGCACGTGGCAGCAGAGACCCGAGCTGGATCGCCTACTCTTGCTTGAGGAGGTGAGGACATGAATGCTCTCGAGCTCGGCGTCCGGCACGCCGAGCGCCGATAGCTTGACTTTAAGATCCATCGCCTCGACGCCCTCGACCGTCCCCGCCCGAAACGGCGTGCGCCGGGGCGGGACGGACTCCATCGCCCGGGGACGCCTCGGGGAGCGGTGGAGCGCGCGTGCGGTGCTATGTGATGCGATGATTGCCATAGCCCCATCATGACGCGCCGGTCAAGCGCTTTTCGCGAGAATTATGAGGTTGCGACCACGACCTTACGGCTGGCTGTCCGGGATCTGGTCCGATTCTTCCCGCGTTGTGACGGTGTTCTGCATGGGGGTTCGAACGCGCAGGTAAGGGAGGGTGTCGACGGATGGTGGCAGGTCGTCCGGCAGGGGTGTGGCCGGTTTGTGGGCGGGGGCCGGGCAGCTGGTTTGCGGAACGTCGTCTGGTGAATGTGTGTGGGCGGGGCGTGAACGACCGTCTGGCGAACGACCGGTTGGGACGGGGCGCGCGGAGCGCGGGGCGGTGACGTGCTCCCGCGGTGCCGTCCCGGCTGCAGGAGAGCGGCCCGCTCACGTTCCAAATTGCGAGCAATGAACGAAAACGACGTACCGAAATCGCGGTTGTGAATGAACCGTTCACAAGCGGCATTTTGGTACGCGCTTTGACCTGTCGTTTTTCCGATGTAGTTGAACCGTGGCTCAGATGACCGTTCACACGTGCGATTTTGGTACGCGAACCCCGCTCGCCGCTGCGAGCGGCCATGTCCTCGCTCGCGTTCTCGCACCCGCCTCGGCGCAGCGGGCATGTCGACCTTGCGGACCCCGTCCCCGTCACCGCCTGCCCCACGTTTGCCCGACACCCCCCCGCACCCGACCCAGCGCAGGCCGCGTTGGGCCCGCGCCCCGCCTTCCGCTGCGGCCAGCCCAATGCGGCCCCCGCTCTCCGCTGCGACCGGCCCGGCCCGCGTTCCCACCCCACCCCTCACGCTTTACCGACACGAGGCCATCCCTTTACAGTGCGCTGTCATTGCGGCTGGTAGACTGAATCGGAAACCCAAAGGTCACGGGGTGTTCAGCCCTGTCCCAGCGATTGGAGTCACGCGCATGCGCAAGATGTTCTCGCGTCAGCTCATCGAGGCCCGCCATGAGATGCTGTCGATCTACGAGGCCGTCGACCTCGTCCTGCACGACGCGGTTCGCGCCTTCGTCACCGACGACAAGGACCTCGCCAGCCGCGCCAAGAAGGAGTCCCTGCGCATCGAGGCCCGCTGCGACAACCTCGAGGCCGTCTGCTACAACCTCATCTCCATGCAGGGGCCCATGGCCTCCGACTTCCGCATCCTGCAGACCATCAACTACGTCAACTACAACCTGCAGCGCATGTGCGACAAGGTTCACCGCATCGCCCGCGCCGCCCGCAAGAAGGTAAAGGCCGACATCTCGCTGCCGTCCGAGCTCGTCGAGCTCATCGAGCGCGAGGCCACCTTCGTCTACCGCGTCCTCGGCCTCTCGGCCTCGGCGCTCGTCAACAACGACATGTCCGCTGCCGGCGACCTCATCGACCAGGACGAGCCCGTCCACAAGATCTACGAGGAGTTCTTCCGCACCTACAACCGCATGAACACCGAGCAGATGGCCGATGAGGACTCGCTCGACGACCTCCGCCGCGTCATCATGGTCGCCCGCTACCTGGATCGCATCGCCTCGATCTCGATCGACGCCGCGAGCCGCATCACCTTCATGCTGACCGGGCAGCGCTTCAACCTCGCGGACGTCGCCGAGGCAGACGACGAGGAGCTCGAGGAGCTGCGCATCCCGTCGGGCGAGGGCGTGATCCTGAACCCCGAGGTCGACGCCAGGTACGTGGCGCGCCTTCCGCTCGATGAGGTGAACGAGGACCTCGCCGAGTTGATCCAGCAGTCCAAGACCGGGGAGTAGCCCCGGCGGCGGGGGAGTGCCGCACCGGCGACCCCGGCGCACCGGTCGCTCCGGCGGCGTCCCGCTGCGCCCGCCGGCACCTGCCGACCGCCCGGCTGCCCGCGCCAGCGGCCACGCCACGTGCGCCAGCGGTCCGTCGGAGCCCCCGCCCGCCCCCGTCCCCGCTTGCAACATCTTCATGACCGCGCGCCTCCGCCGTCCACGGGGGCGCGCCCTGCGTTAGTATGGCTGCGTGTTCAAGCGGCGAGGAAAGGCGGCGGCTATGGCTGGTCTGGCAGACGCATACGAGGACGCGCTCGCGCGCCGGCGCGAGGAGATCGTGGGCCGCATCGAGGCGGCCGCCTCCCGGGCGGGCCGCGACGCCGCCGACATCCGCCTCATCGCCGTGTCCAAGACCGTCGGCGCCGACGAGCTCTTCGCCGCCATCCGCGTGGGCTACCGCACCTTCGCCGAGAACCGCCCGCAGATGCTCAACGCCAAGCTCGCGGCCCTTGCCGAGCATCCCGAGCTCCCCGAGGTGCGCTTCGACCTCATCGGCAACCTGCAGAAGAACAAGATCAACGCCGTGATCGGCCGCGTGGCGCTCATCCACTCCATCAGCTCGCTCCATCTCGCCGAGGCGGTCTCGAGCCGCGTGCTCCGCCGGCAGGAGGACGACCCCGCCGCCCTGAGCGGTCCCCAAGACGTCCTCCTCGAGGTCAACGTCTCGGGCGAGGAGACCAAATCCGGCTTCTCGCCCGAGGAGGTCCGCGCGGCCCTCGAGGACCTCGCGGGGCTTCCCGGCATCCGCATCCGAGGGTTGATGACGATGGCCCCGCAGGGGGAGCGCGACCGCGCCCGCCGCACCTTCGAGGACCTCCGCGCCCTGCGCGACGAGCTCGCTCACCGCGCCCCCGAGCTCGATCTCACGGAGCTCTCCTGCGGGATGAGCGAGGATTTCGAGGAGGCCGTCGCCGCGGGATCCACGATCGTCCGACTGGGTAGAGTGGTCTTCGACCCATCGTTTGCGCTAAGATAGGGCAATCGGGGCATCGCCCCGACCCTGCAAGAACGTAGTTGAAACGCAGAACAGAGAGGCGGGGATATGGGCTTCCTTGACAACATCAAGAGCAAGCTGCCCTTCGGCGCCGGCCGGGACGATGACTCCTACGGCGCCTCAGACGAGGGATACGACGAGGGCTATTACGACGATCTCCCGGCCGACGCCTACGGCGACTCGACCTACCAGACCGCCGACGGCTACGGCACCTCCCAGGGCTATTCCCAGCCCTACCAGGAGGAGCCCCGCAGCGGCGTGCTCGGGCAGACCCGCCGCGGCGAGGCGGAGAGCATCGCGGTCTACACGCGCTCCGGCGAGCTCGTGGGCGATGCCGACCGCCATGCGGCCACCTACAACCCGCCCGCCCGCGGCCAGGAGTCGGGCTACCGTCCCGGTGCCTACGACACCCCCTCGAGCTACGCCGAGGCCGTCCGCACCGCGCCCGCGCCCGCGGCACCCGACGCCACCTCGGCCCGCATGAGTGCCGTCGTGAACGGCACTCCGCAGCTCCCCGCCTACGTGCTGCGCCCTGAGAGCTACGACGACGTCGAGACGGTCGTGCGGCGCGTCCGCACCAAGCAGCCCGTCGCGCTCGTCTTCGCCGGCGTCCGCACCGAGGTGGCCAAGCGCGTCCTCGATTTCAGCTACGGGTTCGCCTGCGGCCTTGGCGCCACCGTGCGCGAAGTGGGCGACCGCGTGTTCATCGTCCTGCCCTCGGGCTGCGAGATCAAGGAATCCGATCTCGCCAAGCTCCGCCAAGAGGGCTACCTCAAGAAATAGGAGCCCCTGTGACGACCCTATCCGTCCTGCGATTCATCGAGCTGGTATTCAACTTCTACAGCTTCCTGGTCCTGGCGTACTGCCTGCTCTCCTGGTTTCCGCGCCGGAACCGCTCCTTCCTCGATGACCTCGCCCGAGCGCTCGACACCATCGTCGGGCCGTACCTGAACCTCTTCCGTCGGTTCATTCCCGCGATGGGCGGCATCGACTTCTCGCCGGTGCTTGCTCTTCTTGCGTTGAATCTGATCGAGCGGCTCATTATCAATATACTGGTAGGTTAAACAGCTCGGGTTCGCGCTCGCGCGCCCATGCGATGAAAGGACTGCACATGGCTATCACCCCCGCAGACATTCAGGCCCAGACCTTCGACGAGGCCAAGCGCGGCTACGACCCCACGCAGGTCGACGCCTTCCTCGAGCGCCTCGCCTCCGAGGTCGACGCCATGCTCAACAAGATCGTCGACCTGAAGGGCCGCCTCACCACCACCGAGCAGCAGCTCGCCGACGCCCAGACCCAGCTGAACGAGCGCGCCCTCGCGCCCGCGCCGGCTCCCGCCCCGGTCGTCGCCGAGCCCACCGGCCCCTCCGCCACCGAGCGCCAGATCTCGGCGGCCCTCATCGCCGCCCAGCAGACGGCCGACGCCATCGTCGGCGAGGCCAACGAGAACGCCGACCGCATCCGCAACGAGGCCGACGCCAAGGCCCGCGAGGTCATCCGCCAGGCGCTCGCCGAGAAGCAGTCCGAGATCGAGGAGATCGACCGCCTCAAGGCCTCCCGCGAGGAGTTCAAGAACGAGTACCTGAAGCTGATCCAGCACTTCATGGACGACGCCCAGAACTCCTTCCCGGCCGACCTCATGTCAAGCGTGCCCACCGGATCCGCCCCGGCGCCGGCCCCGGTCGTGCCCGCCGCCGCGGCCGCCCCGGTTCCCGTGGCCGATCCCTTCGCGCCGCAGACCAACTTCTCCGTGGACGACCTCGACTAGCGATCGCCCCTACAGCTTGGGAGAGCCCCGCCCCCGCGGGGCTTTTTCTTGCTGGCGGCGTGCATACGGCGCGATCGCACCCCCAGCTCGCGTCTGCCCGCCCTGATTCACGCCAGCGAGCTTACAGACTCCTTACACAGTAATTAGCACGTACGGGGAATGTCAGCTAACCGTTAATGCTATCCTGTGGGACGTCCGCTGATGTTTGGCCGCCGCATGCCGGTCGGCCATGAGAAGAAAGCGATCGATCTTGGACGTCTCGCTCGCGTACTTTGCCCAGCAGGTGCTCTCCTCGCCCGTGCTGGCAATCACCGTCGCCCTCACCCTCGGTGTCATCTTCGTCAACGGTTGGACCGACGCTCCCAACGCCATCGCCACCTGCGTGACCACGCGCTGCATGCGCGTGCGCCCGGCGATCATCATGAGCGCGGTCTTCAACTTCCTCGGCGTGCTGATCATGACCCACATCAACGCGAGCGTGGCCTCCACGATCTCGAACATGGTCGATTTCGGCACCGACACCCACGCGGCCATCGTCGCGCTCTGCGCCGCGCTCTTCTCTATCGTGGTCTACAGCGTCACGGCCGCCAAGTTCGGCATCCCCACCTCCGAGAGCCACAGCCTGATCGCGGGCCTTACCGGCGCCGCCATCGCGCTCGGCGGCGCGGGCGGCGTCAACATGAACGAGTGGGCGAAGGTCCTCTACGGCCTCGTGCTCTCGCTCATCGGCGGCTTCCTGTTCGGCTTCGTCGTCTGCAAAGCGGTCACGATCCTTTGCGCGGGGCTCGACCGGCGCCGCGCCAACGTCTTCTTCAAGTACGCGCAGATCTTCGGCGCCGCGGCCATGAGCTTCATGCATGGCGCCCAAGACGGCCAGAAGTTCATCGGCGTGCTCTTCCTCGGCATGGCCTTCGCCAACGGCCAGCCGAGCGTCGAGGGCGTCATCATCCCCGTTTGGCTCATGCTGCTCTGCTCCACGATGATGGGTGTCGGCACCTCCGTGGGCGGCGAGGGCATCATCAAGTCCGTGGGTATGGACATGGTGAAGCTCGAGAAGTACCAGGGCTTCTCCGCCGACCTCGCGAGCTCGCTCTCGCTCCTCGTCATGACCCTCACCGGCATCCCTGTCTCCACCACGCACGTGAAGACGAGCGCCATCATGGGCGTCGGCGCGGTCAAGCGCCTCTCCGCCATCAACTTCGCCGTTGTCAAGGACATGATGCTCACCTGGGTGTTCACCTTCCCGGGCTGCGGCCTCATCAGCTTCCTCATGGCGCGGCTGTTCATGTTCTTCTTCTAAGGCGGCGCCCCCGCCCCGTTCGCGCGGCCGCGTGCCGCCCGTTTTGACCACCGGCTCATCTGAGAGGACCGACCATGGCAAAGAAATCCGACGAGTTCTACTTCGACACCTTCATCGCGTGCGCTGACGTCTCCCAGCGCGCGGCCGAGCTTCTGCTCGACATCATGGAGAACTTCGATCCCGCCGCGATCGACGGCGCGCTCGAGAAGATGCACGCGATCGAGAACGAGGGCGACGAGCGGAACCATGAGATCTCCGACGCCCTGGTCACGGCCTTCATCACCCCGATCGAGCGCGAGGACATCGCCACGCTCGCCGGCCGCATGGACTCGGTGACCGACCACCTCGAGGGCGTGCTCCACCGCATCTACTTCACGAACGTGCAGGAGATCCGCCCCTCTGCGCTCAAGATGGCCCGGAAGCTCGTCGAGGCCGCGCAGAGCCTCGCCACCCTCGTGCGCGAGCTACCACGGTTCAAGCGCTCCAAGACCCTGCGCGAGCAGGTCGTGAACATCAACGCGATCGAGGAGGACTGCGACCGCCTCTACATCGAGTCGATGCGCGAGCTGCACACCGACGCCAGCCTCGACCCGTTGACGGTCATCGCCTGGCGCGACGTGTACACCTTCCTCGAGATCACCGCCGACAGCATGGAGGGCGTGGCCGAGACCATCGAGAACGTGGTGATGGCGAACAGCTAAGGGACCGGCTCTGGGTCCCGCCCTGTTGCCTTTACGGCGGCATCATACGGAACGTGCTACAATGCCCTTCGCGAAGCGGGCCAGACGGTCGCGCGACCCGGAGGGCATCGTCCTTCCGGGCGTGAGGAAAGTCCGGGCTCCGCAGGGCAGGATGCCGGCTAACGGCCGGGCGGAGTGATCCGACGGAAAGCGCCGCAGAAAAGAAGACTCCCACTGGCGGGTGACCGTTAAGGGAAAAGCTGAAACGGTGGTGTAAGAGACCACCAGCGTCGTGGCAACACGGCGGCTTGGCAAGCCCCATCCGGAGCAAGCGCAAATAGGAGCGCGATGGGCCGGCCCGGTCCGCGCTCGGGTAGCGTGCGAGGAACCGCGCGGTGACGCGCGGGCAAGATAAATGACCGTCCTCGACAGAACCCGGCTTATCGGCCCGCTTCGCATTTTTTTGCCGCATCCCTTCGATCCGGGGAGGACGGAATGGAGCGCTATATCACCGTGCGCCCCGGTAGCGAGGTCACCGGTGTCGTCGAGGACCGCCGCAGCCGGTTCATCGCGCATCTCCTGCATGTTGAGCATGAGGACGAGGCCGCTGCTCATCTCGCGTCCGTCCGGTCGCGGCATTTCGATGCGCGCCACCATGTTCCCGCCTGGATTCTCGCGGACGGCCGCGAGCGGGCGAGCGATGACGGCGAGCCCCAGCGCACGAGCGGGCTGCCGACGCTCGAGGTCCTGCGCGGCGCGGGACTCAGGGACGTGTCCTGTGTGACCGCACGGTACTTCGGGGGAACCTTGCTGGGGCCGGGTGGCCTGGTGCGTGCCTACACCGCGGCCGTCCAGGAGGCGATCGAGGCCGCCCGCGCGGAGGGCAAGCTCGTGGAGATGACGAGCGTGGTGCCTGTCGAGGTGAGGCTCGCCTACGCCGACTACGAGCGGGTGCTCGATCTCGCGGCCCGTGTGGGAGGAAAGGTGGCAGGTACGGACTTCACAGCCGATGTCCTCGTTCACCTGGTGTTTCGTGCGGGGGAGGAGGAGCCGTTTCTCATGGCCCTCCGCGAGGCCCTCGCCGGGCGCGAGGACGCGCAGGTGGGGGAGGCGCGCTTCGCGGAGTTCTAAGGTGCGGGCTTTTTCCTGCTGCGCGCTTCGCCCCAGAGCTCGTCGCGGTTAATTCGGGCTTAGCGGCCCAAACGTGACCGCGCGCTGCGATCTCAGCCATCGACGCCACGAGAATGGCCAAACCTCGGCACTGTGCTGAAGGGTTCCGTACCTTGGGGGCAAACCTCGGCACGTTGCTGAAGGTTTACGCCGACCCTCCCCGTAGCCGTTTTTTCCGCAAGGCTGTGAACAGGGGTTTCTCCAGGCTGTATACCGCCTCTACTTTGCGGATGCCCAAAAACCTTCAGCAAAGTGCCGAGGTTTGTCGCCCGAATCGGGAAACCTTCAGCAAAGTGCCGAGATTTGCACACGGGGCCGCCCACCAGCCGCCCGATCCGGTGCCGGATGCGCCGCGGGTGGCCGCAGCGCATGAAAAACGGGCCCGGAGGGTGATCCCCCGGGCCCGTGTGCGAACCTGAGCTGCGAGCGCCCTACTCGGCGGGGTTCTCGTAGCCCTCAAGCTTGGCGGTGCAGTGCGGGCAGCGCGTCGCGTCGTCCGCGATGTCGCTCTTGCAGTAGGGGCAGGTGCGGATCACGGGCGCCGCCTCCTCGGCTACCTTCTTGGCGAGGCCCGCCTTCGCGGCGGCCTTGTCCTTGAGCTCGCGGAACGAGTTGATCGCCTTCACGATCGCGAACACCGCGAGAGCCGTGAGCAGGAAGTTGATGATCGCCGAGATGAAGGCGCTGAAGTCCATGATGTTGCCGTTGAGGTCGATCGAGAGGCCGGGAACACCGCCGGTGCCGCCGGTGATGAACGAGATGAACGGCTGGACGACCTTCTCGACGAGCGTGTTCACCACGGCGGTGAAGGCACCGCCGATGATCACGCCGACGGCGAGGTCGATCACGTTGCCGCGGCTGATGAACTCGGTGAACTCCTGGACGATGGTCTTCTTGGATGCCATGTTCAGTCCTTTCAAATAGGGTGTCGGGGAATGCCGCCGCGCGGACGCGGGGCGCACCCACATAGTACGCGGACGCCGCCGCCGAGGACAAGCGGAAATATCGCCCGCGCCACCGCGCCCTCACCGCCGCGCCGCCGTGGTATCCTGCTGCACTGAAACAAGGCAAACCGCCGGTCGAGAGGAGAGGGCAGCGTCATGAGGGAGCTCGAGGAGCGGATCGTCGCCGATGGGATCGTCAAGCCCCAGGGGGTGCTCAAGGTCGATGCCTTCCTGAACCACCAGTGCGACACGGAGCTCTTCGACCATATGGGCGCCGTCTGGGCCCGTCTTTTCGCCGATGCGCCCATCAACAAGATCCTGACCATCGAGGCCTCGGGTATCGGCATCGCCTGCGTTGCGGCGCGTCACTTCGGCAACGCTCCCGTGGTCTTCGCGAAGAAGGCGCAGTCCATCAACCTCGACGGCGACCAGTACGCGACCACCATCTACTCCTACACCAAGCAGAGGGAGTTCCCGGTCATCGTCGGTCGCCGCTTCCTCTCGCCGGACGACCACGTCCTCATCCTCGACGACTTCCTCGCCAACGGCTACGCCCTAGAGGGGCTCATCGGCCTCTGCGACTTCGCGGGGGCGAAGGTCGAGGGCATCGGCATCGCGATCGAGAAGCTGTTCCAAGGCGGCGGCGAGCGCCTGCGCGCGAAGGGATACCGCGTCGAGAGCCTCGCGCGCATCCAGAGCATGGACGGTGATACCGGTGCCATCGTCTTCGCCTGAGACCGGCGCCGCCGCCGAATCCGGCGGGGGCGCCCCACGCGTCGGCGCCTCGCATCGGGTGGCCCATATCCCCTCCGTCGTCTTGCCCCTCAGCGTGAGCGGCACGCGGCTCAAGCTCGACGCGACGCGCGACCTCAGGAACCTTCGGGAAAGCGGCCGCCTGCTCGCGCTCGTTGCCATCGTCTCCGTTGCGATGGGGGCGGCCGGCTGGGCCTTCCTCACCGGCCTCAAGACCGTGACCGCCCTGCGCGAGGCGGAGCCGCTGCTCTTCCTGCTCCTGATCCCCGTGGGCGCCGGCACGGCCTGGCTCTACCAGAACCACGGCCTCGCCGCCTCCCGCGGCAACAACCTCGTCATCGAGAGCGCGCTCACCGGCCGCCTCATCCACGCCCGCATGGCGTTCCTCACCTTCTGCTGCTCGATCGCGACGCACCTCGCCGGCGGCTCGGCGGGCCGCGAGGGCACGGCCGTGCAGATCGGCGGCACCATCGCGAGCAACGTGAGCGGGCTCTTCCACCTCGATGCCTACGACCACCACGACCTCATGCTCGCGGGCATCTCCGCCGCCTTCGGGGCGGTTTTCGGGACGCCGCTCGCCGGCGCCTTCTTCGGGATGGAGATGTGCTTCGTCGGCAAGCTCGAGTACCGCGCGGCCCTCTACTGCCTCGCGGGGTCGTTCATGGGCAACGCCGTCGCCCGGCTGCTCGGCGTCACCCACGCCGCGCACGCGATCGGTTCCGTGCCGCTCCTGGACGCGCGCACGATCGCCCTCACCGTGGGCGCGGGGATCGTCTTCGGCGTGGTGGCCCGCCTCTTCTCGGGCGCGATCCGCCTCGTGAAGCGGGTCTACGCGCGCATCCCGGTCGCGGCGCCCGTCCGCGCCCTGGTGGGGGCCGGTGTGCTTCTCGCGGTCTTCCTCCTCACGGGCAGCCAGCGCCTGGGCGGGCTCTCCGAGTGGATGGTCGACGCCGGATTCAGCGGCGCGTCGAGCCCGCTCGACGCCCTGGGAAAGCTCGTCCTCACGGCCCTCACGCTCGGCGCGGGCTTCCAGGGCGGTGAGGTCACGCCGCTCTTCGACATCGGCGCCTCCCTTGGTGGATGGATGGGCGTGACGGCGGGATTCGCCCCGGCGCTCCCGGCCGCCCTCGGCATGCTCGGGGTCTTCGGTGCGGCCCTCAACGTGCCCATCACGACGATCATGCTCGGCATCGACATGTTCGGCGGCGCGGCGGCCCCGTATTTCGTTATCGTGAGCTTCGTGTCCTACCTGGTGGCGGGGCACCGCGGGGTGTATCCGGCCCAGCGGATCGTCACGCCCAAGCGCCGCTCGCTCGCGCCCGACGTCGAGCACACGGTCGAGGAGGCCATCGCGGCCCGTGCGGAGATGGGCGAGGTACGCGGGCCCGTGAGCGGCGCCTCCGGTGCCGACGCGCCCGACGCCGTGGCCGATGCGGAGGGCCCCGCCGCGTAAGACGGGCGTCGTACGCGGAGAGGGGCCGCGGCGGAAGCCGGGTCCGGGCCCGGCATCGCGTCTGTGAGCGCCCTCCGCGTGGGTCGCGTTCGCCCTCCTTGGATGTCCCGCTCTCGTCCTTTTGACTCCGGCGCCGCCGCCACGTCTTCGTCCTGCGCTGACTCCGGCCGGGCCGTCGTACCCTCTGAGGTCCCGCGTCGCCGTCGCCCCTCTGGGGCCCCGGGCGCGATAGGCCTCGCCCGGGCCCCGGCGGTGCCCCGTGCCGCCCGGGCCCCGGGGGTGCCATAAGCCTCCGCCCGTTCCCGCACCCCGGCGGTGCCATGGCCCCACCCGCCCCCACACCCCGGCGGTGCCATGGCCCCACCCGCCCCCGCGCCTCGGCGGGACTATACTGGTGCGAGGATAGAACAGCCAAGCGGAAGGGTCGCCATGTCTGAGAACCTGCTGCCCCTGGAGGACGCCCAGCGGATCCTCCTCGACCATATCGAGCCCCTGCCCCTTGTCGAGGTGCCCGTCTGGCGCGCCGTGGGGCTCCCTGCCGCCCGCGCCATCGTGACCGACATCGACCTCTCGCCGTTCGCGAACAGCGCGATGGACGGCTACGCCGTGCGCGCGGACGACCTCGCCGCTGCCGGCCCCGACACCCCGGTGACCCTTAAGGTTGTGGGGCACGAGGCCGCGGGCCACGTCTTCGGCGGCACCGTCGGCGTAGGCGAGGCGGTGCGCATCATGACGGGCGCACCCGTGCCCGCGGGGGCCGACGCGGTTGTGAAGTACGAGGTCGTGACCGTCTCGGGCGGCGACGGCAACGAGGGTTCGCGCGCGACCTTCACGGCGCCGGCCGCGGTGGGGGAGAACATCCGCGAGGCCGGACTCGAGGCACATGCGGGCGACACCGTGATTGCGTCCGGCGAGGTGCTGAGCGCGGCGGGCTGCGGGCTCGCCGCCTCGGCCGGTGCCGCGACCGTCGCCGTGCACGCGGCTCCGCGGGTGGGTATCATCTCGCTCGGCACCGAGCTCGTGCCCGCGGACACCCGCCCGGGCCGCGGGCAGATCCGCGACTCGAACTCGAGCGCCCTTATGGCCTCGGCGCTCGCAGCGGGGGCGGAGCCGGAGTTCTTCGGCATCGCCGCCGACGACCGCGAAAAAATCGAGGAGCTGGTGCGCCGTGCGGCTGCGACCTGCGACTTCGTGGTCACGAGCGGCGGCGCGTCGGCGGGCGACTACGACTACGTGACCGCCCTCATCGCGCGCGAGGGCGAGGTCCTCTTCGACCGCATCGCCATGAAGCCGGGCAAGGCCATCACCTTCGGAATCTTCGCCGGCAAGCCGTTCCTCGGCCTCTCGGGCAACCCCGCGGCGGCGGTCGTGGGCTTCGAGATGCTCGCCCGCCCCGCCATCAGGAAGATGCGCGGCCACGCGCCCGCCCCGCGCCCGCGGCAGGTGGCGCGCCTCGTCCACGACGTGCGCAAGCGCGGCCCGCGGCGCTTCTACAACCGCGCCCGCGTGGGGCGCGACGAGGCGACCGGCGAGCTCGTGGTCACCGAGGCGCGCAGCCAGAACTCGGCGCTGCTCTCCACGATGCAGCAGGCGAACTGCCTGCTCGAGATCGCCGAGGACGCGGCCGGGCTCTCGGCCGGAGACGCCGCCACCATCGTCCGCCTCGACATCGAGGAGGGGACGGTGGTCTAAGCGGCGGTGACGGCGGCGCGCGGGTCGTTCCTCGGCCCACGCGGGCGGGAGCACACCGTGCGCGGCCCGTGGCCTGCCCGGTGGTGACGCGGGCCCGGCGGCGCTGCGATGCCCGCGGCGTCGCCCGTCTCGCGTTGCCGCCCAGCGGCCCCACGAGCCCCGAAGCGCCATCCGCCCCCTCCGCTCTCGTCCCACCGTCCCCATCAGCTCCCGTCCCATCACCCCGTTCGAAAGGCCATCATGGACATAACCTTCGCCATCATCACCGCCAGCGACACGCGCTCCCTTGCCGAGGACGAGGCCGGCGCGGCGCTCACCGAGCTCATCGAGGAGGCGGGCTGGCAGGTCGCCTGGCACACGGTGGTGACCGACGACGAGGAGGCCATCGCGGCGGCCATCGTCCGCGCCTGCGATGAGGAGGGCGCCCAGATCGTGCTCACCTGCGGCGGCACCGGGCTCTCGCCGCGCGATGTGACGCCCGAGGCCACGCGCGCCGTCTGCGACCGCGACGTCCCCGGCATCGCCGAGGCGCTGCGGGCGCACTCGATGACCAAGACGCGCCGGGCCATGCTCTCGCGTGCCGTGTGCATGCAGCGCGGGCGCTCGCTCGTCATCAACTTCCCCGGATCCACGAAGGCGGCGCGGGAGAGCTGGGAGGGGTGCGCCGACCAGCTCGAGCATGCGATGAAGATGACGGCGGGCGGCGGGCACTGAGGGTCCGACGGCGGGGGCGCGTCGCTGCCCGGTCTCGGTCCCGCCCGTGTGACGGGATACGCTGGTCGCTTCGTTGCGGTCCCGGTCGCGCGCTCGCACTCCGCCGCCCCGCCGCGACCCCGGCAGCCATCCATCGCACCGCATCCCAAACTGCGACACGAATCACAGATACTGTCACCTGATTATTCTCGTTGAAATATAATGTTGACGGTGGCCGGGTGCGGCACACACGGACCGCATCGCCATCGGTTGGAGGGGAGAACTTCATGAACATCACGCGCAGGTCGCTTCTGGCCGGAGCAGGTTCCGCGCTCGCCCTGGGAGCGCTCGCCGGCTGCGGGGGCAACGCGGGGCAGAAGGTGGGGTCGGGCGACGCGGCCGCAGCGGGATCCTCCGCCGCGACGGCGGTCGAGCTCCAGATATTCGCCGCGAACTCGCTTGAGAAGGCCCTGCCCGAGGTGCAGGCGCTCTACACCGACACCTTCGGCGTCACCTTCGCCGACACGCAGTTCAAGGCCTCGGGCGACCTCGTGGAGCAGCTCCGCGCCGGCGCCGCGGCTGATGCCCTCATCACGGCCTCCAAGGGCACCATGGACGACGCCGCCGAGGCCGACCTCGTCGACGGCGACACCCGCACCGACATGTTCACGAACGACCTCGTGATCGTCCGCGCCGAGGGGTCCGACATCCAGGTCGCTGGCATCGAGGACGTCGCCTCGATCGACGGCCGCATCGCGATCGGCGACGCGAAGACGGTGCCGGCCGGCAAGTACGCCAACCAGGCCCTCGCCTCCGTGGGCCTCTACACCGGCACCGAGGGTGATGACGGCGAGTACGCCGCGAGCATCGCCGACAAGGTGGCGCTCGCCGACAAGGTGGGCACCGCGGCCAAGTACGTCTCCACGGGCGACTGCGCCACGGGCTTCGTGTACAGCTCCGACATCTACCGCTACGACGGCATCGAGGAGGCCTTCGTCTGCCCCGAGGACTCCCACAAGCCGATCGTGTACCCGGGAGCGGTGACGGCTTCCTCCGAGCACGCCAAGGAGGCGGCGAAGTTCCTGGACTTCTGCCTTTCTGATGCCGCCGCCCAGAAGGTGTGGGCGAAATACGGCTTCGAGCTCTCTGCATAAGGATGCCGGCGTGAGCGGCCCCGTGCGGTATGTCCGTGCGGGGCCGTATCATGATGGGGACGGATCAGGCGAGGGGAGGGTGCGATGACGGTTCGGGTCGCTGAGGGTGCGTTCGGGCGCTCGTGGCGCCGCGTGGCGGCTGCTCTTGTGGTGCTCGCCTTCCTCCTCGCGGCTGCGGGGGCTGTGCCGGCCTGGGCAGCCGAGGGTCCCGAGGCCGCGCCCGGCTCCGCGCTCACCGAGGGCGTCCCCTTCGGCCTCAACGCCTTCGAGCGAAACGCCAAGGGCACGGCCCGCTCGATCGACGGCCAGCCCGAGGGCTACCGGTTCCCGCTCGGTGAGGGGGCGACCCTCGCGCTCGTCCGCACGCCCGACGCGGTGCTCGTCTGGGTGGATGCCGAGGCGGCTGCCGCCGCGGGGTTCGATCCCGCGTCCGCTGCGGATGTGGCGGCGCTCAAGGAGCAGATCGAGGGGCTCGACCGCGCGTTCTCGCTCGGTGGCGCGCTCCTCGCCGACGTGACCGACCCCTGGGAGTTCACAACAGAGACCGAGGTCGTGCGCGGGGCGCACGTCTACCGGTTCGCCGTGGCGAGCGCGGGGGGCGACGCAGGCGGCGAAGGCGCCGCGGACACGGCGGGCGGCACCTACCTCACGGTCACGGCGGCACCGGGCGCCGACATCGCCCTGGCCGATCTCGGCGACGGCGCGCTTTGGAGCGACGACGCGCGCCTTGTGCCCGCCTCCGAGGTCGCGACCGTCGCACCGCCCGGTCCGCTCGACCGGGCAGCCGCCTTCCTCGCTGGGATCGACTACCGCCCGCTCGGGGTCTCGATCAAGACGGGCGGGCTCGCCCTCGCGATCTCGCTCGCCCTCGGCCTCGCCGCCGCCTGGCGCACCTGCGGAACCTCGGGACGGCTCAAGGGGCTGCTCGATTCCGTGTTCACGATCCCCATGGTGCTGCCGCCCACGGTCTGCGGGTTTCTGCTGCTCATGCTCTTCGGGCAGTCAACGGTCGTGGGGCGCTGGCTCATCGCGCATGGGGTGAGCGTCGTGTTCACCTGGCCCGCAGCGGTGATCGCGGCCGTGGTCGTCTCGTTCCCGCTCGTCTACCGCACCGCCCTCGGTGCCTTCGAGGCCCTGGATCCCCAGATGCTCGACGCGGCCCGCACGCTGGGCTGGAGCGAGTGGCGCATCTTCAGGCGGCTCATGCTGCCGCTCGGATGGCCGAGCATCGCGGCGGGGGCCGTCCTCGCCTTCGCTCGCGCGATGGGCGAGTTCGGCTGCACGCTCTTCTTCGCGGGCAACTACGCCGGCATCACCCAGACGATCCCGATTGCGATCTACTTCGAGTGGATGGGAGGGAACACCGCGGTGGCCCTGTTCTGGGTCATCGTGGTCATCGCGTTCAGTTTCGCGGTCATTCTCGCGATCAACCTGTACACGGCGCGCTCGGGGGCCTATCGGAGCCGCACGGGGGCCGGTGGGCGCTCGTCGCGGGGTGCGGTGGCATCCGACTCCCGAGACGCGCTTGAGGCCGAGGCGGCCGGCGGCGACGCGCTCCGCCTCGACCGCGAGGCGCTCCGCGAGCTCCTCGGGGAGCCGTGGGCCGGGGAAGGGGGCGCCTGATGTCGCTCAGCCTCGATATCAAGAAAACCTATCCCGGCTTCAACCTCGACATCCAGCTTGAGGCCGGAGACGAGCGCGTGGCCCTGCTCGGGGCCTCGGGCTGCGGCAAGAGCTGCACCCTTCGCTGCATCGCCGGGGTGGAGACGCCCGACGCTGGGCGCATCGTGGTGAACGGCCACACCTTTTTCGATTCCGAGTGCGGGATCGACCTCTCGCCCCAGGAGCGCCGCGCCGCCCTGCTCTTCCAGAACTACCAGCTGTTCCCCAACCTCACGGCGCGGGAGAACGTTGAGGCGGGCATGGGCACGGGGGCGGGTGCCCGCGAGCGCACCGACCGTGCCCGGCGCTGCCTCGCGGTCTTCGGCGTGGCCGAGCTCGCGAACCGCTATCCGCTCGCGCTCTCCGGCGGCCAGCAGCAGCGCGTCGCCCTCGCGCGCATGATCGCCGCCCGCCCGGGGATCCTCATGTTCGACGAGCCCTTGAGCGCGCTCGACTCCTTCCTCAAGAACGCCCTCGAGCAGAACCTCCTCGACCTGTTCTCGGTCGCGGGGCGCACGGTGCTCTACGTGAGCCACGACATCGACGAGGCATGTCGGCTCTGCGAGCGCATCTGCGTGCTGCACAACGGGCGCGTGGAGGAGGAGGGGAGCGTGGCCGAGGTCGTGGGGTCGCCGCGAAGCCTCGCGGGGCTGCGGCTCACCGGTTGCAAGAACACGAGCGTCGCTGAGAAGGTGGGCGAGACCCGGGTGCGCGCGCGGGACTGGGGGATGACCTTCGAGATGGGGCGTCCGGTGCCTGATGACGTCGCGTACCTGGGGATTCGCGCGACGCATATCCACCGTGACCGCTCCGGCGACGGGGAGGCCCGCCAGAACAGCTACGATCTCGCGGTCGCCCGGGTGAGCGATGCGCGGTTCGAGCGCGTGGTGCTGCTCGACGCGCCGCGTGCCGACGCGCCGAGCCGGCTCACGTGGAAGGTGAGCACCGTGGACGCGCCCGCGGGGACGCTGCCCCGCGAGGGGGACCGGCTCCGGCTGCATTTCGACGCGAGCAGGATTCACCTGGTGAGCAGGTAGGGTCTCGGACGCGGCGGGTTCGGGGGTTGCGGTGCCCACGCCGGATCTAGGCCCGTGCCGCCCCCGCGCCCGTCTTGGGGCCCGCGATTGCCGCTCGTCCGGATTGGGGCTGCGGTGCCGCTCGTCCGGATCGGGGCTGCGGTGCCACTCGCACCGGTCGTGCATCGACCTCTCCCTGCGATCTCTGCTGCGGCGGATTCGGGATCCGTGGTGTCCGCGTAGCCGGATCGGGGCCCGCGCCATCCGGGCGCACGTTCGGACCCTCTCCGTTTGCCTGCAACGTGCCCGCAACGCGCTCAGGCAGCGCCGATGCTCCGGCAGTCATCACGGGCCGCCGGCGCGGCGTCGTCCCTCCCCGTCGCTTGTGGGCTTTCTGTCGGCGCGCGCCGCCAGGGTCTGGCTGATTCAATCCAGCGGGATAAGCGCTGTGACGGGGCGGTTTCCAGGCCCCTCCCAACGACCGAGGAGACATCATGTCCAGTGGATTCAGCAAGGCCGAGCAGGAGGCCATGAAGCAGCGCGCCGAGGAGCTCCGTCAGGAGCGAGGCGGCAAGAAGAAGGCCGAGTGGCTCGAGACGCTCCTCGAGACCATCGAGGCCATGCCCGAGGCGGACCGTACTATCGCCGTCATGGTGCACCAGGTGGTGACCGAGGTCGCGCCCGAGCTGTCGCCCCGCACCTGGTACGGCTTCCCGGCATACGAGAGGGCGGGGAAGGTGCTCGTGTTCTTCCAGCCCGCCTCCAAGTTCGATGCGCGCTACGGCACGCTCGGCTTCCAGGACACCGCGGCGCTTGACGAGGGCGATTTCTGGCCCACCAGCTACGCGATCACGAGCGCGTCGGACGAGGTCGCCGAGCAGGTCCGGGCACTCGTGAAGCGGGCGGTCGGGTAAGGGGACGCGGATGACCGTGCACTTCTACACCTCGTCCACCCTCGACGGGTTCCTGGCAACCGAGGACCACTCGCTCGCATGGCTCTTCAAGCAGGATTTCGACACCGAGGGTCCGATGGCGTACCCGGCTTTCATAGAGCGGATCGGGGCGCTCGCCATGGGCGCGTCCACCTACCGGTGGCTGCTCGAGCAAGACGGACCCTGGCCGTATGCGCAGCCCACCTGGGTGTTCACGCACCGGGAGCTCGCGGTGCCCGAGGGGGCCGACATCCGCTTCGTGGATGGGTCCCCCTCGGATTTGATCGCGGGCATGGAGGAGTCGGCGGGCGGCAAGGACCTCTGGGTCGTGGGCGGGGGAGGCCTGGCCACGCAATTCGCCGAGGCAGGGCTCCTCGATGAGGTCTGGGTGCAGTTCGCTCCCGTGACCCTGGGCTCAGGACGGCCGCTCTTCACCGGTTCGATGCAGCTCGACCTCCTCGAGGTGGAGCGCAATCGCGATTTCGTCTGCACCCATTACCAGGTGCGGAAAGGATAGCGCTTCGACGCGCGCTGCGTGCGGCCGTGCGCGTGCCTGGCCTGGCTCCGTGCGCGCTTCGGCCGACGCTGCGGCTGCACCGCGCGACCTCCGTTCGCCGCTGCGGGCGCACCAGTTCGTCCTGTTTACGTCTGTGGGTATATCGCCTCGCCTCATTTGACGCCGTCGCGGGTGAGTGTGCGCCATCGCCCCTGTCGCGGTCGCGGCGGGTGCGCGCCACAGTCCCTGTTGCCATCGCGGGCATGACCATGAGCTCCGATCGGTTCCAATTTGCCCCGCGGCGGCGCAAACCTGATTTCGAGCGCCTGTATTGTCAAATTCAAACAACAATATATATCCACTATGTCCTGCGCAGGGCGGGTCGCCTCCCTTGGACGCCCGATCCGGGCAAACCACGCCACTTTGCCGAAGGTTTTCCCTGACGCGCACAGAACCACGCCACTTTGCAGAGGGTTCCCACTGGCGCGCGGGCAAACCTCGGCACTTTGCTGAAGGTTTCCGGCCGCCGGCCGAGTAGGCCCCCGTCCGCACCCCGCCGTGACCTGCCTCTTTGCCGAGCGGGGAACCCCATCTACTCGGCGTCCCCGCCAAAACCTTTAGCAAAGTCCCGAGATTTGTCCGCACATTTCTTGGACGGACCGAAATCACGCATGCTTTCCTAATATCATTCAGAATGAGGTATTTCCGATCTCTGAGAGAAAAAAGGCCCGAGCGCAATGCCCGAGCCGAGAGGTCAATGGTCGGGACGACAGGATTTGAACCTGCGACATCCTGCTCCCAAAGCAGGCGCGCTACCAAACTGCGCCACGTCCCGATACGATTTGCCTAGTATAGGGCTTGCAGGGCTCTCGGGCAACGAATCGCGCGCCATCGGGCAACACATTTGCAAGCGAGGAGGCACCTCCTCAAGCGTGGGCGAGCGAAATGGGTACACGCTCCTCGATGGCTTACGTCCGTTCACAACACAAGAAGAGGAGCCACCATGGAGAAGATTCACATTGAGTCGGTTGTTCGCGCGCCCGTCGGACGTGTATGGGATCTTTACAACAAACCCGAGCATATCGTGAACTGGAATGCCGCAAGCGAAGACTGGCATACACCCCATGCTTCAAATGACCTACGCGTAGGAGGGACGTACCACGCCCGCATGGAGGCCCGCGACGGTTCCTTGGGCTTCGACCTCATCGCAACGTACATCCAGGTCAATCCCGGTCACTCGTTCACCTATCAGATGGAGGATGGGCGCGAGGTGATCGCACAGTTCAAGCCGACCGGCTCGCATACCCTCGTCTCTCTCGATTTTGATCCCGAAGCGCAGAACCCCCGTGAGATGCAGCAGCAGGGATGGCAGGCGATCCTCGACACCTTCACGCGTTACGCGGAGTCGCTGGCATAGGCAGCTGTACCTTGAGTAGAAGTTGGAGGCGGAGGCCGGGCGCACAGTTCGACCTCCGCTCTCGCGCGACAGATTTGACCTACAGCTGCAAGGCGCCCTTAAAAACAGTGGCTTCGGCCGACTGGGCCCATCTCGGCACAAATCTGTTGTTGTGGGAGCGTGGACTTCACGATTCAAATACTTAGTATTCTCAATACCGCATTAAATTAACACTGTATCTGAAATCATAAATCACACTGAGGAGGTGCGAGCAAACCTCGGCACTTTGCTGAAGGTTTTGGCGGGGGCGCCAAGTAGATGGGGCTCCCCGCTCGGCAAAGAGGCAGGTCGCGGCGGGGTGCGGACGGGGGCATACTTAGCCGGCGGCCGGAAACCTTCAGCAAAGTGCCGAGGTTTGCACGCGCGCCGTCGCAAACCTTCAGCAAAGTGGCGTGGTTTGCACGCATGCTGCCGAGAACCCCCGGTAAAGTGGCGATGCTGGCCCTCCCTGCGTCGAACGCCTGCTGACCGCGCGAACGGGTATAACCCCATCTAATTGCAACCGCACGAAAGCGTAGGTGCCCACCATGGGTCGTTCCCTTCTCTTCCAACCGATGACCGTCCGCGGCCTCGAACTCCCGAACCGCCTGATCATGCCCCCGATGTGCCAGTACTCGGCAGCCACCGCCGGCCCCAAGCTCGGCCGGCCCACCACCTGGCACCTCGTGCACTACGGTTCCCGCGCGCAGTCGGGCGTGGGCACGGTCGTCGTCGAGGCAACGGGTGTCGTACCCGAGGGCCGCATCTCCATCGCCTGCCTCTCGCTCCATGACGATGCGCAGATCCCCGCGTTCAAGCAGCTCGCCGATGTGATCCACGCCGCCGGCGCACGGGCGTTCATCCAGCTCAACCACGCCGGTCGAAAGGGGTCGAGCCGCCCGATGTGGCTCGAGTCCGAGGGCCCTGCAACGCCTGAGATCGGAGGCTGGCAGCCGGTCGCTCCCTCAGCGATCCCCGTCTCCGAAACCGCCCTCACCCCGCGTGAGCTCACGGATAGCGAGGTCGACGCCCTTGCCGACGCCTACGCGGCCGCCGCTCGCCGCGCCATGGAGGCGGGCTTCGACGGCGTGCAGATCCACGGTGCGCACGGCTACCTCATCCACGAGTTCCTCTCCCCGGCGTCAAACGCGCGCACGGACCGCTGGGGCGGCGGCTTCGAGGGCCGCATCCGTTTCGTCCGCGAGGTCGTTCGCCGCACGCGGTCGGCGATAGGGGAGGTGCCGCTCCTCATCCGCCTCTCGGCCACCGACTGGCTCGAGGCCGACTCCCTGCCCGGCGAGCGCTCGTGGACCCTCGCCGACACCTGCCGCCTCGCACCCGAGCTCGTGTCCGACGGCGTCGACATGATCAACGTCTCCACCGGCGGCAACGTGCTCGCGAGCATCCCCGCCGGCCCTGGCTACCAGGTGGGAGCGGCCTCCGCGGTGCGCGAGACCCTGCGCGGCGCCGGCCTCGACACCCCCGTCTCGGCGGTGGGCCTCATCCTCACCGGCACCCAAGCCGAGCAGATCCTCAAGAGCGGTGACGCCGACGCCATCGAGGTCGGCCGCCCGCTCCTCAAGGACCCCACGCTCCCGCGCCTCTGGGCGACGGAGCTCCACGACGAGGCGACCCCGCTGCCCCCGCAGTACCTGCGCGGCGGCATCCGTGGCGTGCTGTAAGGGAGGGCCCCATGACCATCGACGAGTACATCGCTGCTCAGGATCCCGCGGTGGCGGAGCGGCTCCAGCGCGTCCGCGAGACGATCGCCGCGGCCCTTCCCGGGGCGGAGGAGCGGTTCGCCTGGAACATGCCGACCTTCTGGCGCGGCAAGAACCTGATTCATTTCGCCGCCGCCAAGCACCATATCGGCATCTACCCCGGGTCGGAGGCTGTCGAGGCCTTTGCCAGCGAGCTCTCGGACTTCAAGACGAGCAAGGGCGCCATCCAGCTCCCGCACGACAAGCCGCTTCCGCTCGAGCTCATCGGCAGGATCGCCGCCTGGTGCGATGACCGCTATGGGAAGCCGACCGCCTAGGCAGGAAGATCGCCCTCGGCTCTTCCGCGTTCGGGCTGCGCATCCGCCGCGGGTGAGGTATAATCGTCCCGCAGAAAGCGGGCGTAGTTCATCGGTAGAACCTCAGCCTTCCAAGCTGATGAGGCGGGTTCGACTCCCGTCGCCCGCTCCATTTCTCTTCTCATGAATTATGGCTACGGCACCTCAAACGGCAGGGAGTCGAATTCCCTGTTTAGCGCCTCAAGAAGCGCCGCTTTCAACCCTTCATCTTTAAGAAGTGAGATGGCGAACGTTTTCTTCCCTGCGTCTTTCAACGAGGCGCCGATATGGTAGACGATGTCGTCATCGATCACCATAAACCTGTCGTGGAAGTCGTTTCCCCTCGAGACACGAACCGGCCCGTGTTGAGATTCAAAAACCGCAACGTCCGCCGCGGTAAGGGACGCGGATGGGTAGGTTAGCAATCGGCATGCAACGCCCGCGTTTTTCTTTGAGAGTATGTTCAGGGTTTTATCGTCCACATAGCCATCAACAATAGTGATGCTATGTTTCGCTTCCCTCACCAAGCGCGTGAGGAGTACAAAGGCGTCGAACATCTCACCTTTGAAGAAAACCTTCTGACTTGGCAGGGCGCGGGCATCAAGGAAGCTGAAGATTCTATCGAACTGCTCATCGGTGTGCTGTTGGTACTCGAGCTGTCTGTATTCAACAGTTGCCATGCGCTCCAAAAGAGAAGCATGGTCAGATATAAACCGCCTCATCTCAACGAACGCTCTCATGATCCCAATGCTGACCTGAACCGCCTTTTGACTGTTGAGGAGGCCGGATAGCATCGCAACCCCCTGTTCAGTGTATGCGTAGGGCAGGTAGCGCCTTCCACCTCGGCCGCTTTGTGATTCGTTTGAGGTGACAATCTGGCACCTCAAACTCTCGTACTCGTCTTTATCAAGCTGAAAACGGAAATCCTCGGGGAATCGGTTGGCGTGCCGATGTGCCACCCTGTTGAGGTATTTCGTTTCCACCTCATACAGGAAGGCGAGGTCGGAGTCGATGATCACCTGACGGTCTCTCAACACATGAATGAAGCGCCCCGTGTTTTCATGAGCGTGAGCCCTGGTCATAGCTTCTGGCATAAAAACGCCTTTCAAAGCGAAGGGGATCGGACAGCATTGTCAGGGGAGGGTATTGATCGTTCTCGAGTCCGCGCTGGGAAGGGAAGATGGTCGAGAGCTTGTGCTCAAAGGTACATTACGGCGATGCCGAGGGCAACAGCTTGATGCGACGGTAATCCTTTGTGTGGACGAGTTCCCACATGCTGATTACGGAAGGGAACCGCATTCGGGTCTACGGGCCGCCCCGCGCTCACCGCGGTCCGCGCCGCCCGCCAGCCCGCTGTCGGCGTCCCCTCACCCTTACGCCGCGAACTCCCGTCGCATCACCTCGGCCAGGAGCTCGTAGGACCTCCGCTTGTCCTCCTGGCTGTATATGAGGCTGTTCACCATGATCTCGTCGAGATGGACGCGCCCGCGCAGCTCCCGCAGCTGCGCGGCGACGCGCTCCTGGCCTCCCACGAGCGACACCGCGGTCATCTGGCGCACGATCGCCTTCTCGCGGTGGACGATGTCCTCGAGCTTGAACGCGATCGGCCCGAAGTGCGGCACCTTCTCGGCGGCGATGTAGTCGCGCCAGACCTCGGCATCGCTCTCCTTTGGAGGCTGGATCCCGTTCGACGCCTGATTGGTCACGATGCCGAGGATCGCCTGCGTGTGCGAGGTGAAGAGCCGCTCGGCCTCGGCGTCGGTGTCGGCCACGGCAACGTTCACACCGAGGACGACGTAGGGCTCGCGCAGCTCCCCGGACGGCTCGAAGCGGCTCCGGTAGATGCGCACGGCCTCCTCCATCTCGGCGGGCGCGAAATGCGAGGCGAACGAGTAGGGGAGCCCGAGCCGTGCGGCGAGGTAGGCGCTGTCGGTGCTCGATCCCAGGATGTAGTGAGGGATGCGCGCCCCCTCGGCGGGGTAGGCGTGCACGTCGGCGGTGCCGGCGAAATAGCTGTCGAGCTCGGCGAGTTCGCGTTCGAAATCGGTGTAGAGGTTGTCGGTGCGCCGGAGCACCCGTGCGGTCTTGAGGTCGGTACCGGGAGCGCGCCCGAGACCGAGGTCGAGGCGACCCGGATAGAGCCGCTCGATCGTGCCGTACTGCTCGGCCACCAGGTAAGGGCTGTGGTTGGGGAGCATGACGCCGCCCGTGCCCACGCGGATCGAGGCCGAGTTGGCGAGCGCGTGCAGCACGAGGAGCTGCGTGGCGCTCGACGCGATGGTCTTACTGTTGTGGTGCTCGGCCACCCAGTACCGGGAGAACCCGAGTCGCTCGGCGGTTCCCACCATGTCGATGAAGTCGTCGTAGGCCTCGGCGTAGGTTTGGCCGGCCTTGAGGTTCACGAGGTCGAGGATGGAGTACTTCATGGGGATCCCTTCAGAAGGCGTGTTTGACTATCTCTCATGGTTCCCGCCACCGCCCGCGTGTAACGCGGCCTTGAACCGGTTCCCGCTCTCGTACCGCGCGTGCCCCTGGTTGGCACCCCTGCTGAAACGGGCGCACGCAGCGCACGCGAACCCTGTGTCGCACGCGTCACGCATTGCGGGCGCCTCGAGGTTCGATGGCATGGGTCGGAAGGAGCTTCGGCTGCCAGCGGGCAGGGGCGTCAAAGACACAGTGAGAAAAACCGGATGAATCTTTGAGCACATTTTTAATTGTATTTCAAGGAGAATGTATTCCATATATTACGGATAGAAAGAAAGCAGGTCGCTTATTATTTTCTTTCCGCATGCTGAGCGACGGTCAAAAACGCGCCACCCACCGGCAAAAACTAGTTGCGCAACCACATTTCTCGAGCAAGATGATATAGTTTTACACGTATATGTAAATTGTATGTTGGGACAGCTATATTCTGAGAGATGGGAAGGCTCATGAAGCACCTGAAACGCAGCCTCAAACCTTCTGAAAATCTGTTCAGGGGGGGGGTATCGCTTTTTCTAGCGCTCTCGCTCTGCCTGACGTCGTTCCCCACGGCGCCACTGGCAGCGTTCGCGCAAGATCAGGCGGAGCCCGCCACTGAGGCACTTGCCGCCGCGCCCGCCGCGACGACGGCAGATGATGTTGCGGGGGAGCCTGCGGCCCCCGCATCTGAGGAGGACTCGGCTCCGGCTGCCGATGATCCCACTGCCGAGCCGGCCGTCGAGGCCGAGCCGGCTGCAGAAGCCGAAGCGCTCGCCGCACCGGCTGCAGACGACACCTTCGCCGAGCTCGATGCCGAGCCCGCAGCCGCCGTCGATCCGGCGACCCTCACCGAGCTTTGGGTCAACGGCTCCACGGGCGATGACGCCAACGATGGCGCCGCCGATGCGAGCGCGCTCAAGACCCTCGCGAAGGCCCTCGAACTTCAGAAGGCCAACTCTAGTATTAGCGTGATCCACGTGGCAGGCGCCTTCGACGCGCTCCCGGCCACCACGATCCCCGCCGGGGTGACCCTCGTCGTCTCCACGGACACGACGATGACGGGCGCCGGCGCTAACGGCCTCACCCTCGCCAAGGGCTCCACGCTCAAAGCCGAGAACGGCGCGACGCTTTCAATGAGCGGTTTTGGTACGGCGATCCTCGTGCAGAACGGCGCGACCCTCACCGACGGCACCTATGTGCTCAACGGTAACAAGGTGGGCCTGAACGCCCAGGGCGCCATCACCGGCACGAGCCGCGAGGCCCTGAGCATCTCGATCGACTCCTCGACCGGCGCCCAGACGGGCCGCGCGTTCGAGTATTCGAGTACAGCTCGTTTCACCAGTCTGACACTCAGCGCCAAGTCGGTTATGGATGCCGGTGACAAGGGCGCCTGGGGCGGCCGCGGCGGATCGCTGTACATCACTGACAGCTCGATGTCCTTCGAAAACGTTCGCTTCAATCCGCAAGGCGCAAACTCCACCGTGCAGATGAAGGACTCTACATTCATAGTGAAAGGATCTTTTTCTAAGAAGGAGTTTTGGGGCATCGTCTTCGACAAGGAAGCGCTGGGCTTTATCGGCGGCACACCCTCGCTGATCGAGGGCTCCCACATCATCGTGGACGGCGCCGCCTTCACGATGCAGGGGCCCCAGACCTTCCGGAACTCAACCATCGAGGTCAAGAACTCCGGCATGGGCGCCATGAACATCAACTGGGGCGCCAACGTCACCTTCGACAGCTCGACGATCAAGGTGGACGAGAATGTCAGCCAGACGAAGATCGTCGTTGGCGGGTCGAGCGAGGCAGTCAACGATCGCTCCTCCGTCGCCCTCACCGGTGACACCGTGCTCCTGACCCCGGCGAAGGGCACGGGAGCGACCACCTATGACGGCATCGCACTCGGTCCGACCGGCCAGGCCTTCGTGGTGACCGGCGGGTCGTATCTCACGGCCTTTGACGGCAAGTCGAACCTTGCCAACACCCAGGCCACCAACGGCGAGGCCAACGGCAACGAGAAGCTCTCCCTCTTCACGCTCGCCGACCCGTCGGTGACGGTGCTCAACCCCCTGAACAAGAACGGCCAGACCTACGAGTACCGCGTCGCCAACGCCACAAGCGACGGCCAGAAGCACGTGTGGGTCCCGGCCGCCACGGTCACCTTCGCGCTGAACGACCCGGCCCTCCCGGCCTCCGAGAAGGTCGCGTCCGCCGCGTTCGCCGACAAGACCACCGCCGACAAGACGGCCAAGGCCATCCGCGGCCACGCGCTCGCGACGGCGAGCTCCGTGGTGGCGGGCTCGACCGAGGTACCGGCTGACCCCACGGCTACCGGGTACGAGTTCCTGGGCTGGTTCCACAAGGATGCCTCCGGCGCCGAGCAGCCCTTCAACGCGGCCGCCACGGCCGTGACCGGCGACACGACGGTGTACGCGAAGTGGGAGAACCCTGCCGCCAGGTACAGCGTGACCTACCACACGAACCTCGCCACGGACACCACCTACACGGCGACCTACAGCGCGCCCGACCGCGCCTACACGGCCCTCTCCATCCAGGACGCGGTCGCCCAGGAGCCCGCCTTCAACGCGCAGAACCGCACCTTCGTCTCGTGGAACACCAAGGCCGACGGCACGGGCGAGACCGTGAACCCGGGCGACGCCCGCACGCTCGCCGCCGACGTGGCGGGCGCGGACCTCTACGCCCAGTGGCAGCTGAACGTCATCCCCTTCACCTACCAGGGCACCATCAAGGCCGACATGTGGGGCGACTCCGTCTCGGGCCAGGTCGACAGCACCTCTGTGCTCATGGTCGACGCGGACGCGGGCGAGTCCTTCAGCCTCACCGGCGCGGTGGACGTCTCGGCCATCAAGCAGCAGATGACCGCCATCGAGGGGCAGTTCCCGGGCGTCAAGCCGGAGGAGATCAGGCTCTCGGGCACCACCTCCACCTTCACGGCCGCGCTCACGCTGCCCGAGGGGGTCACTGTCCCCTCCGACCTCGACGCCTCGAAGGTCCAGGCCACGGGCCTCGGCGGCCTTTTCAAGGTCACCGGCGTTACCGCGAGCGGGCGCACCGTCACGGTGAGGCTCGGCCTCACCCAGCCGTTCGACACCTACCTCGGCCTCAAGGCCGCCGTGCTCGGCACGGGCTCCCAGCCTGCCTTCCGCATGGCCGCCGCGAGCCCCATCTCCGACCAGATCACCCTCACCTTCCCGGGCTTCACGCTCGCTCAAGGCGTCGGCGCTGGCGAGCTCACGGCCACGGGAACCGTTGCGGGCTCCATACAGGCCGTCGCCCAGGGCGGGGACACCGCGATCAAGTTCGACCTCTCCTGGTCCGGCACGCAGGTCGCGGGCGGCAGGGACTACCGTGCCAAGGATGACACCGCCATCCAGCAGACCATCCTCGTGAAGAGAGCGCTCGAGCTCGGGCTCCCGGCCGACATGCTCGCCTCCGGGCAGGGCGCCGGCGAGGCCGCCACAGCCCCCGGCACCGACACCACGAGCAAGGCCCCCCTCGGCGTCTACCAGGGTTCCAAGATCAACCTCACCGGCACGATCGACGCCAAGAGCATCAAGGACCAGATGGTCGGCATCGAGGCCACGTACGGCGTGGTGAACGACGAGGAGGGCCAGAAGGCCATTTCGATCGCCGACCCCGCCTCCACCTTCACGGCCACCTTCACGGTGCCCGAGGGCATGACGCTCCCCGCGGGCCTCACCAAGGACGAGGTGGCCCCCACCGGCTTCGCCGAGACCTTCGAGGTGAGCGACCTCAAGGTCGAGGGCAAGACCGTCACCGTCACCTTCAACCTCAAGAACGCCTCGGGTTTCAAGACCTACGCCGACCTCAAGGCCGCCGTCTCCGCGCTCGATGACACGATGAAGCTCACCGTCCCCGGCATCTCGATCGACGAGGGCGTGGCCGACGGAGCGGAGCTCACCGTCACCGGCGGCGTCTCCGGCACCTTCAGCGCCGTGGCCACCGGCAAGTCGGGCACGGTCCGCGACTTCTCGTTTAAGTGGACCGGCGAGCAGACGGAGGAGGGCCGCGACGTGCGCGCCACGGGCGACGCGATCCAGCTCACCGTTGCCACGCCCACCCCGCTCGACCTCGTCCTGCCCGCCGACATCCTCGGCGACGGTGAGACCGAGCACGCCTCCGTGCACCAGACGCTGCGCGGCGACACCGTGGACCTCACGGGCGCCGTCGACATCAAGGGCATCAAGGCTCAGATGGCGGGTATCGAGAGCCAGTTCGGCGACCCCGACCCCGCGAAGATCGCCGTGGACCTCAAGGGCTTCGGCTTCACCGCCACCATGACGGTTCCCGAGGGCATGGAGCTCCCGGAGGGCCTCTCCGCGGACGACGTGGAGACCGATGGCTTCGCTGACACCTTCAAGGTCAGCGGTGTCACGGTGAACGGCCGGACCGTCACGATCGACTTCGCGCTCGCGGACGAGCTCACGAAAGCCGAGAGCCCCTCCCGCATCAAGACCTATGCCGACCTCAAGGCCGCGGTGGGCGCCGCGGGCATCGGCGCGGACAGCGCCGAGACGAGCTGGCTCAAGCTCACCGTGCCCGGTGTGAAGATCACCGACAGCGCTCCCCAGAACCAGGACCTCACGGTTTTCGGTGCCGTGTCCGGCTTCTTCAAGGCCGTGGCCACGGGCGCCTCGGGAACCCAGCGCACCTTCTCGTTCCGCTGGAACGGCAGCCAGTGGGCGGACGGCGCAGACGCCGCTGCGCCCGCGGGCGACACCTCGATCCGCTACACCACGCGCATCCCGGCCCCGATGGAGCTCGGGCTCCCCGGCGACATCCTCTCCGGCGGCGACACCGAACACGAGGCGGTCTACGCCGTCTACCCGGGCCGCTCGCTCGACCTCACGGGCGCGGTCAAGATCGACGGCATCAAGACGCAGATGGCGCTCATCGAGCAGCAGTTCAACAACCCCGTCGGCAGCTCCATCGCCATCGACGTCAAGGGCTTCGGCTTCACGGCAACCATGACGGTGCCCGAGGGCATGGAGCTCCCGACTGACCTCTCGAAGGTCACCTCGGGCGGCCTCGCGGGCACCTTCAAGGTCTCCTCCACCAAGGTCGAGGGGAGGACCTTCACGGTCACCTTTGCCCTCGCGGACCGTCTGATCGACCCCGAGAGCCCGGACGCCATCAAGACCTACGCCGACCTTAAGGCCGCGGTGAGCGCCGCGGGCGTGGACGGCACCTGGCTCACGATCACCGTCCCCGGCGTGACAATCGCCGATAGCGTGGAGGCCGGCGAGCCGCTGACCGTGACCGGCACCGTTGAGGGCTTCTTCGACGCCATCGCCACCTCCGCCTCCGGCACTGTGAAGGCCTTCTCCTTCACGTGGACGGGCGAGCAGTGGGCCGAGGGCAAGGACAAGGTCGCTCCCGATGATGACAATTCGATCCGCTTCACGGCCGTGATCCCGGCCCCGACGGCGCTCGGGCTCCCCGGCGACCTGCTGATCGGCGAGGACACCACGAAGGACGCCACGCCCGAGGTCGAGGCCGGGTCCACGGTGAGCCTCACCGGCCAGATCGACACAACCGGCATCAAGACGCAGATGGCCATGATCGAGGCCCAGTTCGGTGTGAAGACCGAGGAGCAGTTCAAGACCATCGGCATCGACGTCAAGGGCTTCGGCTTCACCGCCACGCTGACCCTCCCCGAGGGCATGTCCTACCCGAGCGGTTTCGGGAAGTCGAACGTCGACACCGGCGACACCTTCGGTGACGCCTTCAAGGTCTCCTCGGTTGAGACTGCGGGCCGCGTCGCCACGGTCAAGTTCGAGCTCGTGAACCCCGGTGCCATCACCGACTACGCCAAGCTCAAGGCCGCGGTGGCGGGTGCGGGCGACTGGATGAAGATCACCTTCAACGGCCTCGAGGTCGCTGATGGCCTGGCAGCGGGCACGACGCTCACCTCGGTGGGCACCGTGACCGGCGAGTTCGGCGCCGTGGCCACCTCCGCCTCCGGCAAGCGCCAGGTGTACGCCTTCACCTGGGACGCGACCCAGTGGAAGGACGGCAAGGACCTCCCGGCGACCGACGACGAGACCATCCAGCTGACCCTCACGGTCAAGGCGCCTGAGGTGAAGACCGGCACCGTCACCGTGAAGTACGTGGACGAGCAGGGGAGCGACATCGCCGGCCCCGAGACCCTCACGGGCGCCGTGGGCGCGGCCTACAGTGCCGAGCAGAAGGCGATCGAGGGGTACGAGTTCAAGCAGATGCTCGAGGGCTCCGCGCCCGCCGAGGGCACCTTCACCGAGGCTGCGAAGACCGTGACGTTCGTGTACGCCAAGAAGACCGAGCCGGTGAAGACCGGCAAGGTCATCGTCAGGTACGTGGACGAGCAGGGCAACGAGATCGCGAAGAGCGAGATCATGACCGGCAACGTGGGCGACGCCTACGAGACCGCGGCCAAGGACATCGACGGCTACACCCTCAAGGAGACCCCGGCCAACGCGACGGGGATCTACGCCGAGGCCGACCAGACCGTCACCTACGTCTACGCCAAGAAGGCCGAACCCGTGAAGACCGGCAGGGTCATCGTGCGCTACGTGGACGAGGACGGCAATGAGATCGCCGAGAGCGTGACCCTCACGGGCAACGTGGGCGACGCCTACAAGGCCGAGCAGAAGGCCATCGACGGGTACGGGTTCAAGCGGCTCCTCGAGGGCTCCGCGCCCGCCGAGGGCACCTTCTCGGCCGAGACCCAGACCGTGACCTTCGTCTACGCGAAGAAGTCCGAGCCCGGCAAGCCCGGCGAGCCCACCGAGCCCGGCAAGCCCACCGAGCCCCAGAAGCCCGGCAAGGGCGGCGGCAAGAAGGGCGCCTCCACCTCCAAGGGCAAGGTCCTGCCCAAGACCGGCGACGTCGCGCTCGCGTACGTGATCGGCATCGCAGCCGTCGGCGTGACGGCCGTGGTCGGGTCCGTGGTGCTCCGCCGCCGCTCTAAGCGCAACGGCCGCTGATCTGAAGTTCGGAGCGCGGACCGGCAGACACCCGCCGGCCCGCGCCCCTCGGCGCCCGCCCGCTGCACGCGGCGCCAGTGAAGGGAAGTCGAGCGCCCTGCGCTCTGAAGGCATGATAGAAACCGCGTCCGGATTCCCAGCTGGGCGCACGAGATCGTTGGGGGAACCATGAAACACAAGTTACGGACCCTGTTGGGCGCACTTGTGGTCGCGCTCGTGCTGACCGTTGTGGGCAGCCAGGCGCTCGTGTACGGGCTGGGAGGGGCATCCTCCCGCGCCGCGAGCGATGAGGCGGAGAGCTACATCGCCGGGAATTCAACCCTTGCCTCCGTCAAGATGACGCCGGCCGATGAGAACCCGCAGACCAACCAGAACCTCACCTTCGAGGTTGAGACTGCGATTCAGATCAACAAGGACAGCACCTATCGTGGCTTCACGAACACCGTGGTGCACCACGAGTTCCTCATCACGAAGCTCTCGGCGAGTAATCAGATCGAGGCGTGGGCATTCAATGGAGCCTTTGACGTTGACGGCTACCAGTCGTGGCTCTCGAACGCGACAAAAGAGAGCGTCACCATCGACGGTGTGCGGTATATCAAGCTCAGCGGTGACCAAACGGTGGTGAACTCCAACCCGGGAGTAACCTCAAACACGTTTGTCATCTCCCAGGCGAGGACAGGCAACAACGATGAGGTGACGATCAAGCGCACCTCGTGGCTGGTGGAGGACGGCGAGCAGAGCGCCAAGACCTCTGAGATCTCCCAATCCGTCTCCGGAACGGTTGAGGGTCACTACAACCTGTACAACAACACCTCTGAGCCGGAGAAGATGGGGCTCAAAGTCTCCGGCTACTACAACACGGCAACGGGGGCGTTCTACGCGACCAAGTCAGCGCGTGACGCAGCTGGAGATTCTGCTGCTGAGTACGGCCGCTTCTACTCGGTCATCTCAATTCTGTTTCCCACACGAGGGGCAGGCGATTATGGATACGTCGGACAGGGGAACGAGCGCCTCGACCCCGCGGTGGCTCAGACATGGAGTCTGAATTACGGCCTATCGATCGAGCGCGACGGCCAGCAAGTTCCCGTATCGGATCCCGCTCAGGCTCCCAAGCTCGTCGACATCAAGCTCCTCAATGACAACGGTTCGACGGGCTTTTTCGGGCGGGACATGACGCTTGGCGGGGTTCTTGATATGACCAAGGACGCCTTTATGAATTACGGATCGGGCGGACCAGGTGTCACGTTTGCTCCGGATCGCGAGTTTTACCGCGCAAACCAGGGGTTGAGCGTCGCCGATGACGGCTCCAAGCTTCAGGTGAGCGTCATCAACGGCACGGAAGGCAAGAATCACGGCGTCTTCCACTCCATCGCCACGAACGCGCTCTTCTTCACCCCTGTCCCCGACACGACGGTCAAACGCCGGGTGAACTTCACGCTCGACGACCTCAAGGTCACAGGCGTCACGGGCACCGTCGGAACGGATGTCAACCCGGATGACAACAGCGTGAGCTATGGCCTTCCCGTCGCAGGGTCTGGTGGGAAGTTCTCGCAGACGTTCTACGTATACGGTCCGAAGATCCGCGGTATCGGCGTCGAGCCTTATCCGTACGTGCGGATGAATGTTGATAAAGATCTCCTTGCGAGCTCGGCGATCACCGCCGCCAACCAGCTGATCAAAGTTGATCCGGCGTACGTGGAGGTTGCCACCACGAAGATCGAGCAGAGCACCTTTGGCCCGAAGGCCAAGCGATCGGTCCTTTATGCCACGAAACCCGATGGTTCAACATGGAAGGACCAGACGGAGCAGTTCGCGACGCGCACCAAGGACCTGGTCTACTACGACTCGCTGGATCAAGTGCCTGCGGGACACAAGGTCGTGGGCGTGCTTTTTGAGTACCGCGACGGCCTTCTGACAAACACCTTGGTCTCGAACCAGATGCAGGGCAAGCTCATTGAGGTCGGCACAACGGTCATGGCGCTCGACACCGAGGCCTGGGCGGATGACAACGTCAACACCGTGAGCTATGCAGGGCTCAATGGTGCTCCCACCCCCGCCTTGCCTGACCCGAGCTACCACGAGTACGCCACAGATGGCGGCACATACGTGTCGTCGAAGTTCGCGGCCGATGGTAAGGAGTTAAGCTCCGACTCCCACGGGGTCCACTACGGTGTCACATACGAGGCCACGGGATATAACGCCCGTGCCTCGGAACAGCAGCTCCTCAACGGTACTGACGCGAGCGTCAATAACAATAAGACCAAGAGCTTCAACATCTCCCGTGGTGAGCGCGTGATCGCAGCTTCAACCAGGATCGATCTCACGTGGGATTCGAAGACGACCCCGGACCCACACTACGACTTGTCCTTCGATGTCAACGCTTACCAGAACGACGACCCGCGTCGTATGGCGCCATATGGGCCCATGTATGTGGCGCACGCAGATGCGGTAGTCACCTGGAACGGGGAAACGAATACGTTTGAGTCGGCTGATCCCAGCTTCCGCCGTATCGACGACCCGACGAACGTCAAGCTTGATGCAGGGTCCTACCGTTTCTATTACGCGATGTACGCCGGCGATGAGACGGACCTGAGCAAGGAGATCTCCGCGGGGACGCATCCATTGAGGTTCGCTCTAAAATTCAATCAAAAGCATCTGGTCTCGAACGGATATTTCTACAACTACTACGAAGTCAATAGCACGCTGAACCCGCTCATCGCCCGAGACTCGAGCACGGGCCTCTTCAAGTCCGTCAAGGCCCCGGTCGTCGGACCGACCACGGACGCGGAGTTCTCCGTCTCGGTGAACTCGAACGCGAAGACGCTGGAGAACTTCGCCCTCATCGACGTGCTGCCCTTCGACGGTGACGCGCGCGGCTCCGAGATCGACCGGCCCTATGTCCTCGCGGACGGCAAGGTCACGATCCTCCGCACCGCCGAGTCGGGCACTCCCGCCTCGACCTTCGACGTGTACTACACGACCGACGAGGCCGTGAGGGCCGCAGGCAGGGAAGGCGCGCAGCCCTACGCCGAGGACCTCAACGTCACCGATCCCACCTCCTCCTTCGCCGGCGTGACCTGGACCAAGATGACACCCGGGGATGACGGCAGCTACGCCGTCGCCGCAGGGGACGCCGACAGGCAGCCGACCGCTCTCATCGTCGCCGGTACGTTCATGAAGAACGAGCGCATGTCGCTCTCCTACGGCCTTCACGTTGACGGCGACCACTACGGTAACGTCTACGACAACGATGCCTCCTACACCGCCAAAGACTTCCCGATCTCCCAGGTTGCCTCAGCGAAGGTCTCCTCGGCGACCGTGAAGAAGGATGTCTCCGGCACCGTGTGGGCGGACAACAACCACGACGGCATCCGAGCCGACGGCGAGCCCGCCGTCGAGGGTGTCCAGATTCGCCTCTTCGACGGGAACGGAGCCGAGATCACCAAGAACGTCTACGGTGAGGACTTTGGTACCGTGAAGAGCGCCGCCGACGGCTCGTACCTCTTCGAGAACGTGCCCGACTCCGCGTCCGGCTACGTGCTCAAGTACGAGCTGACCGATGCCCAGGCCAAGCAGTACGTGGCCACGGCCTACAAGGCGCCGGGCGCCGGTGAGGACGTCAACTCCGACTTCCACCCGGTGACGTCCGAGCGCGCCGCGGGAGCGCCGCAGCACACCGATGCCCTCGCGCTGAAGTCCTACGACGAGCTGACCGCGCAGGCCCAGGCCAGCGACCATGCGGTGGCGGACCTCGGCCTCGTCCCCGTGCGGGAGGTCGCCGTCAAGAAAGCCTGGACCGACGAGGAGGGCACCGCGCTCGCGGCGGACAGGGTCCCCGCCGTGGAGGTCGGCGTGCAGCTCTACGCCGCCCCCGAGGGCGGCGAGGCGGCCGAGGTGGAGAACCAGAGCCTCACGCTGAACGAGGAGAACGAGTGGAAGGGTTCCTTCACGGGACAGTATCGCTACGACTCCGAGGGCAAAGCCCTGACCTACTCGGTTGCCGAGACCGGGCTGGGCGATGACGGCCGCCTGAGCGTGGGCTCGGGAAGCGACGCCCGTACGTTCGATGTCTCCGTCTCCGGCGACCAGGACAGCGGCTTCACCGTCACGAACAAGCTCGTGAACCCCAAGCTGAGCGTGAGCGTCGAGAAGGTTTGGAGCGACAGCGACGACCAGGACGGCATCCGGCCCGACGCCGTGACCGTCAGCCTGCTCGCGAACGGAAAGCCCGCGCGGGACGCGAAGGGCAACGCGATCACCGCGACGCTCGACGGGGACGTCCAGTGGAAGCATGAGTTCGGTGACCTGCCGACCTACGACGGGCAGGGCAAGGAGATCGCCTACACGGTGCAGGAGGCCGGCGTCGACAACGGCAAGCTCACCGTGTCCCATGACGGCCGCTCCGGTGAGTACGCGGTGGCGGTCACTGGCGACGCCGCGAACGGCTTCGCCATCACGAACACCCACGCCCCCGAGAAGGTCACGGTCTCCGGCACCAAGACCTGGGCTGACGCTGACAACCAGGACGGCAAGCGCCCTGAGTCGATCACGGTGAAGCTCCTCGCCGACGGCGAGGACACCGGCAAGACCGCGACGGTCAAGGCCGATGCCGACGGCGCGTGGACGTACTCCTTCTCCGATCTCGACAAGTACGCTGCCGGCACGGAGATCGCCTACACGGTCTCCGAGGATGCGGTCGACGGCTACACGCCCACCTACGACGGCATGAACGTCACCAACACCCACACGCCCGAGACCGTCAGCGTCAACGTCGCGAAGGAGTGGAAGGACGGCTGGGGCAACGTCGTCACCGGCGATGCCCTCAAGGACCGCTCCGTCACCATCGCGCTCTACCGCGCGGTCGGGGATGACGCGCCCACGCCGGTGGACGGCCAGTCGCTCACCCTCAACTCTGCGAACGAGTGGAAGGGGGCCTTCTCCGACCTGCCGAAGTACGCCGGCGGCAAGGAGATCACCTACACCGTGCGCGAGACCGGCCTCGATGAGAACGGCCGCTTCACGATCGGCGACGCCACCTTCCAGGCGGCCGTCACCGGCAGCATGGCGGAGGGCTTCACCGTCACGAACGCCGAGATGATGAAGCAGACGCCGATCGTCCCCGCGAAGCGCACCGTCACAGTCCAGAAGGTCTGGTCGGGCATCCCGGCCGAGAAGGCGCCGGAGGTGACGGTCCGCCTCTACAAGAACGGCGAGGCCACCGATCAGACGCTCACCCTGAACAACAGCAACGGCTGGACCGGGAAGTTCACCGGCCTCCCTGTGGTCGATGACATCACGGCCGAGAAGGCCAACGAGTACACCGTGGCCGAGGAGGGCGCCGCGAACGGCACGGTCGCGCTGGACGGCAAGGACTACACGGTCTCCGTCAGCGGCGACAGGGCCTTCACCATCACGAACACGCTCGTGAACCCGAAGGTCTCCGTCCCCGTCTCGAAGGCCTGGGCCGATGGCGACAACCAGGACGGCATCCGTCCCGACTCGGTGACCGTGCGCCTGCTCGCGAACGGCGAGCCCGCGACGGACGCCGCGGGGAGCGAGCGGACGCTCGCCCTCACCTCTGAGGGCGGTTGGAGCGGCAGCTTCGCCGACCTGCCCACCTACGACGCCGACGGCGACGCCATCGCCTACACGGTCGACGAGCCCAATGCCCCCGAGGGCTACACCGCGGCCGTCACCGGCACCGCGGCCGGTGGCTTCACGGTCACGAACGCGCACACCCCGGCCACGGTCGACGTGCCCGTCACCAAGGCCTGGGTCGATAACAACAATGCCAAGGGAGCCCGCCCCGACGCCGTGGCGGTGCGCCTGCTGGCGAACGGCGAGCCCACGGGCGAGGCGCTCGAGCTCACGGCCGACGGCTGGGCGGGCACCTTCACGGGCCTGCCGAAGTACCGGGCCGGCGAGGAGATCGCCTACACGGTGGCCGAGGATGAGGTCGCGGGCTACGGCACGGTGATCTCCGGCACGGCGGCCGACGGCTTCACGGTCACGAACACCATCGAGGGCAAGGTCTCGGTGGCCGTGACCAAGGTCTGGGCCGGCATCGACGCCGACGCGGCCCCGGCCGTGACGGTGAACC
>JAXEGS010000025.1:0-5825 GCA_034102905.1 Collinsella sp. | reverse complement strand
GCTCATGCTCAGGTGCGGCGACTGCCAGCCCCAGCTCCCGGGTCGCCCGGTGAAGGCGAGGAAGAAGGGCGTGAAGGGAGCGAAGAGCGTTGCTGCCTAGGCTAGCCCCTTGTCACACAAACTACCGAAGCCTCTTTTTTTGGCGCCGCCCCCGGGACCTCCGGGGGCGGCGCCGTGCGTTACGCAGGCCGTGGCGGCTCCATGCCGAGGTGCTGGAACGCGTCGAGCGTGCCCATGCGCCCCTGGGGCGTGCGAATGATGAGGCCGCACTGGAGCAGATAGGGCTCGTAGACGTCTTCGAGCGTGGAGGGATCCTCCCCCACCGCGCTCGCAAGCGTGGAGAGGCCCACGGCGCGGCCGCGGAAGGTCCGGCAGAGCGTCTCCAGGATGCGCTTGTCCATCCAGTCGAGGCCGAGCTCATCGATCTCGAAGAACGCCAGGGCCTCGCGGGCGATAGGAAGGTTGATGGGACCCTCACCGCGCACCTGGGCGTAGTCGCGCACGCGCTTGAGGAGGCGGTTCGCCAGGCGCGGGGTGCCGCGCGAGCGGGAGGCGATCTCGAGTGCCGACTCCCGGTCGATGCGCACATCGAGGATGGACGAGGAGCGTGTGACGATCTCGGCGAGGTCGTCCACCGTGTAGTAATCGAGGCGGAAGGCGATCCCGAAGCGGTCGCGCAGGGGCCCCGTGAGCATGCCCGACCGCGTGGTGGCGCCGACGAGGGTGAACCGGGGCACATCCAGGCGGATCGAGCGGGCCGCCGGCCCCTTGCCGATCACGATGTCGAGGGCGAAATCCTCCATCGCGGGATAGAGGATCTCCTCGACCGCGCGGTTCAAGCGGTGAATCTCGTCGATGAACAGGACGTCTCCCGGCTGCAGGTTGGTGAGGATGGCCGCGAGATCGCCGGTGCGGGCGATGGCGGGACCCGAGGTGGTCTTGATCTGCGCGCCGAGCTCGTTGGCGACGACCGCGGCCAGAGTGGTCTTGCCGAGGCCCGGGGGGCCCGAAAAGATCACGTGGTCGAGGCTCTCGTTGCGGCTCTGGGCGGCCTGGATGAGGATTCTCAGGCTCTGCTTGATATGCTCCTGGCCGCAGTAGTCATCGAGCCGTTGGGGCCGCAGGCTCCGCTCGACGTCAAGATCGTCTGCCGTGAGGCCGCCGGTCACGAAGCGATCCTGCGCGCGCCGGTCGTCGAGGGACGGGGCATCCACCCACAGGTCCTCGTTCTCGTCCGCTTCCCACATCATGCATCCATCCCCAGGCGCTTGAGGGCCGCCGCGAGGAGATCCTCCACGCGCATGTCCCGACCATCATACCCGTCGAGCGCGAGGTCGACCTCCTGCGGGCTGAAGCCCATTGAGAGCAGGGCGGCGCGGGCCTCATCGGATGGCCCGCTCACGGGCTCGGGGGCGGCAAGCTCGGTCTGGCCCAGCAGCACCGGGGCACCCTCCACGGGCACCCCTCCCTTCGCGAACACGCTCTTGAGCTCAAGAATGAGGCGCTGCGCCGTCTTCTTGCCCACGCCGGGAACCGTGGACATCCCCTTGACGTCCTCGGCCATCACCACGCTGTAGAGCTGCCCCACCGTGAACTTGGAGAGCACCGCGAGGGCGAGCCGCGGCCCCACGCCCGAGACGGCGACCAGACGGTCGAACATGGTGCGCTCATCTTTCAAGGCGAAGCCGAAGAGCGTGACCGCGTCCTCGCGCACGACCATACGGCTGAACAGAACGCAGGGTGACTCGACCGCCGGCAGCTGCGCCGCCGTGGTGCCCGAGATGCCGAGCTCGAAGCCGATGCCGGACACGTCGAGCACGACGGAGCTCGCCGTCGCCTCGACCAGGGTTCCACGAAGCTGGGAGATCATGCGTAGGGGTTTCCCTTCTCTTGGATATAGGCGCCCGCGCTCAGGTGGGCCGTCCTCCTGAGGTGCGCATGGCAGATGGCGCAGGCCAGCGCGTCGGCCGCATGGTCGGGTGTGGGGTCGTGATCGAGGTGGAGGAGGTTTCGAACCATGAAGGTGACCTGGTTCTTGTCTGCGGAACCCGTGCCCACCACGGCCTGCTTGATCTGCATCGGCGTGTACTCGCCCACCTCGACCCCGGCGAGCGAGCAGGCCACGAGGGCCGCCCCGCGCGCATGGGCCGTGGGGATCGCCGAGCGGACGTTCACGCCGAAGTAGATGCTCTCGATCGAGGCCTCGCTCGGATGGTAGCGCTGGACGGCCTGGGCGAGGTCGTCGGCGATATGTCGCAGGCGCACGGAGAGCCCGCTTCCCGGTGAGGTCTGGATGCACCCGTAGGCGCGGCAGCGGACCTCCCCGGCGCGCTCCTCCACGATGCCCCAGCCCGTGTTGGCGAGACCCGGGTCTATGCCCAGTACGACCATGCCCCTCCCTTCTGCTGATTCTCGAACATCTGTTCTAGCTTATCACATCGGAGGGGCCGTCCCATCGAGATGACCGCGGCCGCCTAGTTCCTCGAGAAGAAGGGGTAGGTGCCCGCAGTGCCCATGATGTCCGCCTGGGGGCCGCCCGCCTGGCCATCTTGCCGCGAGGCGCCCTGCCGGCCGTCGACCGCATCCCTGAACCGCCCCTGGAGCCGCTCGAGCTCGCGCTCGATCTGCTCGGGGGAGCCCGAGGACGCAAGGCCCTCGACCTGCTCGGTGGTCAGCCCCATCATGCCGCCGATGAGGCCCATGACCTCGCGCCGCATGCGCTCGGCCTCCCCCTCGCTGAAGGCGCGGTAGCGCTCGATCGAGGCGCGCGCGAGCCCCTCCGCGTCCATGGGGTCCGCGCCGTGGCGGCCGAGGTCCGCCCAGGCAAGCTGCGCGGGCCAGGCGCGCTCGGCGAACGCCCGGGCGGAGACGATGGGATAGGGCGGAAGCCGCCGGCGATGCGCCTCGCCCCGTCTGACGAGCAGAAGAAGCATCGCGATCGGAGCTGTGTCCTCATCGGCGCGCGGGATCTCCTCAAGGGGGAGGTTCCGATCGACATGCCCCTCGAGGGCGCCGTCGACCTCACTCGGCTCCAACCCACCGAGGAGCGCGCCCACGCGCTCGGCATAGCCGGCATCCCGATAGAAGCCCCGCACCGCGGTGGCGACAAGCTCCGCCATCGAGCGGCGCACGGCACGGAGGTCGGTGAGGTCCGTCGGAAGGACCGGGGAGACACGGTTCCGCCACCGCGCGAGGAACTCGAGCTCTGTGAGGTAGATGTCTCCGAAGGGTGCGAGGGTGCCATGGCCCGCGAAGGCACCGAGGCCGCCCGCGAGGGCGTAATGCGTCTTCGTGAGCGCGGAGAGGGCCACGGCGCCGAGCTCGGAGGCGGTGTCGTCAAGGCGGAGCGCCTCGATGCCCGCCAAAAGACGGGCGCGGGAGGCGGGGGTGGGCGTGTCGGGATCCCCCGTGAGGCCGGCCCCTTCGACCGTCCTCTCGATCAGGCGCACATGCAGGGAGGAGGCGAGCTCGCGGACGCGCGCCGCCCGCTCGGACTCGGCCGCCGCCTCCGCAGGCGTGCGTGCGTCCTCGCAGCCCATGTGCACCGCGAGAACGTTGCGCGGGCCCAGGGCGTCCACGGCAAGAGCCGCCGCGAGCGCGCTCGGGAGGTCGCCCGTGAGATGTACGCAGACCCGCGAGGCCCCCTGCGAGAGCACCGTGTCGCGCAAGTGGATACGGAGAGTCTGCCAGATCCACTCCTCACGGTTGTATATGGCGGGGGACCGTGTCGCGTCCGCCTCACGCGGGATGCCCCGCTGTATCTCCTCGACGAGCAGGTGCTCCTCGAAGTTCGGAGCGAACGCAGAGAGATGCCCCTCCTCATCGAGGATGAAGGAGCCGCCGGGATAGACCGCCTCGTCGAAGCCGCCGACGGGCATCATCTGCGCGATCCACAGGTGGTTGTCGCGCGCGAGCTCGGCCGCCGGGGTTCGGTCGAGCGATGAGGCGCCCTGCGTCATCGGATCAATCACATTGAAGCCGGAGACCTGGAAGGAGAGGACAAGGTCGCAACCGGCGGGGATGTCGGCGATGTCGCGGGCGAGATCGAAGGTGACGGCGATGCGGAGATCGTCGACATCGAAGATCGGCGGTGTCCAGGGATCGAAGGGCGTCCCCTCCTTGTAGCGCATGAACGCCAGGCGGAGCGGGCTCACATGGCCGTCGCGAAGCATGAACACCTCGAAGAGCGAGCCGTCCCCCACCGGGATGATCGCGGGGACGAGGCAGACAGGGCCTTGCTCGACGAGCGATGCGGCCAACCCGGTGAGACCCGACAGGAGATCGTGCTGGAAGTTCGCCGACTCGATCAGCGTACCCGGCGCGATGCCGCAGGTGAGCGGCGCGGGGACCGCAAGCAGATCCGCGCCCTGATGCCGCGCGACGACCGCCTGCTCCTCGACACGCGCGCAGAGGCCCTGGATGTCGCCAAGCCTCATGTTGATTTGTGCAAGCGCGAGCTTCACCTGCCACGCACCCTTCCTGCCACTGATCCCGGATCAAGCGCCGCGGGACCCCCGATACGCAAAGAGGGCCGCCCGCGACGCGAACGGCCCTCGATAAGGTCAATCGGTTCGATTAGAACGAAGCCTTCCAGAGACCGTGGAGGTTGCAGAACGCATACACAGTGCCGGTCTTCACGCCGCCCGCAAAGAAGGTGGCAGGGGTCTGGCCGGGCTTGAGCTGGTGAACCTCAAGGCGGTTCTCGGCCTCGAGGGCAATCCACTCGATGTAGTGCTCCTCGGTCATCGGGTGCTCGACCTCACCGACGACGACGTGAATGATGTGACCATCACGCTGGAGATCGATGGCGGGTACGTGCTTCTCGACCGCGGCATCGACGGTGTTGGCCTCGATGGCCTCATAGCCCTGCGGGGCCTCGACGGCATCGGCGGAGATGAGGAAGGCGCCGGTCTCAGTGTTCTTGAGGAAAACTGCCATGGTGTGATCCTTTCAGTTCAACGGTGTACGGACACATACGCAAGTATGCCCGTCCTCGGCCTGAGCATACCGAGAAACTGAAAGCCACGGGGACAGCGAAAAGGATGGGAGCGAGCAGCCTCATATGAGGCATGACCCCGGAAAACAAAAGAACCCCGGCGCCGCGACGGGCGCCGGGGCCCGCGCCCCGCGCAAAAAAGGCGAAGCGCCGTCCACCGGTCAGCGGCGCCCTGCTCTCCCACGGGCTGACCCCGCAGTACCATCGGCGCTCGGCGGCTTAGCTTCCGGGTTCGGAACGGTTCCGGGCGTGCCCCGCCCGCCATGGCCGCTGACCGGTGGGCGGCGCTCCGCCCACCCGGGGTGCCCCGGCGTGCCCTGAGGGCCGCACAGCGAGGAGGGGACCGAACCCGTCTAGCACTCCCGATCTGAGATGTCCGAAGCGCCCCACCGCGACACCGGCGCGCGACCGCGCGCCCCGCGTGTGGATGCTGGGGGTAAGAGCTCGGGCGATTAGTACCGCTCGGCTGAGGCCGTCGCCGACCTTGCACCTGCGGCCTATCGACCAGGTGTTCTACCTGGGCCCTTACCAGAAGGAGAACTGATCTCGGGAACGGCTTCCCGCTTAGATGCCTTCAGCGGTTATCCGGTCCGGACGCGGCTACCGGGCGATGCCGTCGGTCGACAACCCGTTCACCGGAGGTCCGTCCACCCCGGTCCTCTCGTACTGGGGGCAGCCTCCCTCGATTCTCCTGCGCCCGCGGAGGATAGGGACCGAACTGTCTCACGACGTTCTGAACCCAGCTCGCGTACCGCTTTAAACGGCGAACAGCCGTACCCTTGGGACCTGCTCCAGCCCCAGGATGCGATGAGCCGACATCGAGGTGCCA
>JAXEGS010000024.1:0-12475 GCA_034102905.1 Collinsella sp. | reverse complement strand
TGCTCATGCTCAGGTGCGGCGACTGCCAGCCCCAGCTCCCGGGTCGCCCGGTGAAGGCGAGGAAGAAGGGCGTGAAGGGAGCGAAGAGCGTTGCTGCCTAGGCTAGCCCCTTGTCACACAAACTACCGAAGCCTCAAAAATTTCTGCGGTCACCTGTGAAAAAACAGTTGCGCAACTCTAAAAAAATCTGCAGATGGTATAGTCAAAAACGTATATGGAATTGTTGTGTCATGACGATGGGAGCGCACATGCATAACCTCAAACGCAGCACCAAACCTCCCCATGCTGCAGCTCGGGGAGGGCTCTCGCTGCTCCTCGCCCTGTCGCTGAGCCTGACGTCGTTCCCCACGGCGCCGCTCGCGGCATTCGCCGAGGAAACACCTGCTGCAACCACTGAGACCGCGTCTCAGGAAGAGCCGTCGGCGGCCACACTGCCAACGACTGACGAAACCGCGTCGGATGACGCCGCGCCCGCGGGGGAGGCGTCCGCTGAGGATGCCGCGAAGGAGGAGGCCGTCGAGGCCGAGCCCGCCGCAGCCGCCCGCGCCGCCGCGCCCGCCGAGGACGTGACGGTTGAGAAGGACGCCGCCGCAGACCCGGCCACCCTCACGGAGCTCTGGGTGAGCTCCACGGGGAGCGACGACAACGACGGCTCGTCTGCCGCCCAGGCCCTCGCGACGATGAAGAAGGCGCTTGAGGTCCAGAAGGCGAACCCGGGCATCACCACAATCAACCTCTCCGGTGACTTCGCGGGTTGGACCAACGTCACGATCCCGTCGGGCGTCACGCTCAAGATCGCGGGGAACACCACGATCGCGGGTGCCACGAACGTCAACGGCATCACGCTCGCGAACGGCGCCACCCTCACCGCGGGTGCGAACACGCTCACGATGACCGGGTTCAACGTTGCGATTCAGATGAACGCCGGCGCGAAGCTCACGGATGGCACCTACACCATCAGCGGCGGCAACCGCGCCCTCAACCTCAACGGCGGCGCGATCGAGGGGTCTGCGGACCGCTCGAGCGTGGTCATCAACGCAACGGGCACGAGTGGCGCCGACCTGCAGAACGGCTCGATCACGAACGCGACGATCACGGCGACGGCGACGGTGAACGGGCCGGAGCAATACGGCCTTGCCCCGATGAAGAACGCCTCGCTGACCACGACGCAGACCTGGTTCTACATCAACAACGGCCGGACCTTCTCGCTCGACCATTCCGACCTCTATATCAACAAGGCGACGGCCGCATCCGCCTACCGGCAGGCCATCACCTTTGCGAACGATCCGACCATCGCGAACGGCTCCACGCTTACGGCAGATGGCGGCCGCATCTCGGTCGCAGACGGCTCGAAGTCGTTCAACGTGACGGGCGGGTCGAAGATCGTCATCAAGAACAGCATCGGCAAGGACTGGGCCGGACGCGACGGCGGCGGCCTCAACATCAACTCAAACAGCGCCAACGTGAATTTCGTCGACTCCACGCTCGAGACGACGAACATCGACACCTTCCCGTCCTACGGCACGCGCGGCACCTCGAACATCACCTTCAGCGGCAACAGCCAGGTGATCACCGACCACAAGAACAAGACCTACGACAACGGCGGCGCCGATCGCAGCACCGGCGGCTCTTATGTGGTCACGGGCGGCTCGTTCTACGTCACCTACGACCCGAGCTTCAACGCCGCCGTCACCACGCCCACCAACGGCGCGGCCAACGGCGACGAGTTGCTCTCCTACTTCACGCTCGCCGACGCCTCGCTGAACTCGTTCAACCCCATCAACAAGAACGGTGAGCGCTACGAGTACCAGGTGGCCAACGCCTCGCCCGATGGCAACAAGTACGTGTTCGCACCGGCGGCCAAGGTCACGTTCAAGCTGAACAACGGCAACGCGAAGTTCGCCGACGGCACCACGAAAGATAAGACCCAAAGCACCGTGCGCGGCTACCAGCTCGGCTTCGTGGCTGGTACGGCCGATGTCGACACGCCCACGGATTCGAACGGCGTGAAGTTCCTCGGCTGGTTCTACAAGGATGCCGCTGGCACGGAGCACGCCTACGACTTCGCCACCACCCAGTTCGACACCGACACCGACGTCTACGCCAAGTGGGAGTCGAAGACGGTCATCTACCACAGCGGCAACGGCGTGGACTACATCCAGAACGTCGCTGCCTCTGAGAGCTCGGCCACCGCGCTCTCCTATGACGACGTGGTCAAGGCCAACCCGGACTTCGCGGTCGCGGGCAAGACCTTCAAGAAGTGGACGGCGGCCTCCGGTGCCTCAAGCGATGAGATCGCCGCGGGCTCCACGCTCACCTTCACGGGCGACACCACTCAGATCGATGTGTACGCGCAGTTCGAGACCGACACCTACCGCGTGGCCTTCTCCGCCAATGGCGGCACCTTCGGCGCCGACAGCGTGTTCAAGAAGAACCCCGACATCTTCACCATCGAGACCGATCCCGTGCTTGGCGGCGAGGTCGCGGTGATCACGAAGGGCGCCACCTACAACCAGAAGCTCTCCGAGGTGCTCGGCAGCTTCGCACGCGGCCAGATCACACCGACGACCGCCGCGGCGACGAAGGCCGGCTCGAAGCTGGGAAGCTCCACGGAGTGGAACACGGCATCTGACGGGAAGGGTTCCGACCTTCGTTTCGACGACACGACGTTCATCATTTTCACGACGCCCGGCGCCAACCCCGCCTTCACCGCAGACACCACCTACTACCTCGCCTGGACGCCCGATACGAGCACCCCTGCGATGGACTTCAAGACCGAGCTCCCCGCTGACCTCTGGGGCGAGTCCGAGCCCGGTCAGAAGGACAGCACTTCCGCCCTCAAGGCCGAGGCGGTCGCCGGCAAGACGTTCAGCCTCACCGGCGCGGTGGATGTCTCTACCATCAAGCAGCAGATGACGGCCATCGAGGGCCGTTTCCCGAACGCCAAGCCCGCCGACATCAAGCTCACGGGCACCGCGTCCACCTTCACCGCCACGCTGACGCTGCCCGCCGGCGTCGTCGCGCCGAAGGACCTCGCGGCAGACCAGGTCACGGCAACCGGCCTCGGCGACCTCTTCGAGGTCCAGTCCGCATCCGTGAACGGCCAGGAGGTCACAGTGACCTTCGGGCTCAAGAAGGCCTACACGAGCTACGAGGAGCTCAAGGCCGCCGTGGGAGCCACGGGCACGCAGGCCGCGTTCCGCATGGCGGGCACGAGCCCCATCGCCGATCAGATCACGCTCGAGATCCCCGGGTTCAGCCTGGACGGCAACGCCGTGAAGAACGGTGACGAGCTCACCGTCGCCGGTGTGGTCACGGGCACGTTCACCTCGGTTGCGAACACCACGTCCGATAACGCGGTCCGCTTCAACATCAGTTGGAACGGCACGCAGGTCGCGGCCGGCAAGGACTTCCGCGCCAAGGACGACACCACCATCCAGCAGACCATACTCGTGAAGAAGCCGCTTGAGGCCTCGCTGCCCGCCGACATGCTCGTGTACGTGCAGCCGGCGAACGCCACCGAGGAGCAGCAGAAGCAGGTTGGCCTCGACACCACCAAGAACGCGCCCGCCGGCGTGCAGCAGGGCGACAAGATCAACCTCACCGGCACGATCGACGCCAAGACGGTGAAGACGCAGATGGCCGCGATCGAGGCGCAGTTCGGCAACCCGTCCGACCTCACCTCGATCAAGCTCAGCGACCTCTCCTCCGCGTTCACGGCCACCTTCACGGTGCCCGACGGCCTGACGCTCCCCGCGAACCTCTCCAAGGACACGGTGATCCCCACCGGGTTCGCGGACACCTTCAGCGTGAGCGAGGTCTCGCCCGCCGCCGACGGCAAGAGCGTCACCGTGACCTTCGCGCTCAAGGACGGCATCACTGACTACAAGCAGCTGCACGATGCCGTGAACCTGCTCGCCGACACCATGAAGCTCACCGTCCCGGGCATCACCGTGAACGAGGACGTCGCAGACGGCGCCACGCTGACCACGGTCGGCACGGTCAGCGGCACCTTCGACGCGGTGGCCACCTCGGCTGCCGGCACCGAGAAGGACTTCTCCTTCATCTGGACGGGCGCGCAGATCGAGGACGGCAAGGATAAGCCGGCCGCCGACCTCAGCACCATCCAGCTCACGCTCGCCACGCCGAACCCCATGGGTCTCGACCTCCCGTCGGACATCCTCTCCGGTGCCAACACCGAGCACGAGGAGGCCTACCCCGCCTTCGCCGGCACGAGCATCGACCTCACGGGTGCGGTGAAGATCGACGGCATCAAGCAGCAGATGGAGGCCATCGAGAACCAGTTCGGCAACCCCGACGGCAGCACCATCGCCGTGGACATCAAGGGCTTCGGCTTCACCGCCACGATGACCCTGCCTGAGGGCATGTCCCTCCCCGAGGGCCTCGACAAGGCCAAGGTGACCACCACGGATCCGATCACGGGCGAGGACACGCTCAAGAACACCTTCGAGGTCACCGACGTGAAGGCCGAGGGCCAGAAGGTGACGATCACCTTCGGCCTCAAGGACGCCGCCTCGCTTGACACCTACGCCAAGCTCAAGGCCGCCGTGCAGGCGTCCGGCGTCACCGAGGGCGAGAATTCCTGGCTCAAGATCACGGTGCCCGGCGTGAAGATCGCCGACACCGTGGCCGACAACGCGAAGCTCACCACCGTGGGCACCGTCGAGGGCTTCTTCAAGGCGAACGCCACCTCCGCCGCTGGCACCACCAAGACGTTCTCGTTCCGCTGGAACGGCACGCAGTGGGCCGATGGCAAGGACGCCACCACGTCCGGCGACGACGCACGCATCACGTTCACCGTTCAGACCCCGGTAGCCCCGCAGCAGCTCGCGCTCCCGGCGGACATCCTCTCCGGCGGAGACACCGAGGCTCAGTCCATCTACGCCGTGTACCCGGGCCGAACGCTCGACCTCACGGGCGCGGTCAAGATCGATGGCATCAAGCAGCAGATGGCGGCCATCGAGCAGCAGTTCGGCAACCCCGACGGCAGCTCCATCGCCATCGACGTCAAGGACTTCGGCTTCACCGCCACGCTCACGGTGCCGGACGGCATGACGCTGCCCGAGGACATCTCCGCGGGCACGGTGGTTCCCGAGGGCCTCGCGGAGACCTTCGAGATCACCGAGGCGAAGGCCGAGGGCCAGAAGGTGACGATCACCTTCGGCCTCAAGGACGCCGCAAAGCTCGACACCTACGCCAAGCTCAAGGCCGCGGTCGACGCCGCCGGCGCCGAGAACGGCACCTGGCTCAAGGTCACCGTCCCCGGCGTGACCGTCAACGACGACGTCCAGGCCGGGCAGCAGCTCGTGGTCCGCGGCACGGTGGACGGTCGGTTCAAGGCCATCGCCACCTCCGCCGCAGGCACCGCGAAGGCCTTCTCCTTCGCGTGGACGGGCGAGCAGTGGGCCGAGGGCAAGGACGCCGTGGCCGGTGGGGACGCCTCCATCCGCTTCACGGCCGTGATCCCGCAGTCGATCGCGCAGGAGCTCCCGGGCGACATGCTCACCGGCTCCGACACCACGCACGAGGCCACGCCCGAGGTGGCGGTGGGCTCGAGCATCGACCTCACGGGCCTCGTGAAGATCGACGCGATCAAGCAGCAGATGGCCGCCATCGAGGGCCGCCTCGGCGACCCCGACGGCAGCTCGATCAAGGTGGACGTGAAGAACTTCGGCTTCACCGCCACGATGACGGTGCCCGAGGGCATGACGCTTCCGGCGGACCTCACCAAGGAGGACGTGGCCAAGGCCGCTGAGGGCCTGGGCGACACCTTCGAGATCACCGGTGTGAAGGGCGAGGGTCAGAAGGTCACGATCACCTTCGGCCTCAAGGACGCCGCAAAGCTCGACACCTACGCCAAGCTCAAGGCCGCGGTGGACGCCGCGGGCGTGAACGGGGGCACCGAGCTCAAGGTGACCGTCCCCGGCATCAAGATCGCGGGCGACCTGGACGCGGGTACCGTCCTCACCTCGACGGGCACCGTGACCGGCGAGTTCGGCGCAGTGGCGATGTCGGCCTCCGGCAGGCGCGAGGTCTTCGTCTTCGACTGGACGGCGAAGCAGCTCGCCGACGGCAAGGACGCCCTCGCGACCGACGACGCCACGATCCAGCTCTCGGTGAAGATCGCCGCTGGCACCGTCACCGTGAAATACGTGGACGAGCAGGGCAACGAGATCGCCGGCTCCGAGACGCTCACGGGTGCCGTGGGCGCGGCGTACTCCACCAAGGCCAAGGACATCGAGGGTTACACGTTGAAGACCACCCCGGCGAACGCCGAGGGCGCCTTCACCAAGGCCGGCCAGACGGTCACCTACGTGTACACAAAGAACCCGGTCAAGGCCGCCGACGTCACCGTCAAGTACGTGGACGAGCAGGGCAATGAGATCGCCGAGTCCGCTACCCTCACGGGCAACGTCGGCGAGCCCTACAAGGCGGAGCGGAAGACGATCGACGGCTACGAGTTCAAGCAGATGCTCGAGGGCTCCGCGCCCGCCGAGGGCACCCTCTCGGCCGAGCCCCAGACCGTGACGTTCGTGTACGCCAAGAAGGCCGAGCCCGTGAAGACCGGCAAGGTCATCGTGAAGTACGTGGACGAACAGGGCAACGAGATCGCCGAGTCCGTGACCATGACCGGCAACGTCGGCGACACCTACAAGGCGGACCAGAAGTCGATCGACGGCTACGAGTTTAAGGAGATGCTCGAGGGCTCCGCGCCCGCCGAGGGCGCCTTCACCGAGGCCGACCGGACCGTGACGTTCGTCTACGCCAAGAAGTCCGAGCCCGGCAAGCCCGGGGAGCCCGGCAAGCCCGCCGAGCCCCAGAAGCCCGGCAAGGGCGGTGACAAGAAGGGTACCTCCACCTCCAAGGGCAAGGTCCTGCCCAAGACCGGAGACGTTGTTGGCACGTACATGGCGGTTCTGGCTGCTGCTGGTGTGTCGCTGGTGGCGGGCGCCTATGCCCTCCGTCGCCGTAAGCAGGAGGACGCGCAGTAGCGCTGAGGTCATTCGCCTCGCAGGGGCCGCGGACGGGAGCGATTCCGTCCGCGGCCCTTTTTTGCATGAGGGAAGCATCGGCCCACCGGTGAGCGGGTGCAGCTTGTCACGTCTCACGCGAGGAGACTCGGATCGCGCTCATCCGCGCCGATCCGGGGCATCGGAGGAGCTGCGTCGCGGGGAGAGGCCCTGATCGCGCCCCCCCCGCATCGGCCCAGGCATCGGAGGAGCCACGCCGCGGACGGCGGCGCGAGACGCCTTCCTGTGGGACGACGCTACGCGTCTTGCGCCGTATTTCGCACGCTCGGTACCGGGGCGCACGGCCACCTGCTCCGCCGCGTACCAAAATGCCAGTTGTGAACGGCCTGAATCACCTCGCAGCTCCAAGCTTGTTAAAACCGCAGGTCAGCGCGCGTACCAAAATACGAACTATGAACGAATCGTTCACAACAGCCAATTTCGGACGCGAGAATCGTTCACGGCCGGCATTTCGGTACGTAGCGAGCGCCGTCGCCTGCAGCAGCGAGCGGACATCCCCACGTATTTGATTCCAAAGAGAGCACCAACCCAAACAACGGGTGTTGATAAACCATAAGTATGCGCCGAATACCGAGATAAAGGTTGCGCAACTATATCCAATCGAATATAGCAATAAAAAACTCCACTAGAAAAGACCGCCACAGTCACATATAGTGTTACCAAAAGGCCTGTTGGGGAGGCCGCCGCATGGCGGCCGGGCAGAATCGGAAGGGGACACGGAGATCATGAAGCTGCGATACAGGGCGCTCTCTGCGGTGCTCGCACTCTCAATGGCGCTGTCGGGTTCGCCGATCCAAGCGCTCGCAAACGAGCTGAGGGGGGGTGTAACTCCTAGCGACGTACCCTCGCTGGTGGAGACGGATACATCGTCATCAGCAGACGAGGGCGCCGCCTCGTCCGGGCAGGAGGGTGCGGCCGAGGAACCCGCGGCCAACGAGAACAGCGCGGCGGATACCTCGGAGCCTGCAACGGAGAAGGCGACGGACGCCGCCGAGGATTCCGCAGTTGAGCCCGAGGCGGCTCCAGCTGCGATGAATCGCAGCGCCGCCGCGATCGAGCCGGTCGTTGAGGCCGAGCTGACGGCTAACGGGAACACCCTTGTGGACCTCGGCGACCCCTCGACCACCGTTCAGCTGAACCGCGGTCAGGCTATGAACCTCAGGATCCATGCCGTGTTCCCCGTGGCAACGGAGAAACGCATCGACATCACGCTCAAGCCGGGAGTCCGCTATCGTGACGACGCGTTCAACCTCGATAAGACTCAGGGTTGGGTCCAGGAGCTCAAAGAGAACGGGCAGACTATCCCGAGCAAGCAGGCTGATTCGTCGAAGAAGCCGACCTTTATCTATGGTGCGAACATGAACGACGGTGTCCTGAGCTATGAGTTCCAGGACACCACACAGGAAGTCACGTTCATGGTCCCCATCCAGCTGCAGTCAAATCTCGACGGGGCCCTGACTGTTCCCGAGGGGGTAACGGTTGAGCAGTCCTACGTGGATGAGGCTGGCGCGCAGGCAAATGAGAAGCTCACGACCACAACGTCGCTGAAGAACCCGCGTGTTCTCAACGTCATTGGGCGGAATGATGTCTGGAACAAGGTGAACGCTCAGGGAAATATCGAGGTTGGCTTCGATGGCCCTCGCGGAACCACAGAGACTGTCAAATGGATCGCCAGCACAAACGATCGCTCTCAGATTGTGGTCGATGATTATTTCTTCGCGCTTCTTGTTCCCGCGAAGGCTGAGTACCTGGGTTTGTATGTGAAGCAAGGGGAAACCGATGTCTCCGATGCCGATCTGACAACCCTCAAGGCGGGGGAGCAGTTCACCAAGAGCGATGGAAGCACATACACCGTTCCGGAAGATAAGACGCTGTATGTGTGGCGCAAGGAGAATAAGCTCGTCACCTTCGAGAACGGGGACAATGCCTTCAATCCGATGTGGCGCTTCCCGGCTGCTAACTTCCCTGCAGGCACCATCGCGACGATCGAGCAGATCGATGTGGGCGTCAAGCTGCACAATCCCTACGGCGAGTCCTCCTACCTGCCCTACGACGCCAAGAAGCTCAGCTCGGTGAATTACGAGATCGTTGAGCCGACCGAGGACGTCTATGTCAACACGCAGATGTACCGGCCGAGCCGTGAGGCTGATTGGCCCCTGTGGGAGGGCTATATCGCCGACAACAACGTCTACATGGGCGCCCCCGGCTTCGAGCACACCCAGGAGCGCACCCTCGGATACTTCACCGTCGGAAACCGCGGCACCGGCAACTCGCGGGCCAAGACGATCATCATCGACTACGACGTCAACAACACGGGCGTCGGTGGCGTGACGGCGCAGGCCCTGCCCTTCCTCTCGCGTGACTACGCGGGCGCGGAAGCCACCAAGGTCACCGACTTCAAGGTGACGCTGTGGGACTCGAACACGAATGCGACCACAACCTATCCGTATGACAACCCGCCTCAGCGTTTCCGTGTGCAGACGGTGCTCGGAGACGGCGCCCACGAGGGCGTGTATCTCAAGCACATCGAGTACAAGATCGACACGATTCCGGCTAAGACCTCGTTCATCAGCTATAGGAGCGGCACCGGCACAAACGACGGTTCCGGCAAGGAAGACTTCAATCAACCCGATGCCACGCTGCCGTATTTCGGTGTCGTGCGGAACAACACGGTCATCGAGAAGGGCAAGTGGGGAGACGATCCCACGTTGTTCAAGACCCGTATCCGCATTGAGAACACGGGTGATGAGGAGCCGGAGTTCAACAACCGTAATCAGGACGTCTGGGACTGGGACGGCGACGGCGTCGCCGAGAACAATAAGTACGCGGGTCGTTCGAAGGACCATGTGACCATCGGCGATACCTTCACGGGATTCACCGGCAAGAGCTATATCGAAGGCCATAACTCCGGGAACTACGGGTGGCATGACGGTCTGATCGATCCGGTGATTGGCGAGCAGCAGGCTGATAGGACTTTCAGCTACTTCGAGCCAACCTGGAACGGGTCCTCGACAGGTGCCCAGACGCTCAACGCTATCTACGTCATCAGCCCGTTCGGTTCGGATATGTCCTTCAAGCTGTACTCGCGCGCGGTCGGAGCAAAGCAAGCCTGGATGGAGAACAAGTACGGCATTGAGTACAGCCCTCAACCTGACGTGTACGAGGTCGCGCCCTCCGACACGCTTAAAGAGGCCTATCCCAAAGCACGGGTCTACAAGCTCGACCTGACGAAGATCACGAATCAGAAGGACAAGTACACGATGCGCACGGGTGGTGCGCAGTTCTACTGGTACGAGGCGGCAAAGGCCATCCCGTACACGACGAACGTCGGATACTGGGCCTACGACGGCGACATCGCCCTCAAGATTTCCTACACCTCTGACCCTGCGAAGGATGAGGCACGCTACGTCGGCCCTCCGGGGGGCCTCGCTAGCGGCTGGAAGGCCGACGAGGGCATCGTTTGGTATGAGTTCGACACGGACACGAAGGAAGAGCTTGTCCACGGTGGGGGCATGACCACCGACAGGTGGGACCTCAACGGCAACGGCTCGACCGACGACCTCTTTGGCCGTCCGGTCGGCGCCATCGAGCCCAAGTCGCCGACCGACGTCGTCGTGCAGTCCGCCGCGAAGATGGCGACCCAGCCCGATTCGCGCTATGTGACCTACGACGGGCAGAAGCGCACCGAGATCGGTGCGGAGTCCACGGTCGACTACCGCTTGATCGCCACCAACCCCACGCAGACGGCGGCGAACGGCCTCACGATCTACTGGCCGGTGCCGAAGGAGGGGCAGAACTGGGGCCAGTCGGTGCAGCCCACGAAGAAGGCCTTCGAGTTCACCATGAACCTGAACGGCGGAATCAAGAGCGAGCTCCCGGCGGGCTACACAGTTTCCTACGCGCGGGATGCCGAGCCCACGAGCCAGGCGCTCAAGTGGGACGGTTTCGACTGGACGGACGAGGCCGATACGGCATCCTGGACGGCAGAGGACTGGGCGAGGGTGAACTTCGTCCGGATCAGCTCCCCCGATGACGCGCAGATCCAGCCCAAGGAGGCGCAGACCTTCCTGTTCAACATGAGGGTCGGCGACGTCGCCCCCGAGGTCGCGGAGAAGAACCCCCTCGATGTCATGGCCCCTGCCTACCTGCGTGACCTCGGCTCCGGCAAGGGCTACCGCTTCGGGCAGCCGGTCGCCATGGTCATTGAGCCGGGTGTCATCACGGGCAAGGTCTGGTACGACATCGATAACGACAGCGTCATCGACAAGGACGATCAGGGCGAGGACCTCGAGCAGGCGATCCCCAACGCGGTGGTCGAGCTCAGGGATGAGCGCGGCGATCTGGTCGAGACGGTTCGCACCGGCGAGGACGGCACCTACAAGTTCCAGGGCCTTATCCCGGGCGACCGGGATCCCCTGGGCAAGAAATACACCGTGACGGTCTACAACCCCGCCCCGCCCAAGACCGACCAGGGCGAGGGCGCGGCGAACCCGTACACGCGCTTCTCCCCGGTCACGGAGAAGGGCGATGTGAAGCTGACGGGGACTGCGGTTGCACAGAAGGCTGTGTCTGAGCCGGTGACCGCGAGCCTGGCGGGCGGCGTCGTGCTGAACGCCGGCCTGTCGCGTCCGCGCGCGGTTCAGGTTGAGAAAATCTGGGATGAGAACAACGGCGCCGGCGACCAGACCGCGACCACGGTGTCCGAGGTCAGCGTCAAGCTCCTGGCCAACGGCAAGGCGGCGAAGGACATCGACGGCAAGGCCGTGGGCAACCTGACGCTCAGCGCGGCCGGGACCTGGAAGGGCGTGTTTGAGAACCTTCCGATCAATGACGCCGCTACGAACCAGGCGATCGAGTACACGGTCGAGGAGGCCTCGGTGCCCACGGGCTACAAGGCCACGGTGAGCGGCAGCGACTCCGCCGGATACAAGATCACCAACAAGCGCTCGAAGGTCACGGTCAAGGTGACCAAGGAGTGGAGCGACGCGGAAAACCAGGACGGCAAGCGTCCCGATTCGGTGACCGTGCAGCTGAAGGCGAATGGCGCCGACGTTTCTGGGAAGACGCTCACGCTGAACGCGGGCAACAGCTGGAAGGGCGAGTTCGCCGGCCTGCTGACCCACGACGATAAGGGCGAGATCTCCTACACGGTCGCTGAGACCAGTGTCCCGGCAGGGTACGAGGCCGAGGTCACGGGCTCGATGGCCGACGGCTTCACGATCACGAACACCCACACCCCCGAGAAGGTCACGGTGTCCGGCACCAAGACCTGGGCTGACGCTGACAACCAGGACGGCAAGCGCCCTGAGTCGATCACGGTGAAGCTCCTCGCCGACGGCAAGGAGACGGGTAAGGAGGCCACGGTCAAGGCCGATGCCGACGGCGCGTGGAAGTACTCCTTCTCCGGCCTCGACAAGTACAAG
>JAXEGS010000023.1:0-47102 GCA_034102905.1 Collinsella sp. | reverse complement strand
ATAGTCCTTGACCTCGCGTAGCTCGCTCGAGAGCCGTGCGCGCACAGGTACGATGCGACAATCGGGATAATGGTTCTGGATCATCATCTGGAACAGCTTGATGCTCTGGCTCGTCTCGACAAGCTGCCGCGCGATGAAGCCCTTCATCTTTTTATCGCTTATCTCCGAGCGCATCAGGTTGTTATATTTTTTCTCCCCCATCATTCCGGCACGGCGAAGCTCGGCCCAACGCACGCACTGGGATTGTCTGATCGCGGGGCTAATGAGCAGGTGATCTGTTTTCGCCTGGTTGTATTTCGATAGAACGAGCGCCTTGTTCTCCAGGCTGTCGTCCTTGATGTATGCCTGGGGGATGATGTGGTCAACCTCGTATTCAGAAAGAAGGTTGATATCGAGCGCCGTACCCGAATAGAGGCACTTGCCTCCCTGCAAGAAGTACAGCATGAGCCTCTCGTCATCGAATGCCTTCGGTTCCCGGTCTTTAAGCTCCCGCTTCAGCTCCCCGTACTCTGTCCCCAAAGCCATAACCGCTTTTTTCACCTGGTCATAACGACGTGTCGTCCTTCTTTTGTCCCCCTCGTCCCTCGTCACCTCAACGAAGACGTTCACGGGCGGCTTACCCACGATCCGCGTGATTTCATCAAGGATCCTCATCGCCTGGTTGACGGTCCTGCGAACCGACGGAGACCCGGGCAGATCCTCGACCTGCAGCTCTCCTGTCGCAGGAAGCTTTGACAGGTTCTCCCGCTCAATCAATTCCTGGAAACCCAGGCCATCGTCATGGAGAACCTCCATCAAAACCATGGCGCGCATCCTACCCGACGCCATCTGCCCGCCCTCGCGCAGCACATCCATGATGGATTTAGGGCCGTTGTCCGTCTTTGCCTTCAAACCCTGTAGAAATTTCTTCGAGAGCTTGCCCCATCCGGTGAAGCGCTTCTTGCAGATTGTCTTGATCTGCTCCGGCGTAAGACGGTCTCCGTAATTCCTCTCCAGCTCCTCCTTCAAAATCTTCCGGTCCTCAAAGAGCGTGTTCCAGAGGATGATGTCCTCGATCATGGGAACCCATGCCTCGTCGAGCTCATCAACGTGAAACACGTCTTTGCAGAAGAAGCGATACGACGTCAGGCTGCTCTCGAAGCCAGCCTCTCCCTGGCCACCGCCAACGCGAACGTGCGGGCCCGCGCTCCCATTGCGCTGCAGCCAATTTGCGACGTCTGTGAACTTGACCTTCCGCTTGTTCTTGAATAGCTCTTCGACGATGCCGTAGCGGTCATCGAATGAGTTGAACCTTCGCTTGGTGTCGCCGTCCTCCACGAACCAGGCACCGTTCAGCTCATTGAGGACGCAGAACTCCTCATAGAGCAGAGAGCATCGCGGGAGGACGGGTTCGTCGAACAAATACGTGCAATCATTTGTCATGCGCATGATGAAGTCGTGGGCAGCACGGTTCTTATCGATGACCTGGTCCCAATTCCAGGGCCTGATCGGCTCGTGCTCTTTACCGGGAAGGCGCTCAGCCCACGAAAAACGACGGGAGCCCTTTGCATCGAGGGCGGCGTTGGCCTTTGCCAGCGGCCCCACATAGTAGGGGATGCGAAACGTTACGAGCGACGTGAGCTTATCGCGCACATCGAGCAAGAACGGATGGTGCCTGCCCTGGTTCTCGATGATCGCGTTCATCTCCTCGAGATGCAGTTGATAAGGGATGCTGCCGTTATCCCCCGTCTTCTGCCGGCGGAGAAACCGGCGCTCTTCGAACTCCTGCATCATGTCACGGTAGCGTTCGTCTTCTTGAGCCCCCGTCCCCTCGAACAGCTTTGCGACATCTTTGGCAAAGTTCTCATAATCGGTTTTGTGAACCGCATTGTACCTGGTATAACCCTTTGCAGTCTGCTTGTTATAGAGCCTGGTCCCCGGATAGAGCTCCCCTCTGAAAAAGCTGTCGTATTCGCGCGGGGCATAGGCGTTCACAAGGCTCTTGAGCGTCGCCAGGTCCTTGCCGTACTTCTCATACTCGCGCACCTGGCAAAACGACAGCGTCTGCCCGTCCATGCCGGCAACGGAGCCTGTCTGCAGCTCGCCTTCGCTCAGACGCAAGATGCCCATAAGAATGTACGCGCTGTATACCTCGTATATAGCGTTGAACAGGGGCAGGCAATCATCGGGTACTGCCGACAGGATCTCCTCCACCTTGTCATCGTCGCTCAGCGACGCTGAACCGAGTCCGACACCTTCGAGCATGAGCATCTTGGAGAAATCGACCTTGTAGCCCACGAGGGCACGGCCCAGGACCCGTGCCGTAGACTTGAACTCAGACGCCTCGATTCGAATACTCTCCTGAACCCCGCTGGCTATGGCAGCTCGCTTGCGCTCTCCCTCCTTGAAGGCGCCCGCGGCCGCGGGAACGTCGACTGCGACGGCGCATTCGATACTCTCACCGCGCAGTGCGAGCTCCTCGGCCAGCCTGTTGATGGCATCATCAATGTTCACGGTGCGGGCGCTCAGCCGTTTGTTGTCCTGCTGAAGAAAGTTGCCACGGTGCTTCACGATATTGTGAAATGCGAGGTAAACAAGGCGAATATCCGCCTTGCCATCGGTGTTCATGAGCCAAGCGCGAAGATGCGACATGGTGGGGAAGCGCTTGTAGTACTCCTTTTCACTCAGATCCGAGCCGTTGAACAGCGGGGAGTGGAAACCACGGTCGCTGGGCAGCAGGCGCGACTGGTTGAGGCGATCGAAAAACCCTGCATCAACCTTCTTGATCTCGTCTAGGAAGAGCTCCTGGAGGATGTTCAGCCTCCAGCGACGACGAACATAGCGACGCCGTTGACCGCGCTTGAGCCGCGTGTCAGCAGCGGTGGCGGCGGTTGGGAACACGCGGCTCCCCCACACCGGCCTCCCTTTCCAACGAGGAAGCTCCCCATCGGGCGTGATGACCGCCCAACCCACCGAACCGGTTCCAAGATCGAACCCGATGCTATACTCGTCAAGCTCCCTCAACTTCATGCTTGCACCCTTCGTCGGATGTGATACCCTGCAATTGTCTTGATGCCAGTCAGGACGTTACTGCAAGTCAAAATACGGCTTTAGCCACACTTGCCCTCGGGCGCCATGTAGATGGCATTTTGACTTCAGATGAGAGCCCCGCATGGGGCTCTCGTGCTTTGCCGCCTTTCAACCGACATCCCACCCTGGCCAATCGTCCGTTGCAACGGTACACCCTACCACGTCGCATGCGCGTCAGTTTGGTTGCGCAAATCGGCCAACGGTCACTCTTTCCCGTCGAAGACAAGCGCGCCGGCGCTGCGCAGCACCAGGCCCCTGCGGCGATCGCCCGCGCCCAGCGCGCTCCCACACGAAACAGCCGCCACGAACGCCCAGCAACCCCGGCCGCACTCCCGTGGTCCGCGCCGTCACGCACGCAGCATGTCGAACACGGCCTGCGCCACGTCCGCCGGCACGCCGCGCACCTGGGCGATCTCCTCCGCGCTCGCCGCGCGCAGTCGCTTCATCGAACCGAAATGCCGCATGATCGCCTTCTTGCGCGTCGGGCCCACGCCCGGCACCTCGTCGAGCACCGAGACCGTCATGGCCTTGTCACGGAGCTCGCGATGGAAGGTGATCGCGAAGCGGTGCGACTCGTCTCGCACCTGCTTGATGAGGTAGAGCGACGCCGACCCCGTGGGGAGCACGACCGGCGTGTCATCCCAGGGCACGAAGACCTCCTCGTCGCTCTTCGCGAGGCCGCAGACGGGGATGTCGAGACCCAGCGCCTCGAGCTGCGAGAGGGCCGCCGTCAGCTGCGGCTTGCCGCCGTCCACCACGAGGAGGTCGGGCTTGCTCCCGAAGCGCTCGTCGGCCATCCGCTCGGGCGCGTAGCGCCGGCCGAGCACCTCCTGCATCGAGACGAAGTCGTTCGCTTCGGTCAGCTCGGCGCGGATCTTGAACCGACGGTACTGGCCCTTGTCCGCGCGCCCGTTGGTGAAGACCACCATCGAGGCCACGGTGAAGCTCCCGTGCAGGGTCGAGATATCGAAGCACTCGATGCGCATCGGCGGCGCGGGCAGCGCGAGCGCGCTCTCGAGCTGCAGGAGCGCCTGGTTCGTGCGGTCGTCGGCATACCCCGTCCGCATCATGTAGCGCATGAGGGCGTGCCGGGCGTTGCGCTCGCAGGTATCGAGCAGATGGCGCTTCTCCCCGCGCTGGGGCCGGTGCACCCGCGCCACGCGCCCGCGCTTCGAGGTCAGCCACTCACCCAGCAAATCGGCATCGGGAAGCTCCACCGCCACGTCCACCTCGGCGGGGATGTCGGCCGTCTCGTCGTAGTAGCGCTTGAGGAAGCCCTCGGTCAGCTCCTCGGGGCTCACGTCGAGCCCCTTGTTCAGAATGAACTCGCTGCTCCTCACCGTGCGCCCCTCGCGGACGCAGAACACACAGGCGCCGGCGATCGTCTCCTCGCGGTAGAACCCGATGAGGTCGATGTCCACGCTCGAGGGGAAGACCACCTGCTGGCGGTCATCGAGGCCCGAGATCACCTCGAGGCGGCGCTTGATGCGCCCCGCCCGCTCGAAGTCGAGGTCGTCGGCGGCGGCGGCCATATCGTCGCGGAGCTCCCGCACGACCTCGCTGCGATGTCCTGAGAGGAAGCGCTCCACCCGTCGCACGCTCGCCCGGTACTCCTCGGGCGTCACCGCGCCCGCGCAGACGCCGGGCCCGCGGCCCACGTGGTAATCGAAGCAGGGCCGCCCCTTCTGCGCGCAGATGAGCCCGATCACGTCGGCATCCTCCGGGCGCTTCTCGACGAGGCGGCGCACGCCGCGCCACTCCGCGCAGGTGGCGGAGCAGATGGGGATGACCTTGCGGAGCGTGTCGATCGTGTCGCGCGCGGCCCGGGAGTCGGTGTAGGGGCCGAAGTAGCGCGTGCCCGGCCGGTGCCGCTCGCGCGTGTACTTGATGGCCGGGAAGAGGTCCCCCTTGGTGATCGCGATGAACGGGTAGGACTTATCGTCCTTGAAGTCCACGTTGAAATAGGGGTGGTACTGCGCGATGAGGTTCCGCTCAAGCACGAGCGCCTCGTGCTCGGTGTCGACCACGAGGTAGTCGAAGCTCGCGACCACCTGCATCATGAGGGGGATCTTCTCGCGGTCGTCGGCGAGCGTCACGTACTGCCTCATGCGGGCGCGCAGGTTCTTAGCCTTGCCCACGTAGATGACCTCGCCGGCCGCATCGCGCCAGAGGTAGCAGCCCGGATCGGTGGGAACGCGCGCGACCTGCTCGGCGAGGCTCGGTAGGCCGTCCGCGCCGGCAGCGCTCACATGGGCGGCCGCGGCCGCCGTGGAGAACGGCGCCACCGGGAGCGACCCGCCGGGGAGTCCCCCGGGGCCGAGCTTTCTCGGCTCCTCGTCAGCCATCGATCCCCTTCCCGATCATCGCGGCGCCCGCCTCGCGCGCCTTAGGCCCGATCCCACACGTAGCGCTTGAACTTCTTGATCTGATTCAGGTACACGGCGCGCGCGAGCAGCTTGTGTTTGAGCGTGTCGGGCGCGTAGTCGTAGGGGAAGCTCGCCTTCCCAGCCGCGTAGAGCCCAAGAACCTCATCGCGGAGCCCCTCGTTCGAGACCGTCTTCCGGATCACCTGCGCGGGCACGCAGGAGTACAGGAAGGGCTCGTAGGCCTCTTGGTAGGGGATCTCACGCCCGAGAACGTACTCGTCCACGAGCAGGCGGGCGATGTTCGCCCCGCCGAGCGCCATGTAGTAGGTGTTCCGTCCGGGCCTGGTGTTGACCTCGAAGAACTTGTAGCCGCCGTCGCGCTCGTCGTACTTGATGTCGAAGTTCGCGAAGCCGCGGTACCCCGTCCGCCGCACGAAGCGCTTCGCGTCCTCGATGATGCGCTCCACGCGCTCGGAGAGGATGCAGAGCGGGTTGCCGATGAGCTGGGGCGAGTGGTCCTGCACGACCACGCGGCCGCCGGAGACCACGCGCACCTCGCCCGCGGCGTCGGAGAACGTGGTGAGCGAGCGGATCGCGTCGTCATCGCCGGGGATGAAGTCCTGCACCACGAGCTCGTGCGCGTACCCCGCGCCGCGGAGCAGGTCGAAGACGCGCCTGAGCGCGGGCGCGTCCGCCACCTCGTAGACCTTCTCCTTGCCCGGGAACCGCAGGAGGTCGTAGCTAGCCGAATGCGAGGGCTTCGCGATGAGCGGGTAGGTGAAGGCCTCGGCGTCGATCTCAACCGACCCGTCCGCGCAATCGAAGGTCCAGGTGCGGGGGTAGTCGATTCCCAGCTCCTCGCAGAGCTCGTAGAACCGCTCCTTCTGCGTGATCTCGTCGAGGAGCGGGAAATCGTTGTAGGGGACGACGAACCACTCCGAGAGGTACCCCTTGTTCTCGGAGAGGAGGCGCGCGTGCCAGTCGGCGCTGCCGATGACGAGCGCCACCTTCCCCGCGGCCGCGAGCTCGGATCCGAGGCGGGTGAGCAGCCCGAGGATCGCCTCCTCGCCCTCCCCCATCTCAGGGCAGATGCGGTAGTCGATGAAGCGGCTCGAGGAGGTCGCCTTCACGTCGACGGCGGAGAGCACCGTCGTGCGGATGCCGTAGGCCTCGTGCATGCAGCGCGCGAGCGAGTAGGAGAAGATCTCCCCGCCGAGCACGATCGGCACGAGGCGCGCGGGGATCTCCGCCTCGGTGAGGAGGGGCAGCGAATCGGTCATGGGCGTCTCACGCCTCCTTCTTGGATGAGCGGAGCCCGTCACGCAGCCGCTTGGCGCGGACGAGGGCCCCGTAGAACGCGCGCTTGACGGGCACGTCGCGGTCGGGCGCGACCGCGCGCACGCCGTCCTTGGCGAACTTGGTCTTGAACGTGTTGAGGCTCAGCATGCTCGGTGCGAAGTCGCTGCCGATCCCCATCTGGTCGTACTCGACGATGCCGGCGCGGCCGAGCTCGCAGCACTCGAAGAAGATGAGCCGGTCGGTGGCGAGGGCGCGGGCGGAGCCCGTTCTCGAGGCGCCGTAGTAGCGCGTGGCGTGCCTGCCCGAGATGGTCGCGATGGTCCAGGTGATGACCTCGTCCCCATCGCGGCCGGCGAAGAGCCGGCAGTGATCGGGCCCGAGGATGCGCAGCATGTCGCGGTAGAGTGAGGCCGGCGAGGCGCTGAAGCCGTCGCGGGCGGCCGTCTCGAGCATGACCTCGTAGTAGGGGCCGAAGTCCTCCGCGGCGAGCGCCGTCTCGTCGGCGAAGGAGAGCTCGCACTCGCGCAGGGCCTTCCGCACGTCGCGGCGGCCGCGGGGCTTCATGCGGGCGAGGATGTCCTCCTCGGTGCCCGTCACGTCGATCACGACGGTGGCGTCGTAGGGCAGGGTGGAGAGGCAGGGGCGCGTGAGGTCGGACTCCTCGCGCACGGCGAGGCGGAGGAACACCTGGCGGCGGTCCCTGGAGCGCACGAAGGCAGCAAGTGCCTCGAGTGCCGCGCGCTCCTCGGCGGCCGAGGGTTCGTGGCGCCAGACGGGCGCGTGGCGGGCGCGGAGAAAGCGGTAGCCGTGGGTCTCGAACTCCACGAAGGCGACCACGGCCACGAGCTCGCCGCCCTCTTCGATACCCACCTGGCCCCAGGGGGTGCGCCCGGGGATCGTGGCCTCGAAGCGCTGCCAGACGGGAAGCTGCTCGATGGGGGCGTCACCGCCGAAGCTCGCGAGCGCGCGCTCGTACTCCTGATCCGTGAGCATGTTCACCTGCATGCCGAAATCCCCTCTCTGCGGGCTTGATGCTGAACCATTGTACGGCACCGCCGCGCGCCGCCCGTGGCCTCTACGAAGTGACCACGTCGCGCACGACGGCGGCGATGCGGGAGGCCTCCTCGGCCGTGACGCCCGCGGGCAGGGTCGCCACCCGGGCGATGAAGTCATCCGTGACCGCGAGGCGCCCGCGGTCCTCGGGGCCGGGCACGCCGTAGGCCGCCTGATCGGTCACGCCGGGGGTGAGCTCCGGCCGGTACCACGCCGTGGTGTAGAAGCCCGCCTCGCAGACCGCCTGGGTGATGCGGTCCGCCGTGTCCGTGTCGGCGGCGAGCACGGGGAAGCGCAGGAGCGGCTGGCCCGCGGGCACGGACGCGCCCACGGGGGTGAGCCCCGGCACATCCGCGAGCTCGCGGCGGTACGTCTCGACCGCGACCGCGTGGGTGCGCTCGAGCTCATCAAGGCCCTCGAGGGCGGCGAGCGCACGGTCGCAGACGGCCGGCGAGGGCCGGAGCGCCTCGTGGCCGAGGCCGCCGGCGCGCTCCACGGCGGTCACGGCGGGCTCGAAGAGGCCCCAGCGCGGTAAGACGTCCCAGAGGGCGCGGCGCAGGCCGCCCGGCAGATGCATGAGGGCCCGCAGCTCGTTCAGGTAGGAGCGGCAGAGCGCGTCGAGCCGGCGGCCCATGACGGGCAGACCGCTCAGACGGCGCGCGAGCTCGGCGGAGAAGGCGGGAAACGGGCTCTTGGGATTCACCCAGACGGCGCCGCCGAACTGCGAGGGCAGCATCTTCTCGATCCCGAAGGAGTGGACGCTCACGTCGGCGAGCGGGCGGCCCTGGGCGTCGCGCGCGAGGCGGCCGGCGCAATGGGCGCTGTCCTCGACGACGACGATCCCCGAGGCGTGCGCGCACTCGACGAGCACGCGAGCGGACGCCTCGTCGATGAGGCCGTAGGTGTGCTGGATCACAAGGGCGCGGATCGGCGCGGCGGGGACCCACCACATGGGGTCGATCGAGGCGGTCTCGGCCGAGATCTCCTCGTAGCGCGGGACGAGCCCCGCGACGAGGATCGGGGCGACGGCCGTGCAGCAGGTGAGGAGCTGGGTCGAGACACTCCCCTCCCCGATCTCGTCGCGCACGGTCTCGAAGGCGACCTGCATGCCGTAGCGGGCCTTGAAGACCGGGAACCAATCGGACGAGGTGGTCTTCGTGCGGCTCGCCAAGGCTCGCGCCAGGCGGTTCTCTGCGGGGGTTCGTTTCATGCTGCCTCCGTTGGGACGGAATCCGGATCAGGCGCGCGGGGCGCCAGGGCGCTTGAGGCGCAGCGCCGACGCGATGAAGGAGGCCTCGGGGACCCTCATCGCGAGCGCGAGCCCGAAGGTGACGGCGACGGCGGGCAGGCCGGCTGCGACCGCGTAGGCGATCGCCTGGAAGGTACCGCCCGAGAGCGGAGCGACGAGGTGCTCGAGGCCGAAGAGCGCCGCCCAGCCCACCGCCGCGCCGAGACCGCCGAAAACGAGGGACTTCGCGAGCGAGGCGAGGATCTTCCGGCCGCCGATGGAGCCCAGGTCGCGCCTGATGATGAGAAGCGTCACCGCGTCGATCGCGATGAAGAAGAAGGTGGAGCTGAAGCCGACGATGTTCAGGCCGAAGATCGGCGTGAAGATGAGGCAGATCGCGATCTGGAGGGCGCCCGCGATGCACTCGGCGAGCGCGAAGATCCGCATCTTGCGCAGGGACGAGCAGGCCTTCTGCAGGTAGGTGCAGACCCCGTAGCCAGGCAGCGAGATGGAGAGCCAGATGAGGTAGACCGCGAGGCTCTCCGCGGTCCCCTCGGGCATCCGCGAACTCCCGAGCATGTACGAGAGGGCGCGGGCGAAGACCATGAGGTACATGGCGAACGGCGTGAGCATGAAGAGGATCTTGCCGCAGCCGCTCGCGACGCCGTCGATGAAGCGCTGCATCCGGCCGTCGGCCACGTAGACGGAGAGCTCCGTGAACATGGCGACGGTCACGGGGACCGCGAGGACCGCGTAGGGCAGGATGTACCACACGCGCGCGTAGTAGGTGATGACGGCGCCGTTGGGATCGACCTGCAGCGAGGTCGCGCTCTGCACCGAGTTCGTGGCGAAGGAGACCACGGTCACGATCAGCGTGGGGATGCCGATGGAGAGGGTCTCGCGGATGCGCGGGTCGTGGATGTCGACGCGCAGACGAAGGCGGATGCCGTGGCGCCTGAGCGAGGGGACCTGGACGAGGACCTGGATGAGGACGCTCAGGGGGTTCCCGATGGCGAGCACGAGGATGGCCGCCTCAGGCTGGCCCATCGACACGAGGACGCCGTAGAGCAGGAAGGCCGCCGCGGTGACGATGTTGTTCGCCACCGGAGCGAGCGTGCTCCAGAGGTAGTCGCGCTCGGCGTTCAGCACGCTCGAGATCACCGAGGAGAGCGCGTAGAAGACAATGCAGATCGCGAAGTAACGGAAGAAGTAGACGGCAAGGTCGAAGTCGAAGCCCTCGGAGGCCCCAAAGGACTGGGAGTAGATGATGGGCCCGGCGAAGATGAGCGAGAGGACCGTGAGCCCCACCATGAGGATGGTCACGAGCGAGATCAGGTTCGAGGCGTAGGCGCTCGCCCCCTCCTTGCCCGCGGCCTTCTTGGCGGACACGTAGACGGGGAGGAAGGCCGTCACGAGCATGCCGCCCATGACGAGCTCGTAGAGCTGGTTGGGCATGCCGTTGGCCACCGTGAACGCCGAGGCGACGCCGAGGGTCGCCCCCATGCCGTAGGCCTGCGCGATGGTGCGGAAGAAGCCCGTGATGCGCGAGATGATGACGAGCACGCTCATGAGCGCGGCCGAGCGGCCCACCTGGGCCTCGCGGTCGGCGTCATCGCCCGCAGCGGGGGCGGCGGCGGACTGTGCCCGGGGGACGGGGGCGTCGGAGGGCAGCGCCGCCACGGAGGCCGTCACGTCCGGCGCGGGGGCCGGGGCGGTGGCGGCGAGGGCCTCGGGTCGGACGGCATCCGCCGCGAGGATGAAGGCGGCCGTCTCATCGGGCGCGGCGAGCGGGAAGCGGCGCTCGCTCGGGAGCGCGCCGGGCTCGATGCCAGCGGCGATCAGGAAGGCCGTCGTCTCATCGGGTGAGGCGGCCCGGCTCTGGCCCGGACCGGGCACCGGGGCGGCCGGCCGCTCCGGACGCGGGCCGGGGGCCGCGGCGTCAGGGCGCGGGGCGGGTGCTGCGGGTGCGGGTCGGCTGCTCGCGAAATGCGCGCCGCGCGGGCGGCCCTCCTTGGAATCGGCCATCTCCCCTACCCCTTCCTGCAGATGTCGGCGACGCGGGCGCCGGTGTGGGCGATCAGGTCGCGCGGGGCGAGCTTGAGCTGGATCCCGCGCTTCCCCCCTGAGATGAAGATCTGGCCCCAGCGCTCGCACGAGGCGTCGATGAAGGTCGGGAAGCTCCGCTTCATGCCCACCGGCGAGCATCCGCCGCGCATGTACCCGGTCGTCGGCAGGAGGTCGCGCACATGGAGCATCGCAAGCGACTTCTGGCCGGCCGCGCGGGCGACCGCCTTGAGATCGAGCTCGAGGGCGACGGGGATGCAGCAGACCACGTGCTCGCCTGCGGGCGAGACGGTGACGAGGGTCTTGAACCCCTGCTCGGGATCCTCACCGAGCTGCTCCGAGACGTGGATGCCCGAGAGGTCGTCCTCGTTCACCTCGTAGGTGAGCACCTCAAAGGGGACGCCCGCGCGCTCGAGCGCCCGCATCGCGTTGGTCTTCTGAATCCGCGCCTTCACCGCGCCGCCTTTCACTCAACCTGCCGAGAACCGAACGGCGCCCCACGAGGACGCCGTTCAGATCATATGCGAACGTATGGCGGACCGCCTGTTAGACGATCGAGCCGCCGCCCATGAAGTTGCCGATGTAGCTCAGGGAGCGGTAGCCAACGCCGGCGCCGGGGATGGAATCGATCATCATGCCGTTGCCGATGTAGATGCCCACATGGCCCACGGCGCGGGAGCCGTAGCTGAAGAAGACGAGGTCGCCGTACTTGAGCTTGCTCACGTCCCTGGTGATGCTCACCTTGCTGTAGAGGGACTCGGGGCTGTTGGAGTTCGTCCTGAGGCCGAGGGCGTAATCGATCACGCCGGAGCAGGTGAAGTAGGAGCTCGAGGTGCTACCCGTCCAGCGGTAGCCCGAATAGGAGTATCCGGAGCCGATGATGGACTGGGCGCGGGCCACGAGCGACGCCGCGCTCGACGAGGCGCTGCCGCTCGAGGATCCGCTCGAGCTGCTCGAGGAACCGGATCCGCTCGAGCTGCTGCTGGAGCTCGAGCCGGAGGAGGAGCCGGAGCTCGTGGAACCGCTCGAGGTGCCGGTGTTGCGGGAGCCGTTGCCGGTGCTCGCCGCGGGCGCGGTGGGCGTGGTGCCGGCAGACGAGCCCGCGTTCGACGCGGTCTGGGTCTGGGAGCTCTGGGCCTGGGCGGCGGCAGCCTGGGCGGCCTGGGCCTCGGCCTCGGCGATCGCCTTCTGGCGCGCGGCCTCCTGCTCGGCGGCGATCTGCTGCTTCAGCTCGTCGGACAGGCTGTCGTAGTAGGACTGGGCCTCGGCGGCCGCGGCGTTCGCGGCGCTCGCCTTCGCCTGCTGGTCGGCCACGAGGGCCTCCTGCTTCTGCTCATCCTCCTTGAGCGTGGCCTGCTGCTGCTCGAGGGTGGCGCGGAGGTCCTTGGACTCGGAGATCACGCCCTCCTGGTACTCAGCGACCTTGGTGGCGCTCTTCATGTTCGAGAGGAAGCTGTTGAAGTCGCTCGAGCTCAGCACCAGGGTGAGCAGGTTGAGGCCGCTGCCCTTGTACTGGTCGCTGACGACCGTCTGGAGGTCGTCCTGCAGGTCGGCGAGCTTCTGCTTGGTCTCGTCGATCTTCGCCGTGGTGTCCTCGATGTTCTGCTTGGTCTGGTCGAGCTCGTTCTGCACGGTGACGAGGTCGTCGTTGGCGTGCTCGGCCGCGACGTACAGCGAGTTGAGCTTCTCTGAGGCGCTGTCGAGCTGCTGCTGAAGCTCAGAGCTCGTGGCGCCGTAGGCTACCAGCGGGGTCCCGGAAAGGCCAAGGACGATAGCGAGCGTTGCTGACGGAATGGCGATATGACTACGTTTGAAGTGTGCCATTGCTACGTCTCTCCTAACTGTTGGGTTGGGGCTAACGTGCTGCAGGCTATTTTATCAGGTAAACGAGGTGGGCCGCGAGCTTACATCCCCCCTACATACCGCCCGGTCACCGATGGTGAATTGTTCATTTTCGCCGCAATTCTGCGAATCCGCAAGCAGATTGCGGGACCCGAGAGGCGCGTTCGACGAACGGTCGCGCAGGGGGCGCGGACGGCGGACGGCGCCGCGGGGCACGGGGCGCCCCAGCCGTCGCGCACGGCGGCATCGCGAGCACATGAGGGCCGGAGCGCCCCCGATAAGCGAACGCGACCGCCCAGCGGGAGGGGCCGGGCGGTCGCGTTCGCTGCGGGGCGGCGGCCGCCAAGGAGGGCGGGTTCGGGCGTTAGGCCTCGAGCGCCTTGAAGGCCTGGTCGAGGTCCCAGATGATGTCATCCGCGTCCTCAGTGCCGATCGAGAGGCGGATCGTCGAGGGGGTGATGCCCTGGTCGGCGAGCTCGGCCTCGGTCAGCTGCGAGTGAGTCGTCGTGGCCGGGTGGATGACGAGGCTCTTCACGTCGGCGACGTTCGCGAGCAGGGAGAAGATCTGCAGGTGGTCGATGAACTTCCAGGCCTCCTCCTGGCCGCCGGCGATCTCGAAGGTGAAGATCGAGGCGCCGCCGTTCGCGAAGTAGCGCTCATAGAGCTCATGGTCGGGGTGGTCGGCCAGGCTCGGGTGGTTGACCTTCGCCACGTGCGGGTTGCCGGCCAGGTACTCGACGACCTTCTTGGTGTTCGCAGCGTGGCGGTCGAGGCGGAGCGAGAGCGTCTCCAGGCCCTGCAGGAGGATCCAGGCGTTGAAGGGCGAGATGCAGGGGCCCTCATCGCGCAGGAGGATGGCGCGGACATAGGTGGCGAAGGCGGCGGCGCCCACGGCGTCCACGAAGGAGACCCCGTGGTAGCTCGGGTTCGCATCAGCGATCAGCGGGTACTTGCCGCTCGCCTTCCAGTCGAAGTTGCCGCCGTCGACGATGATGCCGCCCAGGCTCGAGCCGTGGCCGCCGATGAACTTCGTGGCGGAGTGCACCACGATGTTCGCCCCGTGCTCGATCGGGCGGAAGAGGTAGGGCGTGCCGAAGGTGTTGTCGACGACAACCGGCAGCCCGTGCTTCCGGGCGATCTCGGAGATGGCGTCGACGTTGGGGATATCGGAGTTGGGGTTGCCGAGGGTCTCGAGGTAGATGGCCTTGGTGTTCTCGCGGATGGCGCCCTCGAGCTCCGCGAGGTCGTGAGCGTTCACGAAGGTCGTCTCGACACCGAACTGGGAGAGCGTGTGCTCGAGCAGGTTGTAGGTGCCGCCGTAGATGGTCTTCTGCGCGACCACGTGGTCACCGGCCTGGGCGAGGGCCTGCAGGGTGAGCGTGATGGCCGCGGCGCCGGAGGCCACGGCGAGGCCGGCCACGCCGCCCTCGAGCGCGGCGACGCGGTCCTCGAGCACGCCCTGGGTGGAGTTGGTGAGGCGGCCGTAGATGTTGCCGGCGTCGGCGAGGCCGAAACGGTCGGCGGCGTGCTGGGAGTTGCGGAAGACGTAGCTCGTGGTCTGGTAGATGGGGACCGCGCGGGCATCCGTGGCGGGATCGGCGGCCTCCTGGCCCACATGGAGCTGAAGGGTATCGAACTTGAAGGTGTGCTCGGGGTTGTTGACGAACGTGCTCATGATTGGCTCCTTTGCCTGTCAAATGCGGAAATGTTAAACGTCGTTGGAGGGGTCTCCCGACCGAACCGCATCAGATAGGCGAAGGGCCCGCCTGATGCTACCGATGCGCCCTCATCTGGGGACGGATCGCGTGGTAAGGCCGAGAGCTCGGCATTCGCATCATGTTCATGGCGGTGAGCTGCATGGTCGGCCCCTTTCTGATCCGTATCGGCTAAACCCATTTGACTACGGGAATTAGAGTATATGACCGGGCGTGCAGCGTCAATGAGCGGGCGCCGATGTTACCGACCGGTTACCGCTCCATTACATCCGCCGCTCAGAGGGGCCAACGCGCGGGGCCGGAGGGGTGCGGGGGCTGATCACAGGAGCGCGGCGGGCCCCGGGGCGGCCCCCGGGTGCCGGGCGGAGGTGGCCCGCCTTGCGCGCGGCGCATCCGTGCGGGCGCCCATGCCTGCGCGATCGGCGCGTCCGCGCGAAGGGACGCGCCAGCACGCGAGGCGCGTCCCCGCGGGAGGATCATGCGCCGCACCGTCCGCGCCGGGCGCGTCCCGGCATGCGCTCGGGGCGTCACGCGGAAAGCGCGGCAGCCACCTTCTTCACAAGTTTCTTCTTGCTCCCCGCCGAGACGAGCTTCCCGTCGAGGCGCACGTAGGCGCGGCCGTCGAGCTCCGGGTGCTTCTTCCGGCACTGGCCGAAGCAGCCGCGCGAGATGTCGTCCTTGGCGATGCCGGCGTCGATGAGCTTCCCGGGCTTGATGCCCGAGCACTTCGGGCAGAGCTTGATGCGCGCTTTGGACATGGGTCCTCCTGACCGTCACCGTAATTGCGATCATCTTATAGCAATTCTCATCCGAGAGCGTGCTCATCTACCTGCAGAAATCTGATAATTTTCCCGCACTTTTCACGCGGCGGGCGCGGGAGGACCGGTGGGGGCGCCCCTACATCCTGACGGCGAACTCCTCCTCGTCGCGCAGCGGGATGAGGTCCCACGCATCCACCAGCACCCGGTAGCCGAAGCGTCCGTACCTCCGATGGACCTCCTCCAGGTGCGCCGCCGCCACGGCCGCCGGCCCCTGGAGCTCCATCTCTACACAGCCGTCATCGAGGTTTCGCACCCACCCCGTGAGCCCAGCCTCGCGGGCGAGGGCCTGATTCGTCCAACGGAAGCCCACGCCCTGCACCGTACCGGAGAACAGGAGGCGGATCCGGACCGCCCCGGTTCCCCGCTCGGCAAGCTCATGGCGAAGACGGCGCTCGGCTTCGCTCAGCGGCGACGCGCCGTCCGCGGCCCCGGCCGCCCGACCTCCTCGGAACCGATCGAAGATCCCCATGGGCACCTCCCTCGCTATGCCGTCTCGGGCCCGCTAGTCCGCGGCGCCCTCAACGAACCCGCGGTCCACCTCAAGCGGGCCCATGTCCGCTGCCGTGGTGGCGAGCTCGTCGCACCGTTCGTTCAAGGGGTTGCCCGCGTGGCCCTTGACCCAGACGAACCGCACCTCATGCGACTCCTTGGCCGCGAGCAGGCGCTTCCAGAGGTCGACGTTCTTGACCGGCTTCTTCCCCGCCGTCTTCCAGCCGCGGCGGATCCAGCCCTCGACCCAGTGGTCGTTGAAGGCCTTCACCACGTACTGGGAATCCGAGTGCACCGTGACCGCACAGGGGCACGTGAGGGCCTCCAGGGCCGCGACGACGCCGAGGATCTCCATGCGGTTGTTCGTCGTGCGCTCGAATCCCGCCGAGAGCTCAAGCGTGCGGCGCTTTCCCGACGGGGCCACATAGGTGAGGACCGCCCCGTACCCGCCCGGACCGGGGTTCCCGCGGGCCGCGCCGTCGGTGTATGCCTCAACGTTCATGGAGCTCCTTGCCGTCGTCATGCGGGCCGCGCCCGCCGTGGGAAATCCATTCTATAGCAGGCGCGGGCGCGCGCCCTAGCCGCGATCGGCCGCGAGCCGGCGCTCACGGTCGATGAACATCACGAGGAAGGCGACCGCGAGGAGCGCGGCCGCACCCATGATGGCGTGCAGGCCGAACCGGGCCACGCACCAGTTGCCGAGCACGGCGCCCATCACGAAGACGAGGATCACGCCGAGGTAGAGCAAGCCGTTCTCGAGCGCGGGGCGGCGTCGGGTGAGCACGTAGTCGTCCACGCTCTGCAGCGCGCTCCGGAGGTTTCCGATGCACATCGTGGTGGCGATGCCGTGGCCGTGGATCTTGCGGAAGCTCTCGACCTGCATCCCGCAGGCGAAGGAGGTCAGGCAGTTGGCGAGCAGATCCTCGCTGCCGGGCAGGAAGGCCACACCGGCGAGGATCAGCGCCTCGAGGAGGACCGTCACCTGGCGCCAGTGCAGGAGGTTCTCGAAGCGGCCGCGGACGAGGTCGGCCAGCACGATGCCGATGGCGAAGGAGATGACCGGGAAGAGGTAGCGGACCGACGACTCCGGGTTCCCCTCGGAGAGGTGCACGCCCACGAGCAGGATGTTACCGGTCTGGGCGTTCGCGAACACGCCGCCGCGCGCGACATAGGAGTAGACGTCCATGAAACCGCCCGCCAACGCGAGGAGGATCCCCAACTCGATTGACTCGGATGTCTGCTTCGCGCGCTCCATGCGACGTGCCCGTCCTTCCCGCATGCTGTCGTCCCCGCCATGCTAGCCCAAGTTCGACCGGGGCCGCGCATCTCCGCAAAACGGTCGCTTCCCTGGAGGGGCGCGGAGGGCGGGTGCGCGTGGCGGGCCCTTCTGCCGTGGAGGGGCGGCGCATGCTGGGCCGGGCGGCGGCAGGCAGGCCCACGGGGCGGGGCCCGCGCGGGCTATACTAACGGGACTGCTCGTCTCGGCGCGGGCCGGCGCCCCGCGCTTGTGCCCCCGCGCCCGCTCGCCGCGACGACCCCGCACCCGAAGGAGGACCCATGGCAGACCGCAGCGATTTCCTGCCCGTCTCGCTCGCCGACATGCGCGAGCGCGGCTGGGACGTCTGCGACTTCGTCTACATCTCCGGCGACGCCTACGTCGACCATCCGTCGTTCGGCATGGCGATCATCACGCGCCTGCTCGAGGCCCACGGTTACCGGGTCGGCGTCATCTGCCAGCCCGACTGGCGCGATCCCGCGAGCATCGCAGCGCTCGGCGAGCCACGCCTCGGCTTCCTCGTCTCCGCGGGGAACATGGACTCGATGGTGAACCACTACACCGTGACGAAGCACCGGCGGCGCGAGGACGCCTACACCCCGGGCGGCGTCGCGGGGGCCCGGCCCAACCACGCCTGCGCGGTCTACGGCAACCTGATCCGGCGCACCTTCAAGGACACCCCCATCATCATGGGCGGCATCGAGGCGAGCCTGCGCCGCCTGGCCCATTACGATTACTGGCAGGACCGCCTCAAGCGCTCGCTCCTCCTCGACGCCGGCGCCGATCTCATCATCTACGGCATGGGCGAGCACCAGATCGTGGAGGTCGCTGACGCGCTCGCGGCCGGGCTCACCATCGACCAGGTCACCTACGTGGCCGGCACGACCTACCGGACGGGCTCGCTCGACGAGGTCTACGACTACGAGCTCCTCCCCTCCTGGGACGAGCTCGAGGCCGACCGCCTCGCCTACGCCCGAAGCTTCAACGTGCAGTACGGCAACATGGACCCGATCACCGCGACCCGCCTGGTCGAGCCCTACCCGAACGGGGTCTACGTCGTGCAGAACCCGCCCGCGCTCACCCTGACCGAGCAGGAGATGGACGCCGTCTACGCCCTCCCCTACGCGCGGGCCTGGCACCCCGACTACGACGCGGCCGGCGGCGTCCCCGCCTTCGATGAGGTGCGGTTCTCGCTCGCGAGCAACCGCGGCTGCTTCGGCGAGTGCTCCTTCTGCGCCCTCACCTTCCATCAGGGCCGCACGCTCCAGGTGCGCAGCCGCGAGAGCATCGTGGAGGAGGCACGCGAGCTCACGCGCGACCCGGAGTTCAAGGGCTATATCTCGGACGTGGGCGGCCCCACGGCGAACTTCTTCCGCGTGGCCTGCGACAAGCAGCTGAAACACGGCGTCTGCCAGCACAAGCGCTGCCTCTGGCCGCGCGTCTGCCGGCAGATGGTCGTGGACGAGAGCGGCTACACCGCGCTGCTGCGCGAGCTTCGGGAGCTCCCCGGGGTGAAGAAGGTGTTCGTGCGCAGCGGCATCCGCTTCGACTACACCATGGCCGACGCCTCCGACGAGTTCCTCGAGGAGCTCGTCGAGCACCATGTGAGCGGGCAGCTGCGGCTCGCGCCGGAGCACGTGAGCGACAACGTGCTCGCGCTCATGGGCAAGCCGTCGCGCTCGGTCTACGATGCCTTCTGCCGCCGATTCGACGAGATCAACCGCCGACTCGGACGCGAGCAGTACGTGGTGCCCTACCTCATCTCCTCGCATCCCGGCAGCACGCTCGCCGACGCGATCGAGCTCGCGATCGCCGTGCGGGACATGGGCTACATGCCCGAACAGGTGCAGGACTTCTACCCTACTCCCTCCACGATGGCGACGGCCATGTTCTACACGGGTGTCGACCCCCGGACGATGGAGGCTGTCTACGTCGCGCGCGACCCCCACGAGAAGGCGATGCAGCGGGCACTCATCCAGTACCGGAAACCCGAGAACTACAAGCTCGTGCGCGAGGCGCTGGAACGGGCCGGCAGGCAGGATCTGATCGGCTTCGACAAGCACTGCTTGATCAGGCCGTTTCCCCCCAAGGGGGCCGCAGGCACGGGGCGCGGCGCGAAAGCGCATCGAGCGCCCGCACCGGCGAAGGGCGGCGGGAAGGCCGGGCGGGCGGCGGGCTCGGTGGCCGGCACGCGGGGGCGTGGACCACAGACGGGTGGGCACCGCGGGCCGGCCGGGAGCGCCCCGGCTGGCCGGGACCGCGCGGCGCAGGGCCGCGAGGGCGCACGCGGCGGCCGGCGTCGGTAGGCGGCCTGCGGCGCGGGTCGGCGTCGCACGGGACGCAGAGAGGTGCGCTCGATGCTTGGCGCGGCACGCCGCGCCAGCGCACCCGTTCACAGCCCGCATCGCGAGGCCCCGCAAACCCCAAGCGCGCGGCACGGGATCCATGCCCCCGCTTCGCCAAACCTCGGGAGTTTGCTGAAGGTTTTCGCTTCGCGTCAGCAAACCTCGGCACTTTGCTGAAGGTTTTTCTGCAACCTCAACGTATAAAACTAATAACCCTCTACTGCGAACTGGGGTTTCTCTTGGGACGGAAGCGCCTCTACTCGGGCGGCCGGTAAAAACCTTCAGCAAACTGCCGAAGTTTTGCACGGCCGCTTGCGAACCTTCAGCAAACCGCCGAGATTTCGCACGGCATCTTGCGATCTTTCAGCAACGTGCCGAGATTTGCGCGCTGTCACGTCGTGGCGACGCAGGCGCCACGGCAGGCGCGGAGAACGTCCCCGCAGCCTGACCGCAGGCCCAGCCCACAACGGTGGCGGCAAGAGGGCAGGCACCTAGGCCGCGGTTTCCCCGGAGGCTGCAGTCTCCCCCGCCGTCCCGCGGTTGAACGCGAGCACGCCGACGACCAGCACGGCCACGGAAAGCGCGAACGCCGCAGGCGCTCCCAACGGGGCGAGCAGCGTCCCCACGAGCTCGACCCCGTAGGACGAGAAGTTCACCACGAGATGCAGGCCGATGCTGTACCAGAGGCTTCCCGTCCGCCAATAGACCCAGGAGAGCAGTATGCCCATCGGGATCGCATAGGAGCTCTGGACCACATTGAGATGCAGCAGACCGAAGATCACTGAGGTGATGATGATCGCCGCCGCGACGGCACCACGGGCAGGCTCGATACCCTGCGCGCCGGTCCGCATGTTCCAACCGGGGCTCATGGCCCGCATGAGGAACTCGAAGACGAGGCCGCGGCAGGCGATCTCCTCCACGACCGGCGCCAAGACCGCCACCGTGAGCGCCGAGAGCAGGGAGAACTCTGAGATACCGCTCCCCTCCATGATCTCCGCGTACTCAGCCGAGAGCTCGGGCAGGAACTGCAGGATGAAATCAAGGAGGTAGCTGCAGGAGAGCTGCACCCCGAGGCCGGCGGCGGTGAGCCCGGCGACGGTCAGGAGCGTCTTCGCGGCGCCGCGCGGGCGGCGGCGAAGCGGGCCGAAGGCGCGGCGCCGCACCATCACCCACAGGGGCAGAAGCACGACGAGCGCAAGAACCTGCCCGGTGATCGAGGCAAAGAGCGCGGCGTCCGTCGTCTCGACCGCGGCCTCGGGTGACAACCCCGCGCCCGCGCCCGCCACCGCCGCCGTCGCGTATCCCACGATGGTGCCGATGATCATGAGCAGCAGGAACCCCACGGGTGTTGCGAGCGAGGCGAGAACCCAGCCGACCGTCTGGCCCATGCGGCGCGGCGGGATCTCGGGGGTGAAGACATCGACGGCACCCGGTACGGGAGACGGCGCGCCATCAGGCGGCGCCACCGTCCCCTGCGGCTGCGGTGGAACGGCCTCGGCGGCGTCGCTCATCTCCCACGGGGGCGTCGGTCGTCCGGTGTCCATCGCATCCTCCTCAAGCGCCGACGGGCAGGCCCCGTGCGGCGCGTCACATATGAAAACGCCGCCCGCGCGAAGCGGACGACGTCTCCATCCTAGCAAATGTCACCGACGCCCGCCGTTATCGCCCGGGCAGCGGCTCGAGGTACGGCGGCGGGGAGCCTCGGGCGCCGCGGAATCCGCGCCCCGACGCGACCGCCCGCCCTGGCCGCGGCGCTCCTCGGGCACATCGTAGTTGCGCCAATCCGCCTTCTGGCGGGAGCGGTCGCCACGGCTCTGCTGCTGGCCGCGGCCGCCGCGCCCGGAGCGCGCGCGATCGCGGTCCGAGCGGCCGCGCTCGCCTTGGCCGCCGCGCTCGGCGCCCTTCCCGCGCGCGGCCCCCTCATCGGCGTGCACGCGCACGCGGCCGGAGCGCTTGCGACGCGAGGGCTTCGGGGCCTCGGCGACGGCATCGCCCTCGGCCCGGGGCCCGCGGCGCTCCTCGTGCTCCTTCGCGCCCTCGGCCCCGCGTCCGGTCGCCGCCTTCCGGCGCGTCGGCGCCGTCGAGGCACCGCGGCGAAGCGCGCCCGCGGGGAGGCCGTCCTCGCCGTACTTCGCCGCGAGCTTCTTCGACACGCGGTCACGGCGGCGCTTCTTCTCCTTCTTGCCCGGCACATGATCGCGCGGCACGCGCTTCGGGTCGACGAAGACGGGGCTCTCACCGAGATCGAGCTCCGCCAGGTCCTCCGGGGCGAAAAGATCGGCGGTCTTGCCCATGAGGGCCTCGATGTCGTAGAACTCCTCGACATCCTGCTCGGTCACGAACGTCACCGACCAGCCCTCCTCGCCGGCGCGGCCCGTGCGCCCGATGCGGTGGATGTAGTCCACCGGCTCCTCGGGCACATCGAAGTTGATGACATAGCGCACATCGGAGATGTCGATGCCGCGGGCGAGCACGTCAGTGGCGACGAGCACGTCGACCTTGCCGTCACGGAAGGCGCGAAGGGCGCGCTCGCGCTGGGCCTGGCTGCGGTCGCCGTGGATCGCGGCGGCCGAGACGCCGGCGCGCGAGAGGCGGCGGCAGGCGGTGTCGGCGCGGCGCTTGGTCCGGCAGAACACGATCACGTGCCCGGTGCCGAAGACATCGAGCACCTGGGCGAGCAGGCCGTTCTTCGCCTCGAGCGATACCGGGAGCACGAACTGATCCACGGTCTCGGCCGTCGAGGTCGCCGGCGCGATCTCCACGCGGGCGGGATCGCGGACGAGATCGGTGATCGAGCCCACGGCGGCCTCGTCGAGGGTCGCTGAGAAGAGGAGGGTCTGGCGGTCGGCGGGCGTCTGGGCCACGATCTTGCGGACCGTGGGGAGGAACCCCATGTCGAGCATGCGGTCCGCCTCGTCGAGCACGAGCACCTCGACCTCGTCGAGCATGCAGGCACCCTGGTTGATGAGGTCCTCGAGGCGGCCCGGCGTGGCCACGAGCACGTCGCATCCGCGCTTGAGCGCGCTCTTCTGCGGATTGTAGGACACGCCGCCCACGACGGTCACGGCCGTGTGCTTGGTGTGTGCGGCGATCTGGCGGCACACCTCGTCGATCTGCTGCGCGAGCTCGCGCGTGGGGGTGATCACGAGCATGCGCGGGCCGCCGCCCACAGAGAGCTTGTTGCCGCGGGCGCGCTTCACGTGCGGCAGGCGGTCGAGGGTCGGCAGCAGGAAGGCGGCCGTCTTGCCCGTGCCGGTCTGGGCGGCGGCGAGCAGGTCGCGGCCGGAGAGCACCTCGGGGATCGAGGCGGCCTGCACGGGTGTGGGCCGCGCGTAGCCCATATCCGACACGGCGGCGAGCACCGTCTCCGAGAGGCCGAGGTCGGCGAAGGAGGTCTCGTTCGTTTCTGCGTTTTGAGAGGTCATGCAAACTTCCGTTCCGCACGACGACGCGGGCGGCGGCGCCGTCCGGATCATCGCGTCACTGTGGGCGAATCATGCGCGAATCCTCGCGCGGGCTGCGCCCTTGACCTCATGCGAGCGATGGCTCCGATCAAACGCGCACGCTCGGACTTCTCGAAAGCCGGGCGAATACCTGCAGGTAGTATAGGCAATCCCATGCACCCACCACCGAGCCGGCAGCCGATTCACACGCAGGCCCCATATTCGCGCTGCCGGCATGCGAAGACGGCCGCCCCGAATGCCGGGGCGACCGTCTCAGAACCGATGGCGATGCGCCTTTGCGCGCTACACCTTGAGGTAGCGGCGCATCGCGATGGCGGAGCCGAACAGGCCGATCAGCACGCCGAGGAGCACCAGGGCGCCGTAGGTTGCCAGGTGGAGCACCAGGGGGATCTCCATGTTGAAGAACGGCATACCCGCCTGGATCTTCGGAAGCAGGAGGTTCCGCACGAGCTCGAGCGCGCCGATGGCGAGCGCCGAGCCGAGGATCGCCTGGATCACGCCCTCCGTGATGAAGGGCCCGCGGATGAAGCCGTTCGAGGCGCCCACGAGACGCATGATCGCGATCTCGCGGCGGCGGGCGGTGATCGAGAGACGGATCGTGTTGTTCATGAAGATGAACGCGACGAAGGTCAGGAGCCCCACGAGCACCACCGCGGCGATGCGGATGTAGTTGGTCACCTGGAAGAGGCGGCCCACCTCCTCGCGGCCGTAGGAGACGGACTCGTTAACGTCCCCGCCGTCCACGATCTGCTGGAACTCCGCGTTGTCCTTGAGCTTCTGCGCGGTGCCCTCAACCTGAGAGGGCTCCTCCATCTCGATCACGTATGAGCGCGGGAGCGGGTTCTCGCCGTCGAGCGCGCTGATCGTGGCGTCGGCCTTGCTCGAGGCCGTGGCCTTGTAGTCGGCGAGCGCGTCCTCCTTGCTCTTGAACTCGACCTTCTTGACGTTCGACCAGCTCTCGAGCTCGGTCAGGAAGGCCTGGACGTCCTCGTCGCTCGCGGAGTCGTCGATGTAGGCGTTGATGGTCACCTGCGCCTCGACGCCGCCGATGACGGCGTTCACCATGCTCGAGCCCACGATGAACAGGCCGATGATGAACAGCGACAGGAAGATGGTGATGACGGCGCCGATGGACGTCGTCAGGTTGCGGACGAAGTGGCTCGCCGCCTCGCGGATGGAGTACCCGATGTTAGTAGGCGCCATAGTTGCCGTACCCTCCCCTCTCCTGATCGCGGATGACGCGGCCACCCTCGAGGGCGATGACGCGACGGTGCATGGAATCGACCATCTCGCGGTCGTGCGTGGCGACGATCACGGTGGTGCCGGTACGGTTGATGCGCTCCAGGAGCTTCATGATGCCGAGCGAGATCGCCGGGTCAAGGTTGCCCGTGGGCTCGTCGCAGATGAGCAGCGGCGGGCGGTTCACCATGGCGCGGGCCACGGAGACGCGCTGCTGTTCGCCGCCGGAGAGCTGGTCGGGCAAGGAGTTCATCTTCTCGCCGAGACCCACGAGACGAAGCACCTCAGGGACCTGGGCGCGGATGACGCCGCGGGGCTTGCCGATGCACTGCAGGGCGAAGGCGACGTTCTCGAAGGCGGTCTTGTTGGGCAGGAGCTTGTAGTCCTGGAAGACGGCGCCGATCTGACGGCGGAGGAACGGGATGCGGCGGTTCTTGATGCGCATCAGGTCCTGGCCGGCGACCATCACGCGGCCCGAGGAGGGCTTGACGTTACGGAGGATGGTGTTCAGGAGCGTGGTCTTGCCGGAGCCGGAGTGTCCCACGAGGAAGACGAACTCGCCGGGGTAGATCTCGAGGTTGATGTCATCGAGCGCGGCCTTGTTGGGCTGGGCGGGATACACCTTGGTGAGGTGCTCCATGAGGATGACGGGCTCCACGCCGGCCTGGCGCGCGGCGGCGCGCTGCGAGGCATCGCGGTCCTCGCTGATGGGCGCGAAGACGGTGGTGAAATCGGGGCTCGCGAGGGCGGCGTCGAGGTCGGCGACCTGGCGGCGTTCGTCGGCGTCCGTGGAGGGCACGGCCGAGCCGTCGCGTGTGCGGAAGGTCGCCGGATTCAGCGACGGATCGGGCCCCGCCTGGGGCGCGGCGGGCATGAAGACGTCCGCGTGCGAGACCGGGGCGAGGGGGTCGGGGATCTGGGACGCAGGCGGCTGGACGCCCGGACCCGCCGCAGCGGGCGCGTCATCCAAGAGGTCTGTGCTGCGCAAGGGATCCGGAACGGATGGGGTGGGCATGGGCTCACCCGGTGTCGGCGCCGTGGGCACCGGCTGCTCATCCCCGGATGTACGGAAGTGGTTACCCACTGGTGCTCCTTCGTGTCGTGCGTTTAAAGTTCTGAGCGGACCCATTCTAGCAGGTCGGGGACATTTGCACAGAATTGGCGCATCTGTGAGTTTACGAGGGGAAAGCCGTGGCGAAACCATAGGTGCGCGAACGGGGCGGCGGGGCAGCCGCGCCGGCGCCCGCCGCCGCGCGCCTAGATCACCGTCACGCGGCCCTTGTTCCCCACAATGCCCTTGACCTCGGCGAGCAGTGGGATGCTCCGCGCGTTCACGCGCGTGGGGATCTCCGCCCGCATGGTCTGGCCGTCGCCCTGCTCGATGAAGAGCTCCACGCGGTCCCCGCCCGGGTTCGTGGCGAGCACCGTCGCCAGGCGCGCCATGTTCCCCTGGGAGAATCGGCTGCTCGGAACCATCACCTCGAAGACCCGCGGCCGGTTCGTCTCCTCGTTGAGCTCGAGCGCCATGACCTCCTGCGCGATGATCTGGTCGCCGCGGTCGCTGCGCTCCACCTTCCCGTGCACGCGGATGAACGCATCGGAGAGCACCGCCCCGGTCTCGGGATCCGTCTCGCCGTAGAGGCAGCTCTCGCACGCCTTGTAGGTCTTGGGGAAGATCACGACCGTGGCCTCGCCCTCCATGTCCTCCAGACGCACGATCGCCATCGGGTCGCCGTTCTTGGTGACGCGCTTGCCCACCTCGGCCACCATCCCGGCGAACCAGAAGGACTTGCCCTCGGGGATCTCCTGGTTGATCGTGCCGCCACCCGCCGGGTTCATGGTCTCGTAGCCGGTGTCGATCTGCGAGAGCGTGAACTCGCGCGCCTTGCCGAGCGCGTACTCGTAGGGACGCAAGGGGTGGTCGGAGACGTAGATGCCGAGCACCTCGCGCTCAGCCGAGAGCTTCATGTGACGGTCCCACTCCTGGCCGTCGGGCTCGGGCACGACAATCTCGAAGCCCGATCCCTCCACGTCGCCGAACACGTCGAACAGCGAGGTCTGGCCGCTCGCGCGGTCCTTCTGGCGCTTGGCGGCCGCGTCGATGATGTTCTCGGGGTTCGTCTTGTCCACGAAGCTCATGAGCTGGCGGCGCGGGTAACCCGAGAAGTCGAAGCCGCCGGCCTTGATGAGCGCCTCGATCACGCGGCGGTTTGCCTGGGAGCCGTCCACGCGCTCAACGAAATCGTGCAGGTCCCTGAAGGGGCCGCCCTGGGCGCGCTCGGCGATGATCGCGTCGGCCGCGCCCTCGCCCACGCCGCGGATGCCCGCGAGACCAAAGCGAATACCGTCGGCGGTCGCCGTGAACTCGCGGCCCGACTCGTTCACGTCGGGCGGGAGGACCGCGATGCCGTCGTGGCGGCAGGCGGAGACGTAGTGCACGATCTTCTCGGTCTTGCCCGTGTAGCTCGTGAGCACGGCCGCCATGTACTCGTTCGGGTAGTGCGCCTTCAGCCAGGCCGTCTGCATCACGAGGATGGCGTAGCCCGCCGAGTGGCTCTTGTTGAACGCGTAGGAGGCGAACTCGAGGACGTCGTCCCAGATGCGCTGGGCGACCTTGCGGTCGTAGCCGTTGCGCTCGGCGCCGTTCATCCAGTGGTCGTAGGTGGTCTCATCGGAGCCGTCGTCCCAATGGAAGACCGTGCTCGTGAGGAGCTTGATCTTCTTCTTCGCCACGGGCTTTCGGATGCGCGAGTCGGACTCGCCGGCCGAGAAGCCGCTCATGCGGACCGAGATCTGCATGACCTGCTCCTGGTAGACGATCGTGCCGTAGGTCTCGCCCAGGATCTCGGAGAGGCGGTCGTCGTAGAAGACGACGTCCTTCTTGCCGTTCATGCGGTCGATGTAGTCGGACACCATGCCGGCGCCGAGCGGGCCGGGGCGGTAGAGCGCGATCAGGGCGACCACATGCTTGTACTCGGTGGGCTTCATGTTCTTGATCGTGGCCGTCATGCCGGCAGACTCGACCTGGAACACGCCGGCGGTGTGGCCTGAGCCCATGAGCTTGAAGATCTCGGGGTCGTCGAAGGGGATCGCGTCCACGTCGATGTCGATCCCGTGGTTCGCCAGGATGTTTGCCTTGGCCTTCGAGATGACGGTGAGGGTGCGGAGCCCCAGGAAGTCCATCTTGAGCAGGCCCATGTCGGCGACCGTATGGCCCTCGTACTGGGTGATCTCCACGCCGCCCTTGGTGTCGAGCTTGGTGGGCACGTGCTCGTTCACCGGGTCGCGGCAGATGAGGACCGCGCAGGCGTGCACGCCCTCGCCGCGAGTGAGCCCCTCGATGGCGAGGGCCGAGTCGATGATGCGGCGGGCGTCGTCGTCCTTCTGGTAGGCCTCGGCGAAATCGGGGTTGTAGAGCTCCTCCTTCTTCTCGGTGCGCTCGAGCACCTGGCGGAGCTTCACCGACGGGTCGGACGAGATCATCTTCGAGAGTCGCTGGGCCACGTAGACGGGGTAGTCGAGCACGCGCGCGGCGTCGTTGATGGCCTGCTTGGCCTTGATCGTGGAGTAGGTGATGACGTGCGTGACCTTCTCGGGGCCGTAGAGCTGGCGGACGTGTTCCACCACCTCCAGGCGCCGCTCATCGTCGAAGTCCATATCGATATCGGGCATCTCGGAGCGCTGGGGCGAGAGGAAGCGCTCGAACATGAGGCCGTTCTCGAGCGGGTCAAAGGTCGTGATGTTCATCGCGTAGGCCACGATGGCGCCGGCGGCCGAGCCGCGGCCGGGGCCGACGCCGATGCCGTTCTCCTTGGCCCAGCGCACGTACTCGGCCACGATGAGGAAGTAGGCGGCGAAGCCCTTGTCGCAGATGATCTTGTACTCGTACTCGAAGCGCTCCTTCACGCTCTGGCCGTTGACGACCGCGTGCTCCCAGTCCTCGCCGTAGAACTTGGCGAGGCCCTTCTCGCACTCGCGGCGGAACTGCGACTCGTGCGTCTCGCCGGGATCGAGCAGCGGGTAGCGCGGCAGGATGATGGAGTCCCAGTCGAGCTCGACCGAGCACTTCTCCGCAATCTCGACCGTGTTGTCGCAGGCCTCCGGGGCGTAGGGGAAGAGCTCGCGCATCTCCTCCTCGGATTTCATGTAGAACTCGCTGCCCTGCATGCGCATGCGGTTCGGGTCATCCACCTTGGAGTTCATGCCGATGCACATCATGATGTCCTGGATGGAGGCCGCGTCGCGCGTGAGGTAGTGGAAGTCGTTCGTGGCCACGACCTTGACGCCCACCTTGTCAGCGATGTCGATGAGCTGGCGGGAGAGGTCCTCGTCCGTGAGGCCGCCGTCGGTGGTGATGCCGTGCTCCTGGATCTCGATGTAGAAATCGCCGGGCTCGAAGACGTCGCGCAGGGTCTCGGCCCACTGGATGGCGCCCGGGATGTCCCCGCGGTCGATGTGCTTGGGGATGATGCCGGCGAGACAGGCGGAGGTGCAGATCACACCCTTGGCGTGGCGGCGGAGGTTGTCGAGGGTGACGCGCGGCTTGTAATAGAAGCCCTCCACGGCCGCCTCCGAGACGAGCTGCATGAGGTTCACGTAGCCCTCGTTGCTCTTGGCGAGGAGGATCAGGTGGTAGAGCTCGGGCTTGCGGTCGCGGGCGAGGGTGTCGTCGGGGGTGAAGTAGACCTCGCAGCCGAAGATGGGCTTGATGACGAGCGGCGGCTCGAGCTCGTCGATGTTGCCCTGGGCGTCCCAGAGCTCCATGTCCTTCACGTACTGGGCGTGGGCGCGCGGGTCCTTCTCGGGATCGGGCTCCACGAGCTCGTCGCGGCGCCCCTTCTCGAGGAACTCGCGGTCGTGGCTCCAGGTCTTGAACTCGGGCGTGTTCTCGTTCACGGCCTTGCAGGCGAGGTCGAGCTCGGGGACGCCGTACATGTAGCCGTGGTCAGTGATGGCCACGGCCGGCATCCCGAGATCGACGGCCCGCTTGACCATATCGGCCACGCGGGTCGCCCCGTCGAGCATGGAGTACTCGGTGTGGTTGTGCAGGTGGACGAATGCCATGCGCGCGTGCTCCCTCTCATACTGCGCCCGGGTGCGCAGACAGGGTGCAGGAGCTGGGGCGTCGCAAAAGACACCATCTTTTACCTGCGGAAATGAAGCCTATCTGGCGCGGTCGCGGCGCTCTTCTCTCACCCTCGATTCTATCGCACCGTCCGGACACGGGGGCGCTCGCGCGCCGAGCGCACGAGGCGCGCACGACGGCGCGGCAAAAAGAAGGCGGCCACCCGAAGGCGGCCGCCAATCCATGCGAGATGGAGTCGAGGCTAGTCCTCGACGGCCTCGAACTGGTCCGCGCCCACGCCGCACACTGGGCAGACGTAGTCCTCGGGCAGCTCGGGGGTGTCAACCTCGGCCTCATAACCGCAGACCAGGCAGACGAACTTGTAGGTCTTCTTCTCGTCACTCATAGGTTCCTCCTCTTGGTTGGGATACAACGGCGAACTCAGTATACTCAAAATTGTTACGGTGCGACAGATATTCTCAGAGCTTCATCCACGCGGCGCGGGCGCCGCCCCTCACGCCTGGTAGGAGCTGGCCTTTTTGGGCGTCTTGCCCTTGAGCGTGGTGTGGTAGTAGGAGTAGGTCATGGGCTCCTCGTCATTCAGGCGCTCCGAGACCTCCACCTCGCCCACGAAGAGGTAGTGCGTGCCCACGTCGACCGTGTCGATGAGACGGCAGACATAGACGGCGCAGGCGTGATCGGGGCAGTACGGGACGCCCGCGGCCTCGGTGACGCCGTAGGTGGCGAACTTGTCGTAGTCAGCCGAGCACCGGAAGCCGAAGTTGCCGAGGTAGGGCATGTCGGCCGTGATGTCCACCGCGGTCACGGCGAACTTGCCCGCCCGCGCGATCACGCCGGCGGTGACGTTCTCCTTGTTGACGGCCACCATGAGGCGCGGCGGCTCGGCGGTCACCTGGGTGGCCGTGTTGATGAGGCACCCGGCGCGTTGCTCGCCGTCATCGGCGCTGACGACGTAGAGCCCGTAGGACATCTTGAACAATGCGGTCAGATCCATAGCGATCCCCTCTTTCTATTCGGTTCCGCCGCGCGGCGACGCAGGGCGGCATCTTCCCCATTCTACCAGTCAAGAACGGAGCCGGCCCCTTCGCGGTCAGGCGCTTCCTGCTAGTATGGGCGCGTACACGAGGAGAGCCCCGTGCGGGGCGGTGGAACGGACCCGGGAGGCAACGGTGACGGCCCTATCAACACCCCAGCTCGAGCAGGCGGGCGCGCGGCCCACGCGCGTCCGCGACATCCGCTATGACGTGGTCCGCGTCGTCGCCATGGCCTTCGTGGTGGCCGTCCACGCCCTCATGATCGTCGATGCGGACACACCCGCCGGCAACGTCGTCACGGTGCTCGGGCAGACGGTCTTCTTCACCTGCAACGCGCTCTTCTTCATCCTCTCGGGGAAGTTCAACCTCACGAAGCGCAACGCCGAAGACCCGGGCCGCTACTACCTCCGCAAGGTGCGCGGCATCATCGTCCCCGTGCTCATCCTCTTCTTCCTGAGAACCGTCTACAACCTCTGGCCGGCGCTCCCCGGCCCCCGCGCGCTCGCCGTCACCTACGTGAAGAACGTCCTCGGCGATCTCAGCGGCAGTGAGTACTGGTTCGTCTACATCCTCGTGTCCTTCCTCGCCGTCGTCCCCTTCCTCGCCCCCGCCTTCACCGCCATGGGGCGAGCGCGGCAGCGGCTCTTCCTCGGGATGGGGCTCGCTTGGTTCTGCTTGCTGTTCTTCATGAGGAGCCGCGGCATCACCTTCTCCTGGAGCTACCTGTTCACGGGCTTCGCGTTTCCGTTCTTCATCGGCCCCTTCGTGGAGGACTATATGGCGGAGGGGCACGCCGCACGGGCGATCTTCGCCGCCATGCCGATCTGCGCCCTTGCGACGGTCGCGCTCGTGCTTGCCGGCATGACATCACAGGCCCAGGGGGCCTTCGACAACTCGCCCTTCTACATGGTGCTCTCGATCGGGATGTACCTCGCCCTGCTCCGGCTCGGCGGCCTCGTGCGGGGCGAGCGGGCGCGGGCCGTGATCGCGTTCGCGGCCCGGCACTCCTTCACGGTCTACCTCGTGCACATGCCGGTGATGCACCTTCTGCGCGGCCTCATGCCGGCGGCGCCGGGCGCGCTCGGCTTCGTCCTCCACCCGGTCCTCACGGCGGCGACGATCCTCGTCTCGCTCGCGGTCGCGCTCGCCATCGACACCGCCCTCGTGCGGCCGGCCCAGCGCCTCTTCGACCTGGCGGCCGCCCGCATCGGGACGCGCGCGGCCCGTTAGCGGCTACGCTCCTTCAGCGCACGGTCAATCTCGCGCTGGATGTCGCGCTTGGCCATGTCCTCGCGCTTGTCGTAGAGCTTCTTGCCGCGGCCGAGGCCGAGGGAGAGCTTCACGCGGCCGTCCTCGTTGAAGTAGAGCTCGAGCGGGACGAGGGCGTAGCCCTTGGTGCGAAGCTTGCCGTCGAGGTAGTCGATCTCCTTGCGATGCAGCAGCAGGCGGCGACGGCGGTCCGGGTCGCGGTTCCACACGCCCCCGTTGCTGTAGGGGTGGATATGCATGCCGATGAGCCAGCACTGGCGGTCGCGGATGAGCGCGAAGGTGTCCGTGATCTGGCTGGCGCGCTCGCGCAGGCTCCTGACCTCGGTGCCGGCGAGCTCGATGCCGCACTCGAAGGACTCCTCGATGAAGTACTCGTGCCGGGCAGAGCGGTTCTTGGCGATGAGCTTGCGCTCGCGGCGGGCGGGGGCAGCCATCACGCCTCCCCCGCGTCCGCGCCGGCGGCCTTCTCGCGGGCGAGCTCGGCGTCGCTCTCGTTGATGAGCTGGATGAGGGCGCGGGCCGCCTCATCGCCCACGAGGCCGCGGGCGCGGACCGTGAACTCGGTGGCGCGGGACACCTCGTTCGCGCGCGCCGCGTCCGAGGCGCACATGAGCAGGCAGATGGCGATCTCGGCCGAGGGCTGGGCCGGGACGCCCGCGAGCTCGAGCGCGCCGAGGACCGTCTCGTCGTCGGCGGCGGCCTCCTGAGGCGCCTCCTTCTGGAGCCGCTCCTCCAACCGCCCCACCCGGGGCTCGGATGCGGCGAGGCGCCGGGCGAGGCGGGCGCTGCCGGCCGCCGCCGCAGCGTTGCCGTCATCGAGGAGGGCCTGGCCGAGGTTCGCGTAGGCGAGGCCCGCCGAGCGGCCGTCCGAGGCGCGCTCGATCACCGAGAAGCTGAGCTGCGCCCACTCGCGAACATCCCCGAGCACGCGGAAGACCTCGGCGAGGTCGAGCCGGTACGCGCAGTTCATGGGGTTCCAGCGGACCGCCTGCATGAGCGCGTCGCGGGCCCCCTCGAAATCGCTCTGGCGGATCCTCACGAAGGCGAGGTCGGAGAAGAGGCGCCCGAGCGGGGCCTCGATCTGCACGAGCTCGCGCGGATCGTCCTCCACGCGCCGGTAGGCCAGGCGCTCGAAGGCGTCCTCGAAGGCGAACCACTGGCGCTGCGTCGTGTCGGCGCACGCCTCCTCGGCCCAGGCTGACACGCTCCCCGTGAGCTCCTCGAGCCGCGGCGCGGCCGTCTCGATGTCCCCGGCGGCCAAGAACGCCTCGGCGCGCTCGATGTCCTCTGCGGTGATGGGCAGGTCCATATGCTCCTCCTTGGTAATCCCTCGCATCAGTGTAGCGCAGTGCGGCCCGCGTGCACGAGGGCCAGGTCCACATGGCCGCGCAGCAGGTTCACAGCCTTGACCTCGACCACCACGCGGGTGCCGAGGCCGAGCACGGTGCCCGTCGTGGCGCCGGTGATGGTGAGGGACCGCTCATCGAGGTCCCACCACTCGTCGCCGAGGGCGGCCATGCGGATGAGCCCCTCGGCACCGGTGTCGTCGAGCCGCACGAACGCGCCCATCTCCCCCACCCACGAGACGGCGCCGCCCGCGCGTTCGCCGATCCGCGCCCCGTAGTACTGGGCGACCTTGACCTTCTGACTCGCGTGGGCCGCCGCGTCGGCGATGCGCTCGCGCTCGCTCGCATGGCGGCAGAGCTGGGGTAGGATGCGCTCCATGGCCTCGGGGCCCGTGCCCGTGAGCGCGCTCGCGCGCCAGGCGGCCTCGGCGCGGCCGGCGGCGCGGCGGGCGAGTGCAACCTTCAGCTGCCGGTGGACGAGGAGATCAGGGTAGCGCCTGATCGGGCTCGTGAAGTGACAGTAGGCGGGCGCCCCGAGGGCGAAGTGCCCTTCGTTCTCCGGCTTATAGAGGGCCCGCTGCATCGCGCGCAGGAGCAGGGCGTTCGCGAGCGGCTCGGCGGGCGTCCCGTGGGACGCCTCAACCGCGGCCTCGATGGCATGCGGATCGCCCTCCTCGACGGCAAGGGCCTGGGCGGGCGAGAGCGCGCCGATCTCTCGAAGCACGCGGGCGGCGCCGGCGAGGGCGTCAGGCGCGGGAGGCTCGTGCACGCGGAAGGCCGCCGGTGCGCCGGCATCGACCAGGTACTCGGCGACGCACTCGTTTGCAAGAAGCATCGCCTCCTCGATAAGCGAGGTGGCCGCCGTGCGGTGGCGCGAGACGATGCGGCGCGGCACGCCCTCGTCATCGAGGAGGGCGTGGACCTCGGTCGTCTCGAAGTCGATGGACCCCCGCTCGCGGCGGATACGGCGGCGGGCGCGAGCGAGGTCGTCGGCGTCATGCAGGAAGCGCGCAAGGTCCACGCCGCGCGCGGCGGCGGCGCGGGCCGCCTCCGCGGCGCGCTCAGACGCCCCGTCGGGCACCGATTCCGAATCGGGGGCGAGCACCGCATCGGCGGCGTCGTAATCGAGCCTCAGGCCGCTGTGGATCGCGCTCGGAAAGATCTCGTAGGAGCGTACGGCGCCCTGGGGCGTGAGCTCCATGTCCACCGTCATGGCGAGCCGGTCCTCATGCGGGCGCAGCGAGCACAGATCCTCCGAGAGCGCCGCCGGCAGCATCGGGAGCACCCGGTCCGCGAGGTAGACCGAGGTGGCCCGCGCGCGGGCCTCGAGATCGACCGCGCTCTCCCAGCGCACGTAATGCGAGACGTCGGCGATGTGGACGCCCAGGCGCCATCCCCCGGCGGGCGTGCGCGCGATCGAGATCGCGTCGTCGAAGTCGAGCGCGTCGACCGGGTCGATCGTCACGAGGAACCGGTCGCGCAGGTCGCGGCGGAGCGGGTCGGCGAGGGCCCCCGCAACGTCGAGCGCGAGCTTCCCCGCCTCGGCGAGGGCGCGCTCCGCGTAGCCGTCGGCCAGGCCGAACCGCGCCATGACGCACTGGATGCCGAGGTCGGGCGCCGACTCGTCCCCGATGCGCCGGGTGAGGCTCACGATGCCCGATTCCGCCCCGGTGGGGTACACCTCGATCCGCGCGGCCACGATGTCGCCCGGTGCCACGCCGAGGCGGGCGGCCGAGTCGTCCTCGGGGAGCACGAAGAAGTCACTCTTGATGCGCGTGTCGAGCGGGCGAACGACCCCGAGGGGGCCCGCCGTGGCGAAGGTGCCCACGACCGCGGTGTGCGCGTGCTCGATCACGCGGTCGACGACCGCCCGCCGCTTGCCCCCGGGACCGCGCACGAGGTTCACGGCAACCCGGTCGCGATCCATCGCGCCGCGGAGCCCCCGCCCGGTGACCCGGTAGGTCCCGAGGGCGGTCTCGACCTCGGCGTGGCCGGTCATGACGTGCACGGTGCCCGGCGCCCCTTCGCGCCCTTCTGCCTGCGCCCCATGGCGCCTCCTCTCGCATCTTCGGGGGGGCGCTCGCGGCACCCCCGCCAAACGTGAGCACTATACCCATTCCCGCGAACGGCGGGCGGCGGGCGGTGGGCGGAGCGCGGCGGAATGGGCCTTACGCAGCGCTTACCCCGCCCTCACACGGGGCTTGGGCGGCGGTCATATCCTTGAATCAAGGAAGGATCGAGACGAAGGGGGCACCCATGATGGCGATCTTCTACATGGCGACCGCGGCGATCCTGCTCATCTCGTTTCTCGCGTTCCTCGCGGTCGAGTACACGCGCATCGCGCTCGAGCGCAAGCACCCGAGCGAGGCCGCGCCCGAGCGCGCCGCCTGCGCGCCCCTCTCCCTCGGGCAGCCGCTGTCCTAGCGGCCCGCATCCGCGCCTGCGGTCTCGATACCCGAGAGCGCCACGGACACCGCCTCGTCCACGTCGTCCGTGACATGCAGCATCGCCGGGTCGAGCTCGCCGATCATGCCGCTCTCGCGCACCGGCCCCGAGAGCCAGGAGAGCAGCCCCTCCCAGTAGTCCGCGCCCACGAGCGCCACCGGGGTCCGCGCCACCTTGTGCGTCTGCACGAGGGTCAGGAGCTCGAACATCTCGTCCATGGTCCCGAAGCCGCCGGGGAAGACGATCGCGCCGCGGGCGTACTTGACGAACATGGTCTTGCGCACGAAGAAATAGCGGAAGGTCATCCCGAGGTTCACGTAGCTGTTGAGGCCCTTCTCGAAGGGCAGCTCGATCCCGAGCCCCACCGAGGTGCCGCCGGCGATCGAGGCCCCGCGGTTCGCGGCCTCCATGATACCCGGCCCGCCTCCCGTGATGACCGCCACGCCTTGGGCGGCGATCTTGTAGCCCGCCTCGCGCGCCAGATGGTACATCGGGTCGAGATGGCTGGTCCTGGCCGACCCGAAGACCGTGACGGCGGGCCCGAGATCGGCGAGGGCGCCGAACCCATCCACGAACTCCGCCTGGATGCGCAGGACGCGCCAGGGGTCCTCGTGGAGCCAATCCGTCGAGCCCTCGGGGGCGAGCAGGTTGGCGTACGTGTTGTCCGTGGGGATCATGCGCCCGCGGAAGAGCACCGGCCCCCGGTGGTAGACCTCCTCATCGACCGCCCCGCGCTCCTCGGCGGCGCGCAGCGCGTCCTCGTACTCACCCATGCTCGATCTCCCTTCGTTCCATCGGCTCCACGGCGGGCCCCATCAGTAATCGGCGGCTCCCGCGCCTGCCATCCACTCCTCCACGAAGGCGGCATAGCGGCCCTCGATGATGGCCTCCCGCGCGCGCCTCATGAGATCGAGGAGGAAGTAGATGTTGTGCTCGGAGAGGAGGATCCCGCCGAGCATCTCCTTCTGCGTGACCAGATGGCGGATGAGGGCACGGCTGTAGCCGCCCGTGCAGACCGGGCAGGTGCAGCGCTCGTCGATAGGGCCCGCGTCGTGGGCGAACCGGGCGTTTCGGAAGTTCAGCCTTCCCCCACTCGAGAAGGCCGTCCCCATGCGCCCGGTGCGCGTGGGCAGCACGCAGTCGAACATGTCCACACCGTGGGAGACGGCGCGCACGAGCGTGGTGGGGTTGCCCACCCCCATGAGGTAGCGGGGCTTGGTGCGCGGCATGTGCTCTGACACAAGCGGCGCGAGGGTCTCGAACATGGTCTCGTGGTCCTCGCCCACCGAGTAGCCCCCGATGCCGTACCCGGGGTAGTCGCCGCTCTCCTCGAGGTGGCGCAGGCTGCGCAGGCGCAGATCGAGGTGCATGCCCCCCTGCACGATGCCGAAGAGCGCCTGGTCGGGCCGGGTGTGGGCGCGATAGCAGCGGTCGGCCCACATGCTCGAGAGCTCCACGGCGCGCTCCACGAAAGAGCGCTCGGCGGGGTACCCTGGGCACTGGTCGAGCTGCATTACGATGTCGGCGCCGAGCTTCTGGGCGATCTCCATGTTGTCCTCGGGCGTCCAGAAGACATGGCTGCCGTCGTAGTCCGTCGCGATGAAGCGCACGCCCTCATCGGTGAGCTTGACGGCGTCCCCGTGCGAGAACACCTGGAACCCGCCGGAATCCGTGAGGATGGGCCCATGCCAGTTCATGAAGGCGTGCAGCCCGCCCATCTCGGCCACGAGGTCGGCGCCCGGGCGCATCGCGAGGTGGTAGGTGTTCGCGAGCACGATCTTGGCGCCGAGGCCGGCCACGGTCTCGGTGGGGATCCCCTTGACGCTCGCCTTCGTGCCCACGGGCATGAAGATCGGCGTGGGAATGTCTCCGTGCGGCGTGCGGAGGATCCCGGCGCGGGCATGCGTCTTGGGGTCCTCGGCGACGATCTCGTAGGTGAAGCGCTTCTGGTCCATGCCATCTCCTCGTGCTCGCTCTCGCTCTTGTCCGCCGTCTATCTTGCCACACTCGGCGGTCGGACGCTGTGCGGGAGGGGGCGGACGCGCGCGGTCGCACGGTAGCGTCCGTCCTCCCCGATCGTGTCGCGCAGGAGCCTGAGGAAGGGTCCGGCGCGCTCCCAGAGCTCGGCGAGATGGGCGTCCTCCGGGTGCACCGCGCCCGGCCCATCCGGTGCGGTGGCCGCGGCCGGCGCATGATCGTACAGGCGGACCGTGCCCACCATCTGCCACACCCCGTCAACGCGGGCGATCCGCTCGGCGATGACTCCCTCCCGCCAATGCCCGACCCCTACGAGATGCGGATCGAGCACGTCGTAGCGGCGGGCGTCGGCGGTGTCCTCGAGTACCGCGATGCCCCTCTCGGCATCCTTGTCGCGAATCGAGAAACGCGAGAAGAACTGGGTTTCCGCCACCTGGGCGAGGCGGAGGCGCGCCTCCTCCGAAACACCGCGCGGCGGCCGCTCGAGGTACTCCCCAAGCGGCGTCCCCGCCGGCCCGTAGCGGCGCTCGAAGAGGAACCACTCGGTCATCGCCGCGTTCATGAGCTCGATGTCGCGCGGATCCGGATTCAGCGCGAAAGCCGCAGCGGGCCGCACGATGCCCACGAACTCATCGGCCAACCGGTCGAGGTACCGGAGCTTCCTGAGTCCCCACCACCGCGCCATCTGCGCGATGTCCCGCTCGAGTTCGGTCTCCCCCATCGTCTTCCTCCCGTCGCTCGTGTCCCATGCCTCAGAGCCTAGGAGGCGGTGCGGCGGATGGGGACGCCGCCGGAAAGAAAAAACCGCGACCTTACCGCTGGCGGGTCCGCATCAAAACGGAATCTCCGACCGCTCTGGACCCCGGCTGCCCCCGTATCTCAAACGGGGAGGCCATCGCCGGGGCGACGCTCGGCATCCGCATCGATTCTGTGGGCGATCTGTGGAGGAGTGGGCGCGCATGCGCAAAAAAAGCCCGCCCGGAGCGCGTCCGGGCGGGCATGGCATCGACTGCGCGGTAATCAACCTTAGTCGCGGCGCCCCACGATCGACAGGATGCGGATGAAGACGTTCACGAGGTCGAGCCAGATCTGCACCGCGTTGAAGACGGCCATCTTGACCGTGGCCTCGCACTGCTGGGCGCGGTAGGTGTCATAGCCGATGAAGCCGCAAAACACGAGGATCACCGCGTAATCGAGCCAGCCCATGGCGATCCCCATGAAGGAGCCGACGAGACTCACGACGATGAGGGCGAGCAGCGCCGTCATGGCGATGCCCTGCACGCGGGCGAAGAAGGCCGGGTACGCGGCGCCGAGAAGCGTGAACAGGGACGCGATGAGGGCCGTGCCCACGAAGGCGTTGGCGATGCTTGGGAGGTCGTACATCGGCAGGATGAGACCCGTGGTGAAGCCGATCGAGGCGATCACGAGCCCGTAGCCGACAAGCGCCATCCCGAAGCCCTCGCGCCTCATCCCAAGGTGCAACACGACGATGCCGGCGATGCTTGCGGCGAAGGAGCCGAGCATGACCGCGAAGTAGTTCTGGTAGATGGCGAGCAGGAACCCCGGGGTGCTCGCGAGCGCCGCGCAGGCGCCGATGACGAGGAACCCGAGCACCACGAGGCCGCCCATGATGAGGTTGTAGGCGCGGCGCGAGAGCCGGGCGCTGTGGTCGCGTGCGGGATCGAACGGCGAGATCGCCGCCTGGTCCTCGTTGTCTTCAATGAACCGATCTTCCATGGTTGCCTCCTGGTCTCTATGGTCGTCCTCACTATACCCGCATCCGACCCTCCCCGTACGGGGCGCGGGGACGATGACGCAACCGTCACCGCCCGTCCCGCGCGGCGCGGCGCTCCTCGCGCAGGCGCACGCGGTCGAGTGCCGCCTCGGCCGCCGAGAACCGGCAGCCGCAGTAGTGCTGCCGGTACATGCCAAGCTCGCGGGAGCGCAGCGTCGCCTCGGCGTACCAGGGGCGCCAGTCGCGGATGAGCGGTATGAGGCCATGGGCGGGGGCCAGGCGCTCGAGTACCTCGTTGCAGGTGTCGAAGAGCTGATAGGGCGAGACGGCGAGCGTCGTCCCCACATGCGTGAACCCGCGCTCCTCGGCCACGCGGCACGCCTCGGCGAGACGGAGGCCGTAGCAGGCCCGGCAGCGGCGCTCGCGGTCGCGGGCGCCGATCGGCGCCACCCCGCGCTCCCAGGTGAGATCGTCCTCGCGCGCATGGATCAGCTCGATTCCCTCATCGGCGCACCAGCGCTCGAGCTCGCAGAAGCGCCGCTCCCGCTCGGCGAGCGGCTGGATGTTCGCGTTGGTCCAGCAGATCACCGGCTCGAGGCCCTCCTCGCGCAGGTGCCGCACGGGTTCGAGTGAGCAGGGGGCGCAGCAGGCATGGAGCAGCAGGCGGGCGGAGGCGCTCATGGGCGGGCCCCTTCGAGAGCGCGCTCGAAGGCCACGCGCGTGGGGTCCCCGTCATTCGACCGGGCGAGGCGGAGGGTGCCGCGCTCCTCGAAGCCCTGGCGGGCCAGGAAGGAGCGCATGACCGTGTTGCCCGGATGCGTGTCGGCGCGAAGGCTCCCGCAGCCGGCGGCCACGGCCTCGGCGGCCGCGTACCCGACGAGCGCGGACATCACGCCGCGGCGGGCGGCACCGGCCGCGGTCGCCACGCGATGGATCGCGGCGTAGCGGAACTCGGCGCCGCCGTCGCCCGTGAGCCAGGGCACGGCGGACGCCGCGTAATCCGAATCGATATCGAATCTGAGCGCGAGCGTCGCCACCAGCACGCCCGTATCATCGACCGCCACGCGGCAGGCGCCGAGGCGGATGTCCTCCTCGACCGTCCCCCGATCGGGGTAGCCTCCCTGCCATTGGTCGATCCCGAGCGCGGCGATCGCGCGGCGCCCGTCGGCGAGCGCGGCCATGACGCCCTCGAGGTCATCGGGTGCGGCAGCTCGAAACGTCAGCTCCATTCCCACCTCAGAACTGGCTCTCATGCTTGCGGAAGAAGTCGAACCGGGGCGGCAGCGGCTTGACGGCGTGCTCGCCCGCGCGCTCCCCCGCGGCCTCGGTGAGCTCGTCGAGTGTGCCCTCCAGGTGATCCCAGCTGAAGAAGAGGCCGGGATCGAAGGCGAAGTGCTCGCAGATGAGCTCGCAGCCCGCCGGCACGATGCCGTGCATAAGGACCGTTCCCACACGGAGCTCGTGGAAGGCGTCGCGAAGCGCCGCGACCATGAGCTCGTCGGCGCGGACGGGATCCGCCTCGCCCTTCGCCGCCTTGCTGGCGTCGCTCCAGCGCTTGTTGGCAGCGCGCAGGAACTCATCGCAGACGCCGAGGGCGTGGTGAAGCTCGAAGGTGTGCATGGCGCGCTCGAAGGCGAGCACGGCCTCCTCGGAGGCGGTGCGCACCTCAGGCGAGGGCGCGCCCGCCGGGATGCGCCCCGTGCGCACCGCCGAGGCGTCGCCCTCCTTCTCGGCCACCGCGTAGAAGCAGGAGCGCGCGAGGCGATTGAACACGCCCGTGAGCATCGCCCCCTCCTTCAGGGCCGGGTCGATGACGCGCTTGTCGTCGCAGGCGCGCAGGGGCTCGCCCTCGGGGGTCTTCCCTGTGACGCGGGTGTCGAAAGCCTTGGGCGAGAAGCTCACCGGCTTCTCGCCGAGACCGAGCGAGAGCCAGTGCGCGCGGAGCTGCTCGGCCGTGTAGTGCTCGAGGAGCTCGTGGGCGAGCGGCGGCGGGGTCTCCGAGCTCGAGCTCGCCTTCTTCCCCATGTACAGGATGTGGTAGTTCGCCGCGATGGTGCTCTGGCGCATCCCCCAGCCGAGGGCCTCCCAGAGCGCCGTCTGCGCGATCCCGTAGAAGTAGATGTTGTCCTGGCCGATGAACTGGTATACCTGAGCCTCATCCGAGCACCACCAGTCACGCCAGTCTAGATGGGAGTGAACGTCGCAGGGACGGCGCATCGGACTCGCATCGGCGCCGAAGTCGGCGATCTCCGCATCGGACGAGGCGGACGGCGCGGGGTGGGCGGTGCGCTCGGCGTCGCGGGCGAGGACCGTCCGTGAGAAACTGATGGGCGCCCAGAGGCTCTCCGGCCAGACCCAGCAGGTGAGCCCCTTCGTGCCCTCGAGATCGGGCACCGGCACGCCCCAGGGGACGTTACCCGTGATCCGGAAGGGCACGAGCGCCTTGCCCGAGCGGAAGCGCACCCCGGCGCGGGAGAGTGGCTCATGGGCGGCGTCGCGCTCCTCCCAGCCCGGGAAGACGACGGAGAACGAGCCCTTGCCGTCCGGCGACTCGACGACCTCGTGCTCAGGCAGCTCCGCGCGGACGGCCTCGAACGCGTCGCGGAACTTGACCTGGATGTAGAGCTGGGCCGGATGGAGCCACTCCGCCATGGTCTTGGTGACCACAGAGCGCACCGTCTCGTCCAGCTCGCCGGCGGCGACATGCTCCCTCAGCGCCTCGAGGTGCGCCGGGAGGTCGAAGTAGAGGTTGTCCACGGGCACGAGCTCGGGCGTCTCGCCAGTGAGCGCGCTCTTGGGTGCGATGAGCTCCTCGGGCTCGAACTGGTGCCCGAGGTCGCACTCGTCCGCGTATGCCTTCTCCGACTTGCAGCCCTGGATGGGGCAGCGGCCGAGGACCTGCCGGCCGTTCAGGAACTGCCCCGCCTTCGGGTCGAAGAACTGCTTGGTGGAGCGCTTCTGCAGCTCGCCCCGCTCGTGGAGGCGACGGATGATCTCATCGGTCACGCGCTCGTGCACGCGGAGGGCGGGCTCGAGGGCGCTGCCGGCGTAGAGGTCGCAGGACACCCCGAAGCTCGCGAGGTCTGCCGCCTGGCTGTCATGGTTCTCCCGCACGTAGTCGGAGATGGAGCCCTCATAGCCCTCGCCCTCCTGCCGCTTGCGGAAGCCCTCCATGATGGGCGAGCCGTAGCAGTCGGTGCCGGAGACGAAGATCACGTTCTCGGGACCCAGGAGGTCGCGTAGGAAGCGGGCGTAGAAGTCGGCGGGGATGAAGACGCCTCCCACGTGGCCGAAGTGCAGGCCCTTGTTTCCATAGGGCATGCCGGCGGTGACGACGGCGCGCTGGGGCCAGCGGGGGCGCTCGGCGCGAATGGGATGAGAGGCCATGGGCTCAGGTCCTTTCCGCAGGATGGGTTCGCTTCAATTTTTCCATTATGGCACAGGTGGTCGGCGGCATCCGGCGGCGGGGGCGCGCCGTGGGGCGCTATCTGCCGTGGCCGTTTCTCCAGATCTCGCGGCCGAGGCCGAGCGCGAGCACGAGGGCGCTGGCGTAGCCCAGAAAGCCGATGACCGGGATCCCGAAGATCACCGGCTCGATCTTGGCGTAGTACACCACCGACGATCCGATGAAGAGGCCCGCGACCACGATCGCCATCGAGAGGCGGTCCACGATCCCGCCGACGTGCTTGAGCACCTGCTCGCTGCCGACTACCTGCGTGTTGACCTTCAGCTGGCCCCGGGTGAGCATCCGGCTCGCGAGGCCGAGGTGCTCGGCGGCCTCGAGCGTGCCCGCGAGGGCCCGGCGGCCCTTGAGCGCCGCGTCGGACAGGCGCTCCTCGAGGTGCGGCAGGCCTGCGTTCGCACGCCGCACATGGGCGGAGATGATGTCCACCATGTTGACCTCGGGCATGTGCTCGGCGAGCAGCCCCTCGAGGGTGACCATGCCCCGCGCGAACATCGTGACCACGCTCGGCAGCTCCACGTCGTTCTTGCGCGCGAGGTTCACGAGGGCCGTCAGGAAGGCCCCGATGTCGAGGTCCTTGAGGTCGAGGCTCGCGAAGTCGGCGACGATGAAGTCGAGGTCCGTCAGGAAGGCCGTGTGGTCGAGGGCCGAGACGTCTCCCCGGGAGACGGCGAAGCGCATGAGCGCGTCCTTGAGCTTCGGGGTGTCCCCTTCGCCCACCGCGAAGATGATGTCCTTCAGGATCGCGCGGTCGTGGCTCGAGATGCGCCCGACCATGCCGAGGTCGATGAAGTAGATCACGTCCCCGCGGCAGATGATGTTCCCCGCGTGCGGGTCGGCGTGGAAGAAGCCGTCGTCAAGCACCTGCGTGGCGTAGTCCTCCACAATCTCGGCGCCCACGTCGCGCATGCGGCGGCCCGCCGCCACAAGGCGCTCGGGATCGTCGATCGAGATGCCGTCGATGTAGTCCATGACGACGATGTGCTCGGTGCAGTAGGCGAGGAAGGGCTCCGGGCAGGAGATGTTCGGGGTGAGCGCGTGGAGGGCATGGAACTCCTTGAGGTTCCGCGCCTCCATGAGGAAGTTCGTCTCCTCGCGGAAGCTCTGCCAGAGCTCCTCGACGACCCCCTTGAAATCGATGAACTGCTCGTCTTTCATGAAGCGGGTCACATGACGAACGATCGACCGCATGATGTCGATGTCCTGCGCCATGACCTGCTGCGCGCCGGGCCGCTGAACCTTGACGGCGACCTCCTCCCCCGTCACGAGGCGGGCCCGATGCACCTGGGCGAGCGAGGCGGACCCGAGGGGCGCCTCGTCGATCGAGGAGAAGACCTCCCCGAGCGGGCGGCCGTACTCTGCCTCGAGGCAGTCGCGCACGATGGAGAACGGCACCGGGTCGACCTCGGTGCGCAGGCGGCGCAGCTCGTCGCAGTACGCCTGGGGCAGCAGCTCGGAGCGGTTGGCGAGGATCTGGCCCATCTTCACGAACATGGGGCCGAGGTCCTCGAGGAGGCATCGGAAGCGCTCCGGGGTGAGGTCGTGCCAGACCTCGTAGGTGCGGGCGAGTCCGAAGAGCTGCCCGATGCGCTGCCGGCGCCCCATGGGCGTCAGCTGGTAGAGCTCGCCGGGGCCGGCGGCAGCCGGGCGGGCGGGGAAGGCGTCGCGGGCACGCGGGCGGCGATGCGCCTGCGGGCGCGCGGCGCTCGCGGGCGGAACCGGCCCGTCCCCGCGACCGTGCGTGCGCTCCTCGGCCCCCACGGCGCGCCTACTCGTCCGCGGCGGGCGCCTCGGGCTCCCCGTCCTCTGCAGGGGCGGCGCCCTCGGTCTCCACGGACTCGACCTTCACGTCGACGGTCTCGACGTCGGCGTTCTGGATGAGATCGGTCAGGTGGGATATGAAGGCCGGACGGTCCTCGGGGTCGATCCCGCGAGCGCGGAGGAGCACCAGCTCGTCGAGGACCTTCTCGGCGAAGCTCTCGCCCTTGGTGGAGAGCCGCTCGGTCACATCGCTCACGCGCCCGCCGGCGGCCGAGAAGGCGTCGGCGACGGAGTGGGCGAAGTCGGGCGCCTCAGCCCCGCCGCGCACCTGCTCGCCGCGGGCGTTGAGGTCGTCGATGACCTCCTTGCCCTTCTCGGCCGCGAGCGCCGCCGCGCCGAAGCTCACGTTGATCATGCCGTTGATGATGTCCTCGAACTTGGTTGCCATGGCCCCTCCTTGAGGTCGGGTTCGCTTGCCTTCTCTCCTACCCCGTTCGCCCGGGCGCAGATCGCGCATTCGGCGAACGCACGGAGTCCGCATCCGAACGGGTCAGCGCTCGTTGTCGCTCATCGAGAAGCCGTTCGCCATCGCGCAGCTCGTGGTGTAGAGCACCTGCCCGAGGAGCCGCTCCGTGGCCCGCTTGAGCTCGGCGGCCATGCGCTCGTTCGCCGCGGCGAGCCGGGCCGGCGCCTCGGCGGGCGCGGCGTCCGCGAGCGCCGCGGCCGTCTCCCGCAGGATCTGGTGGCCGAGGGCGCCCATCTTCTGCTGGTAGCCCTCGATGGCGGCCGCATTGTCGTGGAAGCGCGCGTCGGCGAGGGCCGCGATCAGTCGGTTCGCCCAGTAGAAGCTCTCGCTCGTCACCCGCGCCGTGGTGTCGCAGAGGTAGGCGGGCAGCTCCTCCACGTTCCCGAAGAGGGGGAAGAGCGCGTTGAAGGGGTTGGAGCCGAAGGCCATCCACTGCACCGCCGAGAGCGCGGCGGGAACGCCCGGGCGCAGCTGCAGGACGGCGAGCTGACCGTTGCGGTTGATGCCGATGGGCCGGTAGGCGCCGCGCGTGGCGGGCGTGCCCTTCCAGCCGTAGCAGTCGTACGGGGTCCCCTGGTAGTGGGCGGAGAGCACGTACTTCACGTCCTCGATGGTGAGCTTGCGCTCGGGCACGCGACACCACGGGATGTCGTCGGACTCGGGTGTGAGCGCGGCCCCCTCCCCGTCCCAGGCGTCCGAGGGGTTGAGGCAGCGCTGCATGTACCAGGCGCGGGGCGTGTTGTACACGTGGTCGGCGTCGGAGTGCGACCCGAAGGCCTCACGGGGGTTGAAGACGGAGCCCGTGCCGCCGAGCGTGAGGTCGAGGTGGTTCTCGGACATCCAGGAGCGCAGGTCGGCGCTGGCCATGAACTCGCGGCGCTCCCCCTCGGCGTCGTCGAGGTCGAAGCGGTCGATGCCCAGCTGGTTGGGCATCGTCACATAGGCGTCATCGGGCACGCGGCGGGCGATCCAGTGATGGCCACCGACGGTCTCGAGCCACCAGATCTCGTCGACGTCGGAGAACGCGATGCCGTTCATCTCGTAGGTGCCGTGCTCCTCGAGCAGCGCCCCCAGGCGCTCCACGCCCTCGCGGGCGCTCGCGATGTAGGGCAGGGTGACCGTGACGAAATCCTCCTCGCCGAGGCCGCCGGCGCGCTCGGGGACGTACCCGGGCTCACCGGGTTCCCCCTCGGCCGCCCGGTACTCGACGAGCGGGTCAGCGCCGAGCACGCGCTCGTTCGAGGTGATGGTCTCCGTAGCCGACATCGCGACGTTGCGCTCGTTGAAGCCGGCCGCCGCCCAGATACCGTGCCCCTCGATGGCGTCGGGCACCGAGGTGTAGCGCTGGGGGTTCCCGGGGAGCTCGAAGGTGAGCCGCGAGGCCGTGCTCGTGTAGGTGCGGGGCTGGTCTGCCGGGTGGACGACCTCCATGCGCTTGGGCTCGAACTGACCGTTCGGCGAGTCCTCGTTGCGGGCGACGATCGTCGACCCGTCGAAGCTCGCGTCCTTGCCGATGAGAATGGTGGTGCAGGCCATAGTACCTCCTTGTGCGATGGCCCCGCGCGAGGCGCGGGCCGTCCTGCTCACGCTTCTCAGTGTAGCGCGCCGTGCGGACGCTGAACGGCGCGGTTAGGCGGGCGAACGTAAGGGCTTTATCTCAAAGTCCATTTCTCGGGCGATGTTTGGGGGCGAAGGGGTAACATACCGACTCGACGCGCTGGATTCTCGGCGCACGGTAATCGTCGCCCCCGAGGCGGCAGAAAGAAAGGGTTAGCATGGCAACCGGTACTCTCAAGAAGTCGTTCTTCCGCGAGAAGGGCTTCGGATTCATCACGCCCGACGAGCCGATCGAGGGCTCCAACGGCGATGTCTTCGTGCACTTCAGCGCCATTCAGATGGACGGTTTCAAGTCCCTCGACGAGGGCGATCGCGTTGAGTTCGAGGTCGGCCCCGGCAAGAAGCCCGGTGAGACCCAGGCGATCAACGTCGTCAAGATCAGCTAGGACAGCCGGTCAACGTCGTTCGGGAGGCCCCTCGGGGCCTCTTTTTTTGGGCTCTTCGGTGGTTTCTGTGGGAGAGATTCCGGCATAGGCCCAGCTCAGCGGGCGAAAACAACGATCTGGAACTGAAACGGCCCCGGGAGGGGCCGTTTCCGCGTCATCCGCCTATGATTGCTAAGCCAAATTCAGA
>JAXEGS010000022.1:0-78228 GCA_034102905.1 Collinsella sp. | reverse complement strand
GCGCGCCGCTTCCCGGGTTTCCGCTACCCCATTTGCCCTTGGGCCGCCGAGCGCTGGCCGGCGCGGGGCGGCACCTCTTTCTCTTTCCAAGCAGGTCTCGCAGCGCATTTCGGCCGCGGCTCAATGTTGAGGTCGCCGCGCATGGACTGGACCCGCCCCTCCCGGCCGTGCCGCGCGTGGGCGCTGCCAAACCTCGACGGTTTGCTGAAGGTTTCCCGTTCGCCGTTTCAAACCTCGGCACTTTGCTGAAGGTTTTCGTGGGAGCGCCGAGTAGACGGCGCATTGGCGCTCTCAAATTGCGAGGTCTGAGCCGTGCGAAAAACCTCGCTACTTTCGCGGGAGGCAAAAACCTTCAGCAAAGTGCCGAGATTTGGACCCGCGTGAGCAACACCTTCAGCAAAGTGCCGAGATTTGCGCGACGAGCGGCGAATCGCGCCCCGCAAGCGGCGCCGCGCCGCCCGATAGCCGCCAGCGCCGCGGCCGCGCAAGAAAACGGGCCCCGGACCGCATCTGGTCCGGGGCCCGTTTACAAGGGCAGGCGCGGTGCCGCGAACGAAGCCCCGCTCTTACCCGGTGTTCTGAAGACCCGCGGAGACGCCGGTCACGGTCGCGAGAATCAGGCTCAGGTACTCGGCCTTCGCCTCCTCGGAGAGCTCGTTCTGCTTCATGCGGACGTTCCGAAGCGCGCGGACCTGCACGATCGACAGGGCGTCCACGTAGGGGTTGCGCACGCGGACGGCGCGGCCGAGCACGCGACGGTGCTCGAGCGGCCACTCGTCGCCCACGATCGCGAGCGTCCACTTGCGCGTGAGGAGCATCTCCCGATACACCTTCTCGGACAGATCCGCGCGGTCCCCGAGCGCCAGGTAGAGCTTGGCGATGCGCAAGTCGGTCTTGGCGATCGACATCTCGATGTTGTCGATGAAGGTCGTGAACAGCGGCCACTCCTTGTAGGCGCGACGCAGCAGGTCGAGGTCGCCGAGCTTCTCGCAGGCGCTGCCGAGGCCATACCACGCGGCGAGGTTGATGCGCGCCTGGCTCCAGCTGAACACCCACGGGATCGTGCGCAGGTCGTCGAGCGACTTGGCACCGAGGCCGCGCTTGGCCGGGCGGCTGCCGATGGGCAGGAGGCCCACCTCGGTGAGCGGGGTCACGGTGCTGAACCAGGGCGTGAAGTCCTCGGTGTGCAGCAGATCGAGGAAGGCCTCGTGCGAGGCGTCCGAGAGCTCCGCGGCCATGTCGGCGTACTTCTCGGTCATCTCGGTGTTGGTCTTCTCAACCGACGGGGCGCTCGTGAGGAGCGTTGCCGCGGCGACACTCTCAACATGGCGTTCGGCCAGCGCGATGTTGCCGTAACGGGCAAAGATAACCTCACCCTGCTCCGTCAGCTTGAAACAGCTGTTCACGGAGCCGCGCGGCTGGGCGAGCACCGCGCGGTTCGCCGGACCGCCACCGCGTCCCACAGCGCCACCGCGGCCGTGCATGAGCGTGAGGTCGATGTCATTGCGCTCGGCCCAGGCGACAATCCGCTCCTCGGCCGTGTGCAGGGCGAGGGTCGCGGTGGTGGGGCCGGCGTCCTTGGAGGAGTCGGAGTAGCCGAGCATGATCTCCATCTTGCGGCCGGTCTCGGCGAGGCGCTTCTGGACGCCCGGCACCTCGAGCATGCCCTCAAGCACGTCGACGCAGTGCTCGAGATCCTCAAGCTGCTCGAACAGGGGGATCACGTCGATCGTGGGAACGTCCTCGACGTGGGCGAAGGCGAGGTTCGCGAGCTCGTAGACATCGGCCACGTTCTGCGCCGTCTTGGTGAACGAGATGATGTAGCGGCGGGCGGCCTTGATGCCGAACCGGCGCTGGATCATGCCGAGCGCGCGGAAGGTGTCGAGCACCTCTCGGGTCATGGGATCGAGCTTGCCGTTGCGGCCGTGCTCGCGGATGTCGGCGAGTGCCCGGCTGTGTACGACGGAATGCTGGCGGAACTCGGTCTCGACCATGTGGAAGCCGAAGGTCTCCACCTGCCAGATGAGCGTCTGAACCGGACCGTAGGCGGCGCGGACGGCACCGGCCTCGGCGAGCGAGCGCTGGACGACGCGCAGGTCCTCGAGGAACTCCTCGGCGCTGTGGTACATGGTGTCGGAGACGCGGCGGATCGTGGCGTTCAGGCGCTCCGCCATGACGAGCATGACGGCGCGGTGCATCTCGGAGGCTGAGATCACCATCGCACGGTCGGTGAGGATCTCGCTCATCTCGACCTGGTGGTTCCACAGGTTGATGAGCTCCTCCGACGGCGGCGTGTACCGGGCCTCGAGCGTGAGGTTGCGCCCCACGCGGCGGCACTTCTCCTCGAGCTTGCCGATCATGTGCATCGCGTACTTGTGCGCGACCTCGCGGCTCACCTTGGCCGTGACGTTGGGGTTGCCGTCGCGGTCCGTGCCGATCCAGCTGCCGGGATGGAAGAACGCGGGGCAGAGCGGCGGCACGGTTCCGGCGCGCTCGCCGAGCATCCAGTCGTCGAAGCGCCGGTAGACCACGGGGATCGTGTCGAAGAGGGTGTTGTCGAAGATGTCGATGATCGTGTCGGCTTCCTCGACGGGCGTGGGCTTCTTGAGCGCGATGGGCGAGGTGCGCACGAGCGCGTCGATCTCCTGGAGCATGTGGCGCTCGTTCTCCATGAGGTCGGTGCCGCCGAGGCGCGGGCGCTCCTCCAGGAGCCGGGCGATGCGGCGGATCTTCCCCTCGACGGCCTTGCGCCGGGCCTCGGTGGGGTGCGCGGTGAAGACGGGATGGAACTCGAGGCGGTTCAGGAGCTCGATCGCGCGCTCGCGGCCCACCTCATCGACGAGCTGGTGGAAGGCCATGGTGAGGGCGTTGGCCGGATCGGCCGGGGTGCCGGCCGCGGCATCGAGCACCACGCCGCTCTCGCGCTCGCGGAGCGCCTCGACGCGGTAGTTCTCCTCGGAGAGGTTGGCCAGGTGGAAGAAGGAGGTGAAGGCGCGGACGAGCACCTGGGCGTGGTCGACGTCCAGGGTGTCGATGAGCGCGACCGCGTCGCGGAAGGCGGCGACACCGGCGTCGGCGCCGGACGGGATGCCCTCGTCGTCGATGGCCTCGGTGGCGGCGGCGGTGCCGGGATTGCCCTCGTTGGCGGTGACGACGCTCGCGAGGAGCTCATCGAAGATGCTCCTGACCTGCGGGTCGTACTCGTCGAGGACCTTGCGCTCCAAGCGCAGGAAGAGCGCCAGGTGGTCGCGGAGGCTCTCTGGGATATCGATCTCAGTGATATCGGACAAAACGTCCCCCTTCGTTTTGGGCCAATGCCCTCCCATTATAGGACCGGAGCGCTTAATGCTTTAGCAAGGAAAAGTAAATCCCGCGTTTCCATAAAATCGGCGAACGGGTGTTTCCGGCCTGTGAACAGCGGTGCAGACAGGGTGGGTTGTGAGCGACGGCAGCTCGGGCGCGGCGGCGCCCCCGCACGGGCGGGCGACGGCCGTGGGTTCAAGCGCTGCCCCGCGAGCCGCCGCCATCGCTCGCTGCGCCTACGCCAGCAGCGCCTCCACGCGCGCGGCGACCTCCGCCCGGGGCACGAGCTCCTCCTCGTGCGTGTCCATGTCGCGGAGCTTGACCGCACCGGCAGCGAGCTCGTCCTCCCCAATCACCAGGATCAGGCGGGCGCCGAGCTTGTCGGCCTGCTTGAACTGGCTCTTGAGCGAGCGGCCCTGGTAGTCGGCCTCGGTGCGGACGCCGTGCATGCGCAGGTCACGGCAGACGGAGAACGCCTCCGCGCGCAGGCCCTCCCCCGCGTTCGCCACGTAGACGCAGGCCGCGGGCTCATCGCCCATCGACCCGCCGAACGCCTCGAGCGCCAGCAGGGCCCGCTCGAAGCCCACCGCGAAGCCGACGCCCGCCGTGGGCTTGCCGCCCTCGAGCTCGACCAGACCGTCGTAGCGACCGCCGCCACCGATGGAGCCCACGCCTGCGCCGGGCGCCTCAACCTCGAAGACGGTGCGCGTATAGTAGTCGAGGCCGCGGACGAGGGTCGGGTTCTCCACGTAGGCCACGCCCGCCTCGTCGAGATAGCGCTTGACCTGCGCGTAGTGGGCGTCGCACGCCTCGCAGAGGTGGTCGGGGGCGAGCGGGGCACCCTTCATGACCTCATGGCAGTGCTCGTTCTTGCAATCGAAGGCGCGCAGCGGGTTGATCTCCGCGCGCTCGAGGCACTCGTCGCACATCTCGTCGGCGTGGTCGAGGATGAACCGGCGCACGAGCTCGCGGTAGGCGGGACGGCAGGACGGATCGCCCATGGAGTTGATGAGCAGGCGGAGCTTCGTGAGGTCGAACCCGAGGCGGCGGTAGAAGTCCATGAGCATGATGATGCACTCGGCGTCGGCCGCCGGGTCGGGTGCGCCGAGCCACTCGATGCCGACCTGATGGAACTGGCGGAGGCGCCCCTTCTGCGGGCGCTCGCCGCGAAACATCGCCTCGGCGTAATAGCCCTTGAAGGGCGCGGCGCCCTGCGGCACCAAGTTGTTCTCAACCACCGCGCGCACGACGCCGGCCGTGCCCTCGGGGCGGAGCGCCAGGCGCTGCTTGGCCTTGAGCCGCGCGTCCGTGCCCTCCTCGAGCACGCGGGCGAAGTTGGCGCCCGAGAACACGCGGAACATCTCCTTGCGCACGACGTCGGTCGACTGGCCGATGCCGTGGACGAAGACGTCGAGCTGCTCGATCGCAGGCGTCTCGATCGGCTCGAACCCGTAGGGCCCGAAGGTCTCGGCGGCGATCTCCTGCATCCGCTGCCAGGCGCGCATCTCGCGCCCCATCAGGTCTTTCGTTCCCTCTGCCCGCTGTGCCTGCATGGTGGTCCTCTCCGCGACGGTTTCGTTGGCACCCCATTATACGTGGCTCCCTGAGAGCGGGCGCGGGACCCGGCGCGGGCGGGCGGAAATGTTCACGCGGCGGAGGGTGCGGGCACCCCTCCCTATGTAGGAAAGGTGACGACCGGACCTTTCACCGAAGCGGGAGGACCGCCCGTCTGAAACGGCGGTCGAACGGGAACAGATAGGTTCGAGTCACTTCGACCGATTTCCAACCGTGCCCGCGGGCACCGAAAGGAGCGAGATATGTCCCTCAAGAACGTCACGATCGCCGGAGGCGGCGTCCTCGGCAGCCAGATCGCCTTCCAGGCGGCCTACAGCGGCTTCAACGTCAAGGTCTGGCTGAGGAGCGAGGCCTCCATCGAGCGCGCCCAGCCCAAGTTCGACCGCCTGCTCCAGATCTACCTCGACACCCTCGAGGCCTGGAAGACCAACCCGGCCGCCTACTGCCGCGGCTTCTCCGACGAGAAGGAGCTCTCCGCCGAGCAGATCAACGAGCTCAAGGCCCGCGCGCAGGCCGCGCATGACAGCATCGAGCTCACGACCGACTACGGCGTGGCCGGCGAGGACGCCGACCTCGTGATCGAGGCCATCGCCGAGGATCCGGAGCAGAAGATCGCCTTCTACACCGAGCTCGCCAAGCACCTGCCGGAGAAGACCATCATCGCGACCAACTCCTCCACGATGCTGCCGAGCACCTTCGCCGAGCACACCGGCCGCCCGGAGAAGTACCTCGCGCTGCACTTCGCCAACGAGATCTGGAGCAACAACACCGCCGAGGTCATGGGCCACGAGGGCACCTCGAAGGAGGCCTATGACGCCGTCGCCCAGTTCGCCGCCGACATCCACATGGTCCCGCTGCTGCTGCACAAGGAGCAGCCCGGCTACATCTTGAACTCGATGCTCGTGCCGTTCCTGAACGCCGCCGAGGCCCTGCTCGCCAAGGGCGTGGCCGATCCCGAGACGATCGACAAGACCTGGATGCTCGGCACCGGCGCCCCGGCCGGCCCGTTCCGCATCCTCGACGTCGTGGGCCTGGCCACCGCCCTGAACGTCGTCCTGCTCGACCCGCGCGCCAAGGACCCGGAGTCGGTCCAGGGCAAGATCGCCGCGATCCTCAAGGAGAAGATCGACGCGGGCAAGACCGGCGTGAACGCCGGCGAGGGCTTCTACAAGTACCAGTAAGTCCTGGGCTCGAGCGCATCCTGGCGACTCGGCGCGGCGGCGGGGAGACCTGCCGCCGCGTTTTTTCATGCGTCAGCGCTGTCGGGCGGCCTAGGACGACTCGCTCGACGCGGATGCCGGCGCGCGGCGGAGGCGGCGCGTCAGGAACGAGAAATGCGTCTCCGAGAGCACGATCGAGACGAAGATGAGCGCGAAGCCGGCGAGGAGGCGGGCGGAGACCTGCTCGCCCGTCATCACCACCGAGAAGAACACGCCCGAGGGAGACTCGAGCGAGAGCAGGAGCGAGCCCGTCGAGGCCGGCACGTGCGCGAGGGCGAGGTTCTGGATGAGCAGTCCGGCGCACGTGCAGACCACCGCGAGGAAGAGGAGGGTTCCGACGAAGCCGGGCGTTATGGCCTCGACCGGCGGGGCGGTCTCGAGCGCGAGACCGGGCGCGAGGCTGAGCAGGCCCACGGTGAGGAACATCCAGAACGTGATGACGTTCACGTCGAGATCGCGGCCGAACTTCGCGATGACGGCCATCTGGAGGGCGAAGAAGACCGCGCCGACGAGGCTCAGCACGTCGCCGAGGTTCGCCGAGAGGTCGTCGAGCGCCACGAAGCCGATGCCGGCGAGGCAGAGCACGGCGGCGCCGATGTTGTAGCGCGTGAGGCGCTCACGGCTGATGAGGTAGCTGATGAACGGCACGAAGATGCAGTAGGTGCCCGTGAGGAAGGCGTTCTTCCCGGCGGTGGTCATGGCGAGGCCGTTGGTCTGGAAAGCGTAGCCGACCCAAGTGATGAGGCCCACGCCGATGCCGACCGCGAGGTTGCGGGCGTTCAGGTGAGCGCGGACGCGGCGGTGGAAGAGCGCGAGCATGATCAGGGCCGACGACAGGAAGCGCACGGAGAGCAGCTGGTAGGGAGGGAGGACGTCGAGGGCATCCTTCAGCACGAAAAAGGAGAAGCCCCAGACGAGCGCCATGCCGATGAGCATGAGCTTCCAGAAGAGCGGCGAGCGGGCGCCGGCGCCGCGGAAGCTGCCCGGGACGCGGTCCTCGGGGGCGACGGGGGCGTCGTCGACATGGGGCGTCCGCGTGCTCGCGCGAGAGGCGGCGAGGGAGGCTGCGAGCTGCCGGAGGGCGCCCCGGGCGCGTTCGTCGCGCATGCCGGCACGGCAGGAGCCGCGCCGCGAGGTGCCGGTTGGGGTGGTGGGATCGGGCATGGCCGGGCATCCGCTTCTCAAGGGAAAGGCGTGGTGTCCGCGCGGGCTCCGCCCGACGCCGCCTCGGGGTTTGACTCTGCGAGCCGGACCCCCGGCGCGCATCTGCAATGTACCACGCTGATCGAGGCGTCCTCAATCCAGTAGGGTAAAGCGGGGCGGTGGGATCAGCGCGATGGCACCGGCGCGGCGGCGGTGTCGGCCGCAAGACGGTTAAGCAGGTCACGGGCGGCGGTGTCGGTCACGGCGCGAAACCCGCTTCGCCCCGCATCCAGAAGCGCGTTGTCATACGAAGCACCCCGCGCCAACGCATCGTTCGGCATTCGTGGTCAAAAATCACGTTAATCGGTGTTTTCAAGTCCGAGATGGAGGCCTCCCCGCGCAAAATGAGCAATCTTCGTTGTTCTCACTACGAGAAGGGTGAAGACAAGCTCGTCTTTGTTGTGCAAAATCGTCCGAGCCCCATGGCCGAAATACCGATTAACGCGTTTTTTGACCACAGAGCGCGCTCTGCGCTGCAAAACCCTCGATGCGCCCGGCTAGTGCGTCTTAAAAAGGTCATACGAGGACGGGAAGGTCACGGCCCCGGGTGGGCAGGCTCTGAATTTCGCATCGGCCCGGCCGGGATGGACCCCAGCACAGAGCCCGCCTCCGCCTACGCCCCGATCTCGTAATCAGTGAGAAGCTCCACGAGCAGCTGGTAGGCATCGTCGGCGGATTCGATCTCGCTCACGCGCTCGAGCCCCGCTAAAGTCGAACAGGTCAAAGTCAGACCGTTCGGACCGGCGGATGTGAGCTAATCGGCGCGTGCGGGCGCAGGGCGAGCGCGGGCGCTTCCGGAGCACGGTGCCTCACCCCGTCATGAAAACGGGGCCGCCGGAGCGACCCCGTTCCTCGGCCGGGCGTGGCACCCGGCCGCTTATGGCCGTGAACCCTGGCTAGCGCTCATCCCGGAAGCGGCGACGGCGCAGGAGGGCGCCCCCGACGCCGAGCGCCGCTGCGGTGGCGGCTCCCGCCGCGCCGATCGCCGCGGCGGCATCGCCGGTTGCCGGCAGGGTGCGCGCGCCGCCCCGCACGGCCTTCGTCCGCGCCTCCCGAACCGGCTTCGGCGTGCCCACGGGCTTCTTCTCCGCGGGCTTCTCCCCCGTATCGGGCTTCGAAGCGGGAGGCTCCTCCTGACCGGGCTCACCTGGCACGGGCTCCTCCACCTCGGGGCGAGGATCGGCCGTGAACTCCCAGACGCCCACGAGATCGAGATCCTCCACCACGCTCATCGACTCCTCGGTGACCCGCGGGCCCGCGGCGCTCGCCACGTGCCAGCCGGCGAACGTCCAGGTGCCGCCCTCAACCGCAACCGCGTCGGGGTCGCTCATCACGAGCTCGGTGCCGTGGTCCACGACGGACGTGTCCGTGACCGCCAGCTCCTCGGGCAGCTCCCGTCCCGCCGTCGCGGAGACGAAGCCCATCGTGACCGCATGCTGGTCGATCACGTACTCCCAGCCGCCCACGAGCGTCAGGTCCTCATCCCCCATCGTCACCGCACCAAAGACCCGGTTGGCGTCCGCGATCTCGCCCCGGTACCACCCGGTGAACCGCCACGTGCCGTGCGGCACAGCCAGGTCCTTAGGCGTCTCGAGCGAGATCTCCTCCCCCGCGCGCGCCGTGCCAGCCGCCGGCGCGACGAGCTCGGCCGGCAGCTCGGCGCCCTCGGTGACCGACTCGTACCGGTAGCTCACCTGGTGCTCGGCGGCCCGCCAATACCCTAGTGAGAGGGTGTTGGAGGGATTCGGCCCGAAGGGGAAGGCGCGGCTGAGCGTGAGGAAGCTCACCGGGCCGGCGTCCGGGCGCACCGTGCCCGAGACCGATCCGCGCACGTCGATGACGCGCGCGCCCTGGGTGTCGGCGAGCGCGGCGGCCGTCTCGTCGGAGATCGTGAGGACGCGCGATGCGAGCTCGCCGGGAAGAACGTCCGCGAGCTCGGAGGAGGGCACCACGCGTAGGGTCATGTTGGAGAGAATCGTCTCGGCTTTGCTCCTGCCCTCGGCGGCTGCCACCGCTGCCTCGGGGATCCGCTCGGCGTCGCCGTGGCGCAGGATGGTTCGGATCACGAATGAGCTGCTCCCACCCGTGCGCACGTCGAACCGCACCGTCGGATCGGCGCTGCTCACAAGCGAGGAGAAGCTCGCCTTGGTGTTGCCGAGATCGGCCCCGGTCGCCGGATCCACGATCCCGAGCCGCTCGCAAGCCGCGTTCAGCACGTAGAGCGGACGCCACGAGTAGCCCGAGAACTCCAGTGAGAGGCGCTCGGGCACCTTGATGCCCTCCCCCAGCTCGACGTTGAGGTCGACGTAGGTGTAGGAGGCGTCGTCGGGAGCGGTGGGAAGCTCGGCGTCCCCCGCGAGCAGCTCGCCGTAGTTGCGGCTCAAGACCGGGAGCAGGGCGTTCGATGCGAGCGGGTTCTTGTAGGCGATCATCGCGATCGTGTCGTCCATCTTGAACTCGGAGCTCAGGACGACCTCGTTGACCTCCGTCGCGTCGTCTTTCTGCGCATAGGCGTCGATGACCGTGACGTTGCCGCTCTCCTCGTCAACCGTGGTCGAATGCAGCGCGGTCCCCGGCAGGACGGCGTCGGGCTTGGCGGCACCGTGGATGCCAACTGCGACGTCGCCCGGGGCGAAGCGCAACAGACCGCCGACCAGGGAGAGCGCGAGGCCGAACGTGTTCCCGGGAATCGGCTGGTCGGGATCGTTCATGCTGAAGTAGACACCGTAGAGGCGCGCGCCCGTGGGCAGGCCCGCGGGGAAGGCGGCGGAGACGGGGTCAGCCGCCGAGAAGAGGCGGGCGCCCGGGGCGAGCTTGCCGTCGACCGGTGCCTGGTCCGACCAGCCGAGGAAGACCTTGCCGAGGCCGCGGAGGAGCCCGGTGTTCGGGAGCGGCGCGCCCAGGGGCTCGTCGGCGCGGGTGAACGCGCGCTCGGTATCGCGTCGGGCGGTGGACTCATCGGTCCACTGGCCCACGAAGGCCACCGTGCCCTCGTAGGAGACGTCGGCGACTCCGGGCGAGGCATCACGGGCGGGAGCCGTCGGGGCCTGCGGGACGGCGCGCGCGGGGCCGTTCGACGCGGCGGGCTCCTCGGATCCGGCGGCGGGAGGAGGGGTGTCGGCCGCGGCGTCCGCAGCGTCCTCCGTGCTTGCCTCCGGCGCCAGGGCCGCCGCCGGGGCGGGCTCCTCGGCGAGGGCCTGCGGAACCGGGATGCCGCCGGCTGCGAGCGCCGTGCAGAGCGCGATCTTCGGAATGGCCTGCTTTCTCATCTGTTCTCCTTCTCCGATGCCCCCGCAGGGCACGAGGCGCCGTGCGGGGAATGGCCTGAGCGGTTGCCCAACAGTATTGACTACTATCGGATGGGAACCGCCAGATGAGACCAGCTTTATTGCAGTTTAGTAAGATTGGAACTATTCAATCGCCCTGGGGTTCATATTCCTCTCGATAGCGATACAGATGTCCATTATCGAGCCTTCGACTGAACGGTTTTTGACATATTTGTTTCAGAATCGTATAAGACGTCACCGCTGCGCCCTGTAGTCGAGAGGTACCCACAGTATTGGATATTCTTCCCACCGAATCCACCATGGGCTGAATGCCGCGATATAAAAAGGGGTCGCCGAAGCGACCCCTCGCCTGCCCCAAGAGATATGGGGCGCGATCATGTCGGAGCTTACGCGCGCCCGACGGAACCCAGGTTCTCCATGCGGACCTTCACGATCTTCGTGATCTCGGCCATGCCCTGCTTGGCCGGCTTCTTCGGGTCGAAATTCTCCGGGTTCTCGGCCATGTAGGCCATGTAGCCCTTCGTGTAGGCCTGACGCAGCTCGGTGGCGTAGTTCACCTTGGCGATGCCGTTCTGGATCGCCTCGGCAACCTGCTCGTCGGGCACGCCCGAGGTGCCGTGGAGCACGAGCGGAATGTCGATCTTCGCGGCGATCGCGCGGACGACGTCCTGCTGCACGTGCGGGGTGCCGTGGTAGACGCCGTGCGCCGTGCCGACGCCGATGGCGAGGCTCGTGCACCCCGTGCGCTCCACGAACTCGAGGGCCTCATCGGGATCGGTGTAGGGGTTCTCCCCCTCCACGGCCGGGCCGTCATCCTCCTTGCCGCCGACCTTGCCGAGCTCGGCCTCCACGGGAATCCCGAGCGCGCGGCCCACGCGGGCCACGGGGGCGGTCACGGCGATGTTCTCCTCGAAGGGAACGTGGCTGCCGTCGATCATGACGGAGGTGTAGCCGGTCTTCATGGCCTGCATGCAGCGCTCGAATCCGTCGCCGTGGTCGAGGTGGAGGGCCACCGGCACCGAGGCGTGGGCCGCAGCGGCCGAGACCATGCCGTAGAAGTAATCGAGGCCGGCCGTCTTCACGGTGCCCGGGGTGGTCTGCATGATGACCGGGGACTTCGTCTCCTCGGCGGCCGCGAGGATCGCCATCACGAACTCGAGGTTCTCAACGTTGAACGCGCCGACGCCGTAGTGGTTCTTGCGAGCCTCTTTCAGCATCTCCATGGTGGTGACCAGCATGTGCCCGATCCCTTCCGCCCTGCCCGGCAGGGCCGCTCGTTGCCGCACCCCTCCGGTGGCGGCTTGCTGACCCCATTGTAGGCGGCGGGCATTATATACCAACCCCCTTTATGGAGACGGGAGCAGAGCCCGATGCGATGCGAATGAAAGCGAACGAAAGGAGCAATCGGTTCTAATTCCCTCTTCATCCCAGATAACGAGCCGTATCCGTTTGCCCGCCGTCATCCCCGCTGGAAAGCATGAAAATGTGACTTTCTTTTTCTTTCTTTAAACAAAGTCTGTCAAGATGAAACGCAAGAATCGCCGTTGAACAGGAGCCCCATGGCACGCACCCCATCGCCCCTCCCCCGCTCCTTCGCCGAGGAGCGCCGCACCGCAATCCTCGACATGCTCGAGCACGAGCCCACGGTTCAGGTGTCGGAGCTCGCCCGCATCTTCGGCATTTCCGCGGTGACGGCCCGCGCCGACCTCGATGCCCTCGCCGGCGCCGGCAAGCTCCGCCGCACCCACGGCGGCGCGATCTCCCTGCAGCGGACCCTCACCGTCTCGGTCCAGGACCGGCGCGTCAACGTGAACGCGGAGGCCAAGCGCGCGATCGCCGAAGCGGCTGTGGGGCTCGTGCGCGACGGGGACACCCTCCTCGTCGACTCCGGCACCACGGCGCTCGCCTTCGTGCGCACCCTCGACGCCCGGAGCGACGTGACGGTCATCACCGCCGACATGACCATCGCCGACTACATCGACGAGAGCCTCCCCGGGGTGGGCGTCGTCGTGCTCGGGGGGTCGCTCAGGAAGGGCCACCGCTACCTTTATGGGCCGCTGACCGCGCAGTCGCTCGCCGCCCTCCACGCCGACACCGCCTTCCTCTGCCCAGGCGGATTCGTTCCCACGCGCGGACTCATGACCGACTTTCCCCAGATGGCCGAGGTGAAGCGCGCCATGATGGACGCAGCCGACCGCTCCGTCGCGCTCATGGACGCAAGCAAGGTGCGCGCACAGAGCATGCTCAGGTTCGCCGGGATCGATGAGCTGGATGACATCGTCATGGACCGCGATCCGGCCGGCGTCATCGCCGCGATGATCGCCGAGCTGCCCGAGAACGGGAGGCCCGCCCTGCACGTCGCCGTCCGATAACGAGAGACCCGCGTGTCATTCGCAACGCGACTCACTCGTGGTCAAAAAACGCGTTAATCGGTGTTTTGAAGCGGCGGGAACCCGTTGAACAGACGTGATTTGCACGTTGACCGCTGCAAATGACCTTCAAAAAGCAACAGATATTTCGATTCCGTACGTTTTTCACTTGCGGCGGCGGCAGACCGAATCGCCAAAACACCGATTAACGCGGTTTTTGACCACGGCGCGCGGCTATTGATCAGGCAGACAACTCACGTTGAGTGACGGGAGGACCCGCGCCCGCAGGACCGCACGCCGTTGCGTGAAGTTCCGGGCTCGCACGCGAATGCGCACACCGGGTGCGGCGGCGAGGTCGGAGGCAAGGCGCTCAAAATGGTGCAACTCCGCGAGGTCCTGGTACCACACGTTGATCGTGGTCATCCCCGCGCCGATAAGGTGATGCTGCCGCTGCGCATCGCGGCCGGTCCGCTCAACCGAATGGTAGCTGCGGCCCTGGTACTCCAACCCGTACCCTTCAGGAAAGGCCAGATCGACCCAGCGCGTGCCGTCCGCCGTCTTGATGCGCTCGTTGAGCCGCCCGTTTTGGAAGCCCATGCCCCCGAGCCGATGAGGCAGACAAAAGAGCATGGCCATGACGGTCTCCATCGGCGAGTGGGAGCCATCGATCACCAGGGACGCGATTCGCCCGGCCCGTGCCGCGCCGCGTCGGCCCCGAGCGCGCTCCGCGTACCGCATCAGGCGCGCCCGTGACGTGGCGGCCCGATCGACGTTGGTGAACCCGTCCCACGATGCGTCGAGGACGTAGGTCCCGCAGAGCTCGAACGCGATGAGCAGAAGATCGATGTCGTCATAGGACCGTTGAGCCGCGAGGTCGAGAAGCAGCTGCTCAGGTGAGACGATCAGCGGACCGCCCTCCAAGCGGATCAGCGAGCGCGGGGTCGCGGCGATCCGCGGGGCCGTGTGGCAGACGATGTCTGGCCGGCGATGGCAGGAGCGCTTATCGAGGAGGAGCAGGTGATAGGGGCCTGCGCCCGCGCCGAGGCGCGCCATGTCATCGGAGAGATGGACGCGCGGCGGGATTGAGCAGCCCGCGAGCCTGGAGGTGCGCGGGCGGTCGAGGATCTCGGGAAGGCGCTGGCCCATGGCCCGATATACCTCAAGAGCCGTTATGCCGCAGACGCAATACATAGTGGGCCCACCATACCGTCTCCTGCGCCGCGATCCCCCACGATTCGACCGCCGGTTGAAAGAACCCCGCCTGCGGTAGCGCGGGATCTGAGCCAGTCGCACGCAACGCGACTCACTCGTGGTCAAAAATCGCGTTAATCGGTGTTTTGACATGCTTCGGGAGCGCGAAAACACCCCGAAACGGGCCCGTCGCACACGGTGCGGCACTCATTTCACTCTGATGAACAGAAATATATGATCGGCATGCCCCGGGAACAGTGCCGTAAATACCGATTAACGCGTTTTTTGACCAGAGACGCGATTCTTTGTGAACCGGCGCGACAAACGGGCCGAGGTTGCCCATCTAAAATTATGCTAACCCCCCCCGCGAACATGAGAAGGCCCGCTTGGCGAAGCCAAGCGGGCCTGGGACAGTCGCGCGGGCGCCTAGGGGCACGCCCGCGCGACGCATCGCATGGAATCGGGTCGCCCGGATCACCGGGCGGCCATCGCTACACGCCGAGCAGCGCCCCCGCGCTATCGAGGATCGCCGCCGCGTCGGCGCGCGCGTACACGTCAGGCTCGATGACCGCGAGAGGCACATCGGAGGTCTCCTGAATGCTCCCCTGCGCGAACCCGACCTGCGGGCTCAGAAGCACAGCATCCGCCTCGGCCAGGTGGGCGACGGCCTCGGATAGCGGGCGCGCCTCGATATCGGCGTCGAGGCCGCGCGCCTCGGCCTCCTGCTTCATCTTGGCCACAAGCAGGCTCGTGGACACGCCGGTGTTGCAGCAGACAAGGATCTTCTTCATAGGGGCTTCCTCTCACGGGAAGGCGGGCGGGACGCGCATTAGAATACCGGTCGGCGGCGCCGGGCGCACCCGACAGCCCACCGACCGGCATCCCGGGGCAGCGCTACTTCTTGCGGACGTACTTCAGGCAGTCGAGCGTCACGGCGACGAGGATGATGATGCCGGAGAACACAAACTGCAGGTTGGTGTCGATACCGAGGATCGTCAGCGAGTAGGTCAGCGCAGTGAAGATAAGCACGCCGACGGTCACGCCGGAGATCTTGCCGATGCCGCCGGTGAACGAGATACCGCCGACCACGCAGGCCGCGATGGCGTCCATCTCCCAGCCCTGGCCGTAGGCGGCGGAGCCGGAGCCCACCATGCGGATGCACTCGAGCCAGGAACCGAAGCCGTAGAGGATGCCGGCGAGCAGGAAGGCGCCGATCGACACAGCGAACACGTTGATGCCCGACACGGACGCGGCCTCGGGGTTGCCGCCCACCGCGTACATGTTCTTACCGAAGGTGGTCTTGTTCCAGATGAACCACACGATCGCGATCGCGGCGATGGCCCAGAGGATGATCGTCGGGAACCCGTTGATGCGCGGGGTCACGATATTCGGGATCGTGGGCTCGATGGCGCCGAAGGAGACGCCCTTGGTGGCGTAGGTCACGATACCGAAGATCACGAGCATGTTCGCCATCGTCGAGACGAACCAGTGCATCTTGAACCGCGCGGTGAAGAAGCCCGCGATCGCGGAGAACGCCGTGCACAGGAACACGCAGACGACGAGCGCGAGCACGATGCGGCCGATCACGGGTACGCCCGAGAAGTCGAACGCGATGCCGAAGAAGGTGCCGGTGTTCGGACCCTGGTGCATGATGATCGTCGAGGCGACCATGCTCATGCCGACCATGCGTCCGATCGAGAGGTCGGTGCCGGTCTGGAGGATGAGGCCCGCGACGCCGAGCGCCAGGAACATGCGGGGCGAGGCCTGCTGCAGGATGTTCAGGATGTTCTGCGGGGTGAGCAGCTGCGTGCCCTTCACGGCGGGCGTGATGACGCAGAGCATCGCGAACACGAGCAGGATCGCGAGGTAGAGGCCGTTGTTCAGGAGGAAGCTCCGCAGGTTGAACGTGTAGCGGTAGGCCTCCCAGCGCTGCGCCATCTTCTCGGCGAAGGTGAAGCGCGACATGCGCAGCAGGTCGATGAGGTGGTAGCGGTAGCTGAACGCCTCGTGCTCGCGGTCCTTGATGCGCTGGAGCTCCTGCTGGTAGGAGACCTTGGCGTCGAACTGCTTGTTCTTGTGGACGTACTTCTCCTCTTTGATCTCCTGCGAGTCGGTGAGGGTGCCGATCAGCTTCTTGTGCTCGGCCTCGATCGCGGCCAGGTGCTTCTGGTAGTCGACCTTGGCCTGCTCGCGCTCGGCGGCGCAGCTCGCCTTGACCGGGTTCAGGTACTCGGCGTCGAAGTGCTGCTTGAGGTAGCCCTCGGCGTCGGCGATCAGCTTGGCGATCTCGTCCTTGTTGGCAGCCTCGACCTGCTTGGCCTTGGCCATCTCAGCCTGGTAGCCCGCAACCTGCTCGTCGCGCTCGGCGCGGCTGAGGATGCGGTCGCTCTTGGCGGCGTCGATGCTCGACTGCAGGGACACGATCTTGGTGGTTCCGTCGGCGCGGAGCGCATCGACCTTCGCCTGGATGCCGCTGACGTAGGCGTCGATCGGCTGGAGGAGCGCTGTCTCCTCCTCAACGGTCAGAATCTTGTTTGACATAGGTTCCATCCCCTCGCTTACAGATGCTTGGCGCTCAGGCGCAGGAGCTCTTCCTGGTTGGTCGCCTTGGTCTCGACAATGCCCGACAGGTGCCCGTTCGACATGACGCCGATCCGGTTCGTGATACCCAGGATCTCAGGCATCTCGGAGGAGACGACAATGACCGTCGTGCCCTTCTTCGCCATGTCGATGATGAGCTCGTAGATCTCGTACTTCGCTCCCACGTCGATGCCGCGGGTGGGCTCGTCCATGAGGAAGACCTGCGGGAAGCGCTCGAGCCACTTGCCGAAGATGACCTTCTGCTGGTTGCCGCCGGACAGGCTCGAGATGAGGTCGTCGGGACCCATGGCCTTGGTCCTCATGCGCTTGATCTCGCGGTTGGTGGCGCGGATCATCTTGTCGTTTGAGAGGGCCGGGCCGCTCTTGTACTGCTCGAGGTTCGCGATCGTGGTGTTGAAGGTGAGATCGCCCTTCAGGAAGAGGCCGTTGGCCTTGCGCTCCTCGGTGATGAGGGCGAAGCCGTGGTCCATGGCGTCGCGCGCCGAGTTGAAGTTCATGAGATGGTCGCGGAAGTACACGCGGCCGGCGGCGCGGGTGCGGATGCCGAAGATCGTCTCGAGGAGCTCGGTGCGGCCGGCGCCCACGAGGCCGTAGAGGCCGAAGATCTCGCCGCGGCGCACCTCGAAGGAGATGTCCTGCAGGTGCGGCTCGAACTTGGTGGAGAGGTTCTGGATCTTGAGGATCGGCTCGGAGGGCTCGTTGTCGACCGGCGGGAAGCGCTGGGCGAGCGAGCGACCCACCATGGCGGAGATGAGCTCGTTCATATCCGTGTCGTCGGTGCGCTTGGTCATCACGAGGTTGCCGTCGCGCAGCACCGAGACCTCGTCGCAGATCTCGAAGATCTCATCCATCTTGTGCGAGATGTAGATCAGCGAGATGCCCTGGTCGCGGAGCATGCGCATCATCTGGAAGAGCTTGTCGACCTCCTGGGCCATGAGCGAGGAGGTGGGCTCGTCCAAGACGATGACCTTGGCGTTGTAGGAGATGGCCTTGGCGATCTCGACCATTTGGCGCTGCGAGACGGACATGGTCCGCATGGGCTGCGTGAGGTTGACGGTCATGCCGAGGCGGCGGAAGAGGTCGTTGGCCTCCTTGCGCATGCGGCCCTCGTCTACGATGCCCATGGCGTTGACCGGGTAGCGCCCGAGGAAGAGGTTGTCCACCACGTTGCGCTCCAGGCACTGGTTGAGCTCCTGGTGCACCATGGCGATGCCGTTCTCGAGGGCGTCCTTCGGACCGGAGAAGCTGATCTCGCGGCCGTCAAGCGTGATCGTGCCCTCGTCCTTCTGATAGGTGCCGAAGAGGCACTTCATCATCGTGGACTTGCCGGCGCCGTTCTCGCCCATGAGGCCCATCACGCTGCCGCGGCGCACATCGAGGTTGATGTGGTCGAGGACGCGATTGCGGCCGAAGGTCTTGCTCATCCCCTTGATGGACAAGACGATGTCCGATGTCGATTCTGTCATGTGTTCACCCCTAGTTTTCTCCGAAGTTCCCGCCGTGGCTGACCGCGGTCCCCTGCGGCTGGCTTTCGGCAAAGAAAACTGTCCTGCATTCGATCTCGCCTCGCATCGCGCCGGCAGCCCAGGCGCGCCGGCCGCTGCCGTGCCGACGCGAAGCGGATCGCTTCAAAACCAAGGGGGAGAAAGTCCCCTTCTCCCCCTTGGCAACTACTCTAGCGGTCCGAGAACCCAGCCGCGTGCCTTAGGCGAGCAGCGAGGTGTAGGAGGCGCCGTTGTCGGTCTTCACCATGTTGATGGCGAAGGCGTCGTACGCGCTCGGGTCGGCGAGGCGGTTCGTGATGCTCGACTCGCTCTGGCCGTCGCCGCCCACGTACTCGACCTCGAGGTTGAGGAGGTCGTCATACTTCTCGAGGAGCGGCTGGTAGGTCGCCGACAGGAAGTTGTCAGCGGAGTTGTAGACGGAGAGCCAGACCTTCTTCTTGGGGCTGGTCTTCTCGTCGAGCTGCGTCTGGGCGGACTCATAGAGAGCCGTGGCGTCGGCGAACTTGTCGGCGTTCTCGGCGGTGACGGCGAGGTTCATCGCGTAGAAGGAGCGATCCTCCTCGCTGTACTTGAAGTCCTCCTCGGCGATGACGTTGCCGGCGTCGTCCTTGGTGCCGATGCCCGTCTCGATGTCGACGCCGTCGAGGGCGTTGCGGAGCAGACGGAGCGTGAGGTAGGCCTGGACGGCGGGGTTCTGCGAGATGGTGCCCGCATAGCCCTCGGCGATGGCGGCCACGGCGTCGGAGTTGGCGTCATAGCCGAAGGTCGGAACCTTGTTCTCCTTGGACCAGGCGTTGAACATGGCCATGCCCATGCCGTCGTTGTTGGAGACGACGATGTCGATCTGCTCACCGAAGGAGGAGGCCCAGGTGCCGATGGCGTTGCCAGCCGTGGGGGCGTCCCAGGTGGCGCCGGCGGTGGTCTTCATCTCCTGCGAGGCCAGCTCGCGGACGACGTACTTCTTGCCGTCGACCTCGATCTCGCCGTCCTTGACGACCTCGGAGGTGCCGTCGGTGTTGGTGCCGGCGGCGTCGGAGACGATCTGGCCGTCCTTCTCGACCGCCGTGCCGAGGGCCTTGCGGCAGCCGCGGGTGCGGGCGATGGAGTCGTTGTGTCCCACGTCACCGATGGCGAGGACGTAGCCGATGGTGCCGTCGCCGTTGCGGTCGATCTCGGCGGCGTGCGCCTTGATGTAGTCGACGATCATCTGGCCCTCGAGCTCGCCGCCCTGGTTGGCGTCGAAGCCGACGTAGTAGGTCTTGTCGTTGAACTTAAGGGTCGTCATATCGAGCTCGCCCGTGGAGCTGTTGGACGGCTGACGGTTGTAGAAGACGACCGGCTTGTCGGCGTTGGCACCGCCGGCGGCAGGAGCGCTACCAGCCTTGGAGGCCGTATCACCGGAGCCGCCGCAGCCCACGAGGGCGCCAGCACCGATGACGCCCGCGGCGCCCAGGCCGCAGACCTGCAGAAATTGACGACGTGACATTCCCATAAGAACTGCCCCTTTCTCTGGCGCGCACCTCGCGCGCCGTTGCTGGTAGGCGCGGCACATCGGTGCCGGCGCATCCGCTCGACCGAGGGGAAAACCGCGCCGGGGCGCGGGCCGACCCTCTGCCGACCTGATGATGGTAACGTTAACACCCATCCGTGACACCACGTCGGCGGAACCGCTCGCCATCGCCAAACGGTCTTGTTTTCGGCGTGGGCGGTTATTCATCGAGGTGACCAGTGGGTGCGCGCGGCGAGGCCCCGTGACGCCGCGGGCGGCGGTCCGAGCGGCGGCGTGGCGGCCGAGCGGCTCCCCCACCCCGGCGCCACCGCTCAGGCGCGGTCGGCCACCGTCCTCCGCTCGATCAGGAGGCCGGGAATGCGCACGGTGTAGGGCTGGCGCTCCGGCTCGTGCATCGCGTGCTCGAAGACGGCCTGACCGCGTTCGCGCAGGTCGAAGCGGACGGTCGTGAGCTCGATATGGGGCACCATCGCCTCGAGCGAATCGTCGATGCCCACCACGCTCACGTCCTCCGGGACGCGGCAGCCCGCCTCGCGCAGCGCCGCGATGACGCCCATGGCCATCTGGTCGTTCGCCGCGTAGACCGCCGTCATCGAGCGGTCCGCGGCCAGGCGCCGCCCCGCCTCGTAGCCGCTGTTCGCCGTCCAGTCCCCCCGCAGGGGCTCCACCGGCGCGATGCCGCGCGAGGCGAGGGCGTCGCGCCACCCGGCCTCGCGGAACTCGGAGTCGATGGAGTGGTCGGGCCCGCCCACGAAGCGGATCTGCTCGTGCCCGTGGGCGAAGAGGTGGTTCATGACCAGGTGAGAGCAGCCGTAGTGGTCGGAGTCGACGGTCGTGCAGCGCGGGTGAGCGTACATGGTCACGATCACGGTGCTCATGCCCGGCTGCGGGACGAACTCCTCGAAGTCGGGGGCCATGCGGCTCATGCCAATGATCATCCCGTCCACGGGGAGGGCCGCCATGCGCTGCGACGCCTCCGTGAGCGAGAACGCCTCGTCCTCGCGCATCTCTATCATGGTGATGGCGCGGCCCCGCTCGCGGGCGGCGGCGAGGATGCCGTCGAGCATCGTGAGGTTGCCGATCTTGGTGATGTCGTAGACGCAGAGGCCTATGGCGCGGTAGTTGCCGCCGCGCAGCGAGCGGCCCGCGTAGTTGGGGCGGAACCCCAGCTCACGCATGACGGCGAGAACGCGCTGCCGCGTCTTCTCGCTCACGTTGGGGACGCCGTTGGCCACGCGCGAGACCGTCTGCTGGGAGACGCCCGCCGCCGCCGCGACATCGGACATGGAGACGGCGCGGCCCTTGTAGCTCCCCGTGCCGGGGGCGCCCCCCGGCCTCGTCCCTCCTGCGCTCGACCGCTGTTCCATAGCCCTCCTGCCTGCTCGGCCGGCATCGCACACGCTGCCACCGACCGCTTACGGAGCGATTCCGACCAGTCACAAGAAACTGGGAATGCTCATGACAGCTCCTTTTGAGTACGTTAACATTCCTAGGGTGGGCTCGCAAGGTTCGAGCCCCCGAACGCCCGAATCAACCCGGTGAAAGGACGCGCATGATCTCGCAGACTCCGTTCGGCCGCGCGCCGTCAGGCGACGTCACCCTCTACGAGCTCGCCGCGGGGCCCGCCCGCATCCAGGTGATGAACTTCGGCGCCACCCTCGTGCGCGCCCTCGTGCCCGACGCGTCGGGCGCCCTCGCCGACATCGCTCTCGGGTTCGACGCGCTCGCGGGCTACCTCGAGAACCCCGCCTGCTACGGGGGGACCATCGGCCCGTCCGCCAACCGGACCGACCGCGCCGAGGTCCCGCTCGACGGCACCGTCTACCGCCTGCCGGGAAACGACGGGCCCGGGCGCCGCAACAACCTGCACACCGATCTGGCGAGCGGCCTCCACAAGCGCATCTGGGACACCAAGGTCGATGAGGCGGCGAACAGCGTGCGCTTCACCTGCGAGCTCGCCGACGGCGAGCTCGGGCTCCCGGGGGCGCGACGGTTCTCCGTCACCTACGCCCTCGCAGACGAGGACGGCACCGCCGTGCTCACGCTCGAGCACGCCTGCGAGACCGACGCCCCCACCTATGTGAACATGACGAACCACAGCTACTTCGACCTCGGCGGAATCGGCTCCGGCCGCGCGATGGACGCCCTCGTGTCCGTAGCCGCCGAGCACTTCCTGCCGGTGCGCGAGGACAGCGTCTCCACCGGGGAGATCCGTCCCGTGGCGGGCACGCCCTTCGACTTCCGCGCACCGAAGCCCCTCGCCGCCGACATCGAGGCCGATGACGAGCAGCTCCGCCGCGGTCGCGGCTACGACCACTGCCTCGTGATCGACGGCTACGCCCCTGGCGCGGCCCCGCGCCAGGGGCTCCGCGCTGAGGACCCCGTCTCCGGCCGCGTGCTGGAGATCTCGATCACGGCGCCCGGGGCGCACCTCTACACCGGCAACTGGCTCGATGACGCGGAGGCGAAGGACGGCGTGGGCTTCGGCGCGCGCTCCGGCTTCGCGTTCGAGCCCGAGTTCCTGCCCGACAACGTCCACCACGACGACTGGGAGCACCCCGTTTGCACGCCGGAGGCCCCCTACCGCCAGACCGTCGTCTACCGCTTCTCCGCGCGCTCCTAGCGCCGAGCCCGCATGCGGGCCCCCACGGTACCCCTGCCCCGCCGCCGCGCGGGGCGCAGAGAAAGGATCCACCATGGCCGACACCACCCCCACCGCCCTCGAGCGCGCCCGCGCGTTCTTCGTCCAGGAGTTCGGTGAGCCCGCCGCCGGCGCGCGCCTGCTCCACGTGCACGCGCCCGGTCGCTCCGAGATCTCCGGCAACCACACCGACCACGAGGGCGGGCACGTGATCGCCGGCTCGCTCGACGTCGCGGTGGACGGCATCGCGGTCGCCAACGGCACGAACACGATCCGCGTCGCCGACGAGGGCTTCCCCACCTTCGAGATCGAGCTCGACTCCCTCGAGGCCCGCGAGGACGAGCGCGAGAGCTCCGCGGCGCTCCTGCGCGGCATGGCCAACCAGCTCGCCGCCACGGGCCGCACGCCCGCCGGCTTCGACTTCGCCTTCATCTGCACCGTGCCCTCCGGCGGCGGCCTCTCGAGCTCCGCAGCGGTCGAGGCCGCCTACGGCCGCGCCATGGAGGCACTCTGGGAGGGTCCCGCGATCGAGCCCGTGGAGCTCGCCAAGATGAGCCAGATCGCCGAGAACCGCTTCTTCGGCAAGCCCTGCGGCCTCATGGACCAGGCGGCCGTCTGCCTGGGCGGCCTCGCCTACATGGACTTCGAGATGGCCGCCGAGCCCAAGACCGCCAAGCTCGACTTCGACTTCGACGCGGCTGGCTACGGGCTCTGCCTCGTCAAGGTGGGCTCCGACCACGCCGACCTCACCGATGAGTACGCGGCGATCCCTCAAGAGATGCAGGTCGTCGCCGCCGCGTTCGGCAAGACGCGCCTCTGCGAGGTTGACCCCGCCGACTTCAACGGGCGCGTGGACGAGCTCCGCGAGCAGCTCGGCGACCGCGCCGTGCTCCGCGCGATCCACTACTGGCACGAGAACGCCCTCGTCGACGCCCGCTGGGACGCGCTCCAGGCGAACGACATCGAGCGCTTCCTCGAGCTCACGCGCGCCTCTGCCGCGAGCTCGGCCATGTACCTGCAGAACGTGTCCGTCGCCGGCCATGACGTGCGCGAGCAGCACGCGATGGTCGCCCTCGGCCTCGCCGAGCACCTGCTCGGAGGCCGCGGCGCCGTCCGCATCCACGGCGGCGGCTTCGGCGGGTCCATCCAGTGCTTCGTGCCGGTCGACATGATCGACGCCTTCACGGAGCAGATGGACGCCTGGCTCGGCGCGGGGTCCTGCCGCCACTACGCGATCACCGAGAAGGGGGCGTACGCGCAATGGCTGTAGCCGAGAACGGGGCGCGCGCGGCGATCGAGGGACTCGTCGACTACGCCGTGGCGACCGGCATGGTCGAGGCCGATGACCGCCGCTGGGCCTACAACGCGGTGCTCGCCGCCGTCGGTGCGACCGCGCCCGGCCCCCGCGTGGCTTGGGAGACCGCTACCCCCGCGACCACGGGCTTCGAGCTCGAGGACGCGCTCGGGGCGCTCGCCGAGGCCGCGGTGGCCGCCGGCACGGTGGAGGACAGCGCGAACGGGCGCGACCGCGCGGCGATGGCCGTGATGGGCGCCCTCATGCCGCGCCCCTCCGAGGTGTCGGGCGCCTTCGTGTACTGGCACGGCGCCGAGGGCGCCGAGGCCGCGACCGACTGGTTCTACCGGCTCTGCTGCGACGCCGGCTACGTGCGCCGCGCGGCGATCGCCAAGAACGTCGCCTGGACGACCCCCACCCGCTGGGGGGACCTCGAGATCACGATCAACCTCTCGAAGCCCGAGAAGGACCCGCGCGACATCGCGGCCGCGGGGAGCGCGCCGGCGGGCGGCGAGGCCTACCCCGCCTGCCAGCTCTGCATGACGAACGAGGGCTACCCCGGGCGCGGCGCGGCGGCCGCGGGCGGGGCGCATCCGGCCCGGCAGAACCTCCGGATCGTCCCCATCGAGCTCGGGGGCGAGCGCTGGGGCCTGCAGTACAGCCCCTACGCCTACTTCGACGAGCACTGCATCGCGATGAGCCCCGCGCACCGGCCCATGCACGTGGACCGCGAGAACATCGGGCGGCTCCTCGACTTCGTGGACTACCTCCCCCAGTACTTCGTGGGGTCCAACGCCGACCTGCCCATCGTGGGCGGCTCGATCCTCTCCCACGACCACTTCCAGGGCGGGCGCCACACCTTCCCGATGATGCGCGCCGAGGTCTCGGAGGCCTTCGAGCTCCCGGGGTTCCCCGCGGTGACCGGCGAGGTGCTCACCTGGCCGATGAGCGTGCTGCGCCTGCGCTCGCGCGACCGCGTGGCCGTGCTCGACGCGAGCGCGCACGTGCTCGACGTCTGGCGCGGCTGGTCCGATGCCGCCGTGGGCGTGGAGGCGGTCGGCGCGGACGGGACGCCGCACAACACGATCACGCCCGTGGCCCGGCTCGAGGACGGGGTCTACACCGTGCACCTCGCGCTTCGCTGCAACGTGACGAGCCCGGAGCACCCGCTCGGGGTCTTCCACCCGCATGCGGGGCTGCACCATATCAAGAAGGAGAACATCGGCCTCATCGAGGTGATGGGGCTCGCGATCCTGCCGCCGCGCCTCGTGGGCGAGCTCGCGGCCGTGCGGGGACACCTGCTGGCCGCCCGCGCCGACGGGCTCGGCACCGAGGCGCTCGCGCAGGCGCTCGAGGACGACCCGCTCACCGCCGCGCACGCCGCCTGGGCGCTCGAGGTTGACCACCGCCATCCGGAGCTCTCAGAGACGGAGGCCGAGGACGTGCTCAGAGACGAGGTGGGGCAAGTGTTCGCCCAGGTCCTCGAGGACGCCGGCGTCTTCAAATGGGACGAGGCCGGGCGGGCGGCGCTCCATCGCTTCCTGGCGGCTTTGTAGGCGGGGCGCGCGCTCCCCGGTCACTCAGCTTGCATGACAAGCGCCCGGCATCCCCATCGGATGCCGGGCGCTTCTTCATACGGGCCTGGGCTTTTGATGCCCGGGAGATCGATCTAGAGAGGCAGGACCTCGACGGCGTTGTAGACCTCGTCCCAGCGCTCCATCACGAGATGGCCGGTCTGGGCATCCATCGCGTTCAGCTTGCCGCAGGTGCTCCCGCAGCGCAGGACCGCCTCATCGGCCTCACCGGCCGCGATCGCATGCGCGAACCCGGCGATGGTGGAGTCGCCCGAGCCGGTGGCGTTCACGGCCGGGATGTTCGGCATGATGACGCGGTAGCCGCGGCCCTCGTGGAAGGCCACCGCCCCGGCCCCGCCCATCGTGACGACGACCCAGGGGATGCCGGCGAAGCGCGCGTCGCCCGTGAGCGCCCCGCGCAGCGCCTCGACGTCATCCGGGGTGAACGCGGTGCCAAGCAGGCCGTTGACCTCGGAGAGGTTCGGCTTGATGAGGGTCGGTTTCGCCTCGGCCTCGAGCGCCGCGTCGAGCGAGGCGCCCGAGGTGTCGAGGAGGACCGGCTTGCCGGCCGCCGCGGCCGTGGCGACCATGCCGGCGTAGCACCCGGCGGGCACGCCCTTCGGGATCGAGCCGGAGATGGTCACGGCCTCACAGTCCTCGCGGGCCACGAGCTCGCCGAAGTGCGCGAGAAAGGCCTCAAGCTCGGCTCCCGTGACCTCGGGGCCGCTCTCGAGGAACTCGGTCTGGTTGCCGTCATGGAGGACGGCGATGCAGATGCGGCTCTCACCGGCGATCGGGGTGAAGCTGTGCGGGATGCCGTCGGCGTCCATGAGGTCGGCCAGGAACTCGCCCATGTGACCGCCGAGCACGCCCGTGGCGAGCACGTCGTCGCCCAGCTGCACGAGCACGCGGCTCACGTTCAGGCCCTTGCCGCCCGCCGTTTTCTTCGGGTTCACGCGGTTGACGTCGTCGATCGCGAGGTGGTCGAGGTGATAGGCGGTGTCGATGGACGGGTTCAGGGTAACGGTCAAGATCATGAGAGATGCCTTTCTTGAGATGTCGGTTCCCATCGGGGCCGACGGGACATGCCCTTCGGGCGTGGCTTCGCAAACGCCCTGCGGGCATGTTCCGTCGGCCCCTGCGGTATCAATGCCTCGCGCTCAACTCACGAGTAAAAGTAGTAAAAGATGGTGCATCCGCCTCGCGGATGCCCACACACTTTTTTCTTCCCTCTACGGCCGTATGTGACTGCGGCCAGGGCTGGGATACGACGGCGGAGCGCGTTTGCGAAGCCACGCGCGAAGTCGTCGTATCCCAGCCCGATGGGACGGGTCGCTTTACGCCGTGTACACGCTCTTGCCGGCCATGTACGTCTCCTTGAGGTCCATGTCGGGGGTGAGGACCACGAAGTCGGCCGAGCGGCCCGGGCGGATCGAGCCGCAGGTGTCGGCGATGCCGGCGCTCTCGGCCGCAGCCTGGGTGGCCATGTACACGGCCTCGGACGCGCTCGCGATGCCCCAGTCGACCACGTTCTTCACAGCGTCCTTCATGCGCAGGATCGAGCCGGCGAGCGAGCCGCCGTCCTTCAGACGCGCGGTGCCGCCCTCCACGATCACAGGGAGCTCGCCGAGCTTGTAGTCGCCGTCGGGCATGCCGCCGGCGCGCATGCAGTCGGTGATGAGCGCCACGTGGTCGTAGCCCTTGGCGTCCATGACGAGCTTGGCCGCGATGGGGTTCACGTGGTGCCCGTCGCAGATGAGCTCGGAATAGGCCTCACGGCTCGTGAGGGCGGCGCCCACCATGCCCGGCTCGCGGTGGTGGAGCGGGCTCATGCCGTTGTAGGTGTGCACGAAGACGGAAGCGCCGGCCGCCAGACAGCGGAAGGCCTCGATGATGGTCGCATCGGAGTGGCCGAGCGCCACGACGACGCCCTGCTTCACGGCCTCGGCGGTGAACGCCGGGCTCTCCTCGTACTCGGGTGCGATGGCGATCTTCTTGACCATGCCATTCGCGGCCTTCTGCCAGCGCTCGAGCTTCTCAAGGGAGGGGGCGCAGAGGTAGGCGGGGTTCTGGGCACCCTTGTGCTTCTCGGTGAAGAAGGGGCCCTCGAGGAAGATGCCCTCGATGCGGGCGCCGCCCTCCTCGCCGGCATGCTCCCCCACCACGCGGCAGGCGTCCTCGAGCGCCTCGGTGGAGGCGGTGAGGGTCGTGGCGAGCCAGGAGGTCACGCCGTTGCGCAGGATCCCGCGGGAGATGGCGTCGACGCTCTCCCAGGAGCAGTCCATGACGTCGTGGTCGTCGAAGCCGTGGATGTGCGTGTCCACGTAGCCCGGGGCGATGCGGTAGCCCGTGTAGTCGATGACCTCGCAGTCCGGGTTCGCATCCGGGCCGAGGTGGTCGCCGAAGACGCCGTCGTTGACCATGAGGTATCCGCCGGGGACGGCCCCGGTCGGGAGATAGAAGATGTCGGCTTTGATCGCATAGGTGCTCATACGCGCCCCTTTCCTGTGACGGACCGCCGCGTTCGGCGCCGTCCGATTCATGAGAAACGAGCCCGCCCCGTCCGAAGAACGAAGGCGGGCCCGCTCTAGCTTATACCCTCAGCCTAGGCGCTGAACGGGTGGATCGTCACGCCGCGGACGACGCGGTTGACCTGGCCGGTGGGGCTCGGGGTGTCGGGCGTGTTGCCCACGCGCACCGAGTTCAGGAGCGAGACCGACTGGCCGACCATGATGAACGGCAGGGCGAGGTAGGCCTCGGGCAGCTCGTCGAAGCCGGTGAAGGTGAAGGACTCGCCGTCGAAGAGCTCGCCGGCATCCTGCTGGATCGCGATGACCTTGCGGCAGATGCCGTCGCCCTTGATCTCGTTCAGCAGGTCGAGGTCGTACTGGCGCGTGTAGGGATCGTTGTTCACGAAGAGGAAGACGAGGGTCTTGTCGTCCACGAAGGACTTGGGCCCGTGACGGTAGCTCATGGCGCTGTCGAAGGAGGTGGCCACGAGGCCGTGCGCGAGCTCGAGGATCTTGAGCTGCGCCTCCTGGGCGAGGCCGCTGTAGGAGCCGGAGCCGAGGTAGGTCACGCGGTTGTAGTCAGCCAGCAGGAACTGCATGACCTCGGCCTCGCGGGCCACGACCTGCTCGCCCATCTGGGCGGCCGTCTCGACCCACGCGGCCTTCTGCTCGTCGGCGGCGGTGTCGAAGATCAGGGTGGTCACGAGCGACATGCAGGTGAAGCTGCCGGTCATGGCGAAGCCGCCGTCGTTCGCGCGCGGGATCAGGATGGTGAGCGCGTCGGCGTCGCCCTTGCTCTCCTGTGCGAGCTTGCCCTCGGGGGCGCAGGTGATGTTCAGGAACTTGGCGTTCTTGACGTAGCTGCGGACCACGTCCACCGCGGCCAGGCTCTCGGGGCTGTTGCCGGAGCGGGCGAAGGAGACGAGGAGGGTGGGCTCGTCGGGGTTCAGGAAGTCGCGCGGCGCGGAGACGATGTCCGTGCTCGCGATCGGCTTGAAGTCGTAGAGGGCGCGGTCCCCAGCGTGGCGGAGGTAAGGCGCCACGGTGTCGCCCACGTAGTCGGAGGTGCCGGCGCCGCAGAAGATCACCGAGAGGCGCCCCTCGCCCATCGCGCGGGCCTCGGCCAGGAAGGCCTCGATGGCCTCCTTGTTCTCACGGTAGATATTCAGCGCGTCGCGCCACAGCTCGGGCTGCTGCTTGATCTCACCGGTGGTGATGTCAGCGCCCCAGGTCTTCAGCTCGTCTACGGACTTCTCAAACATAGGCACATACCTTTCTCTTGGAGACCTCTGCTCACCTCGTAGTATAGGCGAAGATTGGTTATCTGGTAGTAACCAGTTAAGATTTAAGCGAATTCTATGCGAACGGTGGGATGCAGCCGATCAACGGTTGGCCGGAGCGACATGCCAATGCCACGTGACCGAGCGCTCCCCTTTGGGCAGGCGCGTGCGTGGTCGCGTGGCATCGAATTCACGGGGCTTCTCGCCAGGGCGTCAGGGCAGCTCGGCCCGCTTGTGGAAGACCTTGTACTTGAACTGGTCGGCGCGGGCCACGGAGAGCGTGTACTCCACGATCTCGTTGCTGGCGTTGTAAGTGGTGCGGATGAGGTCGAGCACCGGCGCGCCCTCGGCGATCTCAAGCAGATGGGCATCTGACGGGAGGGCGATGCTCGCGAAGAACTCCTCCTCGGCCACGCGGATCTCCTCATGGAAATCCTGCTCGATGACATCGTAGAGGGGCTTGTGCTCCACCATGGGGCGCTTGAGGGTGAGGAACTTCCTGACCGGCAGATAGGAGCGCTCGACCATCATGGGCATGCCGTCCGCCGAGCGGAGGCGCTTGAGCTTGAAGATGCGCTCCCCGATGCGGATGCCCATGTGCTCGGCCTGGTTTTTGTCGGCCTCGATCTCACTGAACTCCAAGATGGTGGTCTCGGGCTCGCGGCCGAGCGAGCGCATCTGCTCGGTGAAGCTGTAGGCCTGGCCGAGGTTGGTCTGGGCGGAGCGATCGGCCACGAAGGTGCCGCGGCCGTGCTGGCGAACCACGAGGCCCAGGCGTTCGAGTTCCTGCAGGGCGAGGCGCACCGTGGTGCGTGAGAGCCCGTAGCGCTCGGAGAGCTCGCGCTCGGAGGGCATGAGGTCGCCGGCGCGGAACTCATGCTCGATCTTCTCGGTGAGGATGTCGACGAGCTGGTCGTAGAGCGGCTGCCGCCGTGCGCCCATTGCCATGATGATCTCCTCCTCGTGCGATCGACTCGTCTGCGGATGAAAAAGCCGCGCGCCCGGATGCCCGAGCGCGCGGCCTCAGCTTGCGAACTGAAGCAGATGCGCGCGACCGCGCGGTGCGCGCATCCGATTCTCAAGCGAACTTACCAGATGCTGGGCCACAGGCCGAAGGGGCCGGCGCCGAGCAGGCCGAGGATGAGCAGCAGGACGATGCCCTTGATCGGCGTGAAGCTGTGCTTCGCGAACAGGTAGTAGAGCGCGAGCACGAGGCAGAGCGGGACGAGCTTGGGCAGCACGGTGTTAAGCGTTTCAGCCACGGAGAACTCGACCGGGGACTCGGTGACCTCACCATAGGTCACGGAGCTCATGCCGTTGCCCAGGTCCACCACGCCGGTCTCGACGGCGTTGCCGTCGGCGTCGGCGGCGGTGAGGGCGTTGCCCTCGGTGTCGGTCATGGCGAGGGTGCCAGCCTCAGCGGTCTTGGTGTCGATGCCATCAAGATCGGTGAAGTTCTCGGCCTCCTCGTTGGAGACGACGACCGTGTGGGCGGCCACGGAGCGGCTGGTGCCGTTCGGGATCGTGAGGTTGATCTGCGTGCCGCCCATGGTGACGGTCAGGCAGCCCACGATGAAGACGCCCATGATGGACGCGGCGCGGGTGAAGGCCTGCATGTTGGCCGTCAGCGCGTCGATGGCCGTGGTGCCGAGCTTGTAGGCCCAGTTCATGAGGCCGAAGCGGAGGGCGAACTGCGCGATGTTGAAGACCACCAGGAAGATGATCGGCGCGATCGCGTTGCCCTGGATCGCCATGTTGGAGGTGATACCGGCCGTGATGGGCACGAGCGTCAGCCAGAACAGGGCGTCGCCGATGCCGCCGAGCGGCGAGGCCGCGGAGATGCGGACGGCGCGGATGGTCTGGGTGTCGACCTTGTTCTGCTCGAGCGAGAGGACGATACCCATGACGAAGGTCACGAGGAACGGGTGCGTGTTGATGAAGTCCAGGTTGTGGTACATCGACGCCGCGAGGTCGTTCTTGTTCGAGTGGACCTTCTCAAGACCGGGAAGCATAGCGAAGAGCCAGCCGCCGGACTGCATGGTCTCGTAGTTGAACGAGGACTGCAGGAAGCAGGAGCGGAGCGCCATGCGGTTGAGCGTGGCCTGATCGACCTGCGGGCCCGGAGTCAGATCCTCGTAGTGCTCCGGTACAACGAATTCATTAGATGCCATCTTCCATGTCACCTCCGTCAGCAAGAGCGCCCTTCAGCTCGGTCTGCTGCTGGAAGTCCCAGAAAGCGATACCGAAGCCGATGAAGGCAAGGATAAGCAGGGCGGGCGTAGCGAGGGACTCGATGGCACCGACGATGCACGCGAGACCGAAGCCCATGAAGAAGAACGCCCACATGTCGCGGTTCATCATGATCTTCAGCAGGATAGCGAAGCCGACGAAGCGCATCATACCGCCGGCAGCGGAGAGGCCGGTGTTGACCCAAGCCGGGATCGCGTCGACGACGGTCTGGCCGAAGGCCTGGCCACCGATGAAGAACAGGGTGACGATGAAGGCGAAGATGAGGCCGAGGATGATCTCGGAGATGATCGTCCAGGTGGTGATCGCCTTGGGATCAGCCTTGACCGCAGCGGCGCGGAACTGCTCAAGGAGCGGGGCGCGCAGGGTGAAGAACAGGGTCACGCCGTACTGGCCGAGCAGAGCGAACGGGATGGCAGCAGCCACGGCCACGTTCGGCTCCATGTTGAGCGAGCAGGCGAAGATCGCAGCCATGATGCCGCCGATGACGGCGTTGGGGGGCTGGGCTCCACCAATCGGCATGTTACCAATCGTCATGAGCTGATAGGTACCGCCGACGATAAGGCCGGTGTTGAGGTCACCCAGGATCAGGCCGACAACGGCACCGGTGACGATGGGCTGGTACAGCGACTCGAGGAAGTCGAACTGATCGATGGCCGCGATAAACGTGACGATGAAGATCAGCGCGATCTGAAGAATCGAGGCTTCCATCTTGCTCCTCCTTTCAAAGTGCTTTCAAGAAACGAAACGAATCTACGTATGCGGCCGGCGGGTGCCGGGCCGCGAGGACACTAGTTAGGCGAAGAGCTTGCCCGTATCCTCCACCGGCGTGCTCGGAACACGCCTGATCTCCAACTCCACCCCCATTTCCTGCAGCTCGCGGAAAGCGGCGACATCGGCGTCGTCGACCGCCACGCTGGTGGCGACCTGCCGCTTACCCTCCGACATGTGCATGTTGCCGATGTTCACCTTTTTTATAGGCACGCCACCCTTGACGAGCGCAAGCACGTCCTGGGGGGATTCGGCCACGATGAAGATCTTCTGCTTCGGGGAGGCCTTACCGATGATGTCGATGGTCTTCTGAAGCGAGAAGAAGCGGGTGGCGACGCCGGCGGGCGCAGCCATCTTCATGAGGTTCTGACGCATGGCGTTCTCGGAGACCTCGTCGTTGGCGACGAGGATGAGGTTCGAACCCAGGGTGGAGTTCCACTGGGTGGCGACCTGGCCATGAATCAGGCGGTTATCGATGCGGGTGAGAAGGATGTTGGGTTCTGCCATGGCGATTCCCTTTCGTGTTCGCTGATGGACTTACTCATCACGGGGCGCGAGCGCTCCCGGGGATGACCTACCGGTCGATCTGCTGGATGGCGTAGCGGGAGACCTCGACCTCGGCACCGGAGCGGACCTCGACGATGACGCGGTCGGTGCCGACCGTCTTCACCGTGCCGAAGATCCCGCCGCCGAACATGATCTCCTGGCCGGGGGCGAGCTCGGTGTGGAGCTCCTTGAAGTAGGCGCGCTTCTTGCGCATCGTGATCTGGGACCAGATGGTGTAGGCAACGCCGAGGAGAACCAGCAGCGCGAGCAGGACGATCGAGGAGGCGAGGATGTTGGCTCCGAGATCGGCCATCAGATGCCGTCCTCGTCGAAGTCATCGTCCTCGGAGCCGGCGAGCGAGGCCAGGCTCTTGTGCGTGACGCCGGCCTGGCCGACGCCCACGGCCTGCTCCGCGAGGTCCGAGAGGCTCGAGGCGCCGGAGCGCGTGAGCAGGAGCTCGATGAGCATGGGCAGGTTGGTGCCGGTGACGATCTCGATGTTATCGACATCGCCGGCGACGAGCATGGACTGGTTGAAGGGGGTGCCGCCCAGGAGATCGACGAAGACGATGACGCCCTCGCACTCCTCGCGCATGGCGGTGATCGCGGCGCGGAGGTCGTCGCCGTAGGTTGCCGCCGCGGAGCCCTCGAAGGGGACGATCTGGAAGGCAGGCTGATCGCCTGCGACCATATCGATGGCGCTCTTGAGACCGTTCGCAAACTGGCCATGTCCGGTGAGGATGAAACCGATCATGCCCTATCACCTCTTCCTGTGCGTTGCGGCCGTGCGCCGCAACTGGTAGTAACCACGTGATCAGTTCTGTCACATGGTAGCAGAAGTGAGCCTATGGTCAATTCGTGAAGGCAAAGTCATGTTTGCGTTGCCATTTATCGGCAAAAACTGACCATTCACAGACGGGCCACAGTGTTTACCTGTGGTTTTGATTCCGGACTTGGCGCACAACTCGCTATTGCCCCGAGATGTGGCGCACGCTCGATCCAAAGGCTTCCGCAGCAGGTGGCGGCCGTTAATTCGTCTGAAAGCTGTGAAGTGGGCTTTTCGCTGGTTCTTTTTTCCGAGAGCGCACGGGGGCCGCGCGCGGGTCGGGGCTTCCCGCGGTGGTATGGGGGTACATACCAGTTATATCGGTCCGCATGCACAAGGAGGAGCCATGGCGTTCACGATGAACCTCTACTACACCGGCACCGGCGGAAGCGCGCGGGCCTTCGCCGAGGAGATGGAGTCCTCGGGGACGGCCAGGAGGATCAGGGCGGCCGAGGGGAACCTCCGCTACCAGTATTTCGTCTCGCTCGATGATCCGGAGACCGTGCTTTTGGTGGACAGCTGGGCCGACCAGGAGGCACTCGACCGCCACCATGCCTCCCCTGCCATGGAGACGATCATGGCGCTTCGCGAGAAGCATGACCTGTATATGACCGCCGAGCGCTACGTCTCCGACACCGCAGAGAACGAGACGCGCGACGATCGCTTCCTGCGCAAGTAGAGTTTCAGACGCGCGACGGGAGATGGAACCGGGCTATCGGTGCTCCCATCCCGGCTTCGCACCCGGAGCTGTCGGTGTTCCCGACCCAGGCCTCGCACCCGAAGCCGATGCCCGCACCGCCGGCAGCGATGCACCCGGATGCTGCCTCGCAACCGCACGGGCTGCCCTGCGGCGGGTGTTGACCCATGTTTTGCTGCCCGCGCCTGCGCGCCGCGGCAAACCTCGCCGCTTTGCTGAAGGTTTTCGACCTGCCGATGCAAACCTCGGCACTTTGCTGAAGGTTTTCGTGCGCGCTCGGGGTAGACCGTCCACGCGCACGTCTCTGAACTGGGATTTCTCTGAGCGCATGGGGCCATGTACTCGGGCATGGCGTGAAAACCTTCAGCAAAGTGCCGAGGTTTGCCGCCGGAATCCGAAAACCTTCAGCAAACCGGCGAGGTTTGCACACGGATGCGGGCCACGGGGTCCAGGCGAGCGCGGGAGCACGGTGAAGCACGGGTCGCGAGCCGCGGGTGCACTCCGGATCACAATGGGCACGGGCGTCGCGGGTGCACTCCGAATCGAAGCAGGCTTAGGTACGGGCGCGGCGGGCACGGGAAAGCAGGGATACGACGAGAACGGGCGCCGCGGTCGCAGGGCGCGTAGCGCGCAGAGTCGAGGCGGGCCGCAGGGCATATGTCGAGAGATGCGCGCCCACTCCGGGACTTGGCAGGCGTGGGGGGCATGCCGTCAGATGCGAGTCGCGAGGCGGGGCGGCGTGCACGGAGGCATGAGGTGCGGAGCGAGCGCACCTGATAAACCGGTAAGTATCGAGGTGCCTCATAAGAAAAGCCCCCATCGCTGGGGGCTCTTGAATACATGGAGCCAGCAATCGGACTCGAACCGATGACCCCCGCTTTACGAGAGCGGTGCTCTACCAACTGAGCTATGCTGGCGCTATGTTCGGCGCAGGCGCCGACGGCTGTTCATAATACGTGGAAACCGCCGACGGCGCAAGACGTCTCTTCAGCAATTACATGTACAGGCCGTAGAGGCTCACCGACGCCTTGGCGTACAGGCCGTTCGCGAACTCGCTCCACTTGGTCTGCGCGCCCTGCGACTCCTGGGCGTACTGCTGGTAGGCCACGTAGTAGGCGGCCTGCGCCTGCGCGTAGGTGGCGGAGTCGGCGGTGAACTGCTCGTCCTTCAGCGCCTGGTAGTACGGGCCGTCTTCGGAGGCCCAGGTGCCCTTGGAGGCGTCCCACTCGTCGCCGGCGAGCTTGATGATGTAGTCCGCGTAGTCCTTGGAGGCCGTGGAGGTGTCCCCATTCTCGGGCTCGGTCGGGGCCTCGGGCATCGCGGCGCTCGAGGTGTCGCCAGCGACCTCCTTGTAGAGCTTGGAGAGGATCGTGTTGTCCTTCACGATGCGCTTGGCTTGGTCCTCGGAGACGTTGTAGCGCGAGGCGATCGTGGCGTAGTCGGAGGTGCCGATGGATTCCTCGGCGTACTTCGAGGCCTCGTCGTCGGTGGCGGTGATGTTGCGGGAGGAAGCCTCGGCGAGCAGGATGCGGTTCCGCACGTAGCCGAGGATGGTCTCGGCGGACGGGACGGCGTAGTTGCCGTCGGAGTCCTTGACGCTGTCGAGCGCGACCTGGTCCTCGATGGCCTCGCGGGCGGTCAGCTTCTGCTCCTGGCCGTTATAGGACCAGCTGGCGACCACGGTGTCGAGCTTATCCTCGGAGACCTTGGCAGCACCGGTGCCGTAGCTCGTGAAGCCGCCGCGGCCGAGGAAGTACCCGCAGAGGGCGACCACCACGAGGATGGCGATGCCCAGGGCGCCGAAGATCAGGCGGCGGTTGCCGGCGGGGAGGCCTGAGGTGCGGGGAGAGCCGGAGTCCGTGGGGCCCGAGGGGTCCGCCGGGCTCGTGCTCAGGACGCCAGACGCGGCCTCGGCGAACGCGGCGGCATCTGAGGGCGCGGCGGCCTCATCCTCGTCGATGCCCTCCATCAGGGCCTCGTCCGTGGCATCGGCGAGCGCGGCTGCCTCGGCGGCCGCGGCGGCGTCCTCGGCGGTGGTGCCGGCGGCGATGTCCTCAGCGGACTCACCCGGCACGAGCACGACGGGGTTCTCATCGACGCCGTCGGGGCCCTCGCCGCGGCCGATGACCTCGACGCCCTCGATGACGTCTTTCTCCTCGTCCTTCTTCTGAATGAAACCCATTGGTGTAGCTCCTTGTTCGGATGTATTGAGCGCTCCCTAGGATACGACGGGACGCGGGTCGCGGGCTATTACGTCTTTCTTATCCTTAAATAAACCCGTCACGCGCGCGGACGGAGCTGCCGGGCGCGACCGCGCGTCGCGCTCGCACAGGGGCCGGCCCGCACACGGCGGAACCGGCCCTCTCGAAAACCCTGTGCCAGCCCCTTAGAGCTCGGCGATCACCGCATCGGCGAAGGCCTTCGTGCCCACAGCGCCCTCAGCGGACCCCGTGAGCGCCCGGCGCACGTCGCCGGTCACGTGCTCGCCCGCCGCGAGGACGCCGCGCACGGCCGTGCGGATCCGATCGGCGGCCGCCCCCTCGCCCAGGTGGTCGAGCATCATCGCGGCCGAGAGGATCTCCGCCGTGGGGTTCGCGATGTCGCGCCCGGCGATGTCGGGCGCCGAGCCGTGCGTGGCCTCGAAGATCGCCGCGCCGCGGCCGATGTTCGCACCGGGCGCCATGCCGAGCCCGCCCACGAGGCCCGCGCCCAGATCGGACACGATGTCGCCGTAGAGGTTCGGGAGGACGAGAACGTCGAACTGGTGCGGGTCCTGCACGAGCCCCATGCAGCAGGCGTCGACGATCTTGTCGTCGAAGGCGATATCGGGATACTCGGCCGCGACCGCGCGCGCCACGCGCAGGAAGAGGCCGTCCGTCTCCTTCATGATATTCGCCTTGTGCACCGCCGTGACCCTCTTGCGACCGCAGCGGCGCGCGTACTCGAACGCGTACTCGACGATGCGGCGCGACCCGGCCTCGGAGATGGGCTTCACGCTGATGGCCGAGCCCTCACGGAAAGGCGCCTGGCCCGACCGCTCAACGAGGCCCGCGAGCTCCGCGACCTCGGGCGCGCCCGGGGCGAACTCGATACCGGCGTAGAGGTCCTCGGTGTTCTCGCGCACGATCACGAGGTCGATGTCGCGGTAGCGCGAGCCGTCGCCGGGTTGCGAGAGGCAGGGTCGCACGCAGGCGTAGAGGTCGAAATGGCGGCGGAGCGCCACGTTCACGCTGCGGAAACCCGTCCCCACCGGCGTGGTGATGGGCCCCTTGATGGCGATGCCGGCGCGCTCGATCGCGTCGAGCACGTGCTGGGGCAGCGGCGTGCCGAACTCGTCCATGACGCAGGACCCCGCCTGCTGGACGTCCCATGCGATGTCGACGCCGGCCGCCTCGACGACCCGGCGCATCGCCTCCGTGATCTCCGGACCGATCCCGTCACCCGGGATCAGAACCACCTGATGCGACATGCCCGCTCCCTACTCCTCGTCGTCCTCGGCGTCGTCCTCGCCCTTGGCAACCGCGCGCGTCCGCTTCTGCGGGTTCTCGAGCTTGAACCGCTTGACGAGCAGCCCGAAGATCTCGGAGGAACGCGCGCGGAGGTAGGAGCCCTTGCCGTTCTCGGCGTCGAACTGCAGGCGGCCGGCGAGCTCGCCCGCCACGCGCCCGTCGATCTTGCCCGTCGCGAAGGCATGGAGCGAGGCGAGCATATCGCGGTACTCGAGGTCGCCGTGGTAGCACTGGATGGCCTCGTCGAGGATAGGCCAGACCTTCTCGGAGCGGCGGCGCTCCGTGGCGCCCCAGGCGCAGAGCAGCCGGAAAGCCGCCAGGCGCAGCATCGCGGAGTCCTCGTCGAACAGCGCCTCCTCGGCGGCCGCGAAGGCGGCACCGATCTCCTTGGCGTGCTCGCCGACAAGCAGGGTGCAGGCGTCGAGGATCTCCCAGCGCGTCTGCGCCTCGGGGCGCTCGAGGGCGTCGAGGAGCTGCGGCACGTAGGGCGAGAGGAGCTCCGGCTCGCGCTCGGCGAGCAGCGCCACGACATGGGCGGCGAGCTGGCGGCGCCGGCGCCCGGGGCCGGCCAGGTCCTCGATGAGGGAGGCCAGGGCGTCCTTGTTGTCCTCGATGCGCTTGAGCTGCTCGATCTCCTCGGGCGTGAGCTCGTGCTCGATACGGTCTGCCATGCGTTACCTCGCGTTTCTCTTCGCGTTCTGCTTGCTGTTCGTGACCGAGATCACGTCGGGCGCGCCCTCACCCGCGCGGCGCCGGGCGCGGCGCTCCTCTCCCCCGCCGCGGGCGGCGGTGTCGCGGTGCGAGCGGTTCACGTTGAAGGCGGCGTCATGCACCTTCCACGGACCCGTCGACTCGCCGAAGACCATCTTGAGCCCCACGATGTAGCCGGCAAGAAGCCCGATGACAACGGAGTAGAGCAGCGGCAGGGACGCCACCACGGCGGCGGCGATCACCGCCACCACGATGGCGGCCGCGTTCATCTTCCAGTAATCGGCCGTGGTGACCGCGAACTTGCCCGTGGCGTGAGCGATCTGGAAGCCGATGTAGATGCTGAAGACGAACAGGATGATGGAGAGGATGATGAAGGCGACTTCCACAGGCGCTACTCCTCGTGGTGGGCGTGATGGTGGCCGTGGCCGCCGCAGCAACCCTCACCGCCGTGGCCGCCGCAGCAGGAGCCGTCTCCGTGGTGGTGGCCGTGATCGTGGCCGTCGTGGTCATGGCAGCAGCCCTCGCTGTGCTCATGGTCGTGGTCGTGACCGCAGCCGCAGCCCTCGCCGTGCTCGTGCCCGCAGCCGCATCCGTCCTCGTCCCCCGACCCGTGGTAGAGCGACCAATCGAGGCCGGCCGCGGTCGCCTCGGCCTCCTCCTGGTAGAGCAGGGTGATGGCCTGGGTGCCGAGGGAACCGCCGCCGATGGCCTCGAGCATGTCGTAGAGGGTGAAGGCGGTGTCGGCGCCGGGCAGGGCGATCTCCTTCTCCTCGGCGAGCGCGAGGGCGAGGCCGAGGTCCTTCAGGAAGTGCTCCACCTTGAAGCCCGGCTTGAAATCCCCCTCGAGGGCGGCGGGGGCGAGGGACTCCATCGCGCCCGAGCGGCCGGTGCCGCCGCAGATCATCGCGCGCGTCTGCTCGAGGTCGAGGCCGCACTGCTGGGCGAGGGAGAGGGCGTCGGCCATGCCCACCATGGAGGCGGAGAGCGCCACCTGGTTCGCGAGCTTGGCAGCCTGGCCCTTGCCAGCCCCGCCGAAGCAGTGGATCGTAGAGCCGAAGGTCTCGAGCAGGGGGCGCACGGGGGCGACGTCGGCCTCCGTGGCGCCCGCGATGAGCGTCAGCGTTCCGGCGATGGCGCCCTGCTCGCCGCCGGTGACCGGGCAGTCGAAGGCGTGCTTGCCGGAGACCTCGGCGGCCTCGGCGATGTCGCGCGCGAGCTCAGGCGCGCTCGTGGTGAGGTCGATGAGGACGGCCCCCTCCTTGGCGGCGGCGAGGAGCCCCGTGCCGGCGAGGTAGACCTCCTCGACGTCGGTGGGGTAGCCGAGCATCGTGAAGATGACGTCGGCGCCCTCGGCCGCGGCGGCGGGGGTGTCAGCCCAGACGGCGCCGCGCTCGATCAGGCCCTCGGCCTTCGCGCGCGTGCGGTTGTACACCGTGAGGGGATAGCCGGCGTCGAGGATATGCCCGGCGATGGGCGCTCCCATGATCCCGGTCCCGATGAAGGCGACGGACGGTTTGGTCTTGGCCATGAGGTTCTCCTTTGCGGGCGCCCGGCGAGCGGGCGCGGTCAATAGTTCCTTATTGTTACCCATATACCCCGCAACGGCGGCGCCGGCCGGGGAGGTCACGCGATGGTTACGGAAGCGCAGGCAGGTGCGGGCCGGCGACGCGGCGCGGGGCGATCGGGCCGGGGCCAGGCGGCCGCCCTAGCGCGCGCCGCGGACCCGCTTGGCGATGCGGTCGGACAGCGAGATCTTCTCCGCGCGGTCACGGCCCCAGAACATGATGGCCACCATGCCGGGACCCACGTGGGCGCCGATGGTCGGCCCCACCGACCCGCGCAGGACCGTCACCTCGGAGCAGCCCTCCTCGCGGCGGATCGCGGTCTCGAGCCAGTCGGCGTCCTTCTCGGCGTCGGCCGAGACGATCCCGATGGGCATGCTCGGATCGGCGACGTAGTTCTCCTTGAACGCCTTGACGAGGCCCTTGAGCGCCTTCTTGCGCCCGCGGCAGACGCCCGTGAGCGTGAGCGAGCCGGAGAGGTCGAAGGAGAGGGCCGGCTTGATGTCGAGCTTGCTCGAGAGCTGGGCTGCGGCGGGTGGGATGCGGCCGCCGGCGGCGAGCGCGTCGAGGCTGTCGAGGGTGAAGTAGCCGTGGATGTAGGTCTTCGCCTCATCGGCCCAGGCGGCGAGCTCGCGCGCCGTGAGGCCCGCCGCGCGCTGGCGGACGGCCTCGATCGCGAGCAGCGCGCCGCAGGCGCAGGGCAGGGCGTTGTCGACCACGTAGATCTCGAAATCGGGGTGGGTGCGGCGCACCTCCTCGGCGGCGCGGCAGGCCGAGTCGTAGCTCGACGAGAGGGCGCTCGTGAAGCAGAGGTAGATGGTGGGCGTGCCCTCCTCGGCGCACTGGGTGAAGAACTCCAGGTAGCGGCCGAGCGAGACGGCCGAGGTGGACGCCTTCGAACCGGCGCGCAGCTGGTCGTAGAAGGCCTTGGGCGTGGTCGAGGTCCAGATGTCGTCCGTGTGCTCCACGCCGTCGAGGATGTAGGGGAAGCCGAGGATGTCGACGTCCAGGGTCGCCGCGATCTCGGGGGTGAGGTCCGCGCAGGTGTCGACCACGATGCGGCAGCGATCGTGGTGCCCGGTGCTCTGAGGTGCCGTGCTCATGCCCGCCTTTCGTACGAGGTGTAATAAAAGCGGCGGCCACCCGCATGGGATGGCCGCCACCCAGATCATGCCTGTAGGCCCATGTTACTCGTCAAGGGTCTCGATCTTGGGCTTGATGATGCCGTATCCACCATTCTTACGGTGATACACCACATTGATGAGGCCGGTGGTGGCGTTCTCGAAGACGTAGAAGTCGTGTCCGATGAGGTCGGTCTGGACGAGCGCTTGCTCCTCGGTCATCGGGGCGATGTCGATGACCTTCTCGCGCACGAGCTGGTCGTCCTCGTCCTCAGGGATGAGCAGGTCGGCGAGGTCCTCGACGTGCGGGACGGGCGCGACCTCGGCGGCCGAGGCGCCGCCCTGGCGGTTGTCGACGACCTTCGTCTTGAACTTGCGCAGCTGGCGCGTGACCTTCTCGCCGGCCGCGTCGATGGCGGCGTACATGTCGGAGCCGTGCTCGGCGACGCGGATCACGGAGCCGCGGGCGCGCACGGTCGCCTCGACGACGGCGGGCTCGGGGTTCGAGGGGTTCTTCTCATAGCGGAGCACCACGTCGACGGTCATGGGCTCGATGTCGAACACCTTGCAGGCCTCGCCGATCTTATCCTCGACATGGGCGCGCAGAGCGTCGGTGACGGTGGTCTTGCGACCTGAAACCGTGATTTCCATTACCGACTCCAATCTATCCGGGAATAGGGCGGGCGCCCGTCTGGGGGCGGCCGGTATGGGGCTTGTACCCAAAAGAAGATAGTCACCGGACGGCGCCCGTCGGCGTCATGGAATCGACCGGATGCCGATGGGGCGTTGACAGCGCGCGGGCGTGATGCGAGGTGCGGGCTACGACTCGGTTGCGGAGGTCGCCGTGGCGGAGGCATTTGAGGCGGAGGCCTGGCGCAGGGTCGCTTGAGCGGCCGCGCGCTCGGCGGAGGTCGTGATGCCCGAGACCATCGTGTCGGAGAGCGAGAACGGCAGGGCGCCGTACCAGGCGCGGTGGATCGCGTCGAAGGAGCCGTCGCGGTTCAGGGCGTCGAGCGCGCTTCTCACCTCGCTGGCGAGGGCGTCGTTGCTCGTGCGGACCGCGACGCCGTAGACAGCCGGCTCGTCAAGGGTGCAGACGAACGACATGCCCGGATAGGCGCGGGCGAGGTAGCCGCCAGAGGTCGCGTCGCAGGCGGCGTAGTCGGCCTCGCCCTTCACGACGGCGGCGAGCGACTCGTTCACGTTCGCGTAGGTCTTCTGGGTGGCCTGGATCCCAGCCTTCGCCAGGATGTCGTGGGCGGAGGACCCGGCCTGGACCGCGATGGTCGCCGAGGCGAGATCCTGGGCGGAGGGGACGCTCGTTGCCGCGCCGCTTCGGTCCATCGCGAACAGCGCCGGCGCGTCCTCGAGGAAGGTGCCGGCGAGCGAGCTCGTGTCGGAGAGGCCCCGCTCCTCCGCGCCGAGGTAGACGTCGACGCCGCCGGAGGCGCCGACCTTCGACGGGTCGGAGCCCGTCACGAAGACGGGCGTGAGGCCGAGCTTCTGCGCGAGGGCGCGGCCGACGTCGACGGTGTAGCCGGTGAGCTTGGATGGATCGTCAGTGATGACCTGCGGGACATCGCTCGAGACGACGCCGATCGTCAGGGCCCCGTCGGTGATGACGGTGGGGGCGGAGAGCTTGCTCCGCACCGTTGCGGGAACAACGTCCGCGCGGGTGGGCGTGAGCAGCGAGCAGCCGCCGAGCGCTGTCGCGAGGGCGAGCGCCGCCGCGCCCGCCAAGAACCGTCCGAATGCCCGCCTGTGCCCCCGTGCCATGATCGATCCTGCCCCATCGTGCCGAATAAACAAGGTGTTCCCCAGCTGACCTGGTCTTTGACCCCACACTTGCGCACCGGGGCGTTTGCTCAGCCGCCCGGGCGGCATCACGACTAGCCCGCTCGCCCGCGGGGCACCTGTTGCCCCTGTTGTATGACGGACGGTGCGACTTACCTCTAGGACGCGCCATGCTCGCTCCCACGCGCACGCGGCAGCTTACGTGGATCCTTTTGACCGCGTCTGCCTTGGACTAAGACGGGCGGGAGGCCCGTCCGCAACCACAGCCTGGAAGGAACGGGGACAGTATAGCAGGTAGCGCGCGGGCGGGGGCGGTGCGGAGGGCGCCGTGCGCGCCGCCGGGGCGGGGTGGGATGCCGAGCGTGCGCGATCCGGGGCTTTCCGGGGCTTGGGGCGCCGAATCGCGCACGGTCGGCGGCTTGCGGGGTCGGGGTTGCAGGCGGGGCGGGTCGCCGCGTACCGGAATCGCGGTTGTGAACGGATGGTGCGGGGCGTTCCATTCAAGCCGAGGGAAAGCGCAGGTCAGCGCACGTCCGAAAAACGCCGTTGTGAACGGATCGTTCATTGGCGCGATTTCGGAACGCGGAATTGTTCATAGGTGGCGTTTCGGTACGCGGGCGCGGATCTCTGCTGCAGCGGCGGGGGCTACAGCGGCAGCGCCACTCGGCCGCCCCACCCCGCGTCGAGCGTGCGTGATCCGCCCTTTTCCGAGCCTGGAGATGCCGAGCGTGCGTGATCCGCGCTTTCTCGGGCCCGGGATGCCGAATCGCGCACGGTCGGCGGCTCGCGGGGGCGGGGTTGCAGGCGGGGCGGGCCCCCGCGTCCCGAAATCGCGGTTGTGAACGATCGCCGCGGGGCATTCCATTCAAGCCGGGGGAAAGCGCAGGTCAGGGCGCGTCCGAAAATCGCGGATGTGAACGAATCGTTCATTGGTGCGATTTTGGGACGCAGAATCGTTCACGGGTGGCGTTTCGGTACGCGGGCGCGGCCTCCGGCTGCGGCGGCGGCGAGAACACTGCGGCGCCACTCGGCCTGCTCCCCACGCCGAGCGAGCGCGATCCACCCGCTGCCGCAACGGCACCGTATGCGCGCGATCCGCCGTCACCGCAATGGCGCCATGTGCGCGCGACCTTCACGGCCGCCGCAGCGGTGCCGAGCGTGCGCGATCCGCGCTTTCCCATGCCTGGGGGCCGGATCACGCACGATCAGCATGAGCGCGGGACGCGAACCAGGACGCGGCGGCCGCAGCGTCGGCATCACTCCGCCGCCCCCCTCTCCGCGCCGAGCGTGCGTGACCCGCGCTTTCTTGAGCTCGAAATGGCGAATCACGCACGGTCAACACACGTCTTTCCCCTTTTGCTTGCACGGGTGAACCTTCGTCGATAGGGTTGGGGCATGCAGGCCATCGCAGCGGCGTAAAACGGAACCGGAAGAGGGCCGCGTGAAGCAAGACGACACGGCACAATATTCCTCAGACCAGCATCTGAGAGCGGCGGACCCCGGCGGGTGCGACTCGGAACGGCCCGGGGCACCGTCCCCATCCGCCGCGCCGCCAATCGGCGAGCTGCTCACCACCCTGGGCGCGGCTCTGCGCCATCACGCGCTCGAGACCCTCTCCCCCACCCGCTGCGCCGGCTGCGAGCGTCCCGGAGCCCTCATCTGTGAGCGCTGCCTCGCCCGCCTCACGCTGATCGACCCCGTCGAATCGTGCACGACATGCGGCGCCCCCTTCGGCGCGATGCTCTGCACGGAGTGCCGGGGCGAAGCGGGCGCCTGCGATCGGGTGCTCGCGAGCTGCGCGTTCGAGGGGCCCGCGCCGCGAATCGTCCGCGCCTACAAGGATGCCGGGGAGCAGCGGCTCGGCCCGCTCATCGCCCAGCTCATCCTCGATACCGCCGAACACGCCGAGGCCACGGCGGCTGACCGATACAGCGGCATCCTCAGCGCCGATGCCATCGTGTTCGTGCCGGCAACCGCCGCAGCCTACCGTCGGCGCGGATTCGACCATATGGAGGCAATCGCCCGCGAGCTCGCCTCGCTATCCGGGATCCCCTTACTCGACGCCCTGGTGAAGCACGGGAAAGCTGACCAGCGAGACCTCGGGCGTGTGGAGCGCCTGGCGTCGTCCGGTGGCCAGTATGAGGTGGTCGCCCCGGTTGCGGGGCTGCGCGCGCTGCTCATCGACGACGTGATCACCACGGGCGCGACTCTGAATGCGGCGGCAGCGGCGCTTCGCGGAGCCGGGGCCGCAACGGTCGACGGTCTCGCGTTCGCCCGCGTGTGGTAGACGGGTGGGCACGGGCTGGCGGCGGCGACGCACCGCCACGGGATGCCAAGCGCGTGGAACCGCGGGGGCGAGCTCGAACGGGGACGGGACACGAGTCACCGCGGGGCCACGTTCGCGGAACTATGTCGGCACACCGCGATAGGGCGCTCAGCACATGGAATCGATGGCGCGGCCCGGACGGGGACGAGGCGCAAATCGACGTGGGGTGCCGAGCGCGTGGAACCGCGAGCGCGAACTCGAACGGGGTGGACACGGAGCGTCGCGCGGCGACAGGCGCGCAGGACCCGGGCGCGGCTCGCGCAGCGGCGCTCCCAATCGCAAATAACCTCCCTTTTGAGCAGAGCGGCGCGACATGTACGCCGGATATTGGAGGTTGGGATCCCGGTTGACGAAGGCCGGTCGGAGAAGTCGAGGTCAGGAGCGTCATATTTTTTGAGGTCGGGAACACGGAGCTCCCAAACTCAAAAAAGATGACGTTTTCTGCTCCCAAACGCAAAAAAACCTGCGCAGCGCGGTCTGGGGTGCACGCGGTGGACCAACCTCCAAGACCGCCCGCCCACGCACCGAGGCGCCGAAGCAACCGTGATACAGGGCGTGGACAGGGATGGGGAGCTCCGACCTCAGATGAGACGCGGACCTGGACGCCAGAGGAGGGGGAGGCGGCCCGGCCACAACGGAAACGCAACATGGACGGGCTCGGGAAAGCGAAGACGGACCCAACCGCAACGGGCCCGCGCGCGCCGGCGCGAGGCCCACGCGAAGTCTCGCCCTCAACTCGACCGCACTCGGCGGCGCCTACTCGCTCGAGTCCGAACCCGAGCCCACGACCGTGCCGCTGTCCTTGCGTGGCTTGCGGGGCCGCCGACCGTGGTGCCGGGGCCGCGCTCGGTGCCCTCAACTCAGCCGCGCTCGGCGGCGCCTACTCGCTCGAGCCCGAACTCGAGTCCGAGCCCAAACCCGAACCCTCGCCGGTGTCCTTGCGGGGCTTGCGGGGCCGCCGGCGACGGGGGCGGGGGCTGCGCTCGCCGTCAGCACCCGTCTCGTGCCCGCGCTCGGCGGCGGCGTCGCGGTCCGCCGGGGCCTGCGTGCCGCCGCCGTCACCGGGGCGACGCCGCACGACCTTGACCTTGCCCTCGGAGAGCTGGTCGGCCACGGACGGCGTATCGGGCTTCTTCGCTCCCTCGACACCGCCGTCGGGGGCGGCGCTGCGGTGCCGGCGGGTGCGGCCGGGGCGGCTCCCGGCAGCCGCGCCCTCTCCCTCGGGAGCGCTCGCGCGTCCCTCCCCCGCCTCGCGGGCAGCGGCCGCGCGGAAGGCGTCGTCGCGCTCGGCACTCGACATGCGACGGCGCCGGCGGCGGCCGGAACCGGCCCCCTCAGCCGGAGCGGAACCCTGCGCCCCCGCGGCGTCAGCGGCCTCGGGGCGCTCGCGCCGGCGACGTCCCGAGCCGGCACCCGAACCCGAGCCGACGGCCTCGCCGCCATCGCCCGGGCGGCGCCGCTGACGACGGGACCCCTCGGCCTCGCCGCCCTCGCGCGAGCCGGAACGGCGGCCGCGGCGGCCCTCGGTGGAACCGGATCCCTCGCCCTCCTCGCGATGACGGCGCCCCGGCGTGGGGCCCGAGGCCGCGATGCGGTCGGAGCGATCGAGCCCGTCGCCCACGTCCACGCCGTTCTTGCGGTCGAGCTCGAGCAGGGCGAGCTTGATCTCAGGCGACTCGATCTTCTCCATCACGCTGCGTGTCACGCAGTCGGGACGGCAGGAGGAGCAGCCCTGGGCCTCGGCATGCTTCTTGCAGCCGTCGGAGCAGCTCATGTCGGCGAGGTCAACGCGGAACTGCCGGCCGCCCTCAAGCCGCAGGACGAGCTGCTCGCGCGGGGTGTTGTACTCCTGGATGCGCGCCTTGCCGAGCGGCGTGTCGATGAGCGTCTTCTTCTTGGGGGCGCGGCTCTTGAAATCCTTGTAGGCCTCGAACTCGTAGCGCAAACAGCACATGAGGCGGCCGCACATGCCGGAGATCTTCGAGGAGTTGAGCGGCAGGTCCTGCTCCTTGGCCATGCGGATGGACACGGGCTCGAACTGCCCGCCGAAGCGCGCGCAGCAGAGCTCCTGGCCGCAGGTGGCGTACCCGCCGGCGAGGCGTGTCTCGTCGCGGACGCCGATCTGGCGCATGTCGATCCGGATCCGGAAGCGCTGGGAGAGGTCGCGCACGAGCTGGCGGAAATCGACCCGCTCCTCGGCGGAGAAGTAGAAGACGGCCGTCTCGCCCCCGAACAGGAACTCCACGCCGACCGGCTTCATATCCAGCTTGTTCTTGCCCACGAGCTCGCGGAAATCGGCCATGGCGGCGTCCCCGCGCTCACCGAGCTCGTCGGCGCGGTCGAGGTCGGCGTCGTCGGCGATGCGTATCACGGACTTGAGCGGGGCCGAGAGCTCGGCGACGGGGACCTCGAACGGGTCGGCCGTGACGAGCCCGATCTCCGTGCCGCGCTCGGTGGCGCAGACGGCGTAATCGGCCTGGACGATGTCGAGTCCCTCGGGGTCGAACCAGAGGTCGCGCGAGGCGTAGGGGAACTTGACGGGAACGACTACGGGCATGTGAGCCCCTTCCTGATATCCAAGAGCATGACCTCGAGGGCCAGCTGAGGTGTCACGTTGCGCATGATGCGCGATTCGGCCAGTTCGACGGCGTCGAGCGCACGGAGCACGCCGGTGGCGCCCGCGCGTGCGGCGAGGCGGTCGACGGTGTCTGCCACGTCTGCGTTCACGACCTCATCCGACACCCCCTCGAGGCGGATGAGCACGTCGCGCAGGAGCGAGCGGACGCTGGCCAGCACCTCCATCATACCTGAACGCTTGCGCGCCGTGAGTTCGCGCTTGTTGCGGTCCTCGAGCTGCTTCAAAGCACCCCGCGAGAGGTAGTCGGCGTTCTGCTCGAGCACGGCCTTCTGCGTGGACTCGACCTCGGCGAGCGGGGCGTCCGCGGCGAGGATGATCTCCTTGGCGGAGGCGAGGATGTCGGCCTCGTCGGCATGGAGCAGGGCGTCCACAGCGCGGAGCGCGGAGCGGCGGGCGGCCTGGCGGTCGGCGGACTTCAGGAACTCGACGGCGCGCGTGGGGCTCCCGGCCACGGCAACCGCCACGCGGCAGCGCTCCGGCGCGGCGCCCGTGGCCCGCTCGACGGCCGCGGCCGCCTGCTCGGGCGCGATCAGGCGGAAGGGGACGCACTGGCAGCGGGAGACGATCGTGGGGAGGATCGCCTCGGCGGAGGTGCCGAGAAGGATGAAGGTCACGCCGGCAGGCGGCTCCTCCAAGGTCTTGAGCAGGGCGTTCGCGGTGTTCGCCCGCAGCTGCTCGGCCCGGTCGATGATGTAGACCTTGCCGGCGCCGCGGATCGGGGCGAGGGCGACCTCCTCGAGCAGGCCGCGGGTCTGGGCGATGAGGTAGCCCGTCGCGCTCTCCGGCTGGTAGAGGTGGACGTCCGGATGCGTGCGGCGCGCCACGCGGATGCAGCCGTCGCAGGCGCCGCAGCCGTGCTCGCCCGTGCGCTCGCAGAGGAGCGCCTGCGCGAGCGCCCAGGCCGCATCGAGCTTGCCGGAACCCGGAGCGCCCAAGAAGAGGTAGGCGTGGCTCGTGCGGTCGGAGCCGGCGGCGCGGGCGAGGAAATCGCGGACCCGGGGTTGGGTGTCGGGCTGGGAGAGGAGGCCGGGCATCAGAGCGCCACCACCTCTCGGAGAGCGTCGAGGACGCGGGCGTGCACCGCGTCCGGGGTGCCCGCGGCGTCGATGAGGCGGACGCGGCCGGGCTCCTCGGCGGCGATGGCGCGGAAGCCCGCGGCCACGCGCTCCTGGAAGGCGAGGCCCTTGGCCTCTATGCGGTCGGCGGCGGAGCGGGTGCGGGCGCGGGCGGCGGCGTCCTCGACCGGGAGGTCAAAGACGAGCGTGAGGACGGGGTGCGTGCCGTTGACGGCGAGCTCGTTGGCGAGGCGGACCCGGTCGCGGTCGAGGCCGCCGGCGAAGGCCTGGTAGGCGGTCGTCGAGTCGTAGAAGCGGTCGCAGACGACGGTTGAGCCCGCGGCGAGGGCCGGCGCGATGACCTCGTGGACGAGCTGAGCGCGGGCCGCCTCGTAGAGGAGGAGCTCGCAGGTGGTGCCCATCTCGGCGTTGGCGGGATCGAGCACGAGGGAGCGGATCTTCTCGGAGATGGCCGTGCCGCCGGGCTCGCGCAGGCGGCGAACGGTGCGCCCGGCGCGCTCCAGCGCGTCGGCGAGCAGGGCGGCCTGCGTGGACTTGCCGCAGCCGTCGATGCCTTCCAAGGTGATGAATGCCGGGGTCATGGGGCTCCTTGCGGGATGGGCCGCGCACGGGACGGGGCGTCGCTGCGCACGGGCGGGACGGGGTGCGCGGGCGGCGCGCCCCCTCGATTGCGTTCCCCCATGATACCGCGCGGCGCGGACACGGTCGCTCGGCACGGGGCGCGCGCCGAGGCCGCCCGCCGCCCGGGCACAGAGCCCGGCCCGCAGCCGCCACGCAGCTCGAAACGCACGGCGCCCCGGCCGCGGGGCCGGGGCGCCGGAAGGAGGGTATCGGGTGCGTCCTTAGAGCTCGAGGTTCCGCTCCGTCTCCTTCGAGAAGAGGTGCATCGCCCCGCCGTCGAAGGTGAAGGCGATCTCGTCACCGCTCACGGGCGCGGCGCCCGCCGCGGCCGTCCGCGCGATGATGATCGTCTCGCCGCCGAGCGCCCGCACGTGGACGTGGGTGTCGCTGCCCATGAGCTCGCAGACGTCCACGGTGCCGCGCACGAGCGGCCCCTCGCCCGCGCCGTCCGCGAGCACCAGGTCCTCGGGCCGCACGCCGAGCGTGATCTCCTGCTCCTCGGCCCCCGCGGCCGTGAGGGCCTCCTGCTTCGCCGCGCTCGGCACGAAGACCGCATCCCCCACCACGACCTCGTAGGAGCCGTCCGCCGCGCGGCGGAGCCTGGCGTCGTAGTAATTCATCTGCGGCACCCCGATGAAGCCGGCCACGAACAGGTCGGCCGGATGGTCGAACACCTCGGAGGGGGTGCCCACCTGGCGCACCTCGCCGTCCTTCATGATCACGATGCGGTCGCCGAGCGTCATGGCCTCGGTCTGGTCGTGCGTCACGTAGATGAAGGTGGTGTCGATGCGCTGGCGCAGCTTGATGATCTCGGCGCGCATCTGGTTGCGGAGCTTTGCGTCGAGGTTGGAGAGCGGCTCGTCCATGAGCAGCACCTTCGGCTCGCGCACGATGGCGCGCCCAATCGCCACGCGCTGGCGCTGGCCGCCCGAGAGCGCCTTGGGCTTGCGGTCAAGGTACTCGGTGATGCCCAGGATCTCGGCCGTGCGCTCCACGCGCCGGTCGATCTCGGCCTTGTCGACCTTGCGGAGCTTCAGCGGGAACTCCATGTTCTGGCGCACGGTCTTGTGCGGGTAGAGCGCGTAGTTCTGGAAGACCATCGCGATGTCGCGGTCCTTGGGCTCCACGTCGTTCATGAGCTCGCCGCCGATCCGCAGCTCACCGCGGGTGATCTCCTCGAGCCCGGCAACCATGCGCAGCGTCGTGGACTTGCCGCAGCCGGAGGGTCCCACGAGCACGATGAACTCGCCATCGGCGATCTCGAGGTTGAAATCCTCGACCGCGAGCACCCCCTCGTCCGTGACCTTGAGGTTCGTGGCCTTTTTCTTGGGCGCGCCGCCGAACAGCCGCCGGCGCTTCCCCTCCGTGTTCGGGTAGACCTTCTCGATGTGCTTGAGCGAGACTTCAGCCATGATGGCTCCTTCCTGATCCGTCCGATCCGGCGCCTACTCGGCGCGATCGAGATGCCAGATGTCGCGGTTGTACTCCTCGATCGTGCGATCGGAGGAGAAGTAGCCCGAGCGGGCGATGTTCACGAGCGCGCGGCGTCCCCAGGCGCGGGCGTCCTCGTAGTCGGCGAGGCAGCGCTCCTTCTGCTCGATGTAGTCCTCGAGATCGAGCAGGGCCATGAAGTAGTCGCTCCCGATGAGGTCGTCGCGCACGCGGTTGAGGCTCTCGGCGTCTCCGATCTCCAGAAGCCTCGGCGACGTGATGAAGTCGACGAGCGGTTTGATCGCCGGGCGCTCGTAGAGCTCGGCGCTCACGTAGCCGCCGGTGCGGTACAGATCGATGACCTCCTCGGAGCGGCGCCCGAACAGGTAGATGGCGTCCTCTCCCACCAGGTCGGCGATCTCGACGTTCGCCCCGTCGAGCGTGCCGAGCGTGAGGGCGCCGTTCGCCATGAGCTTCATGTTGCCCGTGCCGCTCGCCTCCTTCGACGCGAGCGAGATCTGCTCGGAGATGTCGGCCGCCGGGATCAGGTGCTCGGCCACCGTCACGTTGTAGTTCTCGATCATGACGACCTTGAGCCAGGGCGCCACCTCGGGATCGGCCGCGATGAGCTCGCCCAGGGTGCAGATGAGGTGGATCGTGTCCTTCGCGAGGGTGTAGGCGGGGGCGGCCTTCGCGGCGAAGACCATCGTCAGCGGGCGCGCGGGGCGCCAACCGGCCTTGATCTCGCGGTACTTCCAGATCGCGTAGAGCACGTTCATCTGCTGGCGCTTGTACTGATGCAGGCGCTTGATCTGCACGTCGAAGATGGAGTCGGGATCGAGCTCCACGCCCTGCTCGCCGGAGAGCCACGCCGCGAACGCGCGCTTGTTCCCGGCCTTGACCTCGGCAAGGGCGTCGATGAGGGCGTCGTCCGCCACCTGGTCGGCGAGGAGTGCGAGCTCGCTCGGATCGCTCTTCCAGCCCTCGCCGATCCGCTCGGAGATGAGGGAGGCGAGCGCCGGGTTCGCGCCCATGAGCCAGCGGCGGAAGGTCACGCCGTTCGTCTTGTTCGTGAACTTGCCGGGGTAGAGCTCGTTGAAGCCGCTCATCTCGGTGTTCTTGAGGATCTCGGTGTGGAGCGCCGCGACGCCGTTCACCTTGTGCGAGAAGTGGATGTCCATGTGCGCCATGTGCACGGCGCCCGCGGCGTCGATGATCGCGAGCGGGCCGGAGCCGCCGCGCGCGGCGGCCCGGGTGTCAAGCTGGCGGATGATGGGCATGACCTGCGGCGCCACATGGGACAGGAAGGACGCGGGCCAGGTCTCGAGCGCCTCGGCGAGGATCGTGTGGTTGGTGTAAGCGCAGGTGCGCTCCACGATGCCCGCCGCCTCGTCGAAGGTGAGGCCGCGCTCGAGCAGGAGACGGATGAGCTCGGGGATCACGAGCGAGGGGTGGGTGTCGTTGATCTGGATCGCCACGTGGCGGTCGAGCTCGCGCACGTCGCGCCCGGCGGCATCGAGCTCGGCGAGGATCAGCTGGGCCCCGGCCGAGACCATGAAGTACTGCTGGTAGACGCGGAGCATCCGCCCCGCCTCATCGGAGTCGTCAGGATAGAGGAAGGAGGTCAGGCGGTGCGCGATGTCGGTCTTGTCGAAGTCGATCCCGTGCTCGGGCGCCGGCGCCGGGCTCTCCACGTCGAAGAGGTGCAGCCGGTTGCAGACCCCGTTGCGATACCCCGGGACCTCGATGTCGAAGAGGCGCGCCGTGAGGTCGAAGCCGCCGAAGGGCACCGTGAACGAGGTGCCGGTGTCGATCAGCCACGAGGACGGCTCGATCCAGGGATCGGCCTCCTCGACCTGCGAGCCGCTCCCGAGGTTCTGACGGAAGAGGCCGAAGTGGTAGTTCAGCCCCACGCCGTCGCCGGCGAGGCCCAAGGACGCGATCGAGTCAAGGAAGCAGGCCGCGAGGCGGCCGAGGCCGCCGTTGCCGAGCGAGGGCTCGGGCTCGCGGTCCTCGACCGCAGCAAGGGTGCGCCCGAACCGCGCGAGCAATGCCTCGGCCTCCTCCACGAGACCGAGGTTGATGAGGTTCGCCCGCAGCAGGCGCCCCACGAGGAACTCGGCGGAGAAGTAGTAGAGCTTGCGGTCGCCCGCGGGGGCGGGCATGTCGAGGGTGAGGTCGCGTACGGCGGCCATGAGCGCATGCAGCAGATCGGCGTCGGTCGGATCGGCCGGGTCCCCCAGCTCGCCGAGGGCGCGTTCGAATCGGTCTTCCAGGGTCATGCCCGCTCTGCCTTTCTCCTTGTAAAACGTCTCGGGAAGGCGCTCGTAGAGCTCCATCTCCGCCGCGATGCGCGCGGCGAGCGCGCCGTCCGCGAAGCCCGTCTCCGCGCGCCAGCACCAGTTGCCGCCGAGCGTGGAGGGGATGTTCATCCGCGCCTCGCTGCCGAGCCCCAGCAGGTCCTGCATCTGCACGATCGCGAGGTCGGCTGCGCTCGACCAGATGCCGCGCATCATGCCCCAACCCTCCCCCTCCGCGGGCGTGAGCCGGAGGTAGTCGCGGGCGAGGGCGGCGTCGGCGGGGTCTGCCGTGTCGAGCCAGCCGAGGGCCGTGTCGTTGTCGTGGGTCCCCACGTAGGCGACGCAGTTGCGCGGGTAGGCGTGCGGCTGGTAGGTGCGCCCGCCCCCGTCACGGCGATCGAAGGCGAACTCGAGCACCTTCATCCCCGGGTAGCCGGTGCCGGCCAGGAGCTCGCGCACGGAGGGCGTGAGGAAGCCGAGGTCCTCGGCGATGATCGCACGGGGGCCGAGCTCCTCCTCGAGGGCGCGGAAGAACGCGATCCCCGGCCCCTCGCGCCACCGGCCGTCGCGCGCGTCGGCGGCGCCGGCGGGGATGGCGTAGTAAGAGTCGAACCCGCGGAAGTGGTCGATCCGGAGGATGTCGTAGAGACGGAACTGGAAGGCGATGCGGCGGATCCACCAGGCGTAGCCGTCCTCCGCCATGCGGTCCCAGGCGAAGAGCGGGTTCCCCCAGAGCTGGCCGGTCGCGGAGAACCCGTCGGGCGGGCAGCCGGCGACCTCCGTGGGCCTCAGGTCGTCATCGAGCTGGAAGGCCTCGGGGGCCGCCCAGGTGTCGGCGCTGTCCCCGGCGGCGTAGATGGGCAGGTCGCCCAGGATCTCGACGCCCGCCGCCGCGGCGTGCGCGCGCAGGGCCTCCCACTGGTGGAAGAACAGGAACTGCACGCCCTGCCAGAGGGCGATCTCCTCCGCGAGCTCTGCGCGGGCGCCCGCGAGGGCGGCGGGCTCGCGCAGGCGGTAGGGATCGGGCCACATGCCCCAGGGCCTCCCGTCGAAGCGGGCCTTCAGGGCCATGAACAGCGCGTAGTCGTCGAGCCAGCCGCGCTCGCGCTCGCAGAAGGCCGCGAGCTCGGCCGCCCGCTCGCGGCGCAGGCGCGCGACGGCGCGGGCGAGCACGGGCAGGCGCAGGCGGTAGAGGGCGCCGTAGTCAACGCGGAGCGGGTCGTCCCCCCAGGGGAGCCCCTCGTACTCCTCGGGTGCAAGCAGCCCCTCGGATGCGAGGTCGTCGAGGTCGATCAGGTAGGGGTTGCCCGCGAAGGACGAGAACGACTGGTAAGGGGAGTCACCGAAGCCCGTGGGCCCGATGGGGAGGACCTGCCAGACGGACTGGCCCGCCTCCCGCATGAAATCGAGGAACCCGCGGGCGGCGGCGCCCAGGGTCCCGATACCGTGAGGCGACGGCAGGGAGCTCACGGGCATCAGGATGCCGGCTCTGCGCATGCTCTCACTCCTCTCAGATGTCAGCGGGGCGGCTCGCCGAGCGGGCGGACGCTCTCGCGTTTCAGCAGATGGAAGGCGACGGTTCGGTGGACCGGCTCCGTGAGCTCGCCCGCGATGGCGGCGAGCAGCGTGTCGGTGCCGAGCTGGGTGAGCTGGGCCGTGTCCTGGCGGACCGTCGTGAGGCGCGGGTTCGTGAACTGGGAGAGCTCGACCCCGTCGAACCCGATGAGGGAGACGTCGTCGGGCACCGACCGGCCCATGTCGATCACCGCGCGCACCGCCCCGAGGGCGATGACGTCGCCGAGGGCGAAGACGGCCGTGATGTCGTCCGAGCGCATGAGCAGGCGGACGATCGCCTGGTAGCCGTCGTCCATCGTGTAGTGCCCCGGCTCGTAGTCACGGTCGAAGTCGAAGGGGATCCCGTGCGCGGCGAGGGCCGCGAGGGCGCCGTCGATGCGGCGGCGGGAGATCTGGCCGGGGAGCCGGTTGCCGCCGATGATGCCGATGCGACGGTGCCCGGCGGCGACGAGCTCCTCGATCACGCGGCCCGCAGCGAGGGCGTCGTCCGTCGAGAAGCTCGACAGGTTCGGGAAGCCCAGCCCCTCGGCGGTGTTCGTGAGGAGCACCGAGGGGGTCGAGATGCGCCCGAACCCCGCCTCGAAGCAGGCGGGGTCGCCGCCGAGGAAGATGATCCCCTTGGGATGGCGCTGACGGCTGTAGCTCGCGGCCTCGTGGACCTCATCGTCATCCTCGTCGAGGTAGACCACGTGGGCCTCCTCATGGCGCTCATCAAGGCGGGCCTGGATGCGCTCCAGGAGGTCGGCGAAGAGCAGGTTGCCGGCGCCCTTGACGAAGATCACGATCGGGGTCTCGGACTGCATCTTGAGATAGCGCGCGTTGCTGTTCGGCTCGTAGCCGTGCTCGGCCACGATCGCGAGCACCCGCTCGCGGGCGCGGTCGCTCACGTTCGGCTGCTCGTTGAGCACCCGCGAGACCGTGCCGATGCCGTAGCCCGAGAGCCGTGCGATGTCCCTGATGTCCATTGGCGTCCCCTACCCCGCGTCATCCCTTGACCGCACCTGCGGCGACGCCCTTGATGATATGCTTCTGGGCCGCGAGGTAGAACACGATGACCGGGATCACGGCCATGATCAGGGCCGCCATGATCGCGCCCATGTCGACGCGGCCGTAGGAGCCCTTCATGAACTGGATGACGATCGAGATCGTCTTGTACTTGTTCGTGTCGAGCACCAGGTAGGGCAGGAGGAAGTCGTTCCAGACCCACATGATCTCGAGGATGCCCACGGAGATGTAGGTGGGCTTCATGATGGGGAGCACGACGAGGAAGAAGGTCTTGAGCGGCGTGCAGCCGTCGATCATCGCCGCCTCCTCGATCTCGATGGGGATCGACTTCACGAAGCCGCAGAACATGAACACCGCAAGGCCCGCGCCGAAGCCCAGATAGATCACGATGATGCCCCAGGGAGTGTTGAGGCCCAGGCGGTCGGCCGTCAGGGACAGCGTGAACATGACCATCTGGAACGGGACCACCATCGAGAACACGCAGAGCAGGTAGATCGCCTTGGTGAAGGCGTTCTGCACGCGCGTGATGAACCAGGCGCACATCGAGGTGCACAGCAGGATCACGAAGACCGAGCCCACGGTGATGAAGACCGTCCAGCCCACCGCGTCCAGAAAGCCGTACTTGCCGATGGCCGCCGCGTAGTTCTGGAGGCCGACGAAGGTCTCAGGGGTGGGCAGCGAGAACGGGTCGAGGCTGATGAAGGTGCGCTTCTTGAAGGAGTCGTAGAGCACGATCGCGATCGGCGCGACCCAGGCGAGGCAGAGCGCGGCGAAGCCCGCGGTCGCCAGCCAGCTGGAGAGTGCCTTCCTCTTTCCCATTACTGCTGCACCTCCCGGGAGCGTGTGGCGCGCAGCTGGATCAGCGCGATCGCCACCACGATGACGAAGAAGATCACGGCCTTGGCCTGACCGACGCCCTCCCATCCGGTGCGGCCGTAGAACGTGTTGTAGATGCTCAGCGCGAGCATCTCCGACATCTTGGAGGGCTCGCCGGCCGTGAGGGAGAGGTTCTGGTCGAACAGCTTGAAGCCGTTGGTGATGGACAGGAACATGCAGATCGTGATCGAGGGCATGACCATCGGGATCGTGACCTGCCAGAGCCGCTGCCAGCGGTTCGCGCCGTCGATCTCGGCCGCCTCGAGGACGTCCCCGGGGATGGCCTGCAGGCCGGCGATGTAGATGATCATCATGTAGCCGATCTGCTGCCAGGAGACGAGGATCACCAGTCCGGCGAAGCCGTACCACTCGTTCAGGCTGATGGCCTGCCCGTAGGAGACGAGGACGCCGTTGAAGATCAGCTGCCAGATGTAGCCCAAGACGATGCCGCCGATGAGGTTCGGCATGAAGAAGACGGTCCGGAACAGGTTGGTGCCCCGGAGCTTCTTCGTGAGGGCGAACGCGAGGGCGAAGGCCACGACGTTGATGACCGCGAGCGAGACGACCGCGAAGAGCGCCGTGTACCAGAACGAGTGCTGGAAGACCGTGTCGCCGAGGGCGCGGACGTAGTTCTCCACACCGTTGAATTGCGCGTCCGTGACGGTCGTGAACTCGGTGAACGACAGGCCGATGCCCATGACGAACGGGATCACGAACCCGATGAGGAACGCGAGGAACGTGGGCAGCACGAAGATCGGAAGATAGCGCTTGATGGCTTTCTCCATAGGGCTGGCCTCCTTTGCTCATGCCCCGATGGACGGCTTCCCGGCTGTGGTCGAGGCGGCGGGCAGCGTGCCGCCCCGGCCGCAGCCGGGAAGCCTGAAGGGAGGGGGACGTTACTTGGCGGAAGCGGCCTCGGTCGCCCAGCCGTCGACGAAGGCGGTCTTCACCGCGTCCCAGTTGGCGTCCGTCTGATCGCTCGCGAAGGTGGTCAGCGCCGAGCCGACGCCATTCTTCCACTCCTCGCTCGGGATCGTGGAGAAGGTCCAGTCGACCGGGGTCTTGCCCTCCTCGACGTAGTCATCGGCGATGTTGATGAGCTTGTTCTCGGACTCGAGGTTGCCCTTGAACGGGATCACGAAGCCCATGCCGTCCTCGCCGGAGGGCATGGCGCCCTCGGTGCCGCACATGGCCTTGGTGCCCACCTCGGAGGTCACGCACCAGTTGATGAAGGCGAGCGTGGCCTTGATGTCGTCCTCGGAGGCCTTGTTGCTCACGCACCAGTAGTTCTCGGAGCCGGTGCAGAGGCCCTGGTTCTCCTCGCCCTCGACGCCGATGTAGATGGGGAGCATGCCGAGGTTGTCATCGCCGAGGTCGGTGATGTTCGCGTACTCCCAGGTGCCGTTCTGGTAGAAGCAGGCCTTGCCGGTCACGAACTCGGAGGTGGCGTCGTCGGCCGTCTTGGTGGAGATGACACCCGGCTCGCAGGTGGCGTTGTTGATGTAGAGCTCCCAGATCTGACGGTAGTTCGGCAGGTAGGTGCCCTTGATGGCGTCGGTGCTCGTGATGCCGTCGGCCTTGTACTCGTAGTAGATCGGGAGGTTCGCCAGGTGGGTCTTGAAGCGCCAGTCGGAGGAGCCGTCCATACCGGGCGAGGTGAAGGCGGCGAAGCCGAGCTCGTCCTTGCGCGCGGTGATGTCCTCGGCGCACTTCTTCAGATCCTCGAAGGAGGTGATCTCCTCGGCCTTGTAGCCCGCCTTGGAGAGGAGCTCCTTGTTGTAGATGAGGCCGTAGGTCTCCACCGCGTAGGCGATGCCCTTGACCTTGCCGTCGTCGCCCTTGAGCTCAAACGCCTCGTTCGTGAGCTCGGAGAGGATCTTCGCGTCGTCGAGGTCGTAGCAGTAGTCCTTCCAGGAGGCGAGGCCCACGGGGCCGTTCACCTGGAAGAGCGTGGGCGCCTCGGACTTGGCCATCTCGGCCTTAAGGGTCGTCTCGTACTCGCCGGAGGCGGCGGTCTTGACGGTCACGGGCACGCCGGTCTCATCGGTGTAGGCCTGGGCGAGCTCCTGCCACTGGGTGTCCTGCTCGGGCTTGAAGTTCAGGTAGTAGACCTTGCCGGCCGCGCTGGCGGCGGCGCTCCCCTTCGCGTTGGACGACCCGCCGCTGCAACCGGCGGCGAAGGCGATGGTGCCGGCGGCGCTCAGGCCGGCGAGGATGAAGGAACGGCGATCGAGCATGGTGAAGACCTCCTTGTTCTGTCCCCATCTCCCCTACAGAAATGGAAACGTTTCCAATCGGTGATGACATTATCCGCCAGACCACGGGCGGAAAACTGGAAAGGTTTCCAATTTGCCGTTCACCGGTCGATTTCGACCGCACACGGACGGAAATCTTCGCACGGATGAGCGGTTTTGGATGGATGGACGGGGGTTCTGCACAACTTGGGCATTGTCACGGGGCGGCGGGACCGGCACGGGATGAGGCGCGGGGCGACCTCCGCGCGGCGGCGCGGGCGCGGGTGCGGGGCGATGCGGGCGGGAGGCGGCGCGGGCGCGGGGCGATTGGGGGGGCGGGACGCGGCACGGTCAGCGTCGGGGGCGAGGGGGCGGGACGCAGAGCGACGGGGCGATGGAGACGAAAGGCGGAAAGCAGGCCCGGAGCGGGGCGGTGGGGCACGGCCTCCCGCACCCCCGGCGCCTCTCCCCCGCCCCAGGGGCACCCGAGCCCCGGATGCCACGCTACAGCCGCTCCACCCTGAGCAGCCGCGGGGCGCGGCGGCGGGGGATCCCCTCCTCGGGCACCTCGATCCGCGTCGACCCGCAGCAGTTCACGATCCGCGTGCCCGCAGGATGCGCGAGCTCGGGCTCGATGCGCCCGTACTCCCGGTGGATGTGCCCGTGCAGCATGAGGGGCGGGCGAAGGCGGTCGAGCAGCATGTTGAAGCAGGCGAACCCCTGGTGCGGGAGGTCGTCGAGATCGCCGGCGCCGCGGGGCGGCACATGGGTGACGAGCAGGTCGATCCCGCCCGTGGCCTGGGCGAGGAGCACCATCCGCGCCACGCGCCGGCGCATCTGGGCCTCGCTGAACCCGTAGACGCCGTCGTTGTAGGCGATGGATCCGCCGAGCCCCATGACCCGCAGGCCATGGAAGTCTCGGATGCGCCCGTCGAGGTTCACGCAGCCGGGGACCTCCCCCGCCGCATAGGAGCGGTCGTGGTTGCCCGGCACGAAGGCCACGGGCTTGTTCGCGATGTCGGCGATGGCGGTGAGGTAGCGCGCGGGCAGGTCGCCGCAGGAGATCACGAGGTCGATGTCGGCGAGACGGTCGGCCGTGAGGCGGGATCCGAGCTCAGGGAGCTCGGTGTCTGAGATGGCGAGGATCCTCATCGGGCGCCGCCCTCGGCGAGGCGCGGTGGCAGGATGCCCGCAACCCTCACCTGCTCGCGGCTCGCCTCTAAGAGGTCCCCCGGGGCCGGCAGGCGGCCCACCACATTCCAGTTGAGCCAGGACATCCCCACGATGTCGGCCGCGGCCATGCGGGGCGCGCCCGTCTGCTGGACATGCGCCTCCTGGGAGACGAGCTCCCCGGCGAAGGGGTCGAGGCGGTGGCTCATGACGGACTGGCGCAGGGCCTCGATGAGCTCGCGGACGCCCTCGGGGACCGCCCGGTCGAGCTCGATGTCGACCACGCCCGACGAGAGGCCCCACCAGTAGTTGAGCGCCTGGTTGGGGTTGGCGCGGCCGTCGCGCCGCCAGGCCGTCCCCCGGATGGAGCGGACCATGAGCTCGTAGTAGCGGCCCCACCGCCACACCGGCCGCGCGAGAGGGAGCTGCCCGCCGTCGCCGCGGACCGCAAACAGGCCCCAGGGGCGGTCGGGGTCGGTCGGATCCGCGCTGTCGCGGCCGCAGACCACCGAGGCATCGGCCTCCTCAACCAGGGTCCGGCGCCAATTGTAGGAGCGCTCGGAGCGCCAGGCGAGGTGCACGCGCGCGAAGGGGTCAACCATCGCGGCGCCGATCGCGAAGGCGTTCACCTCGGCGACGGTGCTCATCACGGGGCTCTCGGCCACATAGCCGATGCGATGGTTTCGCGCCATCGCGGCGGCCGCCATCCCCATGAGGAACTTCACCTCGTAGAGGCGGCAGGAGAAGGTCCGCACGGCGCCGCGCGGGATGGCCGAGCAGTTCAGGAAAGCGGTGTCGGGGTGGGCGAGGGCGGCGCGCAGGGTCGCCTCCATCTGGGTCGGCTGCACGGTGACGACGAGGTCGGCGCCGCGGGCGACCGCAGCGGACGCCGCCTCCCCGAACGCGGGCTCGCAGGTGGGAACGACCAGAGCCTCGGTTGCGACGGTCGCGCCCAGCCGGCGCTCAAGCTCGCGACGGCCCTCCTCGTGGAGGGCCACCCAGCCCGAGCGGGCCGGATCCTCGTCGTAGATGAAGGCGACGCGGAAGGGGTCCTGCCGCGCCATGTCGCGGGCGATGCCGGCGAGTTCGGAGATGGCCGGCGCGGCGGGGGCGGGCGCCTCGAGAAAGATCGGGTCCTCGCCCCGGGCCGCGAGGACCATCTCGCCCCAGAGGGACCCGAGGGCCTGGTCGACCTCTGCGGCCGTGAGGGCGATGGATCGGTCGTACCCCATGACGCGCAGGAAGATGAGGAGGGCGTCTCCCTGCGGGAGCGGCAGCGCGCCGCCGCCGTGGGACCGGAAGGAGGCCGTGAAGCGGTGGAGGAGCGCCTTGAGGGCGAGCACGTCGCCCTCGGGCCAGGGGTCAACGAGGTCATGGCCGGAGAGCTCCGCGAGCTCAGCGAAGGAGGAGGGGTCCGAGAAGGCGATGCCGTAAAGCGGGCAGACACGGTAGAACGCGGCGAAGGCGGTGTAGGACGCCCAGGCGTCGTCGTCCCCCGCCATGGGCACCACCCGCGTCACCCGCGCGAGGATCGACGGGGCGCCGACGTAGCGCGCGACGGAGACGCGCTTGTTGCCCTCCTGCACGTAGAAGCGCTGGTCGTACTCAAAGACCGTGATGGGCTCGCGAAACCCCTCGCTCAGCTGGGACTCGAGGAGGGCCGACCACTTGGCGGCGAACTCCGAGGCAGGATCGAGAAGAGGCATGAAGCTCCGTGAGAAGCCGTTCTGGCGGCCGCGGGTGCGGGTGCCGGCGATGAGCTCGAGATCGAGCTCGACCAGGCCAACGGGCACCTCGCCTTGGGAGCCGCGGCCCTTGAGGATGTCGTCGAGGGCCGGCGGGTACGGGTAGCGCCCCGCTGCGGTGTCGCGGCGCAGCTCGCGAAGGCCCTGCTTGCGGGCTCGTTGATAGGCGCTGGGCATGGGCGGGCTCCTTTCGGGGAGGGACGGGTGCCGCGCCGGCGAGCGCGGGGTCCTGCTCAAAATGTACTCTTTTCCGGCGCGGGCGGACACGAGGTTCGATACGGTCGCTCGCGGCGCGGTTCATGGGGACCCGAGCGCGAGGGGTATGTGCCTCGGATGGGATCGGACGCCGGCGCGGGTCCCAACCGCGAAAGACCTCCGCTCTGCGCAGCGGGGTATGGGGCTCGCGCAGGTATCTTGAGGTTGGGACCCGTGGGCGGCCGACCGCGCGAAGGATCCCCGGTCAGGAGCGTCATATAGTGGGAGGTTGGGAGCACGGGGTTCCCAACCTCCTATACCATGACGATTTCCGCTCCGAACCTCACGATTTCGACGCTTGCGGGTGCGGACGCCGCAGCCGCCCCGGCCCCGGGTGCAGGCGCCGCAATCGCCCCAGCCTCGGTGCGCGGATGCCGCAGCCGCCCCGGCCCCAGGCGCGGACGCCGCCGCCACGCGCCTCGAGAGCGCGTCGACGGCCATCGGCCCCGCGGCAGCGCCCTACTTCTTCGGCGCGGCCTTCTTCGCGGCCGGCTTCTTCTTCGCGGCCGGCTTCTTCTTCGCCGTGGTCTTCTTTGCACCCGGCTTCTTCGCCGTGCCGCGACCGCGGGCCGGCTTCTTCTCCTTGCCCGGGCAGTCCATGTTCACGCAGATCCTCCACGGGCCCCGCGCCGTCTCGACGATCACCTCGGGCGAGCCGCAGTGCTCGCAGACCTCACCTGTGGCCTCCAGTTTGCCGCGCGCCGGCAGCGGGTAGCTCACGCCGCACTCATCGTAGTTCGCGCAGCGGATGAACCGCTTGCCCGAGCGCTCGGACTTGTGGGCGATCAGGTCTCCGCCGGCACGACCCGCGGCGGCGCAGACCTGGCACTCCCCCACCTTGAGATCGGGCTCGTAGTTGGTGGGGCATTTCGGGTTCACGCACTGCTCGTAGGCCTTGCTCCTGAACGGCTTGCACTTGATCCGGGGCGCCCCGCACTCGGGGCAGACACCGGCCTCGCCCTCGATCGGCTCGACCTTCACGCTCGACGGCACCGGATAGGTGACATCGCAGTCCGGCCATCCCATGCACCCGATGAAGCTACCGCGCGTCTTGGCGCTCGTCTTCATGACGAGGTCCTTGCCGCACTTCGGGCACGTTCCCACCTTGGCGTCGGCCGTCACCGCGTCGGAGATCGCGTCGCCGAGGTCGTCCTTGTGGTCGATCAGCTCGTCGAGCATCCCCGCGAGCAGGGCGCGCGAGTGATCGACCACGTGCGCCTGGGAGTCGTGGCCCTCGGCCACCGAGGTCATGTCGCGGTCGAGCTCGGCCGTCATCTCGGGCGTGGTCACGCGCGGCGCGTACTGCGACAGCGCGTCCACGATCGCCATGCCGAGCTGGCTCGGCTCGATCGGGTCGTTCTTGAGGTAGCGCACCTGGTAGAGGCGCTCGATGATGCTCGCGCGCGTGGACTTCGTGCCGAGCCCGCGCTTCTCCATCTCCTGCACGAGCTTTCCCTGCGAGTAGCGCGCCGGTGGCTCGGTCTGCTTCGCCTCGAGCTTGATGTCGCGCACGCCCACCGTGTCGCCCTCAGCGAGCGCCGGCAGCTGCTCGTCGCGCTTGAGGCCGTAGGGATAGGCCTCGCGGAAGCCCGACTCCTTGAGCACGTCCCCCGAGGCGGTGAAGGGCTCACCCGCCACATCGAGGGTGAGCTTGGTGTTCTCGATCGTGGCCGGGCCCATGAGTGTCGCGAGGAAGCGGCGGGCGATGAGGTTGTAGAGCTTCTTCTGACCGCCGTCGAGGCTCTCGGGGTTGCCCTGGCCCGTAGGGTGGATGGGCGGGTGGTCGGTGGTCTCGGTCTTGCCGCGCGTGGGCTTGAGCGGCCCGGCGAGCACCTTCTTGCAGACCGGGGCGAGGGCGGGGTTCCCCTTGGCGAGGCCGTCCACGATGCCCGCGATGTCGAGCGAGCGCGGGTAGACCGTGTTGTCGACGCGCGGGTAGGAGATGAGGCCGCTCATGTAGAGGCTCTCGGCGATGCGCATGGTGCGCGCGGGGCTGATGCCCTCGGCGGCCGCGGCGGCCTGGAGCGAGGTGGTGTTGAAGGGGGTGGGCGCCGGCTGCTTGCGCGAGCGCTTCGCAACCGCCGTGACCGTGGCCGTGCTCGCGCCGTCAACGTGCGCGAACGCCATCTCGGCCGCCGTCTTGTCGGTGAAGCGGGCGGTGGCGTGCGCGATCTTGAACTCCTGCCCGGAGCTCTCCGCCATGCCGCGGATCTGCCAGTAGTCCTCGGGGACGAAGGCCATGCGCTCGCGCTCGCGCTCCACCACGAGGGCGAGGGTGGGTGTCTGGACGCGGCCCGCCGAGCGCACGTTGCCGAATCCGCCGAACTTGGCAAGGGTCAGGTAGCGCGTGAGCACCGCACCCCAGATGAGATCGATGTACTGGCGGCTCTCACCGGCGTCGGCGAGGTCCTGGTCGAGCTCGACGAGGTTCGCGAACGCCTCGGTCACCTCGCCCTTGATGAGGGCGGAGTAGCGGGCGCGCGAGACGGGGACGTCGGGCGCGACCTCGCGCACCTGGGAGAGGGCGTCCGAGCCGATGAGCTCGCCCTCGCGGTCGAAGTCCGTGGCGATGACCACGGAATCGGCCTTCTTGGCGAGGTTCTTGAGGACGCGGATGATCTCCTTCTCCGCGGGGTTCTTGATGATGGGCGCCCAGGTGAGATACGGCAGGCTCTCGACCTTCCATCCCTTGATGTTGATGCCGTTGGGCAGGAAGGGGCGGCGCTTGGAGTCGTAGGGCGGGCGGGCGAGGCCGTCCGGCACGTCGGCCGGGAGCATCTCACCGTCGGACGTGACGCCGTACCAGCCGTTCTTCTTGTCGAACAGGATCTCATCGGGGAAGTCGGGCGCCAGGATGTGGCCGGCGAGACCCATGGAGACCCAGTCCTCGCCGTCGACCTTGAAGCGGTAGACCTGCGTGTTGTAGACCTTATCGGTTTTCGGCGCACCGGCCTCAGCCAGAAGCTGAGCGATCTTCTGCGCCGCGATGTTCTTCTCTGCGATGACGAGCTTCACGGGAGGCTCCTTACTCAGGCGTACGATGGGTGGCGCCGGGTGCGCATCCAGCCGGGCGACGGCCGGGTGGCACGGGGTGTCACGGGATTTTCCAGTATACACGGCTCACCACGCTATACCCGAGCCAGCGGCAGAACAGACAGCGAGCGTGCGCGATGCGGGCTTTCCGGCAGAAAAAAGCCCGAATCACGCACGCTCGGCATCATCCAAGCCCAGCGGTGCGGATGTGGGGGTCACGCGCCCGGCACCGCGGGCGGCGGGGTCACACTCGCTCGGCGCGGCGGGCGGCGATCCGGTCGGCGAGCCAGCCGGCCCACTCGTCCATGCCCGCGCCGCGCGTGGCGGAGACGGCGAAGCGCGGGGCCTCCGGGTTCAGGTTGTCGAGCGTGGCCGCGTACTCGTCCATGTTGAAGTCGAAGGCCGCGGCGACATCCACCTTGTTGAGCAGGAGCGCGCCCGCGTGCTGGAAGATCCCCGGGTACTTGAGGGGTTTGTCGTCCCCCTCGGGCACCGAGAGGATCATCACGGAGACGTCCTCGCCGAGGTCGAAATCGACCGGGCACACGAGGTTCCCGACGTTCTCGATGAAGATCACATCGATCTTGTCGAGCCCTACGCCCTTGTCGAGCGCGTCAACGGCCTCGCGGATCATGTTCCCCTCGAGGTGGCAGAGGCCGCCGGTGTTGATCTGGATGGCCGGCATCCCGGCCTCCTTCATCGTGATCGCATCCACATCCGAGGCGATGTCGCCCTCTATGACGGCACAGGAGAGCCCGTGGGCGTCCCGCAGCCGCTCGTTCGTGGCGAGGATCGTCGAGGTCTTGCCCGAACCCGGGCTCGAGAGCACGTTCACCACGAAGGTGCCCGTCGCGCGGAACCGCTCGCGCAGCTCCGCGGCCAGCCGCTCGTTGCGCGAGAGGATCGGGCTCGCGATGTCGATCGTCTTCTCTGCCATGATCAGCTCCTCACTCCCCGATGGGGCGCCCCGCGCGGGGACCTACGGGGTCTCGATCTCCATGGAGACGATGTCGAGCTCGCGACCGCGAAGCACCAGGGTCTGCCCGCTGCCGCAGGAGGGGCAGCGCAGATGGTAGCGGTCGTGGTCGAACTCGGTGCCGCAGGCGACGCAGGCGCTGCGCGGCTCGACCTCCTCGACGATGAGCTCGGTCTCCTCGGTGAGCGGATCGTCCTCGCGCAGGGCCTCCCAGGCGAAGTCGAGCGCCTCGCGCACGACCTCGCGCATCGCGCCGATGCGCAGCGTCACCGAGATGATCTTCGTCGCCTGTGCGCCGCGCGCCGTCTCCACCGCCGTCTTCAGCACGCCGTCGACGATACCCAGCTCATGCACGGCCTACTCGTCCTCCTCGTCGTCATCGTCCGCGAGGAAGGTCAGGCGGCTCCGGGTGAGGCCCTCCTTGCCCTCGCGCGCCACGACGACGATGCGGGTGACCGCGAGCGAGATCTCGTAGAGCGAGAGCATCGCCGCGTACATGAACAGCAGGGTCACCGGGCTCGCATCGGGGGTGATGGAGGCCGAGACCACGAGCATGATCACGTAGATGTAGCGCCAGGCGGCGCGGAAGCTCGCGTAGGGGACGATGTGGAAGACCGCGAGGTAGAACACGATGAGCGGGAGCTCGAAGGCCACGCCGAAGCCGATCATGAGCAGGATCTCGATGTTGATGTAGTCCTGCAGCTCGGGCAGGACGGCGGCGATGCTCTCCGTCTCCGTGATGAGCCACTCGAAACCGGCCGGAACGATGATGAAGTAGCAGAACACGGCGCCCACGAAGAAGAGGGCCGTGGCGGTGAGCACCGTGGGCACCACCCACTTGCGCTCGTTGGGCTTGAGCGCCGGGAGGAAGAAGGCGAGGATCTGCCAGACGATCATCGGCGTGCACATGACGACCGCGACCTTGATGGCGATGCCGAACTTGATGGCGAAGCCGCCGAGCGAGGAGGTGATCACGAAGTCCTGCCCGGAGAGGAAGGGCCGGATCGGGTCGGTGAGGACGTCGACGATCGTGGGCGCGGCGAAGTACATGACGACCGTGGCGATGATCACCGACACGATGACGATGGTGAGGCGGCGGCGGAGCTCGCCGAGATGGTCGAAGAGCGGCATGCGCGCGGGTCCGATGGGCATTAGCGCTCACCTCCCTCGGGGGTCGTGGCGTCTGCGGGACGGGGGTCGGCCTCGCTCGCCGCGGGCTCGACGGGGGCAGCTGGACGCTTCCGCGGGCGACGGGCGTAGAGGTCGGCGGTGGTGCGGGGCGCGGGCTCGGCGGCCTCGGGCGCGGGCTCCTCCGCAGCGGGCGCGTCGGGTGCCGGCGCCGAGGGCGCGGCGGGGGCGTCGGCGGCTCCGGCCGACGCATCCGCGGCCGCGACGGCCTCGCGCTCGGCCTTCTCGGCCGCGAGGCGGGCGCGGCGCTCGGCGAAGGTCTCCTTCTGCTTGGGTGCCGCGGCGGCGGAGGGGAGGTCGGCGTCGTCATCGTCGTCCGCGGCGGCCGGCGCGGCCTTGGGCTTCTTCGCCGGCTCCTGCACGGCGGCGGCCATGGGGTCGATGACCTCGGACTGGACCATCGACGTCATCTTCTCCTGCGTCTCCCTGAACTGCCTGAGGGCGCGCCCGATGGTGCGGCCCATCTGGGGCAGCTTATCGGGCCCGAAGAGCAGGAAGCCGAAGACCAAGATGATCACCAGCTCCGTGGAACCTATACCAAACACATGGACCTCCGCGAGGACTGAAGGCGGGCCCGCCATGCGGGCCCGGAAAAGCCGTACGTATTCGCCTGAGTATACCCCGACCCGGCCCCTCAGGGGCCCGGCTGCGGCTCCTTAGGCTTCTCCCCAGGCGGCGCTGATGCCGATTTCCTCGGCCACACCGAGGAGCTGGGCGACACGCAGGACGTTGGCCTGGGCGTTCACCACGGCGAATGCCTTCTTGTGCTCGGCGGCGTGGTGCGCCGCGCCCACGAGCACGCCGATGCCCGTAGAATCGATATAGCTCACCTGGGCGAAGTCGAGCTCGACCTTGTCGGTCGGCTGCTCGAGGGCGAGGTCGATCGCATCGCGCACCTTGTCGGCGTTCGAGATGTCGATCTCCCCGGTGATCGCGATCGCGTAGGTCTCCGGCGAGGGGTTCGTGGTGATGTTCAGATCCATGTCTGCTCCTTCAAACGCGGTTGCCATTACGAGCCAAGAGCCTGAAGACGCTGCTCAGCGTAGGTCTTGACCTGGTAGGTGTTGTCGGGATCGGTCTCGATGGCGCGCTCGTAGGCGGCGCGGGCGTCATCGGTGCGGCCGGCGGCCTCGTAGAACATGCCGAGGTTCGCCCATGCGGGGCCGAAGTCGGCGTCCTTCTTCGTGAACGCCTCGAGCTCCGAGATCGCGCGCGTGGTGTCGCCGGTGTAGAAGATCGAGATCGCGCGGTCCACGATCACGGCCTTGGACTCGGGGTTCTTGGCGAGGTACTCGTCGTAGGAGTCAATCGCGCTGCTGAAGAGCTCGCGGGCGCGGGCGCGCTCCTCGTCCGTGGTGGCGACGCCCATCGCCGAGGCACCCCAGTCGAAGTAGCCGTTCGCCAGGTTGAGGAGGGCGGCCGGGTTCGACGGATCGGCCTCGTACTGGGCCTTGAGCTGCTCCTCGGCCGCGCTGAACGAGGCGTCGACATCTGAGGGCGAGCTCTCGCCCGCGGCCGCGGTGCCCGTGGCCGACGGGGCCGGGGCGCTCGTGGACGCCGCGCTCGAACCCGCGGCCCTCGTTGCCGAACGCGGGGTGAGGGCCCCCGACAGCACGAAGACGAGCAGCAGGACGGCGAGGACGAGGATCGCGATGACGACCCCCGCCTGGGCGCGCTTGGTCTGCTCTCGGTTGAATGCCATGCGCCCCCCTTACTCGGATGCGGAGCCGGAGCCGGCCACGCTGGCCGTCCCGTCCTCGTTGACGTTGAGCTCGGGATGGCCCTCGGGGAGCTGGGTCGCGGCGTTCGCGCCGGAGACCGCCTGCGTGCCCTGGCTGAGCTCGGAGAGGGTCGCCGAGGTGCCGAGCAGGTAGCCGACCACGATACCGAGGATGAGGGCGATGGCCGCGATCGCGAGGACCATCCAGAAGGGCGGGGCGGGGCGGGTGGGCGCGTCGGCGTCGGGCGCCGCGACGCGCTTGCGCGGGCGGGCGGCGGCGGCCGCGCGGGCCGGGGCCGGATCGGGGGCCGCGCCGGCCTCCATCAGCTCCTGCTCGTCATCGAAGAAATCGTCGGACATGCGCCCCTCGCCCCCTGTCGTTCTCTCGTACGCGACACATTGTAAGCGCCGGCGCGGACATACGTCTCCCCTGCACCCCGTTCTGCATGAAAGGGACAGCGGCGGCTGTGCGGCGCCGGGCGTGGGCGGGTGCGGGGCCGGGCGGGTGACGGGGCCGGTCCGGGCGCGGGCGCCGTGCGCGGTCCGGGCACGGGCGGGCGGGCGACCCCTAGCGCTCCGCCCGGTAGATCGCCACGATGCCGCCCGTCCGATCCTCGTAGCTCACGTGCGAGAAGCCGGCCGCGCGGAGCTCCTCGACGATCCGGCCCTGCGTCGGGAAGCCCACGATCGAGTCACGCAGGTAGCGGAAGCCCTCGGCGTCCCCCGTCACGAGCCCGCCGATGAGCGGGATCATATGGGTGAGGTAGAACCGGTAGAGGGCGCGCCAGAGCGCGTTCGGCGGCGTCGCGAACTCGAGGACGACATAGCGGCCGCCGGGAGCGAGCACGCGCGCGGCCTCGCGCATGGCGCGCCCGCGGTCGGTGAAGTTCCGCAGGCCGTAGGCGCAGGTCACGAGCGTGAATGCGGCGTCGTCGTAGGGCAGGCGGTGGGCGTCGGCCTCGGCGAGGGCTACGGGCACGCCGCGGGTCGCGCCGGCCTCGATGCGGGCGCGCGCCACCGCGAGCATCTCGGGCGTGAAGTCCGTGAGCTCGATCGAGGCGGGCGGGCAGGAGGCGCAGAGCGCGAAGGCGACATCGCCCGTGCCCCCGGCGACGTCGAGCACGCGGTCATCGGGCGTCGCCGCGGCCGTGGCGGCCACGCGCGCGAGCCAACGCCGGTAGATGCCGAAGCTCGACAGCGTGTTGAAGAGCGCGTAGCGACCCGCGATGCCGGAGAAGATGCCGCGGACGCGCGCGGCGTGGGCGTCCGCGGGCGACGCGGCGGACGGAGCCGGCACAGGAGTCGGGTGCCGACGCTCCCCGTCGCTCCCCTCCCCCGCCGGGCCCGCCGCCGGATCCTGGAGCTCGGTCACGCTCGCTCCTCGAGCGCGAGCTCGGCGGCCACGAGCCTGACCGCGAGGACGAGCACCTCGAGGGCGGCCGTCAGGTCGGCGACGTCCGGGTAGCTCGGCGCGATGCGGATGTTGGTGTCGGCTGGATCCGCCCCGCCCGGGAAGGTCGCGCCCGCCGGCGTGAGCGTGACGCCGAGCTCGGCGCAGAGGGCCCCCACGCGCTTGGCCGAGCCCGCGGGCCCGTCGAAGCTCACGAAATAACCGCCGCGCGGGTGCGTCCAGGTGGCGCAGCCGGTGCCGCCGAGGCCCTCCTCGAGCGCGCGCTCGACGGCCTCGAACCGCGGTCGCAGGTACCGGGCATGCTCGCGCATGTGGGCGCGGACGGCATCCATACTGGGGAGGAAACGGGTGTGCCGGAGCTGGTTCAGCTTGTCGGCGCTGATGAGGCCGGCCTTCATGCGGCGCGAGAACTCGGCGATGACCGCGGGGGAGGCGCCCACGAAAGCCACGCCGGCGCCCGGGAAGGTGATCTTCGAGGTGGAGGCGAAGGCCACGACGCGGTCCTCGGTGCCCGCGGCCCGCGCGATCTCAAAGACGTTGGCGAGCTCGTCCCCCTCGTCGTAGAGGTCGTGGACGCAGTAGGCGTTGTCCCAGAGGATGCGGAAATCGGGGGCTGCCGCGGGCATCTCGGCGAGGCGGCGCACCGTCTCATCTGAGTAGGTGGCGCCCGTGGGGTTCGAGTACTTCGGCACGCACCAGATGCCCTTGATGGCGTCGTCGGCGGCCACGAGGCGCTCGACCTCGGCCATGTCAGGGCCCGTCTCGGTCATGGGCACCGGCACATTCTCGATTCCGAGGTCCGCCGTGATGCCGAAGTGGCGGTCGTACCCGGGAACCGGGCAGAGGACCTTGACCGGCCTGCCGTCGTGCGCCGCGGGGTAGGCCGACCACGGCTCATGCCCGCAGGTGCCCGTGCGCCAGAACATCCCGAGGATGTCGTGCTCGATGAGGAGCGAGGACGAACCGAGGACGAGCGTCTGGTCGGGCGGGCAGCCGAGGAAGCCGGATGCGAGGGCGCGGGCGCTCGGGATCCCCTCGAAGCAGCCGTAGTTGGCGCAGTCGACGGGGCCGTCGCTCAAGTCGGCGTCGGCATCCAGGATCGAGAGCATCGGGCGGGAGATGTCCACCTGCGCGGGCGAGGGCTTTCCGCGGGCCATGTCGAGCGCGAGGCCGCGGGCCCGGACCTCCTCGACCTGGGAGCGGAGGTCGGCGAGGGCGGACGCGAGCTCCGCATCGCTCATCTGCTGGTAGATGTTCTGCATCGTCTGCATGGCAGGCCTTCCTGTTTCGGGGGGCGGCACGCGCCGGGCGCTCCCGATGAGTATAGCCCCCGGCCCCGCGCCCGCGGGCGCCGTTCCCATGCGTTGCGCGCCGGTTTCACGCGCCGGGCCCGTTCGGCGCGGGCGCAGCGCGGTCGGCCGCGGCCCGCGGCATGGGGCCCAGGCTCGCACGACGCCTCCGGACACAGCAAGGCGGTTGGACAAGCCAGGTTGTGCAGCGCAGAGCGCTCTCGTATCTCGAAGGGGGTCTGTTGTTATGGTTTTCACGTTTATGGACGCTCATTTCAATGCCAGCGGCGAAGACCAGCCCATACGCACAACTCCCACACCGTGTTTCCGCAGGATCGCAAGGCCGCCGACAAGGGCTTCAGAGCGAGACCCCGAAATAGCGTCCAGAAACGGAAAAGTGGATTCGAAAGACCCCCTTGGGGCCCCGACAGAGCACTCGGGCGCCGGGCGCGCGCTCCGGATGCCCGCCGCGCGGTGGCAGGTCCCGTGGTAGATTGGTGCCCATCGCAGAAAGGGGACCGCCATGCGCATGGAGGCATTTCAATCCGAGGACTTCGGCGAGCTGCAACGGCTCGTTGACTCGCTGTTCACCGGGCGCGAGACCGTCCAGCGCCTCGATGTCGTCGTGCAGGCCGAGACGCTCGACCTGGCGGACGACCTCATGGAGATCGTGAACCTCCTGCCGCCGGGCACCTACAGCCGTGCGCGCCTCTGCGACCAGGTGAACTCGGCACTTGCCGCCCACGGCTGGGGCGGCCTCTACGGGACGGTGGAGTAGATGGGCGCCGATCGCACGGGCCACGAGGGGCCCTCGGAGCTCCGCGAGCGGGCCGAGGCCGTCCGCGCCGCCGACATCGCCCTCGACCACCTGCACCGGTCCCTCGAGAAGCTCAACTCCGCGAGCAACTGGGGCCTCTTCGACCTGTTCGCCGGCGGCATGATCACCTCGCTCATCAAGCACAAGCGCATCGACGACGCCGAGGACGAGTTCAACGCCGCCCGCGACGCCGTGCGCACCTTCGCCCGCGAGCTCGAGGACGTGCGCGATCCGGAGCTCCTCCGCTTCGATATCGGCGGCTTCGCCTCGGGCATGGACATCTTCTTCGACAACGTCTTCGCCGACATCTACGTGCAGCACAAGATCGAGCGTGCCCGCGACCGCGTCCGGGCGGCGATCCGCCAGATCGAGGCCATCCGCGACCAGCTCACGCGCTGGTGACCCACCTGCGCGCGCCGGGTCGGGCGCGGGTCGCGCGCACGTGCTATATTGCAGGTGACCGGGACGCATGGTCCCCCGATGAGATGGGAGCGCCCGCCATGGGAACGCATGATCTGAGTCTGAAAGCACGCCTGGCCGCCCTCGTCGCCGCGGTATGCGCGCTCTTGCCCGCCGCCGCCTTCGCCGACGCCGGCCCCTCCCTTGGAGGCACCCTGCCGAACACCTACGACACCTTCTCCCCCGTCCTGATCTTCGGGCTCATTGGCATCGCCGCGGTGATCATCATCGTGGCCATCGTGTTGCGCCTGCGCAAGAAGGACTAGCGCGCCTCGAGGCGCATCCCCGAGCACGCGCACGCGACCCGCCGGCCTCCCACCCGGAAGCCGGCGGGTCGCTTTTTCGTGCACGGTGCCCGTCGCGCACGGCACCGGCCTCTCGTCGGGGCGTCGCGGCGCCTGTCTCCCCAGCGGACGCCTCCCCACGGTCGCACGGCCCCTACCTGCGGCGCGCAACCATCAGGCGCCCCAAAAAGCATCCGGTCCTCCCCCAAAATGCAGCCCTCGGTTGGTGGAGCCGACCCCTTTGCTACCCTAGGGTGAGAGGTGTCAGGAGACACCACGACCAAAGGAGAGCCATGAGCTTCCGAGAGAACCTGCAGCACCTCCGCCGCACCCGTAACATGACCCAGGAGCAGCTCGCGATGCTCGTCGGCGTGAGCCGCCAGAGCGTCACCAAGTGGGAGGCCGAGCGCGCCTACCCCGAGATGGACAAGCTCATGAAGCTCTGCGACATCTTCGGCTGCACCCTCGACGACCTCGTGCAGGGGGATCTCACCGGCACCGAGGCCGCCCCGTCCGAGCAGGTGAGCGAGGGCCCGGTCACCGATGTCTGCGGGTACGACGCCCACATGCACCGATTTGCGCGCGGCATCGCGCTCGGCGTGACAGTGATCGTGCTCGGGACCGCCGGCGCTGCCCTCTGCTCCGAGATCTTCGGAGAGGACAGCCTGGTTCCGGCCCTCCCTGTGTTCGGTGGCGTCTTCCTCGGGATTCTCTTCATCCTGCCCACCGCCCTCTCCCACGGCGCGTTCAAGCGCACGCACCCCTACATCGCCGATTTCTACACGACGGCTAATCGCCAGGCGGGCACATCCCTCTTCGCGCGCCTGCTGGTCATCGGGATCGGCCTCATCTTCCTGGGGATCACCGGCGCGGTCATCCTCGGGGGGAACGCTGGCTCCGGCATCCAGGACAACATCGCGGGCGTCGCGGTCCTCACCGGCACCGCACTCGGGGCCGGCCTCATCGTATACGGCGGGATCCTGCAGCGGCGTTTCAACCTCGCCTCCTATAACGATCAAGATGCCGGCGGCGAGGGTGACGATCTCAAGCCCACCGGCGACAGCAAGCGCCTCGCCGACGCCATCTCCGCCATCGTCATGATCACGGCGACCATCATCGGCCTGCTCCTGCTCTTCCTCGGCCGCGGCACCGCAGCGGAGACCTATTTCTGGCTCACCTGGCCCATCGGCGGCCTCATCTGCGCGATCGTGAACACCTTCTTCGCCGTGCGCCCGATGATCAAATAGCCTGCTCAGGCGAAGAGGCGCTGTTTTCTGACGCGGGTACGGGGCGCACGCGGGCATGGGGCGCGCACCCCGTGCCCGCCCCTTTTTGGATCGATCTGGCCCGGCCCCATCGCGCGCCGCGCCGCCCGTCTCCGATTGGCGGCGCCTACGCCTCCTCAGCGGGCTTCCGCGCCACGAGGCGCATGACGAGAAGACCGAGCACCGCCGCCGTGACCGAGCCGGCGAGAATGGCCGCCTTGGCCGCGAGCAGGTCGAAGGGATCCCCCGTGAACGCGAGGCCCGAGATCAGGATCGACATCGTGAACCCGATGCCGCCGAGCACGCCCACGCCCGCGATGTGCCCGAGCGAGACGCGCTCGGGCAGCCGCGAGACACCGGTCTTGACCAGGGCGGCCGTCACACCGAAGATGCCCACGGGCTTGCCGATGAGCATCCCCAGGTACACGCCGATCGCAACCGGATCGGCCGCGAGGGCGGCGAGGTCGATGCCCACGAGCCGCACCTGGGCGTTGGCGAAGGCGAAGATCGGCAGGATCACGAAGTTGACCGGCGTGGAGATGTAGCGCTCCAGGCGGATGAGCGGCGGCGTGACCTGGTGCATGACCCGCTCGATATCGGAGGCCGCATGGGTGAACTCGTGCTGGCCGAGCACGTGGCTCTCCTCGTCGAAGCGCTCATCGAGGGCCGGGGCGGCCTCCTCGAGCCAGCCGGGAAGCCGCTCAAGCTGCATGCCCGATCCCCCGGGGATGCAGAGCGCCAGGATCACGCCGGCGAGCGTGGCGTGGACGCCCGACTGGAACAGGCAGAACCACAGCACGAGGCCCACCAGGATGTAGGGCGCCAGCCGCATGTGCTGGGTGCGGTTGAGCAGGATGAGCGCGAACACCGTGACGGCCGCGCCCGCGAGCCACAGCAGGTCGGGGCTCTGGCCGTAGAAGAGTGCGATCGCCGCGATGGCGATCAGGTCGTCGGCGATCGCGAGCGTGCTGAAGAAGACGCGGACGCCGGCCGGCACACGGTTGCCGAGGAGCGACATCACGCCGAGCGCGAAGGCGATGTCCGTCGCCATGGGCACGGCCCACCCGTGCGCGGCGCCGCCGCGGTTGATCGCCAGGTAGATGAGGGCCGGCACGGCCACGCCGCCGATGGCCGCGACCATGGGGAGCATCGCCTGACGCGGGCGGCGGAGCTCGCCGACGGTCATCTCGTATTTGAGCTCGATACCCACGAGCAGGAAGAATACGGCCATGAGGAAGTCGTTGATGAACAGCTCGAGCGTCATGGACGCCGTGAGGGACCCCAGCCCGATTGTGATCGGGGCCATCAGGAGCGCGTGTATGCCCTCGTAGGCGTCGGTGTTCGCCGTGAGGACGGCGAGCACGGCCGCGAGCACCATGACGGCGGCCGAGATGGTGCCGTTCTCGGTGATCTGCTCGTAGGCGCTTCGGCGGCGGAGGCGGCGGCGCTGGGTCTGGTTGAAGAGCTGCTCGACGTTTGCCATGGCGTCCTCTCTCCCCGCAAGGGGCGGTCTCGATGCGACCGGGGCCGTTCCCCGGCTGCGATGTCATCCACTCTACCTGAATCCGCGTACGCGCGGCGTCGGCCGTCGGGCGGGTAGACGGTGCGAGGGGGGCGATCGGACGCGCTCGCGCCAACGAGCGGGCGGTCCCGCGTCCGCGTCCGCGTCCGCCCGGCCCTGCGCCCGCCGCCGCTCGCGGTCCCTTGCCCGCTGCCGCTTCCGTCTCCGCGACCGCGCCTGCTCTCGCATCCGCTCCCGAGCCCGTGCCCATCCTCGCAAAACGTGACGCGCCCCGGTCCACTCGGGGCCGGGGCGCGCTCGCAGGGAGTATGGGGCTGGGGCCTAGTCTCCCGCGGCGATGATGGGGGCAGCGACCTGCTTCTTGCGGGAGAGCACGCCGGGCATCCAGACGCCCTCGGGCTTGTCCTCGATGCCGAGGCCGCGCTGGGCCACCTCGGTATCGCCCGTGAGCAGGACCTGCGAGCCCTCCTCGAGGATGTCGGTGATGAGCAGGACCACGCCGGCGGCGTTCTTCTCCGCGCGGTAGGCCTCCATGGCCTCGCGGATCGCCGGAAGCTCCTTCAGGGCCGCCGCGCCGTCGACCGTCTCGTACTGGCCGATGTAGAGGTCCTTGCCGTCGATGGTGAAGCACTTGATGTCGCGCGCGACCATCTGCTCGGGCGTGAAGTCACCCGAGCCGCGGCTCTTGAAGATCTCCTTGCCGTACTCCACCGGGTCGACACCCAGGCGCTCGCCCCAGCGGGCGGCGAAGCGGCGGTCGACATCGGTGGTGGTGGGGCTCTTGAGCATGACGGTGTCGGTCATCATCGCGGCGAGGAGGCAGGCGACCTGCGCATCCGTGGGCTCGATGCCGTAGGCGTCGAAGAGGTAGGAGATGACCGTGCAGCTGGATCCCCAGGGCAGCACGACGATGAAGGGAGGCTGGGCGGTCTCGAAGTTGCCCACGCGGTGGTGGTCGACGAGGCCGATGACGTTGGTGTTCTCGCGACCGGGCACGGACTGGCCGAGCTCATTGTGGTCGGTGAGAATGAGCTGCTGGCGCTCCTCGCCCTCGGCGGCGGGCTCGATCTTCTCAAGCAGCTGCGGCTCCTCGATGCCCCACTTCTCAAGGACGAGCGCCGTCTCCTTGGGCAGCGGCCCCAGACGGCAGGGAACATAGGTGTTGCCGTCGTTCAGCGCGTTCTTGAGCTGGGCGAATATGACGGCGGACATGATGGCGTCGTTATCGGGGTTCTGATGTCCCGACACCAGGATCGTACTCATGAAGGGCTCCTCTGCATTGTGCCTACAGGTAGGGGTATCGTAGCACGTTTCCTGCTGCTCCTTTGCTGGGCCGGGCCCGGGCGGGCCTTCCGCCCGCCTCGGGGCGGGGCGATGCGACGCGTGGGGCAGCCGACGGGCAGGCCGGTATCCGAACCTGGGCGTGAGGAGGCGTCAGAGCGCCCCGGGCGGCGCGCAGCGCGAGGCAGAAGCGGGGTTTGGACCGATACAGCCGCCGCGTTTGGGATGGAAGCGGACCCCATGACGGGCAACCTGGTTATGAATGGCGAAAATGCACTGTGAGGCGTTCCTGAACCCGACGATTCGGCTAACTAAAGCTGTTTTACTCCACCCGTGCGGCCCATAATGACCAACTTTTCCTATTCTCAGGCTGAAGAGCCCAGCACAAAAAAGTGCATTTTAGCCATTCATAACCAGGTCACCCGGTTTGGACCAAGAGGAGGGGCGACTCTCACCCCTTTTACGACTGCGCGCTCGCGAAACCACGTGGAGAGACAGCGTCCTTCCACCTGCGCGCTCGCCGGGCCGCGAGGAGCGGGGCCGTGAGAAGTGGGGCCGTGAGAAGTGGGGCCGTGAGAAGTGGGGCCGTGAGAAGTGGGGCCGTGAGAAGTGGGGGGGGGGGGGGGGGGGGGGGGGGGGGGGGGGCGGCCCCCCCCGGGGTGGGGGGGGCGGGGCGCCCCCCCCCCCCCCCCCCCCCACCTATCTTTACAGCACGTCTTTTTCCGACTTGAGGCGCAGCAGGCTGTCGAGGATGCTCCAGGGGCTGGGCGGGCAGCCGGGCACGAAGAGCTGCACGTCGCACAGGGGCGGCAGACCGCCGCAGCATTCGTCGCTGTCGGCGAAGAGGCCGCCGGAGATGGCGCAGGAGCCCACGGCGATGGCGAT
>JAXEGS010000021.1:0-119949 GCA_034102905.1 Collinsella sp. | reverse complement strand
GTGTCGATCGCGGGACGAAGAAGGTCATGATCCGGATCGGCGACGCGAAGAAATCGTTCAAGTATCTGGAGAAGGACTGCTTCGGCGCGCCGCAGGAGACGCAGCTGGAGGAGTTCTTCGGGTATCTGGGGGCGTAGGGGGTCTCTGGCCAAGTGATAAGAACGGCCTGGAAGCGGTCCTCACAGACTTGACCCGAGAGCAGGAGAAACACGGGACTGGAGCAGCCGCTGGAGGCTCTGCCCACCCGAGCCCGAAGAAGAGGTTCTGTCATGGACGTCATGAGCTCCAGCGAGCTCGAGCCGAGAATCGTGGACAGGGCGATTGCAAAGGCGGCAGCGGAAAATCCCGAGGCGCTACGGAAGGTCGAGAACCTTAGGAGAATGCGTAGGTAGACGGCCAGCGGCCAACTCCCTCCACAGTTCAGCCTCGCAATCGGGCACACCCTTGCCCATATACGCCATGATCTCATCGTCATCCAGATCCGTCGGCACGCTGCCGTGACGGCGGATGTCGGAAAGGTCCGTGTACCCGCCTCCCGGCCGATCGCTTGACACCGCAAGCACCTCACCGAACCACGACTCTGTGCGCTCGCCGCCCACCAAATCCCTCCGGCCCCAGGGTGTGACCAGCACCGTAAAAAGGTCATCTCTATGCACTCCATCGCGATAGATGCCACAGACGGCAGTTCGCTCACGATCGATGAATTGCTTCCTGTCCATGTTGATGACATAGCGGTGCCACTGGGTCTTAAGCGTGAATGCCTCCTCGGAAAGCGCTCTAGCGCGATCGCCGCCGTCCCCGTCACATGCGACGCAAGGCCGGTCGCGAGCGGCCTCAAACAGATCGGTGATGTCCACGCTATCGTGGTATCTGTCCTCGATGGAAACCCCTTTGATTTCCAAGAGGAACGGTCGGTTGTCTTCCGGCACGTCCAACCCCTCGCAGCCATAGCGGATGACGCGATCGCCCCTCCACCGATCAGACAGCAGCGTCAGCAGGACATTGTTCTCCTCGCAGTGCGTTGAGCAACAGCTCCACAGCTTTCCGCCGTTCACCCACTGCCATTCGAGCCACTCCATCTTGTCGTAATTCAGCCACGAGTAGACCTGACTCATATAGGTACGCCCTTTCGTCAAGACGTTGCTCTAGTTGGAGCCACGGTCAGATCCGCGGTGTCGTTCACAAACGAATAGATCGGAATACCGTAGCTTCCATCCTCCTCGATGCTGCCGGTGAGCTTCTCAATAAAGAACGCAACCCATGCCTGCTCCGGTGGTTCCGCGCCGTCTTTTTGCTGGGTGATCCACAAGCCGCTTTTCACCTTCTTGTGCATCGGGTCAAAAGCTATGCCAATCTCACAGTCATAGAAGTCAAAGGAGCAGATGAACGCTTTTGAGCCCTCTGGAATATCTAAATCCAGATCAGTAGGAGCGTTGCCTATGGTTATCATGACCCGCCCAAGAATCTTGCCCGTTTCAGCTTCGAATTCCGCGAGGGTTCCATCGTCGCGAAGCACATCTTCCACAATGCCAAACGCTTCGCTGTCAGATAGCATGGACGCCTCCTTTTGGCCGTTTCGTTATCGCCCGGTCCTACTGAGTTTCTCACCGAACGCCTGCTCTACGAACTCGGCGAGCCTCCCCTCGTTGGCGAGCTCGGCAGAATCGGCCCTCACGAAGTTCGCATCGCAGTTGCCGCCCACCTCGCCGTTCGCACCAAGAATGTAGTTCGTCGCTATCGTTCGTGCCATCACCGCAAGAGGGGAACTCCCGATCCGCTGGAACCATTTGCACCCTAGAGTTCACACCCATATCCTAAGACATCTGAGCGCTGCTTTGCGTAGGACGGGCTGGCTTTGCAGCTGCGTCATTTTGAGACGTTCATGCAGGCTGCAGAGGCCGGGGGCTTATCCAAGGCGGCACGCGCGCTGCTTAATGACCCCTAATGCGATCATCAAGCAGATGAACCTGCTGGAGGCGCGCCCGGGCGTCAGGCTGTTCGACCGGAACCATAGCGGACTCGCCCTGACCGAGGCGGGCAGAGCGCTCTATGAGGAGGCGTCGTGGGTGCTGTGGGCCTGCAACAACGCCGTGGAGCGCGTGAAGAGGGCCGCTGCCAACCATAGGTCGATTTCGCGTGAGGTCTTCCCCCATGACCCCAAATGACATGCTCATGACGCTCTGGCCTCGGATGCTCGCCCTGCACCCCGATGTCACGCTCAAGCTTGTGCCCTTCGAGAACACCCTCCCAGCGACACCAGGGCGCCTTGGCGCATATCGGCAAGGACATAGACATCATCGCGGGGAGGTCGAGGCCCTGCTCGAAGAGAACGGATGCAACGCGACCGACCTTTCAGCCGAGCCTTTTCACATCATGCTCTCCCTGGATCATCCCTTAACCTCGAAGGATCTCCTCACGGTCGACGACCTTGCCGGCGAGCGCCTGCAGGCGCTCCCCTGACGTGACATGCGCTCGAATCAGAGAAAGGCCAGCCGCGTAAACGGTTGGCCCGCAAGCCCCGAGGCCTACCAAAGCGGCTCCAACAGCTGCCGACAAGTCGTCGCGACAGGAAAGCGACAGTGTCGTTTTCCTGTCGCGACATTGTCGCTTTCATAAGCATGATACATCGCAACGGCGACTCCGATCACGTTGCACGCTATAAAAAGCGTCGCCACGCGTGAAGAAGTCGGCAGGATTTGAACTTACGACCTCCCTCGGCGGATCGGCCTACCGGATAGCGCGCTTCGACACGGCGCCGTAGCGGACCGTCGGCGAGTTCTCGGCCGCGAAGCGCGCGGCGCGCGACGTCGCCGAGTCAGGCGGGTGCCTGAGGACCCGGGGGCAGGTCGACGCGCTCCTCTTCCGGCTCTCCAGCGGGGCGCGCGCCCGCTCCCGGGACTCCGCGCGGGCGTGAGTGCGCGCCCATGATGCGCGGCGGAGCCCTCTCGGGGCCCGCGGCCGCCGCGGGGGGGTGCGTCGGCACCTCGGGCGGGGGCGCGCGGGGGTCACTCGGCCTTCCCGCTGGGGCGCGAGGGTGCGACCGCCCCCCGTAGCGAAAAGAAGAGGGGGCTCCCATGTGGGAGCTCCCTCTCTCGTCCGGGCCGCGCCTACTCGCCGTCCTCGCGGTCGGCCTCGACGCGCAGGACCTCGAAGTGGTCGATGTCGTACGACACCAGCTCGTTTCGTATCCCGACGCTCTCGCTCTTCGTCTCACCGGGCTTCAGGAAGGTCACCGTCACGGGGCGGACGTACCTATCGTCTATCACGCTGTAGCCCGTCCTCTTCGCGAGGGCCCCGTCCTTCCCGACCGCGACGGTGTAGACCCGGACCTCGCGCCACCGGTGGTCCGACCTGTTCGTCACCTCGGCCACCAGCTTGTCTACCGACCCCCTGATCTTGAGCCCGACCTCGTACTCGCCCTCGTCGAGGATGCCGGTGTCGTCCGGGTCGGCCCTCTCCAGGGAGTCGCCGGCCGACACCTCGAAGCTGCGAAGGTCGCCGAGCTCGAACGTCTGCTCCTCGCCGTCCCGCCCCCTGTAGCTCACCACGACGCCGTCCGACGACGACGGCACGAGCTCGAGCTCGGTCTCGCCGGGCAGCAGGCACGGCGCGACGAGGTCACCGGACTGGACGAGGAACACGTCGATCTGGTCCTCTTCCTCGGAGAGGTCCCCGTACTCATCGAGGATGCCGTAGGTGCCCGTCACCCTGAACGTGGTGCGCAGGAGCGCCTGCTTCGTGTTGTTGACGGCCTTGAAGGTGATCTTCGGGGCGTTCAGCCCCTTCTTCACCAGCTTGGCGTCGCGCACCGAGATCTCCTCGTAGCGCCCACCCTCGCCGCCGCCCTTGGCGTCGCCCGGCTGGCGCTCCTCTCCCCCGCCGGCGGGCCTGCCCGCGAGGAGCCGGGGGACGCCGCGCCGGGGGCTCCCCGGCCCGGGCTGGGGCCCCGGCTCGACCGAGGGCTCGACGACCGGGGCGGCGATCCCCCTGTCGCCCGCGGGGACGATGGCCCCCTGCTGGGCGGGGCCCCGCACTGCGAGCAGAACCTCGCGCCGTCCTCGAGCTCGCTTCCGCACTGGGTGCACCACATGTCTCCCACCTTCCTCTCCCGCCCCCGGACGGCGCCGGGGGCCCCGTTTCCACAGATGAAGGGCCCGCCCCGACGGGGGGCGGGCCCTGGCCCGGTCGGTAGCTCGCTACGAGCGGGCGCGGCGGCGGATGATGCCGGAGCCGGCGAGGACGACGCCGGCGGCGGTGACGTAGGCCACCAGACCCGCGACGTCCCCGGTCTGGGGCAGGCCGCCCTTATTTGCCTTGACGGCCTTCTGGGCCTTTGCCTTGCTAGCGCCGGTCTTCTGCTCGGGCAATGCCGGCGCCTTGCCATTTCCTCCCTCGGCGACTCCATCGACCTCAGGCTCGGGCTCCGGATCCGCGGGCTTCGGCGCATGCTCGGCGTCCCAGGCCGCGAGTGTTGCGCGGGCGGCGTCGAGTGCGGCCACGGCATCCGCATAGGATGCCTCGGCATCCTTCACGGCCGTGACACGGAGAGCGTGGGCGGCACGGGCCTCGTCGAGCGCGGTCTTCGCCCCCGTTGCGCGGATCGCCGCGTTGTGGGCGGCGCCGGCGAGCACGGCGAGGTCGGCGGGGAGCCCGGACACGTCTCCCGTTGCGATGGCACGGGTGAGATCGAGGGATTTGACCTCGTCGAGATCCTCCTGAGCGAGCGCGGCGGCCTTACGTGCCACGTCAAGCTCGCGCGCGGCGGTGTCGCGCTTGCCCTGGGCACCCGCGAGGTCGGCCTTCGCCGCCTCGAGAGCCACTCCGGCCTCCTCGGATACGTCACGCGCGACCTCGAGCTTCGCCTGGGCGTCCGTGAGGGCATCGAGTGAACACTGCGCATCTGCGAGATCGCCCTGCGCCTTCTCGCTTGCGTCCTCGGCAGTCTCGAGCTCCGTATTCGCGGTGAGGTAGGCGTCACCGGCGTTCGCGAGCGCGGCTTTCGCCGCGGTGTCCGCGGCCTGGGCGCTCGTGAGGGCATCCTTGGCAGCCTCGAGTTCGTCGGCGGCGGCAGCGTCTGCGACGCGGGCATCAGCGACCTTTGCCGTGAACTCAGCAAGCTGGCCGTAGTCGCGTTGGAACGCCTCGGCAAGGGTCTTGTGGTCCGCGGCCTTCGCGACCGCATCAGCCTTCGCGGCAATCGCCGCGGTCTGGGCATCCGCTGCGGCCGCATCTGCCGCGGTCTGAGCGGAAGCGGCATCTGCCGCCTGCTCCTCAGCCGCAGCTTTCGCCGAGGTGGCATTCGCGAGCTTTGCATCTGCGGCATCGACCTCAGCCTTGGCCGCGTCGCGGGCGGTCGTGAGCGCGTCCAGGCCGTTCGCGGCGAGCTGAGCCTCAATCGCGTCGAGCTTACCCTGGGCGGCCTTCATGGCGGCATCTTTGGTATCTGCCGAGGCCTTTGCGGAGTCAGCGGCGGCGCTCGCCGCCTCAAACTCAGCCTTGGCATCCTTCAGCGCCTCGGCATATTTTGGATCAACCTCAGCGCCCGCTGAACCAGGCTGTGAGAGGCTTTCGAGGTAGGTGTTGAAGAGCTCCTCGAACTTCCCAACTGTATAGCCCTCGTAGCTCCTACCGGCAAAGCCATAGACGCTGTTGTAGTTCACAACGGCGGTCACAGGGAATTTGATCCCGTTGGATCCAGCCTCACCATACGTTGAGATGGCGAAGCCCATGAACTTCCAGGCAGGGTTCACGGTATTGAGGTAATGACCCACCTTTGAGAAGTCGAGCCCCTTTGAGAGGAAGTAGTCCTTATGCTGGCCCCAAAATGCCACTGCGTCCTTCGGAGCGACCGACTCCAACCCGGCCTCCTCTACTGCTTTATCAAAGAGGGCCTTCTCCTCATCGACCCATTGATGTGTGAAGTCGGCTTCGGCTGTAAAATTCCAGGCAGCGTTCTCAAAACCCGCGTACTCCGAGTGCCCAACGAAATGAGCCGAGTAATTTGCGTTCGACTGCGACTTGGCCGTAAGCGCTAGCGAGACTTTTAGCTCAGAAAGACCATTCTCAACGCGGTACGTATTCTGATCCTTCATCTGCTGGATCGTGAGCTTGATGTTCTCCAGCGACGTGCCGTCTTTCAGATTGGTCACGTCAGTATAGGGAAGGTTGTGCTCGGACTCCGTTTGGATGACGTTCTTGGCGCGCAGGGCATCCTCCGTACCAATCCACTCATAGAAGCCAATTGCGTTCTTCTTGGCCTCGGTCGCGGCGGCATTGGCATCTGAAACGGCCTTGTCGTAGGCCGCCTGGGCGGCCTTGACCTTCTGCTCGGCCGCAGCTTTGGCGGCATTGGCGTCAGTGAGGGCCTTATCAGCCGCGACCTTATCGGTTTGGGCAGCGGCGAGGGCCTTCTCAGCCTCGGCCTTATCGGCGAGGAGCTCCTCGTTGCTCTTGGCGGCGGACGCGAGGGCCTGCTCAGCGGACGCGAGCTTCGCCTCGGCGGCGACCTTTGCAGTCTCGGCGTTGCTCAGAGCGACCGTGGCGGAGCTGAGATTCTCATTCGCTGTGGAGACCGCGGCGTCGGCTGCGGCTTTCGCGTTTTGGGCGGATGCGAGGGCGTCGTCAGCCTTCGCGGACTCGGCTGCAGCGGCTTCGGATGCGGCCTTCGCCTCTGCGACCTTCGCCTCTGCGGCAGCGGCGGCATCGGCGTCTCCGGGGACGGACGCGAGATCTTCCTCGGCTGCAGCGAGGGCTTGGGCCGTCTCGGCCTTCTTTGCCTCGGCGGCCGTCTTCGCCGTCTCAGCGGAACCGAGCGCGGTGGCGGCCGCGGCGGCCTTCGCCTCGGCATCGGTCTTCGCAGCCTCGGCGGATGCTGCGGCCGTCTTCTTCTCGGCAAGAGTGGCGGACGCGGCATTCGCGGCGGCCTTCGCATTGTCGCGAGCCGTCGTCGCCTCAGAAACGGCCCCAGGCGTCGCGCCCTTCGCGTTCTCCTCCGCCTCGGCGAGCTTCGCGTCGGCATCGGCCTTCGCTGCCTCGGCAGATGCCACAGAAGCAGTGGCGGCATCGAGCTCGGACACGGCGGAGGCGAGCGCGTCGGTCTTCTGCTCAGCCGTTTCGAGTGCGGCCTTGAGCGCGTTCGCAGCAAGCTCGTTCTTGGCGGCGAGGCCCGCAGCGGCGGCGTTGGCGGCCGTCTTGGCGTCAGCGTCCGCCTCCTCGGAAGCACCCTTGGCGGCCTCAGCAGCCCCAGCGGTGGATGCAGCCTCTGCCTTGGCGGCCTCAACAGCGCCCTTCTTCGCCTCAGCCTCGGCCTCGGCCTCAGCGACGGCCTGCTCGAGTTCGGCGCGGGCGTCCTTTGCAGCCTCAGTCGCAACGTCGGTTCCCGCGAGCGCGGTATTAAGGCCAGCGGTCACGGGGTTGCCGTTCACGGCCACCACGGGGCCATGGATATCGGTGAGCGTCGTCTCGGCATGCGCCGCCTGCGCGAAGGGGCTCAATGAGGAGCCTGCAACTAGGGTGGTGGCGACCAGCGCGGCGGCCACCTGTTTCCCGGCGGGCCGACGCGTGCTCTTCACCCTCATGTGCTTCGGTTTGTACGATCCCATCTCTCTCTGCGCTCTCCTTCCATATCGCGCAAATTTGTACAGGTCAAGTAGCCCAAGGCCCTTTGATCCCGATTTTCACCGATGGGGGGTGATAAAAGTTGTGCAACCCTTTTCGCACTCGAGTCGTCTCCCTTTGTAGGACAATGTTGCGATTCTTCCTCTGATTGGCACGCTTACATGCCAACACGCCGAATCACGCCGGCAGCATCTTATGCCGGAAGAGGAAAGTGTTTGCAGCTACCGCATGGTCGAGAGCGCGGAGACCGGCAGGCATGAGACGGTCGGCTACGTGGCAGCGTACCGTTCACCCGAGCGCATCGAGGAGCTGGGCCGCACGTGCGACGTACACGAAGATATGCTGTCAGACGTCATATTCTTTCCGTCTGTGCAGGTCTCGACCCTGTTTTCGGCAACTTCGTGCACTCCGCATAATGTGCTGCAACGTCCATTCAACGGGCATTAATTGGCCCATAGCTCTACGAGATAGGCGATGGCTAGATTCTCCCGTGTCACGTGTCCGACGCCGGCTGGTAGCAAGCTTCGTCACCTCGAGAATGTCGCCTGTTTCTCCGCTGGGCATCGGGCTACGACCTAAGCGGGCCATCGCGCTTAATCTGTCGCCGCAAGGGGTAAAAACTGTCGCATGCGTGCCGCATGACCGGTTAGGGAGGGATTTCCATGGAGTCCCATGACCAAAAGCCTGAAAAGGTATTCCCCGGCAAGAGTTCGCCGTGGTTCATCGCGATTATGGTGCTCGTCGCAGGAGGCCTCTCGGCGGGGTGCCTGGCGTGCTTCCTGTTCGTACTCCCCATGACGGTGTGGCCGCCGAGTTGGCTCGTGCTCCTACTGATTCCCCTCGTCATCGCCCTAGCGGCTCTTCCCGTCCGTAGCAACCGCGTCGAGCTCTACGCCGACCGCCTCGTCATCGTGTACGCCGGTACGCACACGGCAATCCCGTACGACCATATACGAGGAGTCCGCCGCACCCGCACGCTCTGGGCGGGCACGGCCAACTCGCTCGACCGCGTCCTCATCGAGGCGTCCTACGACGGCGATGCCATCGTATCGGTGAGAGACAACGACTCCCTCGTGGCCGAGCTCAAACGCCAGTGCGAGATGTAAACCGGCGCTACAAAGCCTTCGCCGTCAAATACCCCGGTGAAGCGGTGCCACCGTCGATTCTCATGTAGGTCGCGGAGATCTTGGAGCTCGCACACACCGTCCCCGCGCCGCGGTCGCTCGAGGCTGCCCCAGGCCCCTCGTCCATGCTGTAAATTCTAGCCCTCTGCTCCAGAGCCGGCAGGATGAGCCCGGGCGCGGAAGCGACCCGCAGCCGCCATCGGGACCGGCGGATTCCCCACAGGGTTTCCTACAGAGTTTCCTACAGAGTGGGCTCTTCCGCAAAGAAAAAGCTCGGAGACACAGGGTCTCCGAGCTGGCGTTTTGGTCGCGGGGGCAGGATTTGAACCTACGACCTCCGGGTTATGAGCCCGGCGAGCTACCAGACTGCTCCACCCCGCAATGTCTGGACGCACTCAGTGCGCAAGAGAGAATATTACGCTGCTGACCCCGCGCACACAAGCTCGAGCATCATGCACCAGCGTTTCTCCACAATCGCTGAAATCCCTACGCGCGCCCCTCGCGCCCGCGACGCTCCAGCGCCTCGCGCAGCGCCTCGATATCGGAGGCCGTCTTCTTCTGCTTGCCCCACATCATCAGGACGAACACTGCGATCACCAGCCACACACCCACATACGCCCCAACCACAAACGGCGCCGCCGGCAGCACCGTCGAATACACCTCAGACAGAATCGCGTCCATCTCAATCCTCCTTCGTCACCGCAGCCCACCGCGTCTCGGCAGCCGCGCCACCATCTTCTCAACGACGCCCTACGCATCAGGCGCGCCCTCTGCTCCCTCGGACACCGCCTTCGCCTGCGACCGTAGACGCTCAAGCGCATCATCGGCCGCCGCCTGCTGCGCACGGCCATCAGCCTCCTCAAGGCGCTCCTTCAGCAGCTCGACCTCATCGGCCTGCTCATTCACGCGCAACGTAAACCGATACAGCGCCCAGGTCACCAGCATCATGCCGAGCATCCCCACGAGAAAGGGGATCAGCATCTTCGGAGGCAGTCCGCTGTCGGTGCGGAACACCACCGGATGCACGGAGCTCGGCACCAGGCGCGTCACCATGAACGAGATCGGCGCATCGATCGACGCGATCACGGCGAACACGGCCGCGTAGCGTGCCCGGCGCTCCTCGTCCTCGATCGCCGCGCGCAGGATGAAGTACGCGATCACCATGAGCATCAGGATGAAGTACGTGGTGAGGCGCGGTTCCCACACCCACCACACGTTCCATTCGAAGGCGGTCCAGAGGTCACCCGAGATCATCGTGCCGAGGACGAGCACGAGCGTGACCTGCATCGCGGTCTTCGAGCGGACGTCGAACACGCGGCGCTTCGTCATGAGGAAGCGGATTGCCAGGTACGCGGCATAGATCAACGCCGCAAGCGAAGCGATGGCCACAGGAACATGCAGGTAGAAGATCTTCTGCGAGAGCAGGAGCTTCGTGCTCACCACCTGCCCCGCGATCGTCACGGGCTCGCTCAGCTGGGCACCCTGCACGAGCGGCGCCACCGTGAACGCCCACACCACATCGAAGCACACCAGAACGATGCCGACGACGAGTAAGATCGGAACGAGTTTATCGGCTTTTGAGCGCACCGGCACTCCTTCCCCTGTCTCGGAGGCCAACGGGCCTCCGCGTATCGGTCGGAACGCGACGATAATAGCACGAGGCGGGCGGGCGGCCCGCCCCTCCCGGCCATCCTGCGGGACAGCAGGGCCAAACCTCGCCACTTTGCTGAAGGTTTGGCTCCGGCCGAATCAAACCTCGGCACTTTGCTGAAGGTTTTGTCGGACCGTCCGAGTAGACGGCACTCCAGCGCTCGCAAACCACGAGGTCAGAGCGTTGGGGATTTGGCGGCTACTTTTTCATCCGGCAAAAACCTTCAGCAAAGTGCCGAGGTTTGCCACCGCGTCAGCGAAACCTTCAGCAAAGTGGCGAGATTTGCCCGCAGCGCAACCGAACCCGTGTGGTTCGCCCACTCCGCTCCGTTTCCGCGGCGCGACATCCCGCGCTCGAACCCGTGCGCGCCAGCAGGGCGGCACCCACGCACATGACCGCGCGCCGCATCCGCATGGCGCCCCGCACTTGAACCCGTGCACCGCCACCCGCGCCGCTCGTAGCCTGCGCCCGCTATCCGGAAAACGTCGCGTCGACCGCTTCCTGCAGGAATCCCATCACGCGATCCTGGAGCACGCGGTAGTCCGTCGCGCTCGCGGCGCCACGGGCCGACGCCTCGAACGCGCGCTCCATCCGCTCGAGCCCCGCGGCGGCGCGCTCCGCGCCCCCGAGCCGCAGGTAGCGTTTCGCAAGGTCGCGCGCGCGGTCTCCCCCAGGAGCCTCCCCCTCGTTCAGTGCAGCGATCGTGTCGCCCATGAGCACATGCCAGGCCATGAGCTCCTCGCGCGGAAAGACCTGGGGCTCGCCCTCCGTGCGAAAGCCCGCCTCCCAGCGCTCCTCCACCCCGGCGTCCGCCCGTGCGATCGCCTGGGAGATGCGACACCAATCGACCTGGTCGTCGGCAGCGAGCTCCCCTTCGATGATCCTCAGCGCGGAGAGCCCCTTGATGAGCTTGAGCCATTCGGCATCCAGCGCGCCGCGGCTTCGCTCGGCCACGCGCCTCAGGTCATCGCCCGATTCCACCGAGGCGGCCCGGATCTCCGCGAGCGTGAGGCCCAGGCGCTTGAGCGTCAAGATGCGATAAAGCTCCGCCTCATCCTCCGCGGAGTACAGGCGCTGATGCGAGGCGCCGAGGGTCGTGGGGCTGAGCAGCCCCTTCTGGTCATAGAACTGGATGGTCCGAACCGTCACGCCGGCGCGGCGCGCGAGCTCGCCGACGCTCATCAGCTCCCTTTCGCCCATGGCACCTCCCTCCGATCAAACGGCACCATTGTAGCGTTTCCGCACGCGTCCGCCTTGACCATGACGTTACGTTATCCCCTAGCATGGAGCCGCCGAACAAGAGGGGGATACCATGATCGTGTCGTGGATGACGACAAACCGCTGCAACCTGCGGTGCGAGCACTGCTACCAAGACGCCGCCGAGCGCGATGCACGCGAGCTCAACACGGATGAGGCCAAGGAGATGATCGACGGGATCGCCCGCGCGGGCTTCCGCGTCATGATCTTCTCCGGCGGGGAGCCCCTCATGCGCCCCGACATCTACGAGCTGGTGGCCCACGCCGCGAGCCGGGGGCTCCGCCCCGTCTTCGGCACGAACGGCACCCTCATCACCGACGACGTGGCCCGCCGCCTGAAGGAGGCCGGCGCCTGCGCCATGGGCATCTCGATCGACAGCCTCGACCGCGAGCGCCACGACCGCTTCCGCGGCCTGCCCAACGCCTTCGACCTCACCATGGCGGGCATCGAGGCCTGCAAGCGCGCGGGCCTGCCCTTCCAGATCCACACAACCGTGCTTCAGTGGAACCGCGACGAGGTCTGCGAGATCACCCGCGCAGCCGAGAAGCTGGGCGCCAAGGCGCACTACATCTTCTTCCTGATTCCCGTGGGCCGCGGCGTGAACGTGCAGCCCGAGGCGCTTGACGTCGCCGCGAACGAGGAGCTCCTCCGCCAGATCATGCGCACCTCCGACGAGGTGTCGATCGAGGTCAAGCCCACCTGCGCCCCGCAGTTCACCCGCGTCGCCAAGCAGCTCGGCATCGAGACGCGGTTCTCCCGCGGCTGCCTCGCCGGGCTCACCTACTGCGTCATCGGGAGCGAGGGGATCGTCCGTCCCTGCGCCTACATGGTCGACGAGGCCGGCGACGTGCGCGAGCAGCCCTTCGACGAGATATGGGAGACATCTCCCGTGTTCCAGCGCCTGCGCACCCGCGCCTACGGCGGCGCCTGCGGGACCTGCGAGTTCGCCGAGGGCTGCGGCGGGTGCCGCGCCCGCGCGGGCTACTACCACCAGGGGGACGTCATGGCGCAGGATGACTACTGCGCCCACGGCATGGGACTCGCCTGCGCGTCGTAGCGCGGCATCACGATCGAGAGGGGATCATCATGGGAATCGAAAACGCGCTCACGGGCGCCGCGGCGCGGACGATCAAGATCGGCTTCGCCACCGTGGCATGCGCGGTGGCGGTCGTCGCTGCAGCCGGGTGCTCGTCGCCCGCAGCGACCGACGGGTCCACTGGGGCGGGAAGCGCCCCGGCGTCCGCCATCGCCGCGCAGAAGGTCACGTTCACGGACGCGCGCGGCAAGGAGATCACGGTCAGCAAGCCCGAGCGCGTGGTCGCCTGCATGGGGAGCTTCGCGCACATCTGGGAGCTCGCCGGCGGCGAGCTCGTGGGGGCGTCGAGCGACGCGGCCGAGGACTACGACATCGCCTCGAAGGTCACGAGCGTGGGCGACATCGCCTCCCCCGACCTCGAGCAGATCATCGCCCTCAAGCCCGACCTCGTGCTCATGACCGCGGCGACTGGCGCGCGCGGGGGCGCCTCCTCGCAGGTGGAGCTCGCCCAGTCGCTCGAGGACGCCGGCATCACGGTTGCCTGCTTCAAGGTCACGACCTTCGAGGACTATCTCGGCATGCTCCGCACCTGCACCGACATCACCGGCCGGGACGATCTCTATCAGAAGAACGGCCAGGACGTGCAGAACCGCATCAACCTGATTCGCGAGAAGGTCCCCGCGGGGGAGCAGCCGAGCGTGCTCGCCGCGATCACCTACTCCGGGGGCACGCGCGTCCAGGGCGCCGACACCGCGGTCGGCTCGATCGTGGCCGAGCTCGGCGGCAAGAACATCGCCGACACCGACCGGGCCCTCCTCAAGGACTACAGCATGGAGTCGGTGATCGCCGACGACCCGGACTGCATCCTCATCGTGCCCATGGGCAACACCGATGACGCGGCGCAGAAGCACCTCGAGGAGTCTACGGCCGCGAACCCCGCCTGGGCGGGGCTCTCCGCGGTGAAGAGCGGCCGCTACGAGGCACTTGACCCGGCACTCTTCCTGCACAAGCCCTGCGAGCGCTGGGATGAGGCCTACCAGGTCATCTACGATGCCCTCTACGCGTAGAACCGCGGCCATTCTCATCGGAGCTGCCGCCGCGACCGCGGTCGCGGCGGCGCTCGCGCTCTCGCTCGGATCGACGACCGTCGGCATGGGCGATCTGCTCGCCTGGCTCGCGGGACGACCGGCGGGCGGCGAGGTCTCCGCGATCCTCGCGCATGTGCGCCTCCCACGCGTGGCCGCTGCCCTGCTCGCGGGGTCCGCACTCGCCGCCGCGGGCTTCGTGATCCAGACCGTGCTCGCGAACCCCATGGCGAGCCCCAACGTGATCGGCGTGAACGCGGGCGCTGGGCTCTTCGTGCTCGTTGCGGCCTCGCTCTTTCCGCAGATCACCTGGTTGCCGCCGATCGCCGCCTTCGTCGGGGCGCTCGCCAGCGCGCTCGTCGTTTTCGCGCTCGCCCGGGGCGCTTGGGCCGGACGCCTCGCGATCATCCTCACCGGCATGGCCCTGACCGCGGTCTTCACGGCGGGCATCAACGTGATCCTCATCGTGAATCCCGATGCCTACGTGGGGGCATCGCGCTTCCTCGTGGGCGGGCTCGCCGGCGTGCCGATGGACGGAATCGCGGCTCCGGCCGCGCTCATCGCCGTCGGGCTCGCCCTCGCGCTCGCCGGCTCCCGGGGGCTCGATGTGATCCAGCTCGGGGACGCCGCCGCCCACGGGCTCGGTCTCCCCGTGCGGAGGTTCCGGCTCGGGATGCTCGCGGTCGCGGCCCTGCTCGCCGGGGCCGCCGTGAGCTTCGCCGGACTCCTCGGCTTCGTGGGGCTCATCGTGCCGCACGTGGCTCGGGCGCTCGTGCGGAGCGGGTCGAGGGCGCAGCTCGCGCTCTCGGCGCTGCTCGGCGCCTGCTTCGTATGCGCCTGCGACCTGGGTGCGCGCGTCGCCTTCGCGCCGTTCGAGATTCCCGTGGGGATCGTCATGGCGTTTCTCGGCGGCCCGTTCTTCGTGGTGCTGATCGTGCGGAGCGGGAGAAGGGGTGAGGCCGATGGGATGTGAGGGGACCATGAGCGCCGGGCGGGCGAATCACGGGACGAACGGCGCGAGTCACGAAACGGGGCGCGCGCGGCGGGATGCGACGGGCCCGGAGGGGGCCGTCCTCGCCTTCAACGACCTCTCCTTCTCGCGCGGAGAGCGTCTCGTCATCTCCGGCCTCACCTACCAGGTGCGCGCCGGGCGCCTCACCTGCCTGGTCGGGAGAAACGGATGCGGAAAGTCCACGCTTCTCGGGCTCGCGGGCGGCGCGCTCAGGGCGCGATCGGGGTCGGTGCTCCTGCGCGGCCGCGAGATCTCGGAAATGAGCGAGCGCGAGCGGTCGCGTGAGCTCGCCATCCTCGCCCAGGCCCACGCCGCCCCGGCGATGCGCGTGAGGGAGCTCGTCGCGCTCGGCCGCTATCCCTACCGTGGCGACGGGGACGCCGCCTCAGACGAGGCCGCCGTGGAGCGCGCCCTTGCGCTCACCGGGCTCACGGACCTCAGCGACGCCTGGGTTGACCGCCTCTCGGGCGGCCAACGTCAGCGGGCACACATCGCCCTCGCGATCGCCCAGGAGACGACCGCGCTGCTGATGGACGAGCCCACCACCTACCTCGATGCGGCCGGCTGCCACGAGGTCCTGCGCCTCGCTCGCGGGCTCGCGCGCGGCGGGGGGACGGTGCTCGCTGTCGTGCACGACCTCGACCTGGCGCTTCGCTACGCGGACGAGCTGGCCGTCATGGACGGCGGCCGCATCGCATGCTCCGGCGCCCCCGCGGCCGTGCTCGCGACGGGTGCCCTGCAGGACCTCTTCGATGTGCGGATCCACCCCTTCGAGGCCGAGGGCGAGACGGGATACCTGCTGTTTCCCCGGTAGCCGCAAGGGCGCGGGCGGTACAATAAGGGCCCCGTCATTGAGGAGGCATCATGGAGGACCGTTCCGGCCGGCCGCGTGGGCGCGTGCTCAGCTCCCTCGTCCTCGCGCTGGCGCTCGCCGCCCTCCCCCTGGGCTTCATGCTCTACTTGGAGCTGCTCAAGCATGGGATCGGCGTCCATCTCGGCTCCCGCATGCAATACATGTTCCCGATCGCGGTGACGTTGCTGCCCTCGGCGGCCATCGTGCTGCTGTACGTGATCGTGGACATGCGGCTCGGGGCCTCTCGCGCAGACGATGGCGATCGCGGGCGCGGGCGCTCCTCCCGGCGATGGACGGATGCGCGCGACCTCCCCTACCCGGTCCCCTTGCCCGCCCTCCAGCTCAGCTTCCCGCCAGGGTCCACCCTTTTGGGGCTCCGACCCGATGGCACGGTCATAGGGCTCCGATGGATGCGGGAGAGGCGCGGCCGAGACACCCAGCTCCACGTACCGTCCGACCTTGAGCGCGTCGGCGTGCTCACGTTCGCCGTGCACGTGGGCGGGACCTGGCTCCTCGCAACGCCCGCCCGCGCCATCAGGCTGTCACGCACCGCCGACTGGCTCGTCTGGCCGCTGGCCGACTGCGGCGGCAGCACCTCCGTGCTGCCCGACGAGGAGCAGGAGAGGCTCGGATTCCCCTCGTGGGACCGCGAAAACGAGCGGCCCGCCCACCTCGAGCTCAGCGCGGCCGATATCGAGGCGGCGCGCGTGCGCCTCTGGCCGAGCCCTGCCTGGGAGGGATTCGGCCGGACGAGGGAGATCGACCCTTCTGACCCCCTCACCCCCGACATGGTCGACGGCCTGTTCAGCGCGGGCGAGGGGGCGCTCGCGGCGTCGGCCGATCCGAAGCGCTGGCACTTCGACCGCACCTGGCTGCAGAGCAGGGAGATGGTGCCGGGCAGCAGCGCATTCCACCACACCGTGGAACCCGGCCTCGATGTGCTGGAGGACAGGCCTCCCCAGGAAACCGCGTTCATCTGGCAACCGGAGGCTGACGGCGCCGGCATGCTCCGCGCCGTGACGCTGGCCGAGGCCAGGAGGCTGGGCCTCGACAGCTGCCAGGCCTGCCTCGCCCTGCACATCGAAAACCATTGGATCCTGGCAGATCAGTTCTACGCAGCGGGATGGCGCGTCTTTCCCTGGCATGTGGCCGATGCCAAGCTGGAGCAGGTGAGCAGATTCGATACCCTGCGGAGCCTCTGGAAGCTCCACTTCTCGCACTGGGGCAAGGACCTCGCGTTCTTCGGCCATGCCAAACCGGAGCACATCAAGGAGGTCCGCGCGGTCGCCATCGGGCCCGAGGGGCGCTGCGCGTGGGTCGAGACCGAGGACGGGACGCTTGCCGGGATCGTGCGGGAGAGCCTTGAGCGGGCGGTGCGAGAGCTGGTGGGTGATGACGGCGAAGAAGGGGCTGGAGCTGCGGGAGCGCGCTAACCTTTCTTAAGCTTGACGCGGCGCGCATATGGCGCCGGAGAGCCTGAGTCCACGCGACCTTGGAAGAGCAACGAACCCGCGAGGGCATAGTCCCCGCGGGTTCGAACATATTGCGCATGGTGCCCCCGGGCCGATTCGAACGGCCGACACCCGCTTTAGGAGAGCGGTGCTCTATCCCCTGAGCTACGGAGGCACGTGCCTACACAGTTTAGCAAAAAGCGCGGACGGTATATGTGGGGTTGCCGTCCCATCGCGCGGGCCGGGGCCCTCCCGCGCGGCGTCCCACCGCCGACGAGCCCCTCACGCCCCGTCCGGGGTGGCGATCTCCTTGATGACGGCCTCCTGGCCCTGGAGCAGGTAGGTGCTTCCGCTTCCGCAGGTGGGGCAAGTCTTCCCGTGCTCGACGGTCCCGTACGTGGCCCCGCACGATTCGCAGAACGTCAGCGCCGGAACCTCCTCGAGCATGAGCTCGCACCCCTCCATGAGCGGCTTCTTGGCGCACGCCCATGTCCAGCAATCCGAGAGGTACTCGGGCACGATCCCCGAGACCTCCCCGAGCTCGAGCGTCACCGCCGACACGCGGGCGATCCCGTTCTCAGCCGCGACCTGCTCCACGCTCTCGATGATGTTGAACACGATACCCAGCTCGTGCATGATGCCTCCGCATGAAAAGGGGCGCCGGAGCCATGCCGTCCGGCGCCCTGCCCGACAAGGAGCTAATTCTTCGCGCCGAAACGGATCTTGATCTCGCGCTTCGCGGCGTACTTCAGAAGGCCGGGGACCTTCTTCTCGGCCTTGACCATGCGGCTGCACTCCGGACGCTCGCGATACAGGTGGATCGCGTCGAAATCGCACTTGGTGGTGCAGAGCCCGCACCCGATGCACTTGTTCTCGTCCACCACCGAGGCGCCGCAGCCGAGGCAGCGGGCCGTCTCGGCCTTGACCTGATCCTCCGTGAACGTCTGCACGTACTCGGAGAAGGGCCGCTCGTGCTCGATGCCGTGATCGATCGCCGGCACCCCGCGGCTCGCCGTGTCGTAGCTGCCCGGATCGACCTCGTTGCGGTCGATCATCTGGTACGCACGGGGGTTGCGCCCGATCGTGAGCGTACCCTCCTGCACGAAGCGGTGAATCGAGATCGCGGCCTCATGGCCCGCGGCGATCGCGTCGATGGCGAACTTGGGGCCGGTGTAGACGTCGCCGCCGACGAAAATGTCCGGCTCCGCGGTCTGGTAGGTCACCGGATCCGCGATCGCCCCCTGTCCGCGGCCGAGCTCGACCGCGCTGCCCTCGATGAGGCTCCCCCACTCGATGCTCTGACCGATGGAGAACACCACGCGGTCGGCGTCCACGATGCGGACATCGTCCGCGTCGTACTCCGGTGCGAAGCGTCCCTCGTCGTTGAAGACGCGGGTGCAGCGCTTGAACGCGATTCCGCGCACACGGCCGTCCTCGACGATGAGCTCGCGCGGGCCCCATCCGCAGGAGATGGCCACGCCGTCCTCGGTGGCCTCGGCGCGCTCCTCCGCGCTGGCGGGCATCTCGGACTCGCTCTCGAGGCAGAACATCTCGACATGGGAGGAACCCAGGCGCGCCGCGGTGCGGGCCACGTCGATGGCAACGTTGCCGCCGCCGACCACGATGGTGCGGCCCGGCAGCTCGGCGGCCTCGCCGCGGTCGTGCAGGCTCTCGGCGACATCGCGCAGGAACTCGACGGCCACGGAGACGCCCGCGGCATCCTGGCCGGGGATCCCGGGCAGACGCCCGCCCTGGCAACCGATGGCCACGTAGAACGCCTTGAAGCCCTGCTCGCGGAGGTTGGCGAGGGTCACGTCGCGCCCGACCTCGACACCGTAGCGGAACTCGGCGCCCATGGCCTCGATGACGTCCACCTCGGCCTGGACGACGTCCTTCTCCAGCTTGTAGCTGGGGATGCCGTAGGTGAGCATGCCGCCCGGACGGGCGCTCTTCTCGAAGACCACCGGGTGGTAGCCCTTCTCAGCGAGGTAGAACGCGCAGGAAAGGCCGGCGGGGCCGGCGCCGATGATCGCGACCTTCTCCTCGAAATCGCCCTGGACCTTCGGGCGGACCTTCTTGGGGATGTAGCGCGTCGCGGCGTCGAGGTCCTTCTGCGAGATGAACTTCTTGACCTCGTCGATCGCCACGGCGCGGTCGAAGGCGCCGCGGGTGCAGGCGTCCTCGCAACGGCGGTTGCAGACGCGCCCGCAGACCGCGGGCAGGGGGTTCTCGCGCTTGATCAGGGCGAGCGCCTCGGTGTAGCGGCCCTGGGCGGCGAGCTTGAGGTATCCCTGGACGCCGATGTGCGCCGGGCAGGAGGTCTTGCACGGGGCGGTTCCGGTGTCGTAGGTCTCGATGCGGTTCTTGTTGCGGTAATCGGGGCTCCACTTCTCGGGGCCCCACTTCACGGCGTCGGGAAGCTCCTGCTTGGGGTACTCGGGCACGCGGCCGGTGTCCTTGCCGCAGAGCTTCTGCCCGAGCTTCACCGCGCCGGCCGGGCAGACCTCGACGCAGCGGCCGCAGGCCACGCAGTTCTCGGTCTTGGTGCGGGCCACGTAGGCCGAGCGCGAGAGGTTCGGCGTGTTGAAGAGCTGGCTCGTGCGGAGCGCGTAGCAGACGTTCACGTTGCAGTTGCAGATCGCGAAGATCTTGTCCTCGCCGTCGATGTTGGTGATCTGGTGCACGTAGCCGTTGTCCTCGGCTTGGCGGAAGATGGCGCGGGCCTCCTCACGGTCGATGTAGCGCCCGCGATCGGTCTCGACGATGTAGTCGGCCATATCGCCGACGGCGATGCACCAGTCGTTGAAGTCGTCGCCGCAGCCCTCGCCGAGCACCTTGCGGCTCATGCGGCAGCTGCAGGCGGAGGCGGCGTACTTGCCGTCGTACTTGTCGAGCCAGTGCTCGATGTGCTCGATCGAGAGGGACTGGTTCTCCTGCTCGATGGCCTTCTCGACGGGGATCACGTGCATGCCGATGCCGCCGCCTCCCGGCGGGACCATCGGCGCGGCGCGGGAGAGAGGACCCTTGCTCGCCTGCTCGAAGAACTTCGCGAGGGCGGGGTGCGCCTCGAGCTGATCGATGCGCATGTTCAGGAACTCAGCCGATCCCGGCACGAGCATGGGGAGCATCCACTGCTTGGTGCGGGCGGGGTTCTCCCAGTTGTACTCGAGCATGCCGATGTACGAGAGGTCGTCGAGCATGGGCTCGAGCTTATCGGCCGGGATGCCCGTGGCCTTCACCGCGGCATCGAGCGTGTAGTGCTTTCGCACCTTGAGGTGGCAGAGCATATCGGCCTGCTCGTCGGTGCAGGCGGCGTCGAACGCCCAATACTCGTAGGGCAGGATCTTCTTCTTGCCGAGCAGGCGGTTCGTGGCGTGCTGGCACAGCGCGACGATGGAGGCGCGCGGGTTCTCCGGCACGGGAGGTACGAACTCCGAGCCGATGTCGGGCTCCGTGTAGCTGATGCCAGGTCCGTTCAAGATCATGGTCTCCCCTTCCATGCCCCGCGCGGGAGGGCCCGGAACACGTTCGGGCCCGGCGACGTTTCCGCGCGAGGTCGTATACCACATGCCGTTGGTCGAAATGTGCCAGCAGCTTATCGAATTCAGTATTGACGATGTGTCAATACCCTTCAAGATATAATCGGCCAGAAGCGCTGTGAGCCGGATGAAGGGACGCGAGGTGCAGGGCAGCGATGATCGGCGCCGCGAGCGCCACACCCACGACGACCGCAAGCGCGAGATCCTTGCTGCCGTGCGCGAGCTCTGCGCGGCCGAGGGCGTGGGTGCGCTCTCGGTCTCGCGGATCACGGAGCGCGTGGGATGCACGAGATCACTCTTCTACCATTACTTCCCCGACAAGCAGGCCGCGCTCGACGAGGCGCTCACCGACCTCGTCGAGGACATCGTGGACCGGCTCAGGGCCTGGAACTCATCGCGCGGCACCGGCGACATCGAGGGCTCCCTCGCCTCAGGCGCCGCCGTGCTGAAGGAGCTCGTCCTGGGGAGGAACGACCTTCCCCTCTCCCTCGCCAGCAGCGGTGACGCATCGCTCTACACGAGGCTCGTCGATCAGATCGCCGACCGCACGGCCCGTTACATGATCGAGTCCACGGTCCGCGACTACGCCCGGCTCCATTCCGTGCGGATCGAGCATGTCTACGAAACCTTCTACGTGCTGATCACCGGGCTCATCATGTTCATCAAGACGAACCCCGATGTGCCCGATCGCGTGCTCGTCGACATCATCGCAAGCAGCCTGCACGTCAAGCGCAACACGGCGGGGCATGGCGCGTAGGGGCTGCGGTTGCGGGTATCATAGCGGGGAACGTGGCCGCGCAGAGGGCGCGGCGTCCCGTCTATAAGGAGTCATTCCATGTCATCGAATCGCAAGCTGCTCAAAGTGCTGAGCTTGGTGCAGGCTCCCGTTGCCGTGGCGCTGATTGTGGTTGCCATCATGACGATGATGGGCTCGATCGAGATCCCGGTGGGGGCGCAGGTATTGGGGGCGCGCCTTGATGACCCGGCCGCTCGGTATGTGATTGGAGCGGGCGAGCTCGTGGCTGGTATCTTGACGATGGCCTCCGCCGTCTTCGGGATCCGCGGGGCCAACCGGCCGAGCGCGCTCGGAGCCCATGGCATCGTCTCGGCGCTTGCGGGGCTGCTGGGGATCTGCCTTGTCATCGTGGGTGTGAGCAGTGCGATCTCCGCGCTTCTGCTGGGGGCTGCAGCGGCGGTGCTCGGCGTGGCAACCTTTGTTTACGACGGTCGGGTCCGCAAGGAGCTCGACTGGTAGGGATATGAGGATTGGATTTGAATCGGGGCTCGGCGACAGCGCGCCGGGCCCCGATTTTGTTTGCGGCGGGCCGTGGGCCCAAGTGAGATAACTTTTATTGTGCGTATATGCGCATAGGGGACCTTCGGATCGCAACGGCCGCGCCTCGTGGTCAAAAAACGCGTTAATCGGTACTTTTTCGTGCGCGGCGCACCCGCTCAAGGGGGTGCGATCCGCCCCAACATGCTGAATGCCCAAACGCCATTGTGCTTTTCGCTTCCCAGCATCCCATTCAGATTGAGTGACCCCTTATCAAAATACCGATTAGTGCGATTTTTGACCACGAGCCGCGACCGCTGCCGCGAACTGCCTCGGGCCAGGCGGAGCAGAAGATCTTCCTCGCGACTCAGCACATAACAAGAGGCCAGCTGACGCCAGCTGGCCTCTCGACTCATCAGGTTGTAGGGGGAGCGCGCCTAATCCCAAGGGTCGCGCTCGAACAGCGGCTCGGGGTCCGGTAGGCGATCGGAGTAGGGGTCGTAGCCGTCATCGTCCTCATTCTCAGGGCGGATGAAGGGGTCGGAATCGATTCGGTCATCCTTCATCTTCCGGGGCGTACTTTCCTCATCGCGGGGAGCGCTCATCTTATATGCACCGCCTTATCAGCTCGAACCTCATGCAACGAGCTTAGCAAAAAGGGCCGCACCCGTGGGGGTGCGGCCCTCTGTCATCCGCGCCTTGCGGACGTTACTCCCCAGTGCCGGCCTCGATTGCGACCGGCGCCACGTCCACGGTGAACACGCCGCTCGTGTCCACATCGAGCGTGATGTCGTCGCCCTCGTGCACGCGACCGTCGATGATCGCGCCGGCGATCGCATCCACCACCTCGCGCTGGATCAGGCGCTTGAGCGGACGCGCCCCGAACACCGGGTCCAGGCCGCCCACAGCAAGCATCTGCTTCGCCGCCGGCGTCACGCTCACCGTCATGCGATCCTTCGCCACGCGGCGGCGCACATCGGCCAGCTGGATGTCGACGATCTTCTCGATCTGCGCCATCCCCAGCGGATGGAACACCACCGTGTCATCGATGCGGTTCAGGAACTCCGGCCTGAACGTGCGATGCATGACCTCGTCCACCTGGCGGCGCATCTCCTCGTCATCCGTGCCCGCGAGTTCGGCTATCACGTTCGACCCCACGTTCGAGGTCATGATGATGATCGTGTTCTTGAAGCTCACCTGCCGGCCCTGGCCGTCCGTCAGGCGCCCGTCATCGAGCACTTGCAGGAGCACGTTGAACACGTCCGGATGCGCCTTCTCCATCTCATCCAGCAGGATGACGGAGTACGGGCGCCGCCGAACGGCCTCGGTGAGCTGGCCTCCCTCGTCGTAGCCCACGTATCCCGGAGGCGCTCCGATCAGGCGCTGGACGCTGAACTTCTCCATGTACTCCGACATGTCGATGCGCACGAGGGCCCGCTCGTCGTCGAACAGGCACTCGGCGAGCGCCTTGGCGAGCTCGGTCTTGCCCACGCCGGTGGGACCGAGGAAGAAGAAGCTACCGATGGGTCGATCGGGATCGGAGAGCCCCGCGCGCGAGCGCCGCACGGCAGCGGCCACGGCGGCCACGGCCTCGTCCTGGCCGATCACGCGCTTGTGTAGCTCGGCCTCGAGCGTTTTCAGCTTCTCGAGCTCGCCCTGCATCATCTTCGACACGGGCACACCCGTCCACGCGCTCACGACCTCCGCGATCTCATCGGAGGTGACCTGCTCGTTCAGGCCGCCCTCCGCGGCGTCCTTGCGCTCGGCGAGCTCGGCCTCGCCGGTCGCGATCTCCTGCTCAAGCCCGGGAATCACCGAGAACCTGAGCTCCCCGGCGCGTGCGAGATCGCCCTCGCGCGTCACGCGGTCAAGCTCGCTACGGGCCTCGTCGAGCTCACCCTTGAGCTGACGCACATGGTCGATCGCGTTCTTCTGGTTGAGCCAGCCCGCCTTCGCCACGTTCAGCCGCTCCTGGAGCTCCGCGATCTCCTGCTGCAGGGCCGAGAGCCGCTCGGCGGATGCCGCGTCCTTCTCCTTCTTGAGCGCCTCCTCCTCGATCTGCATCTGGGTGAGCTGGCGCGTGAGCGCGTCGATCTCGACCGGCATGGAATCGAGCTCCATGCGCAGGCGGCTCGCGGCCTCATCAACGAGGTCGATGGCCTTATCCGGCAGGAATCGATCGGCGATGTAGCGGTCCGAGAGATCGGCCGCCGACACGAGCGCACCGTCGGTGATGTGCACGCCGTGGAAGATCTCGTACTTCTCCTTGAGGCCGCGCAGGATCGAGATCGTGTCCTCCACACTCGGCTCCGACACGAGCACGGTCTGGAAGCGGCGGGCGAGGGCAGCGTCCTTCTCGATGTACTTGCGGTACTCGTCGAGTGTGGTGGCGCCGATGGCGTGCAGGTCACCGCGGGCGAGGGCCGGCTTCAGGATGTTGCCGGCGTCCATGGAGCCCTCGGTCGCCCCCGCGCCCACGATGGTGTGGAGCTCATCGATGAACAGGATCACGCGACCGGCTGACTGCTCGACTTCCTTGAGCACGGCCTTCAGACGGTCCTCGAACTCGCCGCGGTACTTGGCACCGGCCACGAGGGCCGACATGTCGAGCTCGATGAGGTCGCGGTCGCGCAGGGTGCTCGGCACGTCTCCGGCCACGATGCGCTGGGCGATGCCCTCGACGATGGCCGTCTTGCCCACGCCCGGCTCACCGATGAGCACCGGGTTGTTCTTCGTGCGCCGCGAGAGCACCTGGATGGTGCGGCGGATCTCATCCGTGCGGCCGATCACCGGGTCGAGTTTGCCCGCGCGCGCGAGGTCGCAGATGTTGCGGCCGTATTGCTTGAGGGCCTCGAACTGGAGCTTGTCATCCTCGCTCGTGACGCGGTCATCACCGCGGAGCTCCGTGTAGGTCTCCTCGATGCGCTCGCGCGTGACCCCTGCCTGAGCGAGGATCTTCCCCGCCTGTCCTTTGTCCTCGGCGAGCGCCATGAGCAGGTGCTCGGTCACCACGAAGCTGTCCTCCATCTTGGAGGCCTTCTTCTCGGCGCGGTCGAGCACGCGCATGAGCTCGTTGGAGAGCCCGATCTGCGTGCCTTGCACCTTGAGCGCGGCTGCGATGGCCTGCTGCGTGGCGCTCGCGAGCTGCTTGGGGTCGGCGCCGATGCGCTCGATGATGACGGAGATGTTGCGCTCCCCGCTCTCAAGCAGGGCGGCGAGCAGGTGGATGGGCTCCACCGCGCCCGCCTGTGCGTCCCCCGCGATGCCTATGGCCGTCTGCAGTGCCTGCTTTGAGGTCATCGCCAGCTTGTCGATCCTCATATGCATCACCTCTCTGATGTGCGCCGCGACCCGGCGACGAGCCGCGGCTGCCGCCCTCCGGGGCGGCGTCAAACTGTTCGAGGTGTATTGTTGCCGCGGCTCTCGGATTTAATCAGAATCTAAGTGTATCCATATAAGATTTTCTAAGCGGAGAGAGACAAGAAGGGGCGCCCCGCAGGACGCCCCCCCTCTGTTTCGCTGTGCGCAGCGCTTACTTGCAGCGACGGAGCTTGCGCCCTCCGCCGATCAGCACGGCGCCCGTGCCCGCAGCTGCGGCGAGCGCGACGATGCTCACGATGTCACCAGTCTTGGGCAGGCTCTTGGAGACCTTCTTGCCACCCTTGGAGCCGGTGCCCTTCTTGGTGCCGGTCGTGTTTCCGGAGCCATCCTTGCCGGGCGTCTTGCCGCCCTGCGTGCCGTCTCCAGGCTGCTGGGTGCCCGAGTTCCCACCGCCGGGATTCTCGCCCGGGTTCTCCCCGCCGGGGTTCTCGCCGCCGGGGTTCTCGCCGCCCGGCTCCTCGGGATCGACCGGCTGCGCGACCGTCACGGAGAGCGTCGCGTTCTTGCCGCCGTACCCCACGGTGACGTCCACGGTGCCCGCCGCCGCGAAGGCGGTGTCGAGCGCCGGCGCGAAGGTGAAGTCGGCCGCGGTGTCATCGCCGTAGACAACCGTCTTGGTCGTCCCGTCGCTCATCGTGAGCGTGAGGGCGAGGCCGGCGGGATCAAGCGTCTCCCCCACCTTGTAGGCGGTCTTGGCGGGCTGCGCGCTCACCGCGATGCCATCGAGCGTGGGCTCCTTCACCTTGACGGTGAAGCTGTGGGCGGCCGTCGTGCCCTCGTAGGCGTCGATGCCGCGCGCCACCACCGTGGCCGGGCCCTCGTCGCCGTTGTCCTGGTACTCGAGGATGTAATCCACGCCGTAGGTCAGGACCTGGCCGCCATCGTCGGCAGCCGCACGGTTCTGGGCCGCCGTGGCGTCCTTGAGCGTGACCGTGACCTTAGCGGGGTTGAACACCGCCGGCTCCTCAGCGCTCACGCGATCGACCTCGAGGGTCTCGGGCGCCGTGATCTCGGCGGTGGAGATGTCGGTCTTCACCGGCGCCATGCGCAGGCGAATCTCAGAGGCGCTCATGAAGCGGTTCATGCGGCCGCCGTCGCCGTACGACCTCACCGTGGCGAAGCGGAAGTACTTGGCCGTGACCGGCTCGTCGAGCTCGATCAGCCTCCAGCCGGCCTCATAGGACTGCGCGTCCGGGATCCAGTTGGCGGAGGCGGCCTCCTTCCAGGTCACCCCGTCCTCGCTGTAGAGGAGCTTGCCCTCCATGACGGTGCCGTTCAGCAGGCCGCCCTCGCGAGGCAGGTAGCGCAGGGCGTCGATGGCGGTCGGCTCCGCGAGCTCCATCGTCACCCAGAGGTTCCCGACATCCGTTCCCGCCCAGGCGCTGTGGAAGATCGTCTCCTGCTTCTTGTCGAAGGCGAGGCGGACGGGACCCTCGTTCGGGAGGCCGCGCGTCGGCTCCTCGCTGCCCGCGGTGGCCGTGATGTCCTCAACCGGGTAGTCGCGCAGGTCGCTGTCGGCGGAGAGCTGCTCCTCCGCACCGAGGTTGATGGCAAAGGTCTTGCGCGCGCTGTGGTCCTCGGACTCGATCAGGATGCGCACGACGCCCTCGTGCTCAGGAAGCACGGTCACGGCTGCGTTGCCCTTGGACTCGGTCTCCACCGCAGCCACGATGGCCGGGGTGTTCCACGAGTCGCCGGCGAGCGCGGAGGCCGGGACCTCCTTGCCGTTCACCGTGAGGGAGGCGAGATCGGCGTCGCGGTTCGTGACGAAGCTGCCGGCGGCGCTCGTGAGCTCGACCTCGGTGATGCCCGTGCAGGGCTTGCGGTTTCCGAGGTTCACGCTGTTGTTCGTCAGCGTGACGCGCACGTAGGTGGCGAGCGTGGGGGCGAAATCGAAGGTGTAGGGGGTGACGCGGCCGGAGGCCTGGCCCACCGTCTCCTTGACCGCCAGCTCCTCCCAGTCGACGCCGTTCTCAGAGACCTCGAACTTCGTCGTGCCCGCCTCGGGGAGGCGCGCCGACCAGTTGTCGGTGAAGAAGTGGATCTTCGCCTGGCCGAGGCGCTGCTGCGTGGCGTAGCGGAAGGTCAGCTGGGCCGTGTTGTGGCCCGCCTGCGAGTAGTCGTAGTTGCTCCAGGCGGTCGGGTTCGCGCCGCCGCCGGAGTTGTCGCTGATCTGGGCCGAGCCGTCGATGATCGCCGCGAGGGTGTCGCTCTGGCTCCCCTCGGGGATGTCCTGCGAGAGCGAGGCCGCGGGCGCCACGTTGGCGCCGAGCTGGATGCTCTCCTCCTGGACGCGCACGGTCGCCGTGAGCTCCACATCGCGGCCGAAGACGTTGGCCGTGCCCGAGAGCACGACGGTGCCCGCCTTGTCGTAGGCGCCCTTGGGGACCTCGTCCCAGGTCACCGGGAAGCTGGCGTTCAGGATCGTGCCGTTGGCCTGGATGGCCGGACGGGCGTCGGGGAGCACCGGGGCCTGGCCGACCGGGGTCGTGGTGGAGTAGTTCGCGAGGGCGACGATGTTGTCGAGCACCGTCACGACGGTGCTGGCGCGCACGCCCGCGACCGTGCCGGAGACAGTGAAGCTGCCGTCCTCGGAGAGCTTGGACTCATCGTAGGCGTCCCAGGTCACCGTCTCGTCCTGCGCGGACCCGTCGGTGTAGCGGACCTGGATCGTCTCGGGCAGCGCGAGGGAGGAGCCCGTCTTCACGTACTGGTAGCGCGCGTAGAACAGGCTGTCCACGGACTTGGCGCCGGCCTCGGAGGAGGACTCGGCCACGGGGATCTCCACGGTCGCCGAGGCGAGCCCCGGCGAGGACACGGCCACCTTCGCCGTGCCGGCGGTGCGGTTCGCGCGGACGATGCCCACGAGCTGACCGGAGAACGCGTCGCGGTCGCCGTCGCGGAAGGACTGGTGGTCGGGGGAGTTGCCGTTGTCGATGCCGGCGAGCTCGGCGGAGCCGGAGACATCGAAGGTCACGTTGTTGTCGGCGCCGGGGACGAGGTTGCCCTGGTCATCCTGGACGCTCACGGTCACGTACGCGAGGTCCGTGCCGTTCGCCGTCATGCCGGTGCGGTTCACGCTGGCGACGAGCTTGGAGGCGGCGCCGGCGGTGGTCACGCTCTGGCGTCCGTCCCAGCTCGAGGTGTCGATCTTGTTGCCGTCGGCGTCGTAGGCCTCGGCGGTCAGGGTGCCGTCGGCGTAGGGGACCTTCCAGGTGAGGTAGAGGTTCCGGAACTCGTTGGCGTTCTTGTCGGCACCCTCGTAGATCTGATAGCTGACACCCGCCGGGGTCGTCTTGGTGGAGAAGGACTTGGTCCCGATCTCCTGGCGCTCCGTGGAGCCGGCCGGGGTGAAGAACAGCTTGACGGTGGGGGCATCCGTGTACACCACGACGTCGACCTTGCCGTCGGCGTTTTTCAGGACGGCGTCCCCGTTCCACGCCGGCAGCATATGCAGGGTGTGCTTCGAGTCGTTCCACTGGCTCTGATAGAAGTAGTAGGAGTCCTTGGGCAGGCCGGCGGTGTCGATGATGCCGAAGTAGGAGTTCTTGGACGAGGGCCAGCTGCCCACGGCACCCGCTCCGACACCGTTCCACGGCGTCGGCTCGCCCAGGTAGTCAAAGCCGGTCCAGACGTACTCGCCGGCCACGAAGTCGCGAGTGAGGACGTCGTACCAGGCCTCGGACGCGAAGTGACCCCAGCCGACCCGGCTGTAGTCATATGAGGTGAGCTGCTTGTTCGCATGGTCCTGGCCATGCGTGTAGTACACGCCGCGGCTGTTGATGGAGGACGCGGTCTCGGAGCCGATGATCATCCAGGAGCCGTTCTGGTGGGCGCGGTCGTAGGCGCTGCCACCGGCGTAGTTCAGGCCCACGATGCCGCCGGCGTTCGCGATGCCCTGCGGGTTCAGCTCGTTCGAGCCGCCCTTGTAGCGGTTGTCGCCCGTGGTGACGGGGCGCGTGGGATCGGCGGCCTTCGCCCAGGTGATCAGGTTCTGCTGGATCTGGTTGAAGCCGGGGATGCCGGAGGTGCCCTCGGTCATCTCGTTGCCGAGCGACCACATGATGATGGACGGCGCGTTGTAGTCGCGCGCGATGCTCGTCTCGAGGTCGAACTGGGCCCAGGTCATCTCAGGGGCGGTGCCGATGATCTCGGACTCGCCGATCGCCTGGTTGAAGAAGCGCGCGTAATCCTTGGAGTTGCCGTTCTTCGGGGAGGTCCAGCCGTCGAAGAACTCGACGTCGAGCAGGATGCCCTGCTCGTTGCAGGCCTCGATGAGCTCGCGCGAGGGGGTGTTGTGAGAGGTGCGGATGGAGTTGGCGCCCATGTCCTTCAAGATGCTGACCTGGCGCGCGATGGCGTCGTCTGCCGCCACGGAGCCGAGCGCGCCCTGATCGTGGTGCATGCAGACGCCCTTGATCTTCATCGGCTGGCCGTTCAGCGAGAAGCCCGTATTGGGATCGAAGCTGAAGTAGCGGTAGCCGAAGTCGGTGTCGTAGGTGTCGACGAGGGCACCGTCGACTTTGACCTCGGTGCGGACGGTGTAGAGGTTCGGGTGGTCGGTGTCCCAGAGCGCCGGGGCCGCGGAGGTGGCGGCCGTGGCGTCGAAGGTGTCGGAGGCGCCGGCGGCCACCTGGCGCTCCGTGGTGACGGACGCGATGGCACCTTCGGGGTTGCCGCCGCGCGCGAACACGGTCTGGACCATCTGGACGCTCGCGGCGGCGTCGCCGGCGTTCTCGATCGTGGTCTTGAGGTTGGTGGTCACCGGCCCGCCCGCCTCGGTGGCGAGGTTCGGAGTGGTGACCTGCACGCCGTCCTTGGCGACGTGAACCTTGTCCGTGACGACGATATCGACATCGCGGCCGATGCCCGCGCCCGAGTACCAGCGGCTCGAGGGGGTCTGGGCGTTCACCTTGACGGCGATGACGTTCTCGGCACCGGTCTTCACATAGGGGGTAATCTCGAAGGAGAACGGCGTGTACCCGTTGGGATGCGTGGCGAGCCGGTGCCCGTTCACCCACACTGTCGAGTCCATGTAGATGCCGTCGAAGTCGAGGCGGATGCGCTTCCCCGCCAGGTCCTTCGAGAGCTCGAAGCTCTTGCGGTACCAGCCGATGCCGCCCGGCTTGTAGGCGCTCTCGGCCTCACCCGACCTGGTGTAGTCCTGGTCGATGCTGAAGTCGTGCGGCAGGGAGACCTGGCTCCACGAGGAGTCGTCGAAAGTCTCGGACTCGGCGCCCGCGGAGTCACCGAGGCGGAACTTCCAGCTCGCGTTGAAATCCTGCGTGCGAACGGAAGGGTCCGACACGCTGCTCACGTAGACGACCTCGGGAGCCGAGCTCATCTGCGTGGACGACTGCGAGCGCAGCAGCGGGTCGGCCGCGTCGGCAATCGCCGGGATCGCGGCGCCGAACAGCGCGAGGGCGCCGACCACCGCGGCCCCGATGATGTGGCGGCGCATGCGCGAGACGGCCCGTCTCGGCGTCGCGCCGTCCTTGATAGCAGTGAGTGCCATCCGTTCCTCCCTAACACCCGGGCCAAAGCCTATGGGTAGATGCAGACAGCAAAACGATACCGGGCAGATGCGTACGTACTCATGAGCGTCTGGCAGGCGTTTCATTTAAACCGGTAAACGGTTGCGCGACCTCGGATTTCGAAGCGCTAGTATGCCGGGGGCGATACAAGGCGGCGCAGGTGAGCGCGCTGGCGCCGGCACGGGGCGGGCGCGCTCGGGCGCTCGAAGCCCACGTGGCGCCGGGGCCGGCGCACCGGGGCGGATGCGGGCGGGCCCATCTGCCCCCGGCACGGAAGCCACGCAGAAAAAGAGGCCCTCCCCGAAGGGAAGGCCTCTCAAAGCACATGTCGGGACGCGGATGACCCGCGGTCGCCCTACCGGGTCGCGCGGCGGCGGATCACCGCGGCGAGCGCGCAGGCGCCCGAGGCCGCAGCCGTCACGGCCACGCCCAGGAGCACCGGATCGCCGGTGCGCGGGAGCTGACGCGTGCGGCCGCCCGCGGCCTTCGTGTTCGCACCCGAGCCGGTCTTGCCGCCGTCGTTGCCGGAGCCGTCGGTGTTGCCGCCCGGCTGCTGGCCGCCGTTGTCGTTATCGCCCGGCTGCTGGCCGTCGTCGCCGCCCGGGGTCTCGGCCTTCACGAGGCTGGAGATCGCGTCCAGGATCGCCTGGCGCGCGGCCTCGACCGCCTCGGTCGTACCGTCCGCGAGCAGCTTCTCGCCGTTCTCGAGCGCCGCGGCGAGGGCCGCCGCCGTCTCGGGCGTGTAGCCGGCGCCGTCGATCTCGGCACCCCGCGCGATCGCCGCCTTGAGGGCGACGACGTTCACGAGGCCGGCACGGGCGTCCGCGAGCGCCTGGGCGAGCGCGGCGGCATCCTCGCCCTCGCGGCCCGCCTTGGCGGCGGCGAGGGCACCGGAGAAGGCCTCCCAGCTCTTGGTCGTGTAATCGTCCTCACTGAGCTTCTCGGCGTCGGCGATGAGCGCGTCGATGTCGATCGCCTCAAGCGCGGCCTGCGCCTGCTGGAGCTTCGCCGTGGCCGCGGCGACCTCGGCGGGCGTGCCGTTCTGCATCAGCGGGGTGGACTCGTCGAAGGCCTGTTTGTAGGCCTCGTAGCTGTCCTTCGTGTAGCCCGCGGCAGACGTCGCGCTGAATTCGTCGCGCTCGGCGCGGAGGCCGGAGACGTCCACGAGCCCCGCCGAGGCGGTCTCGAGCGCCGCGATCCCCTGCTGCAGGTCGGCGGGGGCGGTACCATCGTCGAGGAGCTTCTGGAGGTCGGCGAGGGCCTTATCGAAAGCGGCCTTCGAGGCAACGGTATAGTCGCCGGAGGCGTGGAGGTCCTGCGCGTCGGCGATGGCCTGGGCAGCGAGGTCCGCGGCTGTGCCGTCGTAGACGAGGGCCTCCTGGGCCGCCTTGAGGGCGGACGCGAGGGCCTCGCCCTCCGCCTGGGGCAGGTTGTCCGCGTCATCGAGGGCTGCCTTGGCGAGGTTGAGTGCCTGCTGGAACGCCTGCCAGCTGGACTCCGTGTACCCGGCGTTCTCGGCGGGCGCCTGCTCGACGAGCTCGGCGAGCTCGCTGCCGGCGTACTTGAGGACGGGGTTCGTCATGGCGTTCTCGAGGCCGGCCTTGAGCGCGGTCGCTCCGTCGGCCGTGAGGCCGTCGACGTTCGCCATCCCCTCCTCGGCAGCGGCGATAGCCTTCTCCAGCGCCTCGCGGGAATCGCGCGTCCAGGTGGAGGTGTCCTGCGCGCGGGCCGCATCGAGGGCGGCGGCGAGCGCGTCCGCCTCACCGGAGCTCGGAGCGGCAACGCGCCCGAGCAGGTAGAACTCGGACACCTGGGGGCTCATGCCCGCATCCCAGGTCACGATCACATCCTTCACCGCGGTGAAGGACGCCGCAGCGCGGGCCATGCTCGCGGGCTCGCCGAAGCGGAAGTCCTGGGAGGGCTGCGTGATCGTACCGAGCGGCACCTCGGTGGTCGCGGTGTGGCTCGCATCGGTGTAGACGACGGCAGACACCTTCGCGCCGGTTGCGGCGGCGCGGGAGATGATGCGGACGCCCTCATAGGGGGTTCCGTCGCTCTTGAGCGGCGTCGAGATGTGGTAGACAAGACGGCCGGCGCCATCGCCCTGGGGCTGCCAGAACGTGGTCAGCTTGCCGTCGAGCATCAGGTCGGGCGCGGCGCCCTGGCGCTCCGTGGCGCTGCTCTCAAACTCGCCGCCCGCATACGTGGAGACGTACTCGCCGCCGTTGATGCGCAGCTCGCCGAGGCAGATCCAGCGGTAGCTGTAGGTGCCCGTGAAGCGGATCCTGAGGTAACGGCCGCTGGCATCGAGGCCCTTGGAGCCGGCCGTCATGTTCCCCGGGAACTCGGAGGAGTGGGTGAGCCAGGGAGCGGTCTTGGCGGTGTCGTTGTTGAAGACGTTCTCCACGGGCTCGGCGGAGTTGATGTCGAGCACCGTGGTCCAGGCGTCATCGGGCGCATCCGGGGCGTCGGCGACCTCGATCACGGCGTTGCGGATGAAGTCGCGACTCCCCTCGGGAACGAAGTAGTCGAGCGAGGTGATCGAGCGCTCCTGGCCGAGGTCGAATACGATGGTGTTCCCCGCGGCGGGGTACCCGGCGATCGTAGAGTTGGTGCTCACGTCGCCATCGAACACCTTGCTGGCGTCGAAGCCCGAGGTGCCGCTCACGTCGCTCTTCACGAGCTTGGGGGCGAGCGAGCTCAGGTAGGTGACCTCGAAGCCCCGGAAGTTCACGTCGGCGTTCGCGGCGGTGGCGCGGTACCCGACGAAGCGGGCGCGCTCGATCGGCATGGTGCTTGCAGGCAGCCACTCAAGGCCGTTCTGGGAGTACACGAGCTCCGCGGAGGCCGGGGCGGCCTCATGCGCCACGTTGATCTCGCGGCGGATGGAGCCGAGGTCCACGGCGACCACATCGCCCGCAGCGGGCATGCGCACCGTCGCAGCGGAGGTCGCGGCCGCGCCGGCGTCCACGCGGGCCGTGAGGCCGGTACCGCTGATGTCGAAGGTCGAGCGGATGTTCTCGTCGGACTGCGGGTGCTGCTCGCTCGCCTCGAACTCGAAGAGCTGGAACCAGTTGCCGAACGGAGCCGAGACCACGAACTTCACAGCCGCGGCGTCGACGGCGCCGAAGGAGGCCGTCTGCTCCGCGTCGGAGGTGAGGGAGGCGACCTTGGTCCAGGAGCCGGAGGCGGCGTTCGGGGTCGCATCCGTGGTGTAGTACACGTCGGCGGAGGCGAAGTGGTCGCTCGTGCCCTGCAGCACGCGCACGGTGTCGATGCGCGTCGCGCGGCCGAGGTCGAGCATCACCCAGTCGCCCGTCTGCGTGCCGCGGCTGCTCCAGAACTTCGTGGTGTCGTCGCCGTCGTGCGCCTTGGCGATGGCGTTGCCCTGATAGGTCGGGATGTTGGTCGTGATCGTCTGCGTGGCCGGGGCCTCCGCGCCCTCGAGCGCATGGAGGTCGGCGACGCGCCACCAGATGGCCCGGGCCTGGTTGTTGACGACCTTGATGGCCGTGGCCTCAACGGACTGCGGAAGCTCGACCGTCTGGGAGGTCTTGCCCGTGATGGCGCCGGCCTCATGCCACTGGCCGTCGGCGGTCTGGTAGAAGGCGGTGCCCGACGTGATGATGTCGCCCGCGTTAGAGGTGCCCTGCTTGAAGACGATCGAGCCGATCGTCTTCGGGGCGTCGAAGGTCACGATGACCGCGGCGCCCGCCTGAGTCGTATCGCGGTCGCTGCCCTGCGCGGCCTTGCGCAGCCAGATCTCGGTCGACTCGGAGCCGTCCGAGCCGTTCTGGATCGGCTTGCTGTCGGCGCTCACCTGGTTCTCCAGGCTCACGGTGCCGGTGATGGGAGCCGCCTCCTCGATCGGGGCGTCCTCCTTGTTGACCTCGACCTCGTTGATCGTCAGCCAGCAGGCGCCGGTGTTGTCGGCCGTGGCGATGAGGCGCACGCCGAGCACGTCCTTCTCGGAGAGGCCCTTGAAGTCGACGACGCGGTCGTGGCTGTCCGAGACCGTGGCGCCCGCCACGTCCATCCACTGGCGCGTGCCGTCGACCTCGCGGAGCACCTGCACCTTGCCGGTGCGGAGGGTGTCGTTCAGATGTCCCTGGTCATAGGTGACGGTGAAGCGGTTCAGGTCGAAGGCGCGCGTCTGCTCGATGCCGAAGTAGGTGCCGGCGGTGAGCGTCGCGGGCTCGCGATAGCTCACACCGGTGTCGGGGCGGCCGTCGAAGAGCGTGTCCGTGGACCCCACGGGGGAGTCCGTGCGACTCGTGATGAACTTGCGGAGCACGGCGTCGGGGTTCGCCGCGAGCTCGGCACGGCCGGCGACGTACTCGTTCAGGGCGAGGACCGTCGGGGTGACGTGCGCCTTGCCCACGCGGGCGTACTCGATGTGGTCGACGTAGCTGTAGCCGTGGCCGTTGGCCTCCTCCAGCTTCGAGGTGCCCTCGGAGTACTTGGCGATGAGCGTGGAGCTGTCGCCCGCGAGATCGGCCTTCGCAGCCTCGAGCTCGAGGAGGGCGGCGGTCGTCAGGTCCTCCCAGGTGTCCACCCAGTAGGAGATCTGGGCGAGCATGTTGGCATCGCCGGCGTTGGCGCGGTAGTCGCGGGCGGTCTGGCGCAGGGTGGTGAAGATCTCGGTCATCGCATCGATGTCCGCTTCGGTGACGCTGCCGTCGGCGAGCTTGGCGCGGAAGGCGGCGAGCTTGGCGGAGGTCTCAGGGGACTCGTTGTTCTCCCACGTGACGCCGCCGCCGTACATGCGGCGCATGTTCTCGGAGAGGTCGTGGAGGGCGTCCGAGCCCTTCGTGGGGATCGGGCTGTTGTGGTCGACGTAGGAGAAGGAGTCCTCCCACACCTGGTCGGCGTGCTCGGTGGAGGTCCAGAGATGCCAGCTGAAGTCGGCGTTCATGAAGATGCCCTGCTTGGAGGGCTCGGACTGCTGCATCGGGTTCAGCACGACACCCTCAACGGAGCCGGGCGTGACGTCGGAGCCGAGGAAGTTGTTGTGGCCGCCCATGTGCAGGGCGTCCTTGTCGTTGTCAGAGCAGGGCCAGTTGATCCACATGAAGGGGGCGCGGCCGCCGGAGTTGCCGCTGAAGCGCGTGGCGAAGGACTTGTCGATCTTGCCCCACACGCGGCCGCCCGTGTTGACGACCTGGATGTTCGAAGGGAGGTTCGCGTACCAGGCCTCGCCCTGGCCGTAATAGGCCACCGGGCAGAAGACGATGGTGTCCTTGAGACCGGGATACTTGAGGCTGCCGTCCTCGTTGGTGGCGCGCTGCTGCTCGTGGATCCAGTCGGTCATGTCCTTGAGCAGGCGCGTGTAGAGGTCCGAGCCCTGGTTTCCCGCATCGTCGGCCAGGATGGAGATCTGGCGCACGCCATAATCCATCACCTGGGTGAACTTGGCCTTGAGGATGGGCAGCGTCTCATCGTAGTTCGCCGCGGTGATCGGGTTGCTCATGAAGGGGTGCAGCGCGAAGAGGAAACGGCACTTGGAGCGGTTGCCGGCCTCGGCCAGCGGGCCGATCTTCGTCTCGAGCTCCTCGGGGGTGTAGAGCTCGCGCCACTTGGCGTTGTGCTTGGGGTCGTCCTTCGGAGCGTAGACGTAGGCGTTGAGCTTGTAGTAGCCGCCCCACTCCATGAGGTTCACGCGGTCCTCGGTGCTCCACGGGTTACCGTAGTAGCCCTCGATGAAGCCGCGGGTGATGACGTCGGCGTAGTCGGCGACCGTGAACGCGCGGAGCTTGGCGCCGGGGAGCTGCTGGAAGATCTGGTAGAGCGTCGTGAGGCCGTAGAAGGCGGAGTCCGTGTCGCGGCCGAGGACGATGATCTCATCGGGGCCGGCGCCGTCCGCGGGGACGGATGCGAGCAGGTAGGCATCGGTCTTCGTGAAGAGACCGTCGGGGACCGCGAGCTTGCCGGCGCTGACGAGCTCGTCGACGTGCTTGTCGACGCCGCCGCCGGAGCCCTTGACGCCCACGAGGACGCTCGTGGTCGACTTCGCGGTGGGGACCTTCTCGGCAGAGGCGGCCGTGATGCCCTTGAGGGCCAGCGCCTCGGCCATGCGGGCCGTGGTGTCGGCGTCGATACCGTCCTCGACCACCGTGGTGACCGTGCCGCGGAGCGTCTGCTCCCCCGTGCCGTAGCTGATGCTCTGCGGCGTCGGGTAGATCTGATACTCCGTCTCGGCGGCGCCGAGCTGGCCGGGCAGTACCATCACCGCGAGGGTGACGGCGCAGGCCGCAAACAGGGCGGCGGCGAGCCTTTTCATGCGTGTTCCCATTCCCTACTCCCATTTCCTATCGTCGCGCACGCGGGACCGTGCACCCGCGCGTCATTCGATACCGCGCCCGCTTGTGACAAAGCATGCGCCCCGCAACGGTACCAAGACCGGCAAGCGCCCCCGCCGCCCGCGCCGTCAACGGAGGCTGTGCGGCGGTGAGCGGTTGCACAAGCGGCAAGAGGTATGGGATGGGAAAACCGGTGGTATGAGACTTGCGATAACTGTTCGAGGGCGGGTCCGGCACGGGTTCGGCACCACCCCCCGAGGGGACATCGAGCGCGTGGGCGGGGCCCCGCCCGCGGCTCAAGCCCAGATCACGCGCGCCGCGCGGCCCGCGATCTCTTGAGACGGCGCTCGAGGAGCATGCGCGCGCGACCCATTCCCAACGCCCCCATCATGATGAAGAGCGGCGCAGAGGAATAGAGGTAGCGGGCGCGCGCCTCAAAGAGCAGCTCAAACGCGAGGAGCATCAGGAGCGAAAGCGTCACGGTCGCTATGGCAATCGATCGCCTGCGCCGTGCGGCATCGGTTCGGCCGTGTGGACTCATCAGACCAACCACCAGGGGGCAGAAAACCAGCACCGTGATCCATATGCCCTGCTCGTACGTTCTCCAGGCAGACCAGTTCGCGCCGCCCTCGTAGTAAAGGGACTTCGAGAAACCACCGAGTGGGCCCTCCCCCTCCGAAATGGCATGCTTGAAGAACTCGCCTTCCAAGCTCCAGGCGAACGTTCCATCGTTCAGATTCGTCATCGCCTTATTCAGAAGCTGGCCGATGAAGCCGAGCGGCCCCATCGCGCTGATGCGGTCCCGTGCTACCTCGAGATCGGCCCGGGCGCGCGCCTCCCGATCGAGTTGATCCGATGAGAAGTACACGTCGTCTGCTGAGAACCCTCCTTTGGAGCTAGGATTCATACCCATCATGAGGAAGTGCTGGGGACCGAATTGGCGGCTCTCATCGCGCGTGATCGGAAGGCTGCCGACCACCGAGGCCGTGAGCGCGAGGGTGAGGGCGATCCCCGCCCCCAAGCCCGCATACGTGCCGGCTCGGACGCCCAGGGCCGCGCGGGGCCTCCTCAACCTACCACGGGCGGCCCGGAGCGCGATGACGGCTGTGCGGATAAGCTCGAGCGCCACGATGGCAAAAAGGGGAAAGACCGTCTGAGGCTTCAAGCGGTATCCCAGGATGGAAACGACCCCCAGCGCCGCCCAAAGGCCGCATCGGCCCGAAACGCTCGCCCTCAGACTCCGAAGATAGAGGTACACCGTTGCAGACGGCACCGCGAGCGTCACAGAATCCGTGTATACGATCCCCGTCCACGGCGAGGTCCAGAGCAGCAGGACGCAGACGCCCCAGCCCGCTATCGCGCACAGCGGAGAGGAGATCTCACGCAGGGCTTTGTAGGCGCACCAGGTCGCGATGGCCCATGAAAGGCAGTTGAGGACCACGAACACCTCGATCGCCTCGATCTGCGACGCCGCTCCAAAGAGCGCTGAGAGCCGGAACACCTCGGTCACCATCCAGAGGAGGAAGAGGTTGTTCGGGCACATCGAGAAGTACGTGTTGGCCCATGCCCCGTCACGAGGGGCTCCTGAGGTCGCGATGCCCCGGCAATTGAGGTCACCGCGCCAGAGTCCCAGCCAGTCTCCAGCGCATAGGATCGGGCAAACGGGATCAGCGCCGCGAACAGCGCGACGGTGGCGACGGCGATAACGCAATCGAACCGTCTCCCCTGCCGGGAGAGTTCGCATCTGAGGAACACGCCCACGGGGCTGGCAACAACCGCGAGCACGGCCGTCACCACGGCAACAGCAAGAACCGCGAGCAGCAGGTTAGGAAGCTCGAACGCTCTTTTATAGGCGTAATCCATGAAGGGGACAGCGAAGAGCATGAGGAGGACCGCGAAGCACATGAACCCCGTGAACGCCACAACCGCCATGCGCTCGATGCGCTCCCCCGCCGCACGCCGAGGCTCGCCCGGCGGCATCCGACGCGCGGCGCCGCTCGATCCTGGCATCTCGCCGTTCAATTGAGGATCCGTTCGATAATGTAGCGGGGACGCTTCTTGGCTTCCAAGTACGCCCGGCCCACGTACTCGCCCACGATGCCCAAAGACACCATGATGAGGCCGCCGACGAACCAAATCGAGACCATGAGGCTCGTCCAGCCGGCGACCACGGTCCCACGGATCGCGCTCACGAGCGCGTAGACCACCATGCCCACGCTCACGATCACCGAGAGGAGGCCCAGGGCCGTGACCAGGCGAATCGGCGCCACCGAGAACGAGGTGACCCCCTCGAGCGCGAACGAGACCATCTTCCTGAGCGGGTATTTCGACTCGCCTGCGAAACGCTTCGCCCGGCTGTAGCGAACCTCGGCCGTCTTGAAACCGAGCGAGGGGATGATGCCCCGTAGGAAGAGCCCCGACTCCCGGTATTCGGCGAGGGCCGAAAGCGAGCGGCGCCCCATGAGCCGGTAATCGGCTGAGTCCGAGACCATCTCGACCCCGAGCATCCGCATCAGGGCGTAGAAGGCCTCGGCTGTGGTGCGCTTGAAACCCGAATCCGAATCCCGGTCACCGCGCACCCCGTAGACGATCTCGGCCCCATCGAGATGCGCAGCGAGTATCTCATCCATCGCGTCAATATCGTCCTGGAGATCGGCGTCGAGCGAGATGGCGCAGTCGCAACCGGCTTTGAGCGCGTGCATCAGGCCAGCGTAGAGCGCGATCTGGTGCCCTACGTTGTGCGCGAGGCCGATACCGCGGAACACGCCCGGGTCCGTGAGCGTCTGGGGAATGCCGCTGCGGTGGAGACCCTCGATCAGGCGCCAGGTGCCATCCGAGCTACCGTCGTCAACCAGGAGGATCCGGCTCTCAGGGCCTGCGACCCCCGATGCGCGCAGCGCCGTGAGCTTCGCCGCGAGCCGCCGAGCGGTCTCGGGAAGCACGGCCTCCTCGTTGTAGCACGGGACCACGATCCACAGCGTGAGCGGGGACGGGGTGCTCGTCACCGGCGCCGTGGCGGTGTTCGCATCAGCTTGTCCTGTCACCTATGACCCCCATCGACCCGAGTGAACTGCCTCTCAAGGATAGCCCGCGAGGCGGGGCGGTCAATGCGCAAGCGGGCGGTCGGACGGATGCTGGGCGAATGGCGGGCGTGCCTGGCTGCCGCCGCTCAGGCGAAAGGGCCCGGTCGCGAATGGCCGGCGCCCGCGCTAGAGCTTGCCGCCGCTGTTGAGCAGGCCCCGAAGCACCTGCTGGGGGTCGGCCGACCCGTCGCGCGGGGCGAGCGCCGTGATCTTCTTCTGCATCCGCAGCTCGTGCAGCTCGTCCTCGGCGCGGCGCAGGCGCTCGCGCAGGCGGTCGAGCTCGCGCTCGCGCTCATCGGCGCGCTCCTTCATATCGAGGATGCGCACGACGCCGGCGAGGTTGATGCCCTCATCGGTGAGCTGGTTGATGAGCTCGAGCCGCTCGATGTCACTCTGGGAGTACAGGCGGGTGTTGCCGCCCGAGCGCTTGGGGTTCACAAGCCCCTTCGACTCGTAGACGCGCAGGGTCTGCGGGTGCATGCCCGTGAGTTCCGCCGCCACGCTGATCATGTACAGCGGCTTGTCCCGTCCCTCTGGTGCCATGTCACCCGCCTGCCTTTCCATTGTCGCGCGCCCGCGCGGGCGCGCCGTTCACTACATCGTAGCGCGGAACCGCTCGACCTTCTCGCGGTAGTCGCGCCCATCGGCCTCGCGCAGGGCCTCGAGCCCCGCGCGCTCCTCGTCTGAAAGCGAGGTGGGTACCTTCACGACGACCTTGACCAGCAGGGCGCCGGTGCGGCCGCGATGCTTCACATCGGGTGCGCCCATCTCCTTGAACCGGAAGGTCTTGCCCGTCTGGGTGCCGGCTGGCACCTTCAGGCGCACCGTGGCGCCGCCGGGCGTGGGAACGTCGACCGAGCAGCCGAGCGCGGCCTCGTACACGGAGACCGGCAGCTCCATGGTCACATCGGCGCCCTTGCGCTTGAAGAGCGGGTGCTCGGCCACGTGCGTGGTCACCACGAGGTCGCCGCGCTCGCCGCCGTTCGCACCATATTCGCCGCGGCGCTTGTAGCGGAGCTTCCCGCCGTTGACGGCACCCGCGGGCACCGTCACCGAAATGGTCTGCTGCTCGCCGGTGGAGGGGATCCGGTAGGTCACCTTGTGCGTGACGCCGCGGAACGCGTCCTCGGCGCTCACGTCGACGGAGAGCGAGAGGTCGCTCCCCCGGCGGGGACGCGTGCGCCCGCCGAACCCCTGGCCCCAATCGGCGTTGAAGGCGCCCTCGCCGCGGAAGATGTTGTCGAAGATATCTCCCCAGCCGGCGCCTCCCGGAGCGGCGCCGCCCGCATAGGTGTAGCCGCCGGGCATGCCCTGCCCGGGAATGCCGCCGAACTGGAGCATCTGGTCGTACTCGCGGCGCTTGTCGGGATGCGACAGCGTCTCGTACGCCTCGCTGATCTCCTTGAACTTCTCCTCATCGCCGCCGCTGTCGGGGTGGTACTTCACCGCGAGGGAGCGAAAGGCCTTCTTGATCTCGGCTTCGGAGGCGTCTTTCGATACGCCGAGGACGTCGTAGAAGTTCTTTGCCTGTGGCATATGTCTGCCTCCCTTCATATATGGTCAGCGCGAAGCCCCGGCATCGGGTCCTCGCGCTGAAAAGGGCCCCGCGGCCTGCAGCCCCGGAGCCCTGCTCAGATGCTACTCCTCGGAGCCCTCGGGCTCCGTGGGCTCCTCTGCGTCCGGCTCGCTCGCCGGGCGCTTCGCGCCGCCGTAGGTGACGGTCACCATCGCGGGGCGCAGGACCTTGCCGGCCATGCGGTACCCCTTCTGGTAGACGTCGTTCACCGTCTCGTCGAACTGGTCGGCGTCCTCCACGCGGCCCACCGCCTGGTGGATGTTGGGGTCGAACGCCTCCCCCACCGGGTCGATGCTCTCCACGCCCTCGTGCGAGAACACCCCGAGCAGCTTGGTGCGGACCGCGTCCACGCCGTCCACGAACTGGCCGAACGCGTCGGGGAGCTCCTGGACGCGGGCGTGCTCGATGGCGCGCTCCATGTCGTCGACCACGGGGAAGAGTGCGCAGATGAGCTTCTCGGTCGCCCGGTCACGCTCCTCGATGCGCTCCTTCGCCGTGCGGCGGCGGTAGTTCTCCCAGTCGGCCTGCAGGCGGCCGACGCGATCCTGGGCCTCGCGGGCGCGCTCGTCGGCGGCGTCGCGGGCGTCCTCGGCCGCGGTGAGCTCCTCGCGGAGCGCCGCGAGATCGGCCTGGGCGCGCTCGAGCTTCAGCTTGAAGTCCTCATCGGCTGCCTGCTCGCCGGCGCGGATGGCCGCCTCGACCATCTCCTCCTCGGTCATCTGGGGCGCCTCGGCCTCGGTGCCGGTGTCCTCGTCGGCACCCTCAACGGTGATCTTCACGTCCTTCTCCTCAGAGTCAGCGGAGGCGGGAGTCGCGGCCGCCTCCGTTCGAGCATTGCGGGCGGACATGATTACTGCGCGTCCTTGTCGTCGTCAACGACCTCGTAGTCGGCGTCGACGACGTCGTCATCGGGCGCGGCGGTATCGGTGCCCTCGGCGCCGGTGCTCTGCTGGGCGTCGGCGTACACGAGCTGCGCGAGCTTGTAGGAGACCTCCTGCAGCTTCTCGCCGGCGGACTTGATGGCGTCCACATCGGTGCCCTCGAGCGCCTTCTTGGCGTCCGCGATCGCGGTCTCGGCCTCGGACTTCACATCAGCGGAGACCTTGTCGCCGAGGTCGGCGAGGGTCTGCTCGGTGCTGTAGGCGAGGGAGTCGGTCTGGTTGCGGGCCTCGACCTCCTCCTTCTGGCGCTTGTCCTCCTCGGCGTGGGACTCGGCGTCCTTGACCATGCGATCGACTTCCTCGTCGGAGAGCGCGGTGGAGCCGGAGATCGTGATGGACTGCTCCTTGCCGGTGCCCTTGTCCTTCGCGGAGACCTTCACGATGCCGTTGGCGTCGATATCGAAGGTGACCTCGATCTGGGGCACGCCGCGGCGGGCGGCCGGGATACCGGTCAGCTGGAACTTGCCGAGGCTCTTGTTGTCGCGGGCCAGCTCGCGCTCACCCTGGAGCACGTTGATCTCGACGCTCGTCTGGTTGTCGGCGGCCGTGGAGTAGACCTCGGTCTTGCTCGTGGGGATCGTGGTGTTGCGGTCGATCATCTTGGTCATGATGCCGCCCATGGTCTCGACGCCGAGCGACAGCGGGGTCACGTCGAGCAGCAGGATGCCCTCGACGTCACCGGTGAGCACGCCGCCCTGGACGGCCGCGCCGTCGGCGACGACCTCGTCGGGGTTCACGGACATGTTCGGCTGCTTGCCGGTCATGCTGCGGACGAGCTCCTGCACCGCGGGCATGCGGGTGGAGCCGCCGACGAGGATGACCTCGTCGACCTCGGAGAGGCTCACGTTGGCGTCGGAGAGGGCCTTGGTCACCGGGGCCTTGCAGCGCTCGAGCAGGTCGCGGGTGATTTTCTCGAACTCGGCGCGGGTGAGGGTGTAGTCGAGGTGCTTGGGACCCGTGGCGTCAGCGGTGATGAAGGGCAGGTTGATCTGGGCCTGCTGGGCGGCGGAGAGCTCCTTCTTGGCGTTCTCGGCAGCCTCCTTCAGGCGCTGCAGGGCCATGGGGTCCTGGCGCAGGTCGATGCCGTTGTCCTGCTGGAACTTATCGGCCAGCCAGTCGATGACGCGCTGGTCCCAGTCGTCGCCGCCGAGGTGGTTGTCACCGTTGGTGGCGAGGACCTCGAAGACGCCGTCGGCGAGGTCGAGCAGGGACACGTCGAAGGTGCCGCCGCCGAGGTCGAAGACGAGGACCTTCTGCTCCTTGTCCTTCTTGTCGAGGCCGTAGGCGAGGGCCGAGGCGGTGGGCTCGTTGACGATGCGCTTGACGTTCAGGCCCGCGATGCGGCCGGCGTCCTTGGTGGCCTGGCGCTGGGCGTCGTTGAAGTAGGCGGGGACGGTGATGACCGCGTCGGTGATGGTCTCGCCGAGGTACTTCTCGGCGTCGGCCTTCATCTTGGAGAGGGTCATGGCGCTGATCTGCTCGGGCGTGTACTCCTCGCCGTTGATGACGACGACGCAGCGGCCGTTGGAGCCCTCCTTCACCTCGTACGGGACGGTCTTGAGCTCATCCTGCACCTCGGAGAACTTGCGGCCCATGAAGCGCTTGATCGAGAAGACGGTGTTCTTGGGGTTGGTGACGGCCTGGTTCTTGGCCGCCTTGCCGACGATGCGGTCGCCCTCGGAGCGGAAGCCCACGACGGACGGGGTCGTGCGGTCGCCCTCGGCGTTCACGATCGTGGTGGGGGCGCCGCCCTCGAGCACGGCCATGGCCGAGTTGGTGGTACCGAGGTCGATTCCGAGAATCTTGCTCATGGTTGGTCCTTCCTTTGCTGGGACCGGCCTGGCGACGCGGTCCGCGTTTCTTGTTCAGGGTCTACTATATCCCTTGAGCGGGCTGATATACAAAATCTAAGTCAATACATATAAGATTTCTTGTTCTCCACATTGTGAGGTTCGCCGGTGGGCGAGAACCGCGCAGGATGCGAGGGGAATCGGGGCGCGGTGCGGCGGCGGGGTCGGGAGCGGGAGCCCCGCTTCCAGAGGAACCGCAGGTAGTTAGCCAATGATTACTCGGCGAACGGTCGGTGGAAGATGCCTCAGAAGCCTTGAAATGCGGGGCGGGCGTGTTATGTTAACGCGAAGGGTTCGGCCCCATACGCCGGGGGCCCGAACGAACAGAGGAGAGGAACTGTTATGTCTCATCCGGTTATTGAAGCTGAGGAGTGCATCGCCTGCGGTGCCTGCATCGACGCCTGCCCCACCGGGGTGCTCGAGCTCAACGACGTCGCCACCGTGGCCGATGAGGATTCCTGCATCGCCTGCGCGGCCTGCCAGGACGCCTGCCCGACGGGCGCGATCACGGAGATCGTCGAGGAGTAGCTTCCCCACACGAGACGCATTCTGTCCCTGAGTCGCCGGGGACGGGCCGCACAACGGGCGCCGGCATCGGTTTCGATGCCGGCGCCTTTGCATGGGGCCCGCGCGGCCGCGAGCGTGTACGATAGGCGGCGGGCAATCGGATGAGAGGGGCGCGCGCTCATGGCGAAACGGGAGATGACGGCGGAGGTCCGTGCGGCTTGGATCGAGGCGGCGCGCCCGCGCACGCTGCCGCTCGCTGCGAGCGGATCCGTGATCGCGGCCGGCCTCGCCGCCGCCGCGGGTTCCTTCCGCGTCGAGGTGCTCGTCCTCATGCTTCTCGTCTCCGTGCTGCTCCAGATCATCGCCAACTTCGCGGACGACTACGGCGACCTCGCCCACGGCCTCGACGACGAGACCCGCGTCGGGCCCAAGCGCGGCATGCAGCGCGGCATCATCTCCCCCGCCGAGATGCGGCGCGCGCTGATCGCCGCCTGCGCGGTCACGTTCGCACTCGGATGCGCTCTTATATATGTGTCGTTCACGGGTGGCCCCGCGCTCGGGTCGGGCAGCCTTGCGGCGGCCATCGCCTTCGTGGTCCTCGGCCTCGCCGCGATCGCAGCCGCCGTGCTCTACACCGTCGGGCCGCACCCCTACGGCTACCTGGGCCTCGGCGATCTCATGAGCTTCGTGTTCTTTGGCCTGGTCGCGGTCGTCGCGGGGAGCTTCCTGCACACGCACGCCTTCAGCGCGGCGGCCCTCGTGGCCGGCGTCGCGCTCGGCCTGCCGGTGGCCGCGGTCATGAACATCAACAACATGCGCGACTCCTTGGACGACGCCGCCAAGGGCAAGCGCACGGTGGCGAACCGCCTCTACGACCTCGGGGCGCGCCGAGGCCGCCGTCTCGCCGCCGGCCGCGCACCCGAGCAGGTCGCAGCGCTCGTCGCCGCCTTCGAGCACGGCCCGCGCGCCCAGGGGGTGAGTGCCCCGGCCGATCCCGACCGGCTCGCGGCCCTCGCCGGCGAGCGCGCGATGCGCCTCTACCATGCCGTCCTCATCTACGCCTCGCTTGCCCTCTTCTGCATCGCCCTCTTCCTCGCCCGGGGGGCTTCGCTCGCAACGTGTTTCATGGCCGCCGCCGTCTGCCTCGCCGCGACGCCCCTGTTCGGCGTCCTCTCCGGCGTCATGCAGGAGGTCGACCACACGAAACTCGACCGCTTCATGGCCCCCACGAGCCTGGGAACCGTCCTCGTCGCCATCGTGTGGGTCCTCGCGTGCGCGCTCTTCTGATACGCTTGCCGTGAAGGGCCGCGCGGCTCTTGGAATCACCCTGAACATCGGCGAGAATAGCTTCCTTCGCATCCCCTGATCACTGAGGAGGTTCCCTTGACCGCCTTCGAGCTGTATGAGCGCACGTTGTCACTCGGACGATATGCCAGCGTGCGCCGCGTCATCACCACGGCCTGCGTGGTCGCGTCCGCGTTGATGCAGGCATACGTGATCGAGGCGTTCATCAACCCGGCGAACCTGCTGGCCGGCGGCTTCACGGGAATCGCCCTCCTGATCGACCGCGTGACGTCGCTCGTGGGGCTCTCATTCCCCACGTCGGTCGGCATGCTGGCGCTCAACATCCCCGTGGCGCTCGCCTGCTGGAGGAGCATCTCAACGCGGTTCGTCATCTTCTCGATGCTGCAGGTGGCGTTGCTCAGCCTGTTTCTGAACATCTTCGAGTTCCCGCCGCTCCTCCCCGGCGACACGGTTCTCGAGGTGCTCTTCGGCGGCGTGCTCATCGGGCTGTCGACGGTGGTCGCGCTCAAGGGCGGGGCGTCCACGGCCGGAACCGACTTCATCGCGCTGTACGTGTCGAACCGCACGGGGCGCACGATCTGGACGGCCGTCTTCATCGGGAACTGCCTCATGCTGCTCGTGTTCGGCTCCATCTTCGGGTGGAAGCCGGCGGCGTACTCGATCGTGTTCCAGTTCATCGCCACCAAGACCGTGGACGAGTTCTACCACCGCTACCAGCGGTCCGTCATGTTCGTCACCACCAAGCGGCCGACGGACGTGGCGCGGGCGTACACCATCGAGATGGACCACGGGGCGAGCATCATCAACGCCACCGGCGCGTTCACGGGCGAGCCCGTGGGCATCATCCATGCCGTGCTTTCAACGTATGAGGTCAGCGACGCGATCAAGCTCGTGCGCAGCGTGGACCCTCGCGCGGTCATCAGCGTCGTGCCGAACGAGAGCTTCGTGGGGAACTTCCGCCATGCCGGTATCGACGAGCCGCTGCCCACCAAGGTGCGCGCGACCCCCGAGGTCGATCCGCTGCTGGCGGCCGTCGCACGCATGCGGCGGGGCGCGGGCTACGAACCTGGCGTGCTGCGCCGCGGCCGGGGCCGGAAGCGCCGCGACGGGCAGGGATCCGGGCAGGGGTGACGCGCGGCCGTTCGGGGGCAGATGTGCCACCGTGCCAGTTGCGTTTTTTGCGGCTTTGCGCACCCCATCACCGCCACCCCTGAGTATCACCCAAGAGACACCAGGTCATCCCCGTTGCAAAAATGACCCCTGTGTACCTCGATGTGCACAGGGGTCAACTTGTTTCAGAAAAAGGTGCAGAGCCGTAAAACTTGCAACTCACCTACCAGCCAAGGTTCGGGCACACGCGGCACGCCCTCGGCATTGCCGCCTCACCCCAGCGCATCAGGCCTCGAAATTCGCCCGCTCGTCTTCCGGAACGCCCCAAGCCACCGTCAGAACGGCACCGGCCACCAACGAGATCAGAATGCCCACGAGGAACAGGGGCATCGGCGAATAGCAGAGCGTCGCGACCGAGAAGATGTTATGGAACACATACGAGTCCATAGTGGCGCCGATCGCACCGTTCCACGCCCCGCCGAGACCGCCCGCGATGGCCACGATGAGCATCAAGCGGCGATAGTTCATAACGAGTCCGTAGAGGATCGGCTCAGTCACGCCGGCGAAGAAGCCCGTGATCAGCATCGGAATCGAGAGATCGCGCACCTTGGAGTGGGCGCGGGCGCGCAGGATGCAGCCAAACGCCACGCCCATCTGAGCCCACACAGCGCACACGGCCACACCCTCTATGTAGTCGCCGCCCATGGCCTCGAGGTTCTGCAGGGTGATGGGGGTGAAGCCCCAGTGCAGGCCGAGAACCGTCAGGTAGGGGTACACCGCGCCGAGCACGAAGCCGGCCACGAACCGCGAGGTCTGGAACAGCCAGGCCACGCCGTCGGCCACCAGGTTGCCGATATTGTTGCCGAACGGCCCGAACACGAGCGCCGTGAACGGCACCATGAGCAGCAGGCACACCATGGGGACGGCGAAATACTGCAGGTCCTTCTGGACCACGCGCCGCAGGGCCCGGTCGAGCAGGCTGTACACGGCCGCCGCGATGAAGATCGGGAAGACCGTGGAACCATAGCCGACCGCCTGGAGCCCCAGGCCGAGGAAGTCAGTCCCCTCGGTGCCGATGAGGCCCGTGAAGTTCGGCTCGAGCAGGGCGGCCCCGATTGCCGCTCCCACGAACGGCTCGGCGCCAAGCTGCTTGGAGATCGTATATCCCAAGAAGACCGGCAGGAAGTAGAAGCAGGCGTTGCCCGCAGCCGAGAGCACCAGATAGGTGGAGCCCGCGTCGGAGAGCCAGCCCAGCGTGGTGAGCAGCGTGAGCACAGCCTTGATCATGCCGGAACCGGCCATGAGGGGGATGATCGGCGAGAAGGAGCCACTCACCACCTTGAGGATCATATCAAGCGGGCCGCGCTTCTGCTCGGCACCGGAGGAGGCGGGCTCCTCCCCGCCCTCATCCGATGAATCAAGCAGACCGGTCACCGCTACGTAGTAGTCGGCGACGGCGGGGCCGATCACAACCTGGTACTGGCCGCCGCTCTGGATGACGTTGAGTACGTAGCCGAGCTCCTCGAGCCCCGCGGTGTCAGCGCGAGACTCGTCCCTCAGCTCGAACCGCAGCCGGGTCACGCAGTGCGTGAGGCGCTGAACGTTCCCCGCTCCCCCAACCAGCTCGAGGATCCTCGTCCCCTCAGCCTCGTAAGCCATCTCGATCTCCCTTCCCGCCGGCGCTAGGCCAGCGAAGCCCCGTTGCTCTTGATAATCTGTCGATACCAGTCGAAGCTCTTCTTCTTGAACCGCGCGCCCGTGCCCGATCCGTCATCGTTCACGTCAACGTAGATGAGCCCGTACCTCTTCTTCATCTCGCCCGTGGTGAACGAGACCGGGTCGATGCACCCCCACACGAGGTAGCCCATAAGATCGACCCCGTCGAGCTCCACGGCGCGTATCGCCTGCTCGATATGGGCGCGGAGGTAATCGATGCGCGCATCGTCCTCGACCGTGCAGGCCTCGTTGAGTTCCTCGATGATGCCGATGCCGTTCTCGACGATGAACTGGGGAAGGCCGTAGCGCTCATCGAAGAGCTTGAGCATGGTGCGCAGCCCCTCGGGGTCCACACGCCAGCCCCACTCCGTCTCGTGGACGAAGGGGTTCCCGACCATCCTCGGATCCGAGCAGGTCACCCCATCCTCCACCGGATTCGCGGCGGCATGGTCGATCACGTTGCTGAGATAGTAGGAGAACCCGAGGTAATCGACCTCCCCCTCCGCGAGCTCGGCCAGATCGGCCGGAGTGATGTCAAGGTCCCATCCCCGGCGCTCGAAGAGCTTGCGGGCGTATGCGGGATATGCACCGCGGCACTGCACATCGGTGAAGAAGAACGTCTCATGCATCGCATCGACCGCGAGGAGGGCGTCCTCCGGATGGCATGCGCGGGGGTACACCGGGGTCGCGGCGACCATGCATCCGACCTTGAGCTTAGGGTCGATCCGATGCGCGGCCCGCACCGCACGCGCCGAGGCGACGAACTCATAATGCGCAGCCTGGTACATCGCGCGCTCAGGGTCCTCCGCCTGAGAGAATCGGATCCCCGAGTTCGTCCAGCCGTAGAGGTCGTTACCGTAGTTGTACTGATTGTTGATCTCATTGAAGGTGAGCCAGTAGCGCACCTTGCTGTGGAAGCGCTCGAAGCAGGTCACAGCGTAGCGCTCGAAAAGGGCAACGAGTTCGCGGTTGGCCCAACCCCCGTACGCCTTGACCAGGTTCAAGGGGATCTCGAAATGCTGCAGGGTCACCACCGGCTCGATGCGGTGGGAGGCCAGGCAGTCGAAGACCCGGTCGTAGAAGGCGAGGCCCTCCTCGTTCGGGAACTCTTCATCGCCCATGGGGAAGATGCGGCTCCAGTCGATGGAGACGCGCAGGGCCTTGAACCCCATCTCGGCGAAGAGGGCGATGTCCTCCTCATAGCGGTGGTACCCGTCGATCGCCCAATGGTTCGGATAGACCTCACCAGGGAGGATGCCCTCGGTGATGCGACGCGGCACCCCGTGGGCCCCGGCGGTCAGGACGTCCGCGGTGGACAGCCCCTTCCCTCCTTCGTCGTACGCGCCCTCAACCTGGTGCGCGGCCACGGCCCCTCCCCAGAGGAAGTTCTCTGCCAGCACATGCGCTCCTCTCATCCGCCTCCATGCTGACCTGCATTATGGGGAGGAGCACATGGCCAGCATGCGGCGCAGGGGAATCTGGCGCATCGTTACAGAAGAAGAGGAATCACGTGTGCGGGCGCGTAACAACGCGCCACGTGAGGGACGCCCTAGACGGGGCTGGTCCCGTCCTGGCCGGAGCGATCGAGCTCGCGGTAGTAGAGCTCGTCGTAGCGTGCGTTGAGAACCCTGACCCGATCGATGTCGCGCGCGTAGAGCATCACGAACAGGACGTCGAACAGGTACTTCGCCGAGGCGCCGAAAACGAGGTCGCCGAACTTATCGAGCTCAGGGTAGTAGAAGCCCTCAAGCACGTAGCCGCTCGCCCGCGCCAGCGGCGACTCGACCTGCGCTGTGAGCGCGACCACCGTGATCCCGTGCTCCGCGAGCAGGCAAGCGGCCGCGAGGATCGTCTTGTCCGTGCCCGATTTGCTGATCAGGAAGACGATGTGGTCATCCGGGGGATCAAGCGCGAGGTAGATCATCTTATCGAGATCGTCATAGACCGTGCAGATCTTGCCCATGTACGAGAAGTTGTGCGATGCGTACCGCGCCATCTCGGCGTTCGCATCGGTTGCGAACACGTCAACGTAACGGCAGGCAAGCAGGCGCTGCGACACCTCCTCAAGCACCGCGGGCGATACAGCGCGCCGCGTCTCATCGATGATCTGCGCCTCGAGCGACGCGATCTTGTTCATGGCGCCGAGCGCGCTCTCCCCGTCGACGATCATGGTGTCGGCGAAATCGAGGCTCTTGAGCGCGAACACGATGTTGACCTTGAAGTCGTTGTAGTTGGCGAACCCGAGCTTGCGGCAGAAGCGCAGCACCGCCGTCGCCGAGGTGAAGGTGCGCCGCGCCAACTCGCGTGAGGAGATGCGCGAGCAGTCCTCGGGGTGCTCCAAGATGTAGGAGGCGATGGCCCGCTCGGTGTCGCTGAAGTTCGCGTTGTTTCGGATGGTGTCGAGCGCGCCCATGGAACCTCCCTGCGTCGTCAGCGCCTGCCCTTGGGGATTACGGTACCCATTTCGCGACGTCTGTCATCTTTTTGCGCCCCGCTTCCAATATCCCAGTTGCGTTTCTTGCGGCTCTGCACCTTTTTCCGAAACAAGTTGACCCCTGTGCACACCGGTGTGCACAGGGGTCAAAAACGCAACCGCGCTGAGCTGGGGGAACGCTTCCGCTACTCGGGGTGCCGGCGCGCGGCTGTGCAGAGCCGTCAATAACGCAACTGAGCCGAGCGCGCGAGCGGCCCGTGGGCACCCGCGGCCACCGGGCATCCGAGCCCCAAGAACCCGCGGCGGCCGTGCGCCCAGCACCGGCGCACGCGCCCGCAGCCGCCGCGCACCCAGCCGCCGCGCACGCCCCGCCCGGCGCCCGCAGCGCCTACTCCAGCTCGAACGCGCCGGTGTAGAGCTGGTAGTAGTAGCCCTGCTTGGCGATCAGCTCGTCGTGCGTGCCGCGCTCGATCACGCGGCCGTGGTCGAGCACGATGATCGCGTCGGAGTTCCGCACGGTCGAGAGGCGGTGGGCGATCACGAAGGTGGTGCGTCCCTGCATGAGGGCGTCCATGCCCTTCTGCACGATGGCCTCCGTGCGCGTGTCGATGCTCGAGGTCGCCTCATCGAGGATCATCGCCGGCGGATCGGCCACCGCGGCGCGGGCGATCGAGATCAGCTGGCGCTGACCCTGGCTGATCTGCGCGCCGTTATCCGTGAGCAGCGTGTCGTAGCCCTCGGGCAGACGCTGGATGAACTCGTCGGCGCCGGCGAGCTTCGCGGCGCGGACGCACTCCTCGTCCGTCGCGTCGAGCTTGCCGTAGCGGATGTTGTCCATCACGGTGCCGGTGAACAGATTCACGTCCTGCAGCACCACGCCGAGCGAGCGGCGCAGGTCGCCCTTGCAGATCTTGTTGATGTTGATCCCGTCATAGCGGATCTTGCCGTCGGCGATGTCGTAGAAGCGGTTGATGAGGTTCGTGATCGTCGTCTTGCCGGCACCGGTCGCGCCCACGAAGGCGATCTTCTGGCCCGGCTTCGCGAACACGGACACGTCGTGCAGCACGGTCTGGCCCGGACGGTAGCCGAAGTCAACGTGCTCCATGCGCACGTCGCCGCGGAGCGGCACGTAGTCCACCGTGCCGTCGGCCTGGTGGACGTGCTTCCATGCCCAGAGGCCCGTGCGCTCCTCGCTCTCCACGAGCTCGCCGTCCTTCACGGCCATGTTCACGAGCGTGACGTACCCGGCATCCTGCTCGGGCTCCTCGTCGAGCAGCTCGAAGATGCGCGCCGCGCCGGCGAGGCCCATGACCACGGAGTTGATCTGGTTCGACACCTGGCCGATCTGGCCGGCGAACTGCTTGGTCATGTTGAGGAACGGCACAGCCACGGCGATCGTGAGAGGCAGGCCCGAGAACGAGAGGTTCGGGGCACCGAGCGTGAGCAGCACGCCGGCCGCGATCGCGACGATCACGTAGAGCAGGTTGCCCATGTTCATGAGCACCGGCATGAGCGTGTTCGCATAGCTGTTCGCGGTGCGGGCGGCCGTCTCCCACTCGGCGTTGATCTTGTCGAAGTCTATCTCGGCCTCGTTCTCGTGGCAGAAGACCTTGATGACCTTCTCGCCACCCATCGCCTCCTCGACGTGGCCCTCGAGCGCGGCCACGGCCTTCTGCTGCAGCATGAAGTTCCGTGCAGATCGACCGCCGAGGGACTTCGTGGCCCACGCCATCCCAAGCGCGCCGAGGATGACCACGATCGCCATCGGGAGGCTGTAATAGAGCATGATGCCCACGACGGAGAGCATGATGATGCCTGTGAGCATGAGTTGCGGCAGACTCTGCGAGATCATCTGGCGCATGGCGTCGATGTCGTTCGTGTAGTAGCTCATGATGTCGCCGTGCAGGTGGGTGTCGAAGTAGCGCACGGGCAGCTTCTGCATGTGCTCGAACATGGCGGTTCGGAACTTCTTGAGCGATCCCTGCGTGATGATCGCCATGGCCTGCTGCCAGAACGCGTTCGCCAGGAGGCCGAGCACGTAGAAGACCACGAGCATGACCACGTTCTCGATCACGGCCGAGGCGACGGGGTCCCACTCACCGAGCTGCCAGTTGTCCTGCACGATCGCGAGCACGCGCTCCATGAAGATATTCGGCACGGCCTGGACGATCGCGTTGAAGACGATCGCGACCATGACGGCGGGCAGGAGCACGGGATAGAATCCGAACAGCATCTTGAGGACGCGCAGGGTCGTCTTGCCCATGCCGCGCCCCTTGTCTGCGGACGCCGGTGCGGCGGACTCGGTAGCCGGGGCGTTCGAGTTAGTTGCGGCCATCGGCGCTCACCTCCGTTTCGTTGAGCTCTTCGGCACGATCGTCGTGGCTCTGCTTGTTCTGGGAGAAGTACACCTCGCGGTAGATCTCATTCCCGCGCAGCAGCTCCTCATGGGTGCCGATTCCCGAGATGCGGCCGCCGTCCATGACGATGATGCGGTCGGCGTCCTCAACGGAGCTCGTGCGCTGGGCGATGATGATCTTGGTGGTCTCAGGCAGGTAATCCTTGAGACCGAGGCGGATCAGCTTGTCGGTCTTGGTGTCGACGGCGCTCGTCGAGTCGTCGAGGATCAGGACCTTCGGGCGCTTGAGGAGGGCGCGCGCGATGCAGAGGCGCTGCTTCTGGCCGCCGGACACGTTGCTGCCGCCCTGTTCGATGTGGTGGTCGTAGCCGTCGGCGAACCCCTGGACGAACTCATCGGCCTGGGCCAGCTTGGCCGCCTCGCGCACCTCCTCGTCCGTGGCCTCGGCGTTGCCCCAGCGCAGGTTCTCGGCAATCGTGCCGGAGAAGAGCACGTTCTTCTGGAGCACCATGGCCACCTGGTTCCGCAGGGTGTCGAGATCGTACGCGCGCACGTCCACGCCGCCCACGCGCACGCGGCCGCGGGTCGTGTCGTAGAGGCGCGGAATCAGCTGCACGAGCGTCGACTTCGCGGAGCCCGTGGACCCGATGACGCCGATGGTCTCGCCGCTCTTGATGTGCAGGTCGATATCGGAAAGCGCCTCGCGCTCGCCCTCGGCGCCGTAGGAGAAGCCCACGCCGTCGAAGTCGATGGAGCCGTCCGCGACCACCATCACGGGATCGTCCGGGTTCACGAGGTCGGAGGTGGTGGTGAGGACCTCGGCGATGCGATTCGCGCCCTCCTCGGCGATCGTCACCAGGGCGAAGACCATCGAGAGCATCATGAGGCTCATAAGGATCTGGATGCCGTAGGAGATCAGGCTCGAGAGCTGGCCCACATCGATGAGAGTGCCTTGGGTGTCGATGATCGCGTAGGCGCCGACGCCGATCACGAAGACCATGATCGCGTACCAGCAGAAGTTCATGATCGGGGCGTTGAGCGCCAGGATGCGCTCGACCTTCGTGAAGTCACGCCGGACCTCCTCGGCCGCCGCATCGAATTTCTGGATCTCATAATCCTCGCGCACATAGCTCTTGACCACGCGAATCGCGGCGAGGTTCTCAGCGGCGGACTCATTGAGGCGGTCGTACTTGTGGAAGATGCTCTTGAAGATCGGGTGGACGTACTTGATGATCGCGAAGAGCGCGATCCCGAGGATGGGGATGACCGCCAGGAAGATGAAGGACATCCAGCCGCCCATGATATAGGCCATCGCAAACGAGAACACAACCATGAGCGGTGCGCGGATCGCCGTGCGGATGATCATCATATAGGCCATCTGGACGTTCTGCACATCGGTGGTGAGTCGCGTGACGAGCGACGAGTTGGAGAAGCGGTCGATCGTAGCGAAGTCGAAGGTCTGGATCGCGCGGAACATATCGAGGCGGAGGTTCCGCGAGAAGCCCACCGACGCCTTGGCGCAGGTGAGACCCGCTGCGGCACCGAAAGCGAGCGAGATGAGGGCCATGAGCGCGAGGACGGCGCCGTAGGTGAGCAGCGTCGGCAGCGGGGCCCCGGCCTTGACCCGGTCGATGAGCATCGCGGTCCCAAAGGGGATGAGCACCTCGAAGAGGACCTCGCCGATGACGAGGAGCGGGGTCGCGATGGCGGCTCCACGGTACTGGCGGATGCTCTTGGCAAGCGTTTTAATCATGTCGCTCCTCCCATGCGGCGCGAATCTTGTACAGGGTCTCCACGAGCTGGTCCTGCTCCTCGTCGGTCAAGCTGGCGAAGGCCTCCCGTCGGAAGGCGATCCGCTTCTCCTGCTCGCGGGCCGCGCGCGCGATGCCCTCAGGCGTGAGCCGTACGAAGAGCTGTCGACGGTCTTCGGGGTTTCGCGCACGCTCGATCAGGCCCGTGGACTCCATTTTGGAGAGGATCTCCGAGAGGGAGCCGGGCTTGAGCTCGAAATGCATCCGGAGCTCCTGCTGCGAGATCTCATTGCCCCGCTTGGCGATCAGGCAGAGAATCGATGCCTGGCCCGAGCGCCCTCCCCCGTTGAAGTGGAGGAAGTGCCCGCAGTACCCGAGCAGCTCCAAGATCTTGCGGGCTCGAGCCTCGGCGGGCGTGTCCGTCGGGCTGGGGACATCCTCATGAAACTGAACACACATTGACGATGACGCACCTCCTTGAAAATTGAACTCAGCAATCATAGTGAGGTACCGTACTAATGTCAATACAAGGTGCCTAACTTTTTCGAAGCACGTCTCGTCGCACAATTAATACTGGTTGGTGGGGCGATGCGCCCCTAAGACCCAGGGTGCTAGATCAGGCCGAAGTGCGTGAGCGCCGAGACGACGCCGTCCTCTTCAACCGGACCCGTCACATACGCGGCGACAGCCTTGACCTGCGGGAGCGCGTTGCCCATCGCAACGGGGACATCCACGGCCGCGAGCATTGGCAGGTCGTTCTCGGAGTCGCCGAAACCGTAGGTTGTCCACGGGCCTGGACCCAGGAGCTCGACCGCGTGCCGGATACCCGAGCCCTTGGTGACGCCGCGCATCGTGAGCTCGGAGACCCCCATGCCAAGATCGGAGACGTCGAACCGGCTCGTGAAGAAGTCCCCGGCGCGCCTCAACGCCGCCACACCGCGCGTGTAGAGCGAAATCTTGTCGAAGGCGAGATCCGGAGCGAGGGCGCGGACACCGGCGAGGTCGTGCGCCGTCGAGACGTCCGCGATCACGTCGTACACGGCGCCGGGCCGCATGAGGGCGACGCTCACCTCATTCCCCTCAAGCACCACCTCGACACCGAGATCCATGAGGAGCGCCACGGCCTCCTCGATCACGCCGACCGGGATATGGGTGCTGAAGCGGAGCTCGCCATCGAGGTACACGCTCGCACCGGCCCCGCAGATGATCCCCGCGGTCTCGAGCTCCCGCAGGGACGCCGGGATGAGGTTCATGGTTCGCCCCGTGCAGATGAAGGCCTGATGGCCACGAGCCCGGAGCCGGCGAAACGCATCGCAAACCGCCGGGCTGGGCGCGCAGGCAGAGAGGTCGGTGTCCGCCTCCACAGCGGCCCGACTATCCACGATCGTACCGTCGACGTCGAAGAACAGGGCCACGGGGGCGTCTTGATCCAAGGGGTGCACCATGCTCCACATCCTTTCGGGATATGGCGTCATGATACCCGTTTGAAAAAGGGGCCTCCCGGGAACGTCCGAGTCAGGCGTCGAGCTCTATCTCAAGGTGGTAGAGGTCGGCCCGGTAGTAGGTTTGGACCAACTCACGGGGGACGTCTTCCGTGTCGATCGAGATCCGCTCGATGTATACGAGGGGATCTCCCGGCGAGGTGCGCAGGAGGCGCGCACGCTCCTCATCGGCGACGACGGCGTAGATGGATTGGCGCGCGCGGCTCCACCGGACGCCGCACTCATTCGTGAGGAAGCCTCGCCAGGACTCGATTGAGAAGTCGCGATCGGGCTCCTCAGGGAGGAACGAGCGCTCCATGTGGATCGTCTCGAGGTAGAACGGCACGTCTCCCGAGCATCGGACCCGGCAGAGGCGATAGAGCTCCGTGCCGACAGGAACGCCGAGCTTCTCCGAAACCTCGGCGCTGGCCGGCACCGTGCCGCTCTCGATCATGCGCTTCACGGGCGTGAGCTGGTCGGACAGACTTTTCTTGATGTAGCTGGCCACCCTCCGCGGGGAGGTGTTCGGGCGCGTGGCTATGACCTCGGACCCGTGCCCGCGGCGCTTCTGGATGAGCCCGTTGTGCGCGAGCATCTCCATAGCCTTGCGTGCGGTGGCGCGGGAGACGCCGTATCGGCGCATGAGCTCGCTCTCAGAGGGGATGAGGTCGCCGATCGCGTAGGCGTCGTTCACGATGTCCTGGAACAGGATGTCGTAGAGCTGGTAATACAGCTGCTTCTTACCGCTGAAATCGAGCTTGGACACCATGAACCCCTCCCCTCTTCCCAAGCGAATAGATGTGTTTACCTCGATACCATTATTCCCAGCCCGCAGGACGCGTCAAGCGGAACGGACATCCTGCCCCTGCAACGCGCGTTAGCGCCCACCGGCGAGGAAGGCGTCGATCCGATCGAGCAGGGCGGGGTAGTCGATGACGCCGACGTCGGTCGCGTCGACCTCGATGAGCTCGCCCAGCTGAAACCGGTCGTAGCCCTTGGTGCGACAGCGCTCGAGGAAGAGGTCAAGGGTGACGAGGGCGTCCGCCTGCGAGCGATCCGCAAGCGCATCGCCCGGGCGGTAGCGGTTCACCAGATGGCCGAGGTGGCGTGTCGGGGTGAGATCGCGCTTGAGCGAGCGGGCGTAGATCGCGCTCGGATCGCCCACGAGGCGCACGGTGAGGACTCGGTAGTCGTGGTCATCCGCGAGCTCCCTAAGACGGGGGCGCTGCTTCTCCGAGAACGGGTAGTCCGTGATCACCGGTCGGCCGGTGGCGAGCATCGCCTCGAGCCGCTCATAATACCGGCTCCAGACGACCGATTCGAGCACCGCCTTTTCCTCGGCGCTCCCGAACCCGACCTCGTCCCACACCTCCTCCTTGATGTCGTCGGGCGCGACGAGCCCGAACGGCTCCTTCGGATGTCTCGCGAGGATCCGGTTCGTGAGGTCGGTCTTCCCCGTCGCGGGATACCCCGCGAGAAGGATGAGGCTGCGATCCACGGTCATCACCTCCACCTGGGCTACGCGCGGCCGCGGAGCTGGTCTTTCGACAGCGCGAGCAATTCGTTGACCTTATCCATGTAGCGCGCGATGGCCTCGTTGTCCTTCTCGGAGGCCGCCTGGGCGCGCTTCTTGTTGTAGAGCTTGACGAGCGCGGCCGAGACCTTGCCCATCACGTGCTTGAGCTCGAGACTCTCCTCGAAGGCCGCGATGGCTCCGTCGATGTCCCCCGCGTCAGCGAGGGCGCAGCCGAGGTCGTTGAGAAGCGGCACGCGGCCCTCCCCCTCAAGCTCCGCGAGCTGTCCCTGCAGCTCATCAGCGCGCGCCCGCAGCTCATCGGCATTCGCGGGAGCCGCCTCCTGAGGCTTGGCGGCATCGGCCCGCTTCTTCCCAAATCCGAACAGTCCCATGGAAACCTCCTTGCATAGGTGCGGGCCGCCCGCCCCAAGGGTGACGGGCGGCCCGCGAGAGCACAGCTAGCTGCGACGTCAGTGCGCTACAGGACGACCCCGAAAAGGCCGAGCACCGAGCGGACCGCCATGAAGAAGAAGCCCGTGACGACCGTGTCGACATCCGTGCAGGTCATGTTCACGAACCCGATCTGGGCGAGCATCGGGGAGAGCAGCGCCGGCAGGATCATGATGAAGATGCCGTGGAAGATGCAGCCGATGATAACGCCGCGGCGGCCGTCGATGGCATTACCGAAGATACCGGCGGTGCCGCCCGCGAAGAAGTTCGACATCACGCCCGGGATGACGAGCGTCCCCATGAAGCCGGTGATGGCCATGCCGATGAGCGAGCCGATCGTGGTGAAGATGAAGCCCAGGATGACGGAATTCGGCGCATAGGTGAAGAGCACCGGGCAGTCGAGGGCGGGCTTGGCATCGGGCACGAGCTTCATCGAGATGCCCTGGAAGGCCGGAACGAGCTCGGCAAGGAGCAGGCGCACGCCGGCGAGGAGCACGTAGAGACCCACGACGAACTGCATGGCCTGCAGGAAGGCGAAGACCATGTAGTTGGTCTTGCCAGCGTAATCGGCCGCAGCATCCGGACCGGCGAAGGCGGTGACGATCAGATAGAACGGGATCATGACGACCATGACGGCGAGGTAGCTGTCCTGCATGAACGAGAGCGCGGAGGGAAGCTCGAGCTCCTCGGCGGACTCAGACTCCTTGCCGCCGAACAGCTTCTTGGTGATGCTCGCGATCAGCGCGGTGAACATGTAGCCGAAGGTGCAGAAGTGGCCGAGCGCGATGTCGTCGCTATCGGTGATCTTGCGGACGACGGGCTGGGCGAAGGCCGGCATGAGCGTGGCGAAGGCGCCTCCCACGAGCGAGGCGACGAGAATCAGCGGCAGGCCGCGGAGCCCGGTGAAGTAGGCGAAGACCACGCAGAGGGTTGACTCCCAGAGCAGGGCCTGACCGGTCAGGAACACGTACTTGAACGGTGTGATGCGCGCGAGCACGATGTTCACGATGAAGATGCCGGCGAGGCAGATGGCGATCTCGGAACCGAGGCCGAGGTCGGTCATGGCCTGGCCGTTGATGCCCTCGATCGAGGCGACGACGGCCGACATGCCGTTGAAGCCGAACGCGCTGTTGAACATGTCGCCGAAGAAGCTCAGCGAGCCCTGCATGACGCTCGATCCAGCGTTCAGCACGAGGAAGCCGAGGATGGTCTTGAGTGTGCCGGAGATGATGTCGTTCACCGGGCGCTTCTGCAGGGCGAGGCCCAGCAGGGCGACGAGGCCGATGATGACCGACGCCTGGGTCAGGATGTTGTTGATGATGAACTCCAAGATGGCCATGGGGCCTCTCCTTTCTTGCGGCGGCGCCCGAGCCGGGCTGCGCCGAAACGCCACGTCCCTACAGAACGCCCATCTCCGTGAGCACCGGAGTGAGCTTCTCCTCGATCTCCTTCTTATCAACCAAGCGATGCAGGAAGACGCAGGGGAGGCCCGTGTTCGCGTTCTCGATCTGCTTCTGGAAGTTCTCGGCAGCCACGATCATGTCAAAGTTGCGCGCGGTGCCCGCGACGCTAGAGACACCGTCGTGGTCGCATTTGCATGCGACGCCGAGCTTCTTCATCACGGCCTCGATGGCCATCTGGGCTGCGAAGCTGCTGCCCAACCCGTTTCCGCACACGCATAGAATCCGAACCATCTCTATCCCCTTTCCTGGGTCCACGGGACACCCGTGGCTCTGCGCCCGCGCCTCGACCGACACGGTGCGCGCTATCACTCCGTAGCGCCGACGAACGCGCGGTAGACCGCCTCAGGCGTGTCGAGCGCGGCGATCGAGACGATCTTCTCCTCATCCATGAAGATGCCGGCGAGCACGCGCATCACATCGATGTGCGCGTCCGCGTCCTCCGCCGCGAGCGCCACGAGGATCCGGACGTCGAAGCCGTCCTCCTCGAAGCGAATCGGCTCGCGCAGGACCGTGACGGCGAGCTGGCCCGCGATGGTACCGTCCTCGGGACGGCCGTGGATGAGGGCAACGTCCTCGGTGAGCACGTAGTAAGGGCCCATCTCGTGGGTCGCGCGAATGATCTCGTCGGCGTAGCGGCTCTCGACGTAGCCGCCCTCCTCGAGAGGGCGCACCGCGAGGCGGATCGCGTCCTGCCAGGTTTCAACTGAGGTCTCGATGCGCACGTTCTCGCGCTTGAGCATGTCTGCGATCTGCATGACCCGCCCCTACCCGACGTTCTTGAACAGCTTGATGCGATGGGTCACAACCTCGGTCACGGCCTCGAGCGCCGGGAGGACGTTGTTGCGGTTCGAGGTGTTCTCCTTGTGCTCGTCGTACGCCTTGCGGGAGGCGAGGTTCCAGTTGACGAGCAGGTCGGTGCCCACGTTGAACTTGCGGATACCGAGGTCGATCACGCGCTGCACGTCCGCATCGGACACGCCCGTACCGCCGTGGATCACGAGCGGGAAGCCGTCCACCGCGTCGCGGATCTTCTCGAGCTGGTCAAACGAGATGTTCGTCTTGGACTTGTACTGGCCGTGGTTCGTGCCGATCGCCACGGCGAGCGCGTCGATCCCCGTCTCACGGATGAACTCGACGGCCTGCTCGGGCTCGGTGTAGCGCACGTCCTCCTGGGCCACGGCGATGCCGTCCTCGGTGCCGCCCACGGTGCCGAGCTCGCCCTCAACCGACGCGCCGCCGCGTTTGGCGTATTCGACCACGCGCTTGGTGCCGAGGATGTTCTCCTTGAACGGGAGCGCGGAGCCGTCGTACATGATGGAGCTGTAGCCCGCGTCCACCGCCTTGCGGATCTCATTGAAGTCCTTGGCGTGATCGAGATGGAGCACGACGTTGACACCGTACTCATCGGCCATGGAGCGGCAGACCGCCACGAGGTTGCGATGGCCCACGTAACTCGCCGTTCCCTCGCTGGTCTGGATGATGACCGGGGTCTTCTCGGCGGCCGCGGCCTTGATGATGGCCGGAAGCATCTCGAGGTTATGCGTGTTGAAGGCGCCGACCGCCATGTTGAGCGCCTCGGCCTCGGCTAGAACTTCTCGCAGCGTGACGTACATGTGTCCTCCTTGGACGCGACTCGTGGGAGGGGAGCCCGGGTGGGCGCGTCCCTCCTCTCTCTGGTCGATTGGTACAATATCATAATGTACGTATATTCGAATGATATTCTGTTTTTGCGGTCGATAGGAGGGCCCGGGGAACCGGCTGCCGACGGTTTTCGACCGCTCACCCCCGGCGGCACCGCGGCCTGCCGCATGGGGCAGGCGCCTCCCCGCACACGGCGCGCGGCCGCGCTGCCGCCGGGGGCCGCTCGCGCGATACGGCCTCCTCCATCGAAAAGCGGGCGTATCACGCTCTCGGCATCGCTGGGCAGATGCCGGGGCGGCCGTGGGATAATGGGGCCACATTCACGGAAAGCAGAGGTTCCCATGACCAGACACCGCGGCCACCGGCCCAGCGAGCAGCCCGCCTTTGAGTTCTTCGCCACCTGCCCCGAGGGCTTCGAGGGCGCGCTCGCCAACGAGCTCCGGGGCCTCCGCCTCGCCCGCGTCCGCCCGCTCAAGGGGCGCGTCTCCTTCGCCGGGTCCGCGCTCGACGGGGAGCGCGCCTGCCTGTGGTCGCGCCTCGCGAGCCGCGTGCTCGCGATCGTCGCCCGCTTCGAGGCCGTTGACGCCGAGGAGCTCTATGAGGGGGCCTACGCGATCCCCTGGGAGCGCGTCCTCGCATCGGAGGCCAGCGTCGCGGTCAGCGCGCGCGGCACCACCGACGAGCTACGCAACTCGCATTTCTCCGCCCTCAAGGTGAAGGACGCCCTCTGCGACCGGCTCGTTGATGAGCGCGGATCGCGCCCCGCCGTCGACACCGATAGCCCCGACGCGCGCATCGCCGTCTCGATTCGCGGCGAGCGCGTGAGCGTCCAGCTCGACCTCTCCGGCGAGGCGCTGTTCCGGCGCCTTCCCGCCATCGCCACGCAGTCCGGCGCGCCCGCGCACGTGCTGCGCCCCGACTACGCCGCGCTCGTCCTCGCCGAGGCGGGTTGGCAGCGGGCCTGCGCCGCGCCCGGCCCGGATGAAGGCACCGAGGACGCCGCCCTCGGCGCCCTCCCCCTGCTGATCGATCCCTGCTGCGCAGGCGGCGGGCTCGTGCTCGAGGCGGCCGCCATCCTCGCCGGGCAGGCCCCCGGCATCGGCCGTGAGCGCTGGGGGTTCTCGGGCTGGGCCGCCCACGACGAGGCCGCCTGGCACGATCTCGTCGACGGGGCCCGGGCCGCCGCGTCCCCAGCGCCGCAGGCGAAGATCGTGGCCACCGATGTGAACAGCACGGCGGTCTCCTTCGCCCGCCGCGTGCTCAAGGCCGCCGGCCTCAGCGGGCGCGTCCTCTTCACGCAGCCCGAAGCTGAGAAGATCATGCGCAAGATCGCCCTGCCCCAAGATGGGCCTGCGCCGGTGCAGGGCGCGATCGTCCTCGACACCACGGAGGTCCCGCTCACCAAGATGAGCCGCGTGCTCGGTCTCGTCTCCGATCTGCGCGAGGAGCTCGGCTCACTCGGCGTGGCCGCCCTCACCCGCGACGACCTCCTCCGCCGAAGCCTCGGCGAGGCCGAGCGGGCCCTGCGCGTCATGCCCGGCAACGAGGAGGCGCGCATCCTTCGATTCACCCCGCTTACCGAGGACGTGGCAGATGGGGAGGAGCGCAGCGGCGCCCCGCAGGAGACCGCCGTGGCATCCCTCGACCTCGGACAGGGCGCTCCGGTTCCCGTGCTCGTACCCGAGTCCGTCCAGTTCGCCAACCGCTTGAAAAAGAATGCCCGCCTCTGCCGCAAGTGGGCGCGGCGCGAAGGCGTCACCTGCTACCGCGTGTACGACTCCGACCTCCCCGACTATGCCGCCGCGATCGACCTTTACGAGGGCAGCGCCGCCACGCCGGGGCGCTGGCTCGTCATCGCCGAGTACGCCGCCCCCAAGTCGGTGAACGAATCGCTCGCGCAGGCCCGCATGCTCGATATCCTCGCGATCGCGCCCGTCGTGCTCGAGGTCGATCCCGAGCACGTGTTCGCGCGCACCCGAACCCGGTCGCGCGGCGGCTCCCAATACGGCAGGCGCGCGGCCGATGACGCCGGTGCGCAGGCCGCCCCGGCCCCGCTCATCGAGGAGGGAGGGCTCACCTTCGAGGTCAACTTCGGAAGCTACCTCGATACGGGGATCTTCCTCGACCATCGCGTGACCCGCGCACGGCTCCGCGAGCACGTCCGCGAGACCGGTGCCCGGCGCTTTCTGAACCTCTTCGCCTACACGGGCACCGCAACCTGCTACGCAGCCGACGCCGGCGTGGAGGAGACCGTCACCGTCGACCTCTCGAACACCTACCTCGACTGGGCCGAGCGCAATATGGCAGCGAACGGGTTCACCGGCCCTGAGCACCACTACGTTCGGGCCGACGTGATGACGTGGATTTCGGAGATGCGCCAGACCCGCAACCGCTGGGACCTCATCTTCTGCGACCCGCCCACCTTCTCGAACTCGGCCAAGATGGGCCGTCGCACCTGGGACGTCCAGCGCGACCATGTGGAGCTGTTGATCGGCCTCTCCCGCCTGCTCACCCGCGAGGGCGAGGCGGTCTTCTCCTGCAACCTCCGCACCTTCCGGCCGGACACCGAGGCCCTCGCCCGGGCCGGCGTGGTCCTCACGGACGTGAGCGCCGAGACCATCCCCGAGGACTTTGCCCGCAACCAGCGCATCCACCGCTGCTACCTGGTGCGTCGCTACACTCCCGAGGAGGCGATGCGCTGCGTCGGCATCGATGAGTGAGGCATCGAGTGGAGCCGCATGACCGCCCCGGCACACGCCGGGGCGGTTTTTCGTTTTAGCCATCTTTTGTTGTTCGCTTTGGCAGCGGGGCACGCTTCAAACCGCGTCTCTGGTCAAAAATCACGTTAATCGGTATTTCTGGCTGCGGCGCGCGGCTTTTCCGATCTCACTTCAGTCGAATTGAGCATCATATTTCGCTTTTCGTTCACGTAGTCAGCGCCGGTGAGAGTCCCGCAGCCGCTCACGGTGCTCAATCGGTCCGTCGCGAGCCTCAAAAACACCGATTAACGCGGTTTTTGACCACGAACCCGTTTCACTATGTTCGGCAGCCCATGAAAAAGGCCCGGGCGCACAACAACCGTGTGCGCCCGGGCCCGATGAGCCGAATATGGGTCGTCGCCCCTACTTCGCTCCGTTCGGCACGAGGTTCGGGTTCGTCTCGTTCGCCGCGTCCTGCAGCAGCTTTGCGTACACGTCCTTGCCGTCACGGAACAGCTCGAGGAACTGCAGGGTGGCGAGGTCGCTCCGCGCCGTGCGCAGGGACTCCCCGAGCGTGGCGTCGCTCGAGGCGCTCGCCAGATACCACCGCTGGTTCTCATCCTCAAACCCCGTCGCATTGATAACAGGGATCACCTTCTGCAGCTCGATATGGGCCTTCTGGTAGTCGGTGAGCGGCGAGCCGATCAGGTTCATGAGATTGGCGCTCAGGTAGTTCGTCGAGAGGTCCACCGTCGCGCTCGTCTCGGTCCGGCCCGCCACCGGGTAGTTCGCCCAGATGATGTAGTCCGTCTGCCAGAGCCGCTCGGCATGGGTGGCGTCGTCCTCGCCCGTGAACCAGGCGTCGTTGTAGGTGCTCGGGAAGAACGGCTGGTGATCGCCGAAGAACACGAGCACCACCTTGCGGTTCAGTGTGCGCAGACGGTTGATGAAATAGCGCAGCGCGTCGTCGGACTCCTTGATGAGCGACAGGTACTCATCCACATCGGGGCGGCTCACGCCGTCGATGTAGTAGGTCTGCTGCTTGTCGGCCGGCAGCAGCCCCGTGTCGTAACCGGAGTGGTTCTGCATCGTCACATCGAAGATGAATTGCGGCGCGCTGTTCGACGAGAGCAGATCGAGGATCTTGTCGTAGGTCGCACGGTCCGTGACCATCCCGCGCAGGGTCTCGGCCCCCTCGAAATCGTTGATCGAGAGGAACCGGTCGAACCCAAACTGCTTGTAGACGTTCTCGCGATTCCAGTTGGTCGCATGGTTGGGATGCATCGCCGTGGTGTCGTATCCCAGCGACTTGAACTGGGCGGCGAGGTTCTCGGCCCTCGAGAGGTCGTAGATCGTGTAGGGGTACACGCCCGAGCCGAGATTCGACATGGAGTTCCCCGTCAGGAACTCGAACTCGCTGTTCGCTGTGCCGCCGCCGTAGGCGGAGACGAAGAGCCGTCCGCGCTGCAAGGTGTCTCCCAGGCTCTTGAAGAACTCAGGCCCCTGGTAGTTGGCGTGCATGTTCTGATAGATGGATAGATCGGCGAAGGTCTCGTTCATGATGGCGATGACCGTGGGCTTCTCCTCGTTGAACTGCTGCACGGCCTGGGCGCGCTCGGCGCTCACCCCGTCGGCCGCGTCGTAGGATGCCGCGTATTGGGAGAGCAGCTCCTGGGCGCCCTCGACGGTGTAGCCCGCGGGCTTGCGCGGGGCGATGGCCTGCGCCGAGGAGATGAAGCAGGGCAGGAACCCCTCACGGTAGTAGCTGTCGAGCGGGCGCCAGGTGTACACCTGCACGTAGAGGGTGTTGTAGTAGTCGATGAGCGTGACGTGGGCCACGAGCCCAGCCAGACACGCGAGGCCGACGAGCAGGTTCACCGCGAGGCGGCCGCGCCAGAGGGCGTCACGCTGGGGGCGGAGGACGCCCGCCATCTGGCAGCACGTCATGCCGGCGACGGCGATCGCGAGGCCGTAGAGGCAGAACGACGAGAGCGCGTACTGATAGCCGGCGCTCACGGCGGCGGCCGTCGAGAGCGCGGAGAGGTCGCCGGGCTGGATGGGCAGGGCCTTGAACGTGATGACGAAGTACTGGGCGAGGCCCACCAGATGGAGGGCGCCGATGATCGCGGCGGCGACGGCGCCGCGGCGCTGCGAGATGAAGAACACCCCCATGAGCAGGGCCGTGACGAGCGCCCACTCGAGCAGGAAGCAGAGCGGGTACATGCGGAAGATGTCGTGGTTGGAGGGGACCTCGAGGGAGAGCACGGCGAGGAGACCGGCAAGGAGCATGAGGACGACGCTCACGATGAGCGGATGCGCGACACGGGGGCCTGCGAGCTCGCCCGCGTCGGTGGGCCGAGGCTCGCAGAGGGCCGCGGCGACGCGCGCGCGGGAGAAGCTCAGCGCGGCGGCGGCCGCGAGCACGAGGTTCAGGACAAGCGCGGCAAGCGGATCATCGGTGACGAGGCCGATCGCTGCGTAGACGCCGATGAACGCCTGCATGGCGGCGAAGACGACGCCCCAGGCGATAGCCGTGCGCGGGGTGCGCATCCCCGCGGCAGCGGCGCCGCGCAGCGACCGCCACGCAAGAAGCAGCGTCGCGGCGAACGCGATGAGTGAAATGACGGCAACGAGCATAAGAACTCCCACTTGCTTGCTCTATATGCGCTTTTGACCCGAGGCAAAGGCGCCCTCAACGTAATATCCGCCTATAGTAGCTGTACCATGTCGAGTTTTTGTATACAAGAGCTTACAATGCGGTCACCTGCGCCGCGTCTCTAGAAGACCTCGCCCTCGACGCCCTTGTCCTCCCCGAGCGACCGCCAGATGATCCCCGCGTGGTCCCCCATGTTCGGTGTATCGGAGCAAAGCAGCAAGAACAGCACCTCAACGATGTAGTTGATGGAGTTGTGCGAGAACGGCATGGAGCTGTTGAGCGCCTTGTCATGCGTGGCGGCGTGCAGCACGCAGGTGGCCCGGCGCGCCAAGGGGGAGTCGGGGATGTTCGTGATCACGATCGTGGGGGTGCCCGCGTCGATCGCGTTGTTCATCATGGAATTCAGGCGCTTCGAGTGGCCCGACTTCGAGATGAAGATCAGCAGGTCGTCCGAACGCAACGAGAGCGTCGAGAGCATCATGGCCTCGGTTGTGGGCGCGCAGCCGCATCTGATTCCCATCTGCGCGAGCAGGAACGACGCGGAGAGCGCCGCCGGGATCGAGTTCCCCACGGCGGCGAACTCAATCGAACCGGCCCGCTCGATCAGGCGCACCGCCTTGACGAGCTCCCCCTCGTCAATCAGGTTCATCGTATCGAAGAGCTCGCGGTTCTTGGCCAACAGGATGGTCTCGAGCGAGGCCCGCGGGGCGTCGATGGAGACCACGCCGGCGACGGCGCGCCCGGGCGCCTCCCCCACCTCGCACTTCACCGCGGTGCGCAGGGAGGCGAAGCTCTCGTAGCCCACATGGCGCACGAAGCGCGACACCGTGGCGGCCGACGTCTCGCTCGCCGTGGCGATCTCACGGGTCGTCATCGCCGGGACCTCCCCCTGATGCGCCAGCACGAAATCGGCGATCTTGCGCTCCCCTTCGCTCAGGCGGTCGTACAGGGAGCAGATCTCGTTGATGACGCTGCCCTTCGGCTTCATATGCACCTCACCTCCACACGTTGCCCCCATCATACCCTAGCTGCGAATGTGCCCGCCGCCCCCGTCCGCCAGCAAAAAGGGGGCCGTGAAGCCCCCTTTGATCCGCCGTTTGCCGCAGAGGGGCTAATTCAGCTCCTGGCGCCACTGGGCGGTGCCGGCCTCACGGTAGAACTTTGCGGCGCCGACGCAGTTGAACAGCTCCATCTTCTGCGCGATGACAGCCTTGCCCGCCTCGATGCAGGCCGGGAAGATGTTGTTGGGATCCCAGCCGGAACCCTCCTGGGAGAGGATCTCACGGGCCTTGATGAAGAACGCGCTCTTGTAGTCAGAAGAGATGTTCACCTTCTGGATGCCGATCTCGACAGCCTCAGCCACCTCGGAGTCGGGGTTACCGGAGCCGCCGTGCAGCACCAGCGGGATATCGACGAGGGCCTTGATGCTCTTGAGCACGTCCATGCGCAGCTTCGGGGTCACGCCCTTGGGATAGAGGCCGTGGCAGGTGCCGATGGCGATCGCGAGGGAGTCGACCCCCGTCTGCTCGACGAACGTCTTGGCGTCGTCCGGATCGGTGTACTTCACCTCGGTCATACCGCCCTCGATGGAGGTGCCGGTGTCGCCGATGGTGCCGAGCTCGCCCTCAACCGAGACGCCGAGCATGTGGCAGTAGCGGACGACCTCGGCCGTCTTCGCGATGTTCTCCTCGAAGGGAAGCAGCGAGCCGTCGATCATGACGGAGGTGAAGCCGCAGTGGATCGCGCGCATCACGCTATCGATGCTGTCGCCGTGATCGAGGTGCAGGACGAAGGGAACCGGGCTGTTGCCGCAGCGGGCCACGACGTACTTGATGAAGTCATCCTTGCAGTAATCGAGCTCGGTGGGGTGCACGGAGATGATCGCGGGGGCGTCGTTGGCCTCGGCGGCCTCGACGACCGTGCGGAAGAGGTTCGACTCGGAGATGTTGAACGCGCCGACCGCGAAGTGCTTCTCCTTGGCCATGTCGAGCATCTGGTTCATGTTGATGAGCATCGTTTGTCCTTACCTTTCAATGAGTTGACTTGCGTGCATGGGGTGCGCCCCCGGGTTATTGGTTCTCGCCTCCTCGATTACGCCTTTCCCGCTGAACCCGAGAGCTCGATGTAGTGCTTGAGGACCTCGGCGCCAGCTGCCCAGCTGTCCTGGACGAGCTGCGGCCAGTCATAGTCGGGATCGCTCGCGAGCGCATCGGCCACGAAGGCCCGCTGCGCGGTCATGTAGTCGGTGCCGACGTTGATCTTGTTGATGCCGGCCCTCACGGATGCGCGCATGTTCTCATCCCCCGCGCCGGAGCCGCCGTGGAGGACCAGCGCCGCGCCGGTGGCCGACTTGATCTTCTCGACGATGTCGAAGTGGAAGGTCGGTACGAACCCCTCAGGGTAATCGCCGTGCGTGGATCCGTAGCTGATCGCGAGGCAGTCGACGCCTGTCTTGCGGATGAACTCGATCGCGACGTCGGGGTCCGTGTACATCGCATCCTCGGTGAGATGGACGTCACCTCCCTCAGAGCGGCCAAAGCTCCCGATCTCCGCTTCGACGCTCGCCCCATAGGTCTGGGCCAGCTCAACGATGCTCCGCGTGATCCGGGCATTCACCTCGTGATCGTAAGCAGAGGCATCGCACATCACGCTCGAGAACCCCTCGTGCAGGCAGCGCTTGAGGTGCGCGATGTCGTGCCCATGATCGAGGTTGATCGCGACGGGCACACGGGACGCCTGGGCCATCTTGATGATGGGCCGCGTCAGGATGTCGCAGTCGAAGTACGCCTTCACGTGGTCCTGCAGCAGGTCGATGATGATGGGGGCTCCCATCTCCTCGGCCGCAGAGATCACGCCGCGCGCGGTCTCCAGGTTGAAGGCGTTGATGGCCATGACGGCGTAGCCCTCGCTGTTCGCCTTGGCGAGCATACCCTTCATTGATTCATACATGGAGCGCTTCCTTCTTACGTGTTCCGGTCAGGGTCGCGTGCGGCGTGCAGGGTCTTCTTAGCTGAGGGAGAAGCCGGAGAGGTCAACCTCCTGCTCGACGTCCTCAACCTCGATATCAAGGTCGTCGATCTGCTCGGGGGTGAGGCGCTTCTTGATGAGGACCAGCAGCACCGCGGTCACGCAGGAGCCGGCCAGCAGCGCCACAACGGCCCAGAGGGGCTCGGCCATGGCCGGGATCACGAACACGCCGCCCGAGGGCACACGGCTCTCAACGCCCATGGAGAAGGCGATGGCACCGCAGACGCCGCAGCCGATGGAGGTGGAGATCACGGTGCGGAGCAGGTCGTTCATCGCGATGGGGATGACGCCCTCGGAGATCATGCAGACGCCCATGGGGAAGGCGATCTTGATGTTCTCCTCCTCCGTCTTCTTGAAGATCGGCTTGTTGATGACCTTGGAGAGGAGCAGGCCGAAGGTGACGCCGAACGGGGGAACCATGGCGGCGAGGACCTTGATGCCCTCGGGGCCGTAGATGCCATCGGCCATCAGGCCGTCGCAGATGAGGTTCGGGACCTTTGAGATCGCTCCGCCGTAGTCGATGCAACCGATCCAGCCGATGATGAAGCCGTACGCGAGCTTCTGGGACTGGTCGAGGCCGGTGATGAAGTTCGTGAGCGCCTGGGTGAAGCTGATGAGCGGGGCACCGAGCACGAAGAGCATGATGAGGCCGGCGATGATGGTCGAGACCGTGGGGACGATCATCATGGGCATGAGCGCCTCGGCCCATTTGGGCACCTTGAGGTTCTTCTCAATGGCAAGCGCGATGTAACCCACGATCAGGCCGCCGATCAGGCCTCCCAGAAAACCCGCGTTCAGGAAGGACGCGATCTGGCCCATGAGGAAACCCGGCGCGATACCCGGTCGGTCGGCGATCGAGTAGGCGATGTAGCCGCCGATGAAGGACGGGATGAGCCCCATGCCGAAGACGCCCACGGTGGTGAGGGCGCTCGGGACGGTAAGCTCCTCGAAGGAGGAGATGTTCTGCCCGCCGAGCAGGTTGCCGATGGCGATCAGCAGACCGGAGGCAACCACGAGCGGAAGCAGGTAGCTGATGGAGGTGAGAATGTGCTTCTTTATGTCGTTGAGAACCTTTTTCATGACCTTCCCCTGTTCTTAACGGCCGGACGCGCCGGCACGGTCCATGAGCCCTACAGGCTCTCCTCGATCTTGTTGATGATCTGCTTGGAGGCCTTGAGCACGAGGCTCGTGGGAACCTCCATGGTGCGCTTGCCCTTGAAGCGCGCGGTGTCGACCTTGATGTCGACGGCGAGGATCACGGCATCGGCCTCCGCGATCTGCTCGGGCGTGAGCTCGTCCTCGACGCCGATCGTCCCCTGGGTCTCGATGTGGATCTCATGCCCCAACGACTCCGCCGCACGACGCAGCTTCTCCTTGGCCATGTAGGTGTGCGCGATACCCGAGGTGCACGCGCAGATCGCAACCAGTTTCACGACCCTCTCCCTTCATCCCGCCGCACGTTCATTCGCTGGCACCAGATCGGCGGGGCATCTGGATCCAACGGTTTGAAACAGAATCAGTCGTCGTAGCTCTCTGGATCGGACTCAAGGAGCTCGAGGATGCGCTGGGGCGTGGTAGCCGCATGCAGCTGCTCGACGAAGCTCTCGTGGGCGAGGAGCATCGCGACGCGCTGCAGGAGCTTGAGGTGGATCACATCCGAGTCACCCTCGGTGACCGCGAAGAGGATCACGACGCGCACCGGCTCCCCGTCAAGGGACTCCCACGCGATGGGCTCCTTCGCGACGCCGATCGAGAGGGCCGTCGTCGTCACGCCCGCGGACTTGCCGTGCGGGATGGCGACCCCCATGCCGATGCCGGTCTGGCCCTCGCCCTCGCGCCACATCACATCGTTGAAGAAGGATTGCCGGTCGTTGAGCTTGCCGTGGTCCTCGAGCAGGTCCGTCAGGCGCTGGAGCATCTCCTCCTTGCTTGAGACCTCAAGATCGAGAGCGATCAGGTCCTCCTCGATGACGTTGGCGATATCGAACTCCGCCATGTCCCCTCCTCTCACATCGACCCGTTGGCCGGTGCCAACTCGTTGTTTCATCAATATAGTTATAGGTGAAACAATCCACATCACTAAAGGGATTTAAAGCGGGTAAACGGTAGAAAAGTGAGGGTGAACGGTATCTTCGTTTTGTTCGTGTGGAATTGTTTGAAATACCAGTATATCGCTATGGTATCTAGCCAAGCCGGGTCGAAGGGCACCGCTGCCCCGCTCCGCGCAGAGCGTTCAACTCCCCGATGCCCACTCGCCAAGATTCCCCTTGTGTTTCATAAAGATTTTGATATTGAAACAACGTATGATGGGAGACAGGATAGGCGAGGCATGCGCCTTGTGCCCAGAAAGGGAGCGAATCATGGAACAGCAGCTGCTGGGGGCCCTTGAGGCCGGCGGGACGAAGATGGTGTGCGCGACGGGCTACGCCGACGGCACCGTGGTTGAGTGCGCCGAGATCCCCACGACCACCCCGGAGGAGACGACGGCCGCGATCGTGGCCTGGTTCGAGGACAAGGGCATCGCCGCCCTCGGCATCGGTGCTTTCGGCCCCACCGCCGTCGACCCCGCGTCCCCGCGCTTCGGCCAGATCCTCGAGACGCCCAAGACCCCGTGGCGATACTTCGACCTGCTCGGCAGCATCGCCGGCCCGCTCGGCGTCCCCTGCGGCTACGACACCGACGTCAACGCCGCCTGCCTCGGCGAGGCCACCTTCGGCTGCGCCCGGGGCCTCTCCTCCGCCGTCTACCTCACCATCGGCACGGGCGTGGGCGCCGGCGTGATGGTGAACGGCCAGCTCGTGCACGGCATGCTCCACCCCGAGGCCGGCCACGTGCTCGTCTCCCGCGACCCGCGCGACACCATCGGCGAGCACAGCGGCTGCCCCTACCACGACAACTGCCTCGAGGGTCTCATCGCCGGCCCGGGCGTGAAGAAGCGCTGGGAGGGCAAGCGCGCGAGCGAGCTCGCCGGGGACCCCGAGGCCATGGACCTGCTCGCCGGCTACCTGGCGCAGGCGCTCGTGACCTACACGCTCTGCTACTCGCCGAAGAAGATCATCATCGGCGGCGGCGTGGCCGATCACACCCCCATCGTGCCGCTCGCGCGCGCCAAGGCCGCCGAGCTGCTGAACGGCTACCTCGTCACGCCCGAGCTCGAGGACATCGACACCTATATCGTGAACAACAGCCTTGAGGGCAAGCAGGGTGTCATGGGCTGCCTGGAGCTCGCGCGTCGCGCCCTGGAGGCGTAGCGCCCCGCTCATCAGAGCGTCCTCCATCGCGCCCCCGTCTGCTCGCAGGCGGGGGCGCGGCCGTTGCAAAACCCGCTCGACCACGGCGCGATGGCGTCGATCGGCCCCCGCACCCTCTCAGTCGCGTGCCGCTCCCCGCAGCCGCCCCGCGAGCCGATCGAGCAGATCGGGCTCGCAGCCGGCGTGCCCCGCGAGGTACGCCCGCGCCGAGCCGAAACGCTCGTGCAGAAACGCGAGGGTTCGCTCCATCTCGATGGGGGCCGCCTCGAAAAGGCACCTCGGGACCGACCGGCGCAGCAGGATCGTCACGCCCAGGCGCTGAGCGGCGAGGAGGCGCCCCATGAACCGGTTCGTCGCCTCGTAATCGGCCACGATATGGGCGTCATCGACGCCGGCGAGCCCCAGCAGCAGCATCGCGATGACGCCCGTGCGGTCCTTTCCCGCGCGGCAATGGAAGAGCGCGCAGCCCGGGCCGTCGAGCGCCCGCATCACGGCCGCGATGCTCGCGCCGTCGTGCTCCAGCAAGTCGCGGCATACATCGTGCATGCGCTCGGGGAAGGGGCCGGTGAGGCCATTGGAGTTCAGCTGGTCGAGCATTGGAACGCTCACGTACGCCACCCCGGGCTCGGGCCGGCGGTGGAAGGGGTCGGGCCAATGGCGCAGCTCGAAGGCGCTCCGCAGATCGATCACGCGGGCGAGGCCGTAGGAGCGAAGCATGGCCCGGCCGGAGCTCCTGAGCCCGCCGAGGGCGGCGCCGCGCAGGAAGACGCCGAAGGCCGTCGTGCCCGCGCGACCCGCCTCATCGGTGAAGGGGTACCCGCCGAGATCCCGCACGTTGCGGGCGCGGCGGAGGGGCAGCTGGGTGGATACGAACTCCACAGCGTGTGACATGCGGCTCCAAAGAGGACGGTTCAGATGCGGTTCAGCCGTCCTCAACTATACCGACGAATCCGCCCTCATCAGAAACAACCCACGCACCTTACAAAGAACTTGCACAGGCCCGCTCCGGCCACTGAGAAGCGAGACGGCCGCCGGTGGGCTGCCGGCGGCCGTCGCGATGCGGTCGGATATGGCCTCGGGGGCGATCAGGCCCCATGTGGCACCCGCTCCGCGCTACCTCCCCTCGGTCAGCACGCGCACGATCCAGCTCGCGTCATCGGTGGTCTTCATCCGCTCGAGCACGGCCTCGTCCTCGAGCACGCCGCTGATCGACGCGAGCACGTCCAGGTGCTCGTTGCCCTTGCCGGCGATGCCGACCAGCAGGTAGGCCTTCTCGCCATCGAAGTCGATGCCCTCGGGGTACTGCTGAATCACCACGCCCGTCTTCTTGACGGCGTCCTTCGCCTCGGCCGTTCCATGCGGGATCGCGACGCCCATGCCCAGGTAGACGCTCGTAAGGCGATCGCGCGCCACCATCGCGTCGATGTAGCCCGCATCGGCGCATCCCTTCTTCACGAGCAGCTCGCCGGAGGCGCGGATCGCGGCCTCGCGCGGCAGTGAGGCGAGACCCACCTGCACGTCTGCCTCGGAGATCTCCAGCGCCGGCGCCTTCTTCTGCCCTGTCTCCTTGAGGGCGGGCGCGGCGATGCCGCCCGCCACGAGCTCGTGCGCCCGGGACATCGTGGTCAGGGCCTCGAACAGGGAGTCGAGCTCGGGGTCGTCGAGGAAGTTGTCGATCGTGACGATCTGCGCGGCGGGGGCGCTGCGGCGCGCCCGCTCGGAGAGCGCCCGCTGGCAGACGACGATGTCGGCGTCGGCGGGCACCGTGTCCACGCTCGAATGCAGCACCTTGAGGTCGGGACGGGAGCCGGCCAGGCGGTTGCGGAAGCGGGTCGCGCCCATGGCGGAGGAGCCCATGCCCGCATCGCAGGCGAATACGATCGTGCTGCCCTCAGTCCCCGTGATCGCGGCGGCCTCGGAGGCTCCCTTCATCTCGCGCATCTTCTCGGCCGCGCCCTCGAGGTCGGCCGCGGCGGCGGAGCGAACGATCGGGGCCGCGATCGCGAAGGAGATTCCGGCGGCGAGCGCCACGCCCACGAAGTTGGTGACCATCAGGTCGGGCGGGGTCATGGACATGAAGGCGATGATCGATCCGGGTGAGGCGGCCGAGGTCAGGCCCGCGCCCGTGAAGGTGAACCACGCGATCGCGGCGATGTTGCCCACGATCGGGGCGATGATCACGCGCGGGTTCATGAGGACGTAGGGGAAGTAGATCTCGTGGATGCCGCCGAGGAAGTGGATGACCACGGCGCCGGGGGCCGACTGACGCGCCTTGGAGTCGCGGCTGAAGAAGCAGTACGCGAGCAGCACGCCCAGACCCGGCCCGGGGTTGGCCTCGAGCATGTACATGATCGAGCGGCCCGCGGTCTCGGCCTGCGCCATGCCGATCGGCGTGAAGATGCCGTGGTTGATGGCGTTGTTCAGGAAGAGCACCTTCGCGGGCTCGATGAAGATGGCGAGCAGCGGCATCAGGCTGTAGCTGATGAGGAACTGCACACCGCCCATGAGCAGCGCGAGGATCGTATCCATGATCGGACCGACCGCCACGCAGCCGAGCATCGCGAGCAGCATGCCGATGATGCCGAGCGAGAAGTTGTCGACGAGCATTTCGAAGCCGGCGGGGGTCTTCCCGTCGATGAGCCGGTCGAAGGTCTTGATGACCCAGCCGGCGATCGGGCCCATCACCATCGCGCCCATGAGCATCGTGGTGTCGGGCGCGCCGAGGATGCAGCCGATCACCGCGATCGCGCCGATGACGCGGCCGCGGTCGCCGCCGACCATGTAGCCGCCCTGCGCGGCGATGAGAATCGGGATCAGATAGCTGAGCATCGGACCGACCATGCTCGCGAACTGCTCGTTGGGAAGCCAGCCCGCCTCGATGAACAGCGACGTCAGAAAGCCCCACGCGATGAACGCGCCGATGTTCGGCATGACCATGCCAGACAAGAACTTCCCGAACGACGACACCTTGTCCCTGATTGCCATGTCCCCTCCTTTGACCCATGATGTTGAAACGATGCTTGTCAGACTATTCTTTTGTTTCAACAATCATAACGTGAATGACATTTTTCCCGTTAACGGTAGTTTTTTGAGTTTGAACGGTATCTATGTGCTTTGTTTATAAAACTTCGAACTTTTATATTGACAGCATTTTGCTCCGATATAGGATGACAATGACTTTTATAACAACAGTTTAGGATGCGCTCTGCATCCCCCACGAGAAGGGAACCGCCATGAAAGCAAAGGCCGTGCGCCTCCATGCCGCCAACGATCTGCGCCTCGATGAGTTCGAGCTGCCGGCCATCCGCGAGGACGAGATCCTCGTCCGCGTGGTCTCCGACAGCATCTGCATGTCATCGTACAAGTGCGCGACCCTCGGTGTCGAGCACAAGCGCGTGCATGAGGATGTGGCCGAGCACCCCGCGATCATGGGCCACGAGTTCGCCGGCGACATCGTCGAGGTGGGGGCGAAATGGGCCGACCGCTTCACGCCCGGCATGAAGTTCACGATCCAGCCCGCCCTGAACTACCAGGGCACCATGTGGTCCCCGGGCTACTCCTATGAGTTCTGCGGCGGCGACGCCACCTACTGCATCCTCCCCGCCGAGGTCATGGAGAGCGACTGCCTGCTCGAGTACACCGGCGAGGCCTATTACCAGGCGTCTCTCGCCGAGCCGATGAGTTGCTCGATCGGCGCCTTTCACGCGGCCTACCACACGCAGATGGGCGTCTACGAGCACGAGATGGGCATCCGCGAGGGCGGCAAGCTCGCGATCGTCGCCGGCGCGGGGCCCATGGGCCTCGGCGCGCTCACCTACGCGCTCCACTGCGACCGCCGACCGGGCCTCGTCGTGGTGGCAGACATCGACCAGGACCGCCTCGACCGCGCGGCGGTGCTCTTCCCACCCGCGGAGGTCAGGGAGGAGACGGGCATCGATCTCGTCTTCGTCAACAACGGGGAGTTCGAGAACCAGGCGGCGGCGCTGCGTGAGATCAGCGGCGGCACCGGCTTCGACGACGTGCTTTGCTACGCGCCCGTCGCCCCCGTGGTGACGCTCTCGGCCGCGATCCTCGGCCGCGACGGCTGCCTCAACTTCTTCGCCGGCCCCACGGACAAGCAGTTCTCCGCGCCCATCAACTTCTACGACGTGCACTACGGATCCACGCACGTCATGGGCACCACGGGCGGAAACACCGCGGACGAGGTCGAGTCGCTCGAGCTCACGGCCGCCGGCCGCATCGATCCCGCCGTGATGGTCACGCACGTGGGCGGCCTCGACGCCGCCGCCGAGACGACGCTCAACCTGCCGAAGATCCCCGGCGGCAAGAAGCTCATCTACACGCACGTGAGCATGCCACTCATCGCCCTCGATGAGCTTCGCGACCACGCCGCGGCAGACGAGCGCTTCGCCGGCCTCGCCGACATCGTCGAGGCGAACCGCGGCCTGTGGTGCCCCGAGGCTGAGCGCTACCTGCTCGAGCACTGGACCGCGGCCTAGGAAGGCACCGCGCCGCGAGGGCGCAGACGCGCTCCAACCCATCCCCCAGGCGCCGTGGCTCGGAACCGCGGCGCCTCCCTTTTGCACGCCCCGTGGGGGAAGATTGCCGCGCACCCCGGGCAAGCTGCTATGATACGGGAGACGTTTGAGGAGGTCAGACATGCAGCAGCGGCGCAACGAGCTCGTCGAGTTGGTGAACCGGATGGGCACGGTCTCGTTCCATCAGATCAAGGCGGCGTTCCCCGAGGTCTCCGAGATGACGCTTCGCACCGACCTCAAGGCGCTCGACGCCGACCGGCGTCTCGTGCGCATCCACGGCGGGGCCCGCTCGGTCGAGCAGATCATCGGGACGGACGGCCTCCTCGCCACCCGCGCCGGCAGCCACACGGAGGCGAAGGGTCTGATCGCCCGCAAGGCCGTGGAGCTCATCAAGCCGAACACGACCGTCTTCCTCGATTCGGGGAGTACCGCCACAGCGCTCGCCGCGGCCTTCCCCGATGAGCAGATCATGCTTTTCACCTCGGGCATCACCTGCGCGGCGGAACTCGCCCGCCTGGAGCGGCCGACCGTCTACATGACCGGCGGCGAGCTCAACCGGTTCAGCATGAGCCTGAACGGGAGCCAGGCGCAGGCCAGCGTGCGCACCCTCTCGTTCGATCAGTACTTCATGGGCGTCACCGGGTACACGACGCGCGGCGGCATCGCCTGCGGGTCGAGCGAGGAGACGAGCCTCAAGCAGGCGTGCATCGAGCGGGCCGACGAGGTCATCGCGCTCATGGACGCGAGCAAGGTCGGGAAGCGGAGCACGTTCACGGTCTGCGACCTCGAGCAGGTCGACATCGTCGTGAGCGACGGCGAGCTGCCCGAGGAGTTCCTGCAGGCCTGCGCGAACGCCGGCGTCGAGGTCCTGTAGGGGCGCAGGGGGATGAGGCCGCGCGCGGCCAAAGCGCTTTCGCCTCCGTCCCATCTTCTCCCGCCTTAACGAAAAAATGTCCCATTCTTTTCGTTTGGGTCGGACGGATTGATCCCTTAACGAAAGAAATCGCGATTTCTTTCGTTAAGGGATCAATATGGGAGCCTGAAACGAAAGGAACCTCAATTTCTTTCGTTACGAAGTCGATATGGGATCTCGAGACGAAACATCGTCCGACACCGGGCCGTCACGCCTTCGCACCGGTGAACTGAGCCTCGTACAGGCTCGCGTAAAAGCCGTGCCGCTCGAGCAGCTCCTCCTGCGTGCCGCGCTCGATACTCTCGCCGTCGCGCATGACGAGGATGCAGTCGGCGCCCTGGATCGTCGAGAGCCGATGCGCCACCACGAAGCTCGTGCGCCCCCGCATGAGCTCATCGAACGCGGCCTGCACCTGCAGCTCCGTGCGGGTGTCGATGCTCGAGGTGGCCTCGTCGAGCAGGAGCACCGCAGGATCGGTGAGCATCACACGCGCGATGCAGAGAAGCTGACGCTGGCCCTGGGAGAACGATCCGCCGTCCTCGGCGATCAGGGTGTCGTATCCGTCCGGCAGCGCCTCGATGAAACCGTCCGCATGCGCCCGCCGCGCCGCGGCGATGACCTCCTCGCGCGTGGCGTCCGGCCGGCCGTAGGCGATGTTCTCGAGGATCGTCCCCTCGAAGAGCCAGCTGTCCTGCAGCACCATGCCAAAGCCGCGCCGCAGGCTCGCCCGCGTGAGGTCCCGCACATCGTGGCCGTCGACGCGCACCGCCCCGGCGTCCACATCATAGAAGCGCAGCAGCAGGTTGATGAGGGTCGTCTTGCCGCATCCCGTGGGCCCCACGAGCGCGAAGCGGGCGCCCGGCTCCGCGTCGACGCAGATGTCGCGCAGCAGCGGCCGGCCCTTCACATAGGAGAAGTCCACGTGCGCGAGCTCAACGGCGCCGCGCGGATCCGCGAGCGTGAGTGCGTCGTCCGCATCGGGGTCCTCCTCCGCGGCGTCGAGCAGCGCGAAGAGGCGGCGCGCACTCGCATAGGCCGTCTGGACCTGCGTGATCACGCTCGTGACCTCGTTGAACGGCTTCGTGTACTGGTTGGCGTAGGACAGGAACACCTGCACGCCGCCCACGGTGAGCGGCGCGGGCCACCCCGTGATGACGCACGCGCACCCGATCACGGCAACCACGGCGTAAATCAGGTTGTTGATGAAGCGCGTCCCGGGGTTCGAGAGCGAGCTCAGGAACTGCGCCCGCTCGCCAGCGGTGTAGAGCTCGCGGTTCAGCGCGTCGAAGCGCTCCTCCGCGCGGTCGCCGAACGCGAAGGCCGACACCAGGCGCTGGCTCCCCACGTACTCCTCGATATGTCCGCTGAGCTGGCCGAGAATCCCCTGCTGGGCCGCGAAGCTCCGGTTGGAGAGGCGCGCGATCGCAGAGGCCGCGAGGATGGAGAGTGGCGTGACGAGCACCACGACAAGCGCCATGGGCACCGAGAGGCTGAGCATGAACGCGAGCGTCCCCACGATGGTCACCACGCCGGTGAAGAGCTGCGTGAGCCCCTGCAGCAGACCGTCGCCCACGAGGTCGACGTCGTTCACCACACGCGAGATCAGATCGCCGTGCGGATGGGCGTCGATGAACGAGATCGGCATGCGGCCGACCTTCTCGCTCGCCTGCACGCGCAGGTCGCGCACGACGACGTAGGTGAGCCGGCTCACGCAGTAGCCCTGGACCCATTGGGTGAGCGCCGCGAGGGCCACCACGATGCCCAAGCGCGCGAGCAACGGCATGAGGGCGGCGAAGCCCACCTCCCCGGGAGCGAGGATGAGGTCGATCCCCTCCCCCACCAGGATCGGCACGTAGAGCTGGAGCGCCACCGAGGCCGTCGCGGCCACGAAGGAGAGCAGGAACGGCACGGCATGCGGCCGCACGCAGGCGAGCAGGCGGGACGTGACCTCGCGTGCGGGCATCGGCGGCACGGGTCGGCCGCTCGCGTCGCGAACGGCCAGGGCATCGGCCCCGCCCGCGCTCGCGACCACGGTGGAGACGGATCCAGTGGAGGCATACGGGTTCATCGTTCGCTCCCCTCCCCATCGTTCGGGCGCACGGCCGCCTGGTACGGGGCGGAATCCGCCCCCGGCGCGTCTTCCCCCGACGGCACCGCGAGCCCCTGGGACGCGCAGATCTCGCGGTACACCTCGCAGCTCCCCAGCAGCTCCTCATGGGTGCCGATCCCCACCGCGCGCCCGCGGCGCATGACGAGGATCTGGTCGGCGCCGCGGACCGCGGAGACCCGCTGGGAGACGATCACCGTCGTCAGGGGCGCTGATGCGGCGCGGGACCGGTCGCAGACTGCCTGGCGCAGCGCCGCGTCCGTGCGCATGTCGAGGGCCGAGGCGGAGTCGTCGAGGATGAGGATGCGCGTCTCGCCCACGAGGGCGCGGGCGATGGTCAGGCGCTGGCGCTGGCCGCCGGAGAAGTTCTTGCCGCCGGCCTCCACCGGCGCATCGAGCCCGTCGGTGAGCTTGCGCACGAACTCGCTCGCCTGCGCGGTGTCGAGGGCGCGCCAGAGCTCGTCGTCCGAGGCGTCCGGATCGCGCCAGAGGAGGTTGGAGCGGATGGTCCCCGACACGAGCGTGGCCGCCTGGGGCACCAGGCCGATCGTGTTCCTAAGCGCGTCCAGGGGCCAGGAGCGCACATCGGCGCCGAGAACCTCGACCGTGCCCGACGTGGTGTCGTAGAGGCGCGGGAGAAGCGACACGAGGGTCGATTTGCCCGAGCCGGTGCCGCCGATGACTCCGAGGGTCCCACCCTGCGGGAGGGTGAGGGTCACGTCGTCCACGGCGGGCACGGCCCGGTCGCCAAACGAGAAGGTGGCCCGGGAGAGGCGCACGGCGGGGGTATCGGGAGCACACGCGGGCGAGGTGGCCCCCGCGGGATCTGCCGCCCCCGTGGGCGAGACGATGCTCGGCTCGCAGTCGAGCACCTCGAGGATGCGCGACGCGCTCGCGCTCGCCCGGGTGAAGACGATCACGAGGTTCGCCACGTAGACAATCGAGAGCAGCGTCTGGGTCATGTAGTTCACGAAGGCCACGACCTCACCCTGGGTGAGGCGGCCGGTGTCCACGGCCACGCCGCCCTGCCAGAGGATGACGCAGACGCCGAGGTTCATGACGAGGAAGGTCGCCGGGTTCAGCCATGCGCTCAGGCGGCCGACGGCGATGGAGAGGTCGGCCTGCTCGCGGGCGGCCGCGCGGAACCGCTCGCGCTCGTGGTCCTCGCGCACGAAGGTGCGGATGACGCGGACGCCCGACAGGCCCTCGCGGGTAAGGAGGCCGATCCGGTCGAGCATGCCCTGGATGCGTCGGTACAGCGGGATGGAGCGGGACATCACGGCCCAGAAGACAGCGCCGATGATGGGCGCCGTGACGAGGAAGACGAGGCCGAGGGCAGGATCGATGAGCAGGGCCGCGACCATCGACCCCACGGCGAGGAACGGCCAGCGGATCAGCTGCCGCACGCCGAGGGCCACGGCGAGCTGCACCTGGTTGACGTCGTTGGTGATGCGCGTGATGAGCGAGGGGGTCCCGAAGCGGTCGAGCTCGGCGTAGGCGAACTCGTTGATGAGGGCGTACAGGCGGCGGCGCACGTCGGTCCCGATGCCCTGCGAGGCGAGGGCGGCCATCTTCTGGCAGACGAGGGCGAAGGCGGTGCCCACCACGGCCATGACCAAAAGAATGAGGCCGTATCGGAAAACGATGGAGAGATCGCGGGCGCGGACCCCCTCGTCGATCATGCGCGCGATGACGAGGGGCGTGAGCAGGTCGAAGATGACCTCGAGCAGCTTGCAGGCCGGGCCTGCGGCGAAATCCAGGCGATACGGCCGCCAGAACCGTTTCAGGATCTCGAGCATAGGCTCCCCTCGCGATGCGCATCGGTTGCCCGGGACAGACGCTCACATGATAGCGCAGGCGTGTTTCGCCCCCGGAACAGGGACGTGCGACGCGGAGCGGGCTGGCGAGGGACGGCGCCCCGTGGGGCCGAGACAGGGAAACGCCCCGTGTGCTCGATGGGAACGGGTGCCCGTCAGAGGCTCCTTATGGCTGCTTCCTTCCGGACCTGACCAGATTCGGAACGTATCGTCACCCGAACCCATCGAACGCGCGAGGCGTGGGCACCTATGATACCCCGACGAGGACCGCCCGTCGAGGCCCGCGCCAGAACGCCCATCACGCCCGGTCGAGGGCAGCGAGGACGCGTTCCCAGAACACGAGGACGCCCGCGGTGAAGTAATTCGGCTCGTAGCGCTCGACCACCGACTTGTTGCTCTTGATTACCACGTTCACGTCCGCGAGCTTCGAGATCGGCGTGTCGTGGCTCCCCGTGACGGCGACGATCCGATACCCCCGCTCAGCGGCCGCGAGACACGACGGCAAGAGGGACATCCCGCTCTCGTTGATCACCGCGAGCACGCCGGCCCCCTCCCCCTCGCCGCCGAGGGCGCCGGCCACCCCCGGGCTGAACGGCGCCGCCCGGAAGCCGCGCTCGCAGAGGCGGACCACCAGATGGTCGCCGCAGATCTCAGCATCGCCGATCGCATCGACCAATACCGCGCTCGGCCGCGCCGCCATGAGCTCCTCGGCGACGATCCGGACGCTGTCGGACGCGAGGTCCTCGCTGCCGGCCACGGCGAAGTAGCGTGCGAGCTGCGAGGTGAAGTCGACCCAGCCCCGATAGCCGAGGCGCGTCGCCACATGCGCCACGCTCGAGCGCGCCATGCCGGCGGCCCGCGCCACCTCGCTCACCGTCGGCCGCTCACCCCGGCGCGCCGCCTCGCGCACCAGGCGGTACACCACGCGATCGTTCTCGCTCAGCTCACGCATCCGCCCCACCCCGCATCTCAGAGACCCGCGTCAGCGCCATCTCGAACAGCATCAGCGCCTTCACGGCGTAGAGGTCCACATCCGCCTCGCCGTTCGGGGCGATGCGGACGAGGAGGTCGGCACGGTCCTGGAGCGCCCGCTCGTCATCTGAGAAGACGATCACCTGGAAGCCCGCCGCCTCCGCGGCCGCGAACATCCCCTCGCCGAAACCAGGCTGCTGCCCCAGGCCGCGCTGGGCCGGGAGCTCCCGATGGAAGAAGAACAGGGCGAAGCCGCCCGGACCCGCCCCCTGCGGCCCCGCCGCCGCGCGCACCATCGCGTAGTCGTACGACGGTGTCGCGAAGATGTCGAACATGGCGAGCTTGCGGCTCATATACGAGGCCAGCGGGGCGCTCAGCCGCCGATCCCCGGAGAAGATCAGGTTGTGCCTCCCCCGGCACCGCTCGAACCGCTCCGCGAGCTCGCGCGCGACCGCCTCGGGATCCCCCTCCACGAGCCGGCGCGGCAGGAGACCGCCGCGCTCCTGCGCGTTGAAGCGGGCGCTGTAGGTCAGGTCGCCGAAGCCGCGGAACCCGAGCTTCTGCACGGCCTTCACGACCGTGCTCTTCGCCACATGACACTCGGCCGCGAGCTCCGTGAGGGACACCTCCTCGTTTTGCGAGATGTGCCTCGTGAGGGCCTGGATGATGTCCCGCTCGAGGGGAGACGGACGTGGCATGGGCCCTCCTCACGATGCGCCGGGACACCCGCCCGGCATCGGCTGCTCCGACAACTCTAACGCAAGGCGGGCGCGCGGATCCCCTCCGCGCGCCCGCCCTCACGATCGGCCGAATCCGATCGGATCCCGCGTCAACGGGCCTCCTAGCTGAGCTCGGGCCAGTAACCCTTGTTGGCCTCGATGTAGTCATCGAGCAGGGCGCGGGCAAGGTCGGTGTCGCCCACGAGGCGGTTGAGCGTCAGCGCGTCGAGGGCCTTGCGATAGCTCCCCTCGAGGGCCGCGTCGGCGGTCAGCTTCTCATAGGCGTACTGGTTCTCGAGCAGGCCCTTCTGGAAGGTGGGGATCTCGCCCACGTTCAGGGGCTCCACGCCGTTCGTGCCGACCATGCACGGCACCTCGACCATCATGCCCTCGGTGAGGTTCGAGACGATGCCCGTGTTCTCGGTCATGCACAGGAAGATGTCGTGCGTGTTGTGCGAGAGCGCGTAGGCGAGGTCGGCGATGTAGGTCGCGTGGTCATCGTCCTTCAGGTCCTCGAGGGTGAAGGCGTACTTCGTGCCCTCGAGCTTGCCGGCGGCGACAACCTCCTCGATCATCTCGAAGGTCTGCTTCTCGTGGCCCTCGAGCACCTGGTCGGCGCGGGTGTGCTCGGGATCCTCGATCGAGAGCATGTGATCGCGGTAGAGGTAGTACTGCAGGTAGGTGTTGGGGAGCATGCCCTCCGGGCACTCGCGCACCATCTTGCGCATGAAGTGGAAGGTCTCAGACCAGCTCGCGTCGATGTCACTGAAGGCGTCCTCGGGGAGGTCCTGGCTGAAGATCTCGCGCAGGCGCGGCAGGTAGTCCTCGCCGGTGTCCTTGTCGAGCACGGCCGTGAACCAGCCAAAGTGGTTGAGGCCGAAGTAGCGCGGCTCGATCTGGTTGCGGGGCACGCCGAGCTCGTCAGCATACTGGTTCATGATGCCCACTGGCATGTCGCAGATGTTGATGATCCGCTTGTCACCGGGGAAGACGCGCTTGGTGGCCTCGGCGACGATGGCCGCGGGGTTCGAGTAGTTGAGAACCCAGGCCTCGGGCGAGCGCTCGCGGATCTGACGGATGAGGTCGCAGACCGCGGGGATCGAGCGCATGCCGTAGGCGAAGCCGCCGGCGCCGCAGGTCTCCTGGCCGATGCAGCCGTGCTTGAGGGCGATGTGCTCATCGCTGCGGCGCATCATCATGCGGCCGGCGCGGATCTGCATGAAGGCGAAGTCGATGTCGGTGAACGCCACATCCGGGTCGGTGGTGTCGATGACCTCGCACTCGGGGTAGTACTCCTTCATGAGGATCCGGCCGTAGGCGCCGACCTTCTCCTGGCGCTCCGCCTCGTTGTCGAAGAGGATGACCTTCGCGAGCGGGAAGCGCTCCTTCTCCGCCACGAGCATCTTCAGGATGCCCGGGGTGTAGCGCGAGCCGCCGCCGACGATGCATACGGTGAACTGGTCCTTGATCATGATGTGCTCCAAACTCTCGTTGGTTGGTACCTGAAGGGAAGGGGTTAGGCGACCGCGCGGCCGAGGGCGGTGTTGACCGCCTCGCAGAGCTCCTGAACCTTCATTCCGATGACGATCTGGATGTTGTTCGGGCCTCCGTGCACGATGCCGCTGTTCTTGACCTGGTTGATCTTGTCCTCGTCAACGAGGGACATATCCTTCACGTCCACGCGCAGGCGCGTGAAGCAGTTGTAGACGTTGGTGATGTTCTCGGGACCGCCGAGGCCCTCGATGATCGTGGCGACGCTCTCATCGCTCAGCTGGGCGGCGTCACCGGTGCCGGCGCCCGCCTCGTCATCCTCGAGCTCGCGGCCCGGGGTGATGAGGTCGAGCTTCAGGATCAGGGTGCGGAACACGATGAACCAGACGCCCGTGGCGACGAGGCCGACCGGGATGACCATGTACCAGTGGGATAGCTCGGCCGGCAGGGCGATGAGGCCCGGCACCGTCTCGATGAAGCCCGTGAGCAGGGCACGGAAACCGCTGGCGTAGAGGATGGTCTGGAAGATGCCGTCGAGCGCGGCGTTCACCACGAAGAGAATCGGGGAGGCCCAGAGGTACATGAACTCGAAGGGCTCGGTGATGCCCGCGAGGATGGCCACGAGGCCGGCGGGGACGAGCATGGCGCGCACCTGGGCACGGCGCTCGGGCTTGGCGACGCTGATGAACGCCAGGATGGTGCCCACCGTGCCGAACCACTTGCCGAAGCCGAGGAGGCTGAAGCGGATGGACTCGTCCATGGCGGTGATGCTCGCGGTGTTGCCGAGCTCGGCCATGAAGATGTTGTAGGAGCCCGACACGGCCTCGCCGGCGATCTGGACGGTGCCGCCCACCGGGGAGTACATGAAGGGCATCCAGAGCAGATGGTGCATGCCCGTGGGGATGAGCAGCTTGTTCAGGAAGCCGTAGACGACCTGGCCCGCATAGCCGGCCGCGTACATGAAGTTCTGGAGGCTGTTGATGAGCCCGTTGACCACCGGCCAGATGTAGCACATAGCGATTCCCACGGCGCCCGCGGCGAAGACGGCCACGAGGAAGACGAACTTCGTGCCGGCGTAGGTGCTCAGCACCTCGGGAAACTTGGTGTCGCAGAGCTTGTTGAAGATCCAGCCGTTCAGGCAGCCGAGGATGATGCCGATGAACACGCCCGTGTCCACCACCTGGATGCCGAGGACCATGCCCTGGCCTGTGCCATACAGGCCGTTCGTCGGATCGACGAGCATGCCGTTGTTGGTGAGCCAGGCGTTGTTGGCGTACAGGAAGACCATGAAGGTGGAGATCGCGATGACCGCGGCATCCCCCTGGCGCTTCTTCGCGAAGGCGCAGGTGAGGCCCACGCAGAAGATGATGCCGAGGTTGCCCACGACACCGGCGTTGATGCAGGTGTAGATCAGCTTACCGAGCTCGGCGACGGGCGCCGGCATGCCATCCATCTTGAGGATGACGCTGATGGCGAGCAGGATACCTGCCACCGCGAGGAACAAGACGGGCTTGATGATCGCGCCTGAGAAGCGCTTCATGGCCCCCTGGATATCTGGTTTCATCCATTCCCTCCCAAACCGGGGTTACACGGCGCGGGAGGACGACACTCCCGCCTGCTGCAGCAACCACAGCGTATGCGAGAGGGCGACGATGCGGTTGGACGCGGGCCAGGCGTGCACGTGTCCAAGGGAATGGAAATGGCATCCAAGGCGCAAGACGCTCGCGGCCCGATTCCGACCGCTCGCCGACGCGAGGCCCCGATACCGGCCGGACGCGGAGCGCGGCGCCGCTACGGTCGGAGGAAGAAGGCGCGGGCGACGGTCTCGCCGGCGCACCTCAGGTTGATGCGGGCCTCCGCGGGATCGAGGGCCCGCGCGAGGGGCATCGGCTCGCGCGGGGCCGCTACCACGAGATCCACGCCCTCCCGGTACGCCCCGGAGAGGTCTGCGCTCCGCCCGCCCACGACCGCCGCCGTCGGCACGCCGAGCCGCCGCGAGCGCCGCGCCACCGCGGCGACCACCTTGCCGGCGGCCGTCTGCGTATCGAGGTGCCCCTCGCCGGTGATGACGAGGTCAGCCTGGCGCGCGGCGTCGTTGAAGCCCGCGGCGTCAAGCACCGCCTCCGCCCCCGACTCGAGCCGGGCGCCCACGGCGAGCAGGGCCGCGCCCAGACCGCCCGCGGCGCCCGCGCCCGGCACCCCCACGACCGACCGGAAGCGCTGCGGTCCGGCGGCTCCCACCGCGGCGGGGCGCGCACCGTCCAACAGCCGCGCGAAGCGGACCATGTCCCCGTCGTGGGCCATGGGGTCGGCAAGGCCCTTCTGGGCCCCGAACACGGCGAGCGCGCCGGCCTTCCCCACCAGGGGGCTCCGCACATCAGCCAGGGCGACGAGCTCGACGCCCGCGAGCGCCTCCGTCACCGGGCCGAGGTCCACGCGCGCCGCCTCGCCCACGCCGGTGAGCCCCGGGCGCACCGGACCTCCCTCGGCGTCCTCGATGCGGCCGCCGAGCGCCCGCAGGAACCCGGCCCCGCCATCGCTCGTACAGGTGCCGCCGAGTCCCACGTACACCGTCTGCACCCCGCCCTCGATGGCGGCCCGCACCAGCTCGCCCACGCCGAAGCTCGAGGCCGCGCGCGCTTGGGTATCGGAGCCGTCAGTGAGGCCGTGCCCCGCCGCTACGGCCGCCTCGACCACAGCGATCCCGTCTGAGCGCAGGTAGCGGCCGGCTATCGGCTCCCCCAGGGGACCCGTGGCCCCCGCGGCCACGATCGTGCCGCCGATCGCGGCGTGCATCGCCTCGAGCAGCCCCTCGCCGCCATCGGCCACCGGCAGGCAGGTGATCTTTGCGCCGGGGGCCGCATCGCGAATGCCCTCCGCGATCCAGGCGGCCGCCTCGGCGCTCGTCGCCGAGCCCTTGAAGGAGTCCACGGCGACGAGCACGCGCAGGGGGCGAGGTGAGGCCTCTCCCGCGTCCGCAGCGCCGTGGGCGCCCTCGCAGCCGCAGGCCGCCGCGTCCGCCCGCGCCCCCTCGTGCGCGTCATCGCCCGCCGCGCCCCGCGGCCGCTCCCCGCGCCGCGCGCGGAAGAACCGCGTCAGCTCGTCTGCGCATGCGGCCTCAAGAACCCCGGCTGTGACCGGGAACCGGTGGTTCAACCGGGCGTCGTCATGCAGGCGGAGAAGCGATCCCACAGCGCCCGCCTTGGGATCGGCCGCCCCGTACACGCAGCGATCGATCCGCGCGTTCACCATCAGGCCCGCGCACATCGCGCAGGGCTCGAGCGTCACGTAGACCGTGCAACCCGTGAGCCGCCACCGGCCGAGGACGCGCGCCGCGTCCACGAGCGCCGAGAACTCCGCGTGGGCCGACGGGTCGCCATCCAGCTCGCGGCGGTTGTGGGCGCGGGCGATGACCTCTCCCTCGTGCACCACGACGGCGCCGATCGGAACCTCCCCGAGCGCGGCGGCGGCACGCGCCTCGGCAAGGGCCTCGCGCATGAAGCGCTCATCTGTCTCACGCATGGTTCGCATGGCCTCCCTCGCAGCGGCAGCCGGCACGGGTACCCGTGGCATCAAGCATAGCCGTTGTTCTCACTAAGGTGTGGGAGGCGATAAGTGGGCGATGGCGGAGAGAGGGGGATTCGAACCCCCGAGACGCTCACGCGCCTAACGGTTTTCAAGACCGCCGCATTCAACCGCTCTGCCATCTCTCCATCGCGGTGTACATCATAGCATCCCTCGCATCCCGCCGGCGCCCGGGCCGCGCGCGTGCGGGCGGGCGCCGACCTGAGCGCTCAGGGGCACCCCGCGCCGCTACTGCTTCGTGGTGACCGCGGACACCCGCTTCGCCATCACGCTGAGGACGCGGTTCGCGACATCGGTCATGCGCTGCCGCTGCGCCTCGGCGAGCGCCTCCTTGTTCTCCTCCGCGTGAATGGGCAGCACGTCGGCGACGGCATCCTTGATGAGCTGGATGTAGGTCCGCGCGCCGTCCTCGTTTAAGTGCGTGCCGTCGCCGTCGAAGACGTCGTTTCGGCCCTCGCTGTAGCCGTACCAATCGACCACCCGCACGTTCTTGTACCGCTCCGGGGCCCGCGCGAGCGCCGCGTTCGTGTCGCCCACCCAGGGCTGCGGGCTCCGCGTGGTGACGAAGACCACGCGCCGGTCGGCTCCGGCGATCTGCATCGCCTGATCGACTAGCTCGTCGGTCACGAGGCCGTTCGTGCCGAGCGCCATGACCACGATGCCGCCTGCCTGCCCCGTGTCAACGTACTCGCGCAGGAGCTCGACGCCGGCTCCGAACTGGCGGTTCACGTGCGCGTCGATCTTCCCGTGGGGGAAGGTCTCCTCGAAATACGGGACGGCGCGCACGGACACGGAGTCACCGATCATCAGGATGTCGTAGGCGCCCTCGGCGTAGGAGGCCTTCTGCCCGCCCCCGTCCTCAGAGGAGCCCGACTGCGCGAGGGCGGCCGCGCCCTCCTCGCTGAGCGCCGAGGTGTCGGGCACGACGGCGAGGGAGATGCCGGCGGCGATGAGGAGGACCGCGAAGGCCGAGGCCGCCGCCAGGTTCCCCGCGCCGATGCGGGCGACCCGGGTGCGCAGGGCGGACGGGACGAGCCCCGCCGCACGGGAGCGGGCGCGCTTGAGGAGCGCGATCGGGCCGGCGCCCGCGCTGGCGGAGCGGGGGTCCCATGCTCCCGTCGACCCCACGGCGAGGGACTCGCCGGCGGGGGCTGCCGCCGTCTGCGGAGCGGGCGCGGCGTCGGGGTCCGCGGCGGCCGCCACGGCCGACGAGACGGCGTCTGCTGCGGCCACCGCGGCTGCCGCGGCCGCCGTATCCGTCGCGTCGGAGCCCACCGCGGCCACCGCGCCCGCGCCGGCGTCCGCCGTCGGGACGGCCGTTCCCCGCACCGCAGCCACGAAGCGCCCGAGGGCCCCGTGGCGGAACGGCGTCTCGATGAGGCGGTAGGACGCCTCGGCAGCCACAAGCACCGCCGCGAGCTCCAGCGCCGTCGCCCACCAGGGGCGCGCCTGCACGTTGCTCGAGGGGTTCATGAGCAGCAGCAGCGGGTAGTGCCAGAGGTAGATACTGTAGGAGCGGGTTCCCACCCAACGGAGCGGGGCAGCGCTGAGCCCCCGCGCGAGCAGGGCGTCGGGGCGTGCGCGCACCGCCCCGGCGATGAGCATGAGCGTCAGCACCGAGCAGAGCACCATACCGCCCTGGTACTGGAAGGACGTGTAGCCGTTGGTGAGCGCGAACATCGCCAGCAGGCCCAGAAGCCCCGCTACGCCGGCCGCCTCGAGCGCCCGGCCGCGCCGCCCCGAGGCCCCGTCGAGCGCGCGCGGCGGCACGAAGGCGAGCCATACGCCCAGCAGCAGGGAGAAGGCGCGCGTATCGGTGCCGTAGTAGAGCCGGCTCGGGTCTGCGCCCGGGGTGTAGAGCACGGCCATCGCCACCGCGGAGACGGCAGCGAGCGCGAGGACCGCCGCCTGCATGCCGCGCCGCCCCAGCCCCGCCCGGAATAGCAAGAGAAGGACGGGCGGCCAGATCAGGTAGAACTGCTCCTCTATGGCGAGCGACCAGAAATGCGTGAGGGGCGACGGGTCCCCCAGCGCGTTGAAATAGGACACGTCGTTGATGATCTGCCACCAGTTGTTGAAGAAGAGCATGGACGGCAGGATGTCGGGCCGCATCTTCGTGAGCATCACGTGGTTGAAGAGGGCGCAGAGCACAACCGTCACGAGCACCACCACCACTATCGCCGGCAGCAGGCGCCGGGCGCGGCGCAGGTAGAAGCGCTTGAAATCGATCTTCCGGGTCTGGGCGACCTCGTTGATCAGCAGGCGCGTGATGATGAAGCCCGAGATGACGAAGAACATCGTCACGCCCAAGAGGCCGCCCTGAATCCACGGCAGCCGCAGATGGTAGAGGACCACCGCGATGACCGCGATGGCGCGGACGCCGTCGAGCGCCGGAATGTAGCGCTGCTTTCTCACTGCTGACACAATCGATCCCTCACCATCGCGCCCGCACGCCACCCATCGGCGGGGCGCGCGGGCGTGTTATGACGTGATGACGGGTGACTCAGCAGCCAGAGCCCGCGAGCCCCGGACCTCGGCCCGGGCGCCGCGATATGAAAACCTAAAACTTGACCTGCGGAACGGACCGCGCTGCCTCGGCCGCCTCGAACCCGGAGCGCTCCTTGAACTGAAAGATCCCCGCGAAGATGTTTCCCGGGAAGGTCTGGATGGCGTTGTTGTAGTTCAGCACGCAGTCGTTGTAGCTCTGACGGGCGTAGCTGATCTTGTTCTCCGTGTCCTCGAGCGTGCCCTGGAGCTGGCTGAAGTTGGCGTTCGCCTTGAGATCGGGGTAGGACTCGGCCACGGCGAAGAGCTGGCGGAGCGCGCCGGTGAGGACGTTGTCGGCGTCCATCTTCTGCTCGGGCGTGACGGCGGCCACGGCCGTGTTGCGGGCGCTGATGACGGCGTCGAGGGTGGACTTCTCGTGCGCGGCGTAGCCCTTCACGGTCTCAACGAGGTTGGGGACGAGGTCGTTGCGGCGCTGGAGCTGGGTGTCGATGTGCTGCCAAGCGTTATCGATGCGGTTGCGCAACGTGACCATGTTGTTGTAGATGCCCGCGACGAGGCTCACCAGAGCCACCACGACCACGATGCCGATGATGATGGGGATCATCCTGCAGTCCAATCTCTCGACGGGCGCGTTCGATTCCGCGCACCGGGATAGCCTGAGTATACCCCCACCCGTTGCGAACCACATGCCCATCCATCCGTCAGGGAAGAAACGGCAGCTCAAATTCTGTATTTTACGTTGCCGTTTTATAAGATCCCTGAGATAATTGCGGTGCTCTGTCTTGTGTGAATAAGGAGGGTGTTTCATGGACCTACGAATTCAGAAAACGTATCGCGCTCTTAACAATGCCTTCACCGAGCTCCTCTCGCGGATGCCATACGAGAAGATCAGCGTGGCGGCCCTCTGTGACGAGGCGATGATCCGGAGGACCACCTTCTACAAGCACTTCAGAGACAAAGATGATTTCTTCGCTTTCTATATAGATAGCCTCCGCGCCACGATCCTCGATCTGGGCCCGCTCCCCTCCGACAAAAGCGAGCGCGACCTCATGGCCGAGCGCCAGGAGATCCTGCACCGGCTCGCGAGCGTGCTCCTCAGCAACGGCAGCCTGATGGACAACATCATGCAGAGCTCGATGTTCGGCACGATGTCGAGCGTCATCTGCGACGCGGTCGCTGACGCCCTGCGCGAGCGCTACGGCATCGCGCCCTCCGAGGACCCGGAGTCCGACAGCGCGGCCGAGTTCGCGGCCGGCGGGATCGTCCGCCTGCTGCTGAACTGGTGGGGCATGGAGGATCCGGCGGCTTCCGAGGACGAGTTCGTCGAGGACGCCGGCAACCTGCTCAGTCAGATCATCGAGGTGTGAGGCCCGTGGATCAGCTCACCTTCCTGCTGTTCCTCGCTGTCACCTGCGGTCTCGGTGCCGGGCTGTACTGGCTCAAGGACCGTCGCCGCAAGAAGTGAGGCGAAGCGGCCCGCATCCCATCGGATGCGGGCTTTTTCATGCCGGGGGCGCAGATGCGGGCGCTAGTACCCCATCGCCTGCAGCGCGAACATCACGACGGTGAGCACCGTGATGACCGCGATCGTGATCCAAGTGAGGACGTTCCAGAGCCGGCTGTTGCGGTGCCGGCCCATGATGTGGCCGTCCTGCGCGATGAAGACCTGGAAGACCAGAAGCACCGGGAGCAGGATGCCGTTGATGACCTGCGAGCCCATCATGATCTGGAACAGGTCGACGCCCGGCAAGATGACCAGGACCGCCGAGGCGGCGATGATCGCCGTGATGATGCCGCGGTAGACGGGCGCCTCACCCCAGCTGCGGTCGGCGCCGCGCTCCCAGCCGAAGGCCTCGCAGACCGCGCTCGACGTCACGCCCGGCAGCACGCAGGCCGCCAGGAAGCTCGCGGCGACGAGGCCCGCCGAGAAGAGCACGGTGGAGAACTGGCCGGCGATGGGCTCGAGCGCGAGGGCGGCGTCGGCCGCGTCGGCGATCTGGACGCCCGCCGGAAAGAGCACCGTGCCCGTCGTGATGATGATGAACCAGGCCACGATGTCCGCCAGCACCGCGCCGGAGATCGCGTCGATGCGTTGCAGCGCGAGCTCGCCCTCGTCAGCGTTCTTGTCGACCACGTTGCTCTGCGCGAGGAAGATCATCCACGGCGCGATCGTGGTGCCGATCGTCGCGACCACGAGCGAGATGTAGCTCGGGTCGGCCTGGATCCCCGGCGTGACGGTGGCGAGCCCCACGGCGCCCCAATCGGGGCCCGCGAGGAAGGCCGCGACCACGTAGGTCACGAACACGCAGCTGATGAGCAGGAGGATCTTCTCGATGCGCCGGAAGCTCCCCGACATGGTGAGCATCCAGATGAGGAGCCCGGAGAGCGGAACCGACACCGTGGCCGGAATGCCGAAGAGGGCGAGCCCGCTCGCGATGCCCGCGAACTCCGAGATGGTCACGGCGATGTTGGCCACGAGCAGGGCGCCCATGGCGATGGCGCTCCGGCGGACGCCGAACTTCTCGCGGATGAGCGACGCGAAGCCCTTGCCCGTCACGCATCCGCAGCGCGCAGCCGTCTCCTGCGTGACGATGAGCAGCACGGTCATGACCGGCAGCATCCAGAGCATCCCGTAGCCGTAGCTCGCGCCGGCGCTCGAGTAGGTGGCGATCCCGCCCGCGTCATTCCCCGAGAGCGCCGCGAGCAGCCCCGGCCCCATCGCGCCGAGGATGGCGCCGAGCGTCAGCTTCTTCTTGGTGTCCTTCGTCATGCGACCACACCCCTAGGCGCCCAGGACCATCAGGAGCGCCGCCGTCGAGGCCACCGAGAAGGCCACGGTCGCGATGCAGGTCGCCGTGAGGGAGAGCGCCGTGCCCGAGGTGCTGAGATCGCGCTCCTCCCGGGAGAAGAGCACCTTGAGGTAGACGACCGCGGTCAGGAAGCTCGCGAAGACGGTGCCGATCGCGGCAAGCGAGCTCCACTGGAAGGCCTGCGCCGCGAGGGTGGTCGCGTCCGGGAACGCGGCAACGGCCACGAGCTGGCTCGAGACGTAGACCACACCTGAGAGCGCCGCGCCCATGAGGGTGTTCTGCAGGAAGAAGCCGAGGTAGGGCTTGGTGTCGTCCTCGGGACGATCGTATTCGAGGAAGTAGTTCTTCACGAAGGCGACCATGCGCGCCGCGGCGAGGAGCGCCACGGGCATGAAGGCCATGGGGTAGATGAAGAGCGGCTCGGCGGGATGCTCCGCACCGAGGACCGCGGCGATGGCGGCGCTCGCGGCGGCCCACACGATGACCCAGTACTGGCGCTGCGCGAACCAGGTGATGGCGTGCGAGCTCTCGCCCGTGGTGTTGTCTCCCGCGCCGATGCCGGCGATCTGCAGGTCCTCGGCGTGCTCCTCGGTCATGACGTCCATGGCGTCGTCCACGGTGACGATGCCCAGGATGTGCTGGTTCTCGTCGCAGACGGGGATGGCCGCGAGGTCGTACTTGGCCATCTCCTCGGCGACCTCCTCCTGGTCGAGGTCGGGGGCGACCCAGACCACGTCCTTGAAGGCAAGGTCGCGCAGGCGCTCCTCCCGCTCGGCCACGATGAGCGTGCGAAGCGAGAGCACGCCGGTGAGCGCGCCCGCGGGATCGGTGGTGTAGACGTAGTAGACGCTCTCGAAGTCGTCGTCGAGCTTGCGGATGGCCTCGATCGCATCTCCCACGGTCGCGGTGGCCGGGAGGGCCACGAACTCCGAGGTCATGATGCGGCCGGCCGTGTCCTCGGCGTAACCGAGCAGGTTGCGGATGGCCTTCTCCTCCTTGACGCCCATGAGGCGCAGGAGCTTCTCGGCCTTCGCGTAATCGAGCTCGTCGATGATCTCGGCGGCGTCGTCGGGGTCCATGAGGGCGAGCATCGAGGAGGCGTCGGTGTCGGAGAGGCCCTCGAGCATCTCGGAGCGCAGCTCGTCATCGTCGAACTCTGAGATGGCCTCGGCCGCCTGGGCGGTGTCGAGCTGGGCGAAGACCTGGCCGCGCAGGCGCGGGTCCAGCTTCTCGATGATGTCCGCGATGTCGGCCGGATGGAGCTCGCCCAGGGTCTTGTGGGAGACGGAGAGCTTTATCTGCTTGATGCTCCGCTCGAGCAGGTCCATGTAGCTCCAGGCGATGATGTCCTCGGAGAGCGGGCGGCCGAGGGATTTGGCGATGCGCGAGACCACGCGCTCGAGCAGCGGGTGGATGGCGCGGAGGAGACCGCGGGCGCCCACCTCGGCGCCGAGGAGGCGGAGCTGGTTCTCGCCGGAGCTCGAGAGCTTGATGTCGTTCACCCGCACGACCTTGAGGCCCTGCGTGTCGACGATCTGCTTGTTCATGATGTCGCGCGCGAGGAGGACCTCATCGGGCTGCAAGTAGGAGAAGCGGATGTCGGTGGCGGGGCAGTTGAGCGCGACGCCGTCGTCGTCGACGTGGTCGACGTATTTACGCCAGCTGATCATGAAGGGGGTTTTGCCCGGTCCCTGGAAAGCCAGGGAGGTGACGTGCGGGAAGACCTCGCCCGTGGCGATGCCCAGGTCATTGACGACGCCGATCTTCTCCCCGGTTGAGTCGATGACGGGGGTGCCGAGCAGCTCGGAAAAGTAGTTCATGGTGCTCCTTCTCGGATTTCACGTTCGGAAGGTGTGCGCGCGACCCCGGCGCGCACCGCGAAGGGCACCCGCAGGGGCTAGCGACTGTGTGGTCGGGGTTTAGGTTTCACTGCAGCCTCTCTCTTAGCCCTGCGTATCGTCATGACAGCATCGGACCCAGGGGCCCGCCGTCGCGACCACTATATCATCAATGCCGTTTTGCCAGACGATTTTTCCACCGACCCTTGCACGGGCTTTACGAGTGCGGGGTGGGAGGACTCTGGGGGCGCGGCCGGTCGCAGGAGCTCCGCAACGCCCGGCCGGTCGCCCTCCGGCCGCCCGTGTGTGCGGCCGCCCGCGCGAGCGGCTTTTACCCCGCTACCCCCGATCTCCACGTCGTGTCGCATGCCCGGTACCCACCCCAGACCATGCCGCCTTCCCGCCCCACCCAGGCCATGCCTCCCCGATGCCGCCCAGCCCCTCCATGCCACCTTCCCGGCCCCCGATGTCGCCCTCCTGCCCCCATGTCATGTCGCATCTCGGGCCCTCCATGCCGCCAGTTCGGCCCCAACCCCGCCTGCCGCTCTCGCCACGCGCAAATCTCGGGACTTTGCTGAAGGTTTGCCGATCTCGCATCCAAACCTTGGCACTTTGCTGAAGGTTTTTTGGCATCGTCAAAGTAGAGCGTTTTTCTCCAAGCTCTGTACCTTGGGTTTTAGGAATGCCAGCGGGCCGTCTACTCAGCGATCTCGCAGAAACCTTCAGCAAAGTGCCGAGGTTTGCCAAGCGCCCACCCAAACCTTCAGCAAAGTGCCAAGGTTTGCCAAGCGCCAGCCGAGCATTCAGCGCCGTCAGCCGTTTCGCCGCCCGCGAGGAAACAGGATGCGATGGAGGTCGTCGCGGCGGCGGAGAAAGACCGCCGTCCGCCTGTGCGCTCGGATGCCCAGCCGCGTGGTGATCACCTTCAACATCGCATCGAATTTCTCGAGGTCGGCGAGCTGGTCGTAGTTGATGTCCACCACCTGGTAACCCATAGACTGCAGCGCGGCCGTCCTGCCCGATACGAGCGCGAACCCCCTCTCGTCGGCATGGTAGGCCTTTCCGTTCACCTCCGCGACGAGCCTCTGCTCCATCCAGAGCTGATCTCCCACGCAATATGTCGTGCCAGCGAGAGAGCGGGCCTCCTCAGTGAGCTCGATACGCTGGTTCACCGCAGGCCAAGGCAGCCCCTCCCCACCGATCCACGGGTCGGCGCACATGAGCAGCAGCGCCTTCGCCTCCAAGACGGACGCCGCGCCATCGCAGACGCTGCCGGCCGCCCTCCGAAACGCCGCGGCCCCGCGCTTCCCGGCCGCCTTGCTCGCAAAGATCCGCAGGTCCTCGATCGTAACGAGGGGCGGCCGCCTCCAGAGGTTCGTCGGTCGGCCGGCCCGGTCGAAGGACAGCTCCCATGGGATGGGCCCTCCGCCGCGCCCCATCATCGAGACACGCCGACCATCTGAGTCCCGAAACGCGCGAATATGATCGGGCCGCGCGCGCTGGGCCTCCTGGCTCACCTCCCCGCTGGCGAGAAGGCAGGTGAGGGCCGCCCGCGACCTCCCCGTCTCCGCATGGATCGCGTAGGTTCCCATAGCCTCCATCATGCGCAGGCAGAGCTCGGGCACAGAAAGCTCCGCGGCGAGCGTCATGAGCGTCGCCAGTGGATCCGTCACGGCAAGACCGCATCCCAGCGGGATGAGGTGCTCGTCTGAGAGCCATGCGGGCAGATCGTGGATCCGGGTGAGCTGCGACCCTCCTCGTGCGCTCCCCCGACCCACCATGATCTCGAGGGGGAGGGGAACACCCTTGAGGTCGGTGAGGAGGCGCGCATGGATGCGGGCGTCGGCCTCGCGGGCGTTGGCGCGGATACCGGGAAGGGAGGCGGTCTCGGGCGGGAGCACGGCCTCCCGCAGCAGCGGCGGGGTCGTGTGATAGCTCCAGGCCGACGCGCCGCAGATGACCGCGGCCATCCCCTCCGCCCCCGGCCCGTTCCCCATCCCAAAGGCCGCCGGCACCGCCCCGCGTGAACCCATGGCCCCTCCCCTCCTCGGTTGCCTCCGTATCTCGCATCCTAGCTGGGAGGATGAGGCCGAACCTTACAAAACGCCGCCATCGCCCTGCCCCTGAACCTAACAGGGCAGGTCGACACTGAAAAACGGGGCGCCCACCCGGACGCCCCGCCATGACCTCTATGAAACGCACGCAAACCGCAGCGCGAAGGACCCCGCTACTGAACCTCAGCGGGGGCCGTCGTGCCCTCCGGCTGCTTGACCGTCCCGCTCACCACGTCCTCCGGGATATTCCCGTCGAGCTTCATGAGCTCGCGCACCGTCACCGGCTCGAACCCGGCCGCGCGCAATCCGTCGATGATCGCCGGCAGCGCCTCGACGTCCTGCTCGCGGTTGCCGCCGCCATCGTGCATCAGCACGATCGCCCCGTTGTACGCGCCGTTGAGCACCGCGTCTGTGATCGCCTGCGCGCCCGGGCGCTCCCAATCGCGCGTGTCGATGTTCCACAGCACGTTGCAGCTGATGAGATCTGCCGAGCGCACCCAGCTGTTGACGTCGAAGGCCCCGTACGGCGCGCGGATCATCTGCACGTCCTCACCCGTGGCCTTCTTCAGGCTCTCGGCCGCCGAACTGATCTCGGCGCGCAGGCTGTCGCGGTCGAGCTTGGGGAGGTACTGGTGCTTGTTCGTATGGCTCGCGAGCTCGTGGCCCTCGTCGACGACCCGCTTCGCGTACGCGGGGTACGCCTCCTCCTGGGCCCCGAGGTTGAAGAACGTCGCTTTCGCGCCCTTCTCCTTCAGGATGTCGAGGATCTTCGGGGTGTACGAGCTCGGACCGTCATCGAAGGTCAGGGCGACGTACTTCTTGCCGTTCGATGCCGACGGGGAGAGGTTCCGCCCCGCGATCACCATGTTCACCGGCTGCTCGAGCATCTCATGGTCGAGCGTCTCACCCGAGGCCTTCCCGGTCCAGACGACCTTCGTGCCGGCTTTGCCCCATTGCGACACGTATTGGATCGCGCCGCCGCGCTCCATCTCGACGCCAGGCAGCGCCTCCACGGTCTCCTCCGTGTGGTCCTCGGTGACATCCGTCCCGTCGGTGACGCCCACCTTCGCGCCCTCGGGCACGTCGATCCGGTCCTCGCCCGCGGGATCGACCTCCTCGCCGTCGATCGTGAGCGTGAAGCGCGTCCCGCCCGTCTCGTCGATCACGTTCCCGTTGATCGAGAGCAGCCTCCCGGCCTTCGCACCGTAGTAGTCGCCGGCCTTGATGACATCCACCAGGCGCGACCCCACACGGGCGCTGACCTCCTGGTCGTTCACCGTGAAGCTGACCGAGCGCCAGAGGAACCACCAGCAGCCCGCAACCGCGATCGCAACCACCGCCGCGACGGCCACCCCGAGCGCGATCTTCGTGGCGCGCCCGCTCAGCCCGGACTCCATGAGGTAGCCCGGCGCGCGATGGGGAGCCACCCGCTTGACCCCGCGCGCAACGTCGTCCGCGGTGGCCTTCCGCATCGTGGGATGCTGGTTGACGCCCTCCTGTCCCGGCACATGGCGTCCCTCGTGGAGCGCCCCGAGCACCGGGAGCGGACCCGTGAGGTGCGGGGATGGCGAGCCGTCCTTCTTCTGCTCGGGCTTCTTCGGAAGCCGCGGGCCGTGGCCGGATCCGAAATGCAGGTCCGTCGCCTTGCCGATCTCGATGCGTTTGCGCTGTCCCATTCTCATCCCACCTACTGCGAGCACGTGTTCGAGCGGGCGCGCCGCGGCGCCCGCCTGCCCTCATCCTACGAGCCTACCTCCTCATGCGGATGCAGAATCGCCTGACTCTTTCGTCACCTGCGGGAGCGCCGCCCCCTCGGGCATCGTCGCCTTCATCAGGCTGAATCCATCGGGCAGCTCCTTCGAGAGGTCCGCGTCCGATGCGATGAGGTTCGACAGGGTCACGAGCTCATAGCCCGCGGCCTTGAGGCCGTCGATGATCTGCGGCAGGGCCTCGGCCGTCTGCGCGGCGGTGGCATCGGTGTCCGTCATCAGCACGATGTTCCCCGAGGACACGCCATTGACAACCGTGCTCACCACGGCGTCGGCACCCGGCAGGGTCCAATCCCCCGAGTTCAGGTTGTAGGTCACGACCGCGCTCACAAGGTCCATCGCCTGCGCCCAGTTCTCATCGGAGAACTCGTTCGAGATAGGCCGGTACAGCGCCGTCGATCCGCCGCCCGCCTGCTTGACGGCGTCGAATCCCTGGGTGAGCTCGCTTCTCAGGTCGTCTCCGGAAAGCGTCGCCGGGTCGGTGCCGGCGTACCCGTTCGAGCCGATCTCATGGCCCGCCTGGGCGATGGCGCGCACCGTGGCGGCATTCGCGCCGGCGGCGCTCCCCTGGATGAAGAAGGTCGCCTTCGCGCCCTTCTCGGCGAGGATCTTGAGGATCGCGTCCGTGCCCTCACTCGGGGCCTGGTTGAACGTGAGCGCGACCACCTTACTGCCGTTCGAGGGCGAGACGTTCCGCGCCGAGACGACGGCGGCAACCGGCTCCTTCACGACCCCGCGATCCTTCGTGATCCCGGATTGCTCGCCGGTCCACACCTCCTGCCGGCCGGCCTCGCCCCAGGTGGTCACGGTGCGCACGGCGCCCGATCCCTTGACCGTGAGCGTGGGGGCGATCTCGGTGGCCTGCACCTGATGGGGCTCGTAGGTGTCCTTGCCGTTCTCGATGCTGACCTCGTCGCCGGCCTCGAGCTTGGTGTCGGCGACCTTGCCGGGATCGACCTCGCTCCCGTTCAGGGTGACGGCGAAGGGGTCCCCGCCGGTTTTATCGAGCACGGAGTCATCGACCGCAAGCAGGCGCCCCGGCTTGAGGGAGAGCTCCTGGTCCTCGATCAGGGCCTCGACGCTCAAGTTGATGCGCACCGAGACCGTCGACCCGTTGAGGGTGATGTCGACCCCGCGATTCGCGTACCAGAGGATGCTCGCGAGGAAGACGAGGAAGGCACAGGCCACGGCGATGATGGCGTAGGGCCTGCGCGCGTTGCGCCGCGGCCGGCGCGCCCCGCCGCGGCCGCCGAGGCCGGGCGAATGGCGGAGGTACTGCGCCCCGCGCTTGCGCTGGCGGCGGGCCCGCCCCGCAGGGAGCAGGTCGCCGGTGTTCTTGCGGAAGCGAGGCCGTTTCTTCGAGGAGTAGGAGGTGGTGTGGATAGGCAATGTTTCTCCCAGAACCCGTGGGCCGGCATGGGCCGGCGCTGCGTCACGCTTGTTTCTTGGCCCCCGATGATCCCGAGGCCTTCTTGTACTCGTCGGCAAAGGCGCCGAACATCCCCCGGGCGCGCCCAAGCTGGCGCCCGAGGGCGCGGCTGCCCTTGTCAACGGCGCGGGACCCGTGCTCGTCGAGCACCTTGGCACCCTTCTTGACCTCGGCGCCCACGCGCACGGAAGCCTCGGCCGCCTTGGCCGCGACGCCGCCGGAGTGCTCGATCTGCCGCGCCTCGTCGGCCACGACCATCGCCCCCGCACGGTAGCCGCGCAGGAGCCCGACCGGGACCTCGATGTTGCCGAGGAGGGTCGAGGCGGTGGCGCTCGCCGTCACGGAGAAGGTGATGACCTCCCCCGTCTTGGGGTGGCAGTCGGCGTCGGCGCAGTAGCCCATGGCCTCGCCCGAGGCCGTGACCACGTCCATGCCGGTCCAGATCAGGCAGTCGTCGAGCGACACACCCAGGCGGCGAGCCGCCGGGGCATCGAAGGCATCCTTGCGATCGGGCGCGACGAAGCGGCCATCGGCCACCGAGAGCGCGTCGAACGCCACGAAGCGATCGGGCTGCTTGATCATGCCGAGGACATCGGGAGGGCTCACCATGAAGCCCATGAGCCGCCGACCATCGGGTGTGAACACCGGGAAGTGGATCTTGCCCAGCTTCTTGGGGCCGCGCTCGGAGCCGTCCTTGCGAACGCGCTTCTGCTCGGGGAGCTCGCGGTAGACCTTGGTGCCCTGGAAATCTCCGACGCGCATTACGCCTCGGCGGAGCCCGCGCCCTCGCCCTCGGCGGCGGACTCGACCACCACGTCGGCGGCCGGGGTCACATCCCCGCCGGCGATGGCGTCGTTCAGCTGCTCGCGGAGCTGGTCCATGCGCTCGCGGGCGAGATCGACCTTGGCGCGGAGCTCATCGGTCTTGGCGTCCATGATGGGGCCGAAGTCGTTCGCGGCGGAACGGGCGGTGTCAACGCCCTGCTCGTACATGTCGCGCGCGGAATCCCACGCGTCGTTGGCCATGTCGGCGGCCATGGCGCGCGTCTCAGCGCCGGAGCGCGGGGCGAGCAGCACGCCGATCACTGTGCCGGCGGCGGCGCCGAGCGCGGCACCGGTGAGAAATGCGAGACCCTTACCCATAGTGTCCTCCTATGCGAGATTCAACGGACTGGTGTTTTATTATACCCGCACCACCGCATTCGAACGAGCCGGCCCCAGGAAGACCCGCATGGACCGACCGAACTCGCCAAACGCGCCGACCCCGAGATCGCCTTCACGAGCCCGTAGGCGGCGCATGAAAAAGGGGCGCCTCGCACCCCTTTCGGTCTGATATGCAAACGGGCGCCTACTCCGCGTCCCGCTCCTCGGCGGCCCCGCCGAACACGGCATCGGGGTCGGCCTCGTGCTCGGCGGCCTCGGCCCCCTCAGTGTCGACCTGGTAGCCGGCATCGCCAGGCACGTCGTCCTCAACGCCCGCGGGATCCTCCTCGCCGGCGGCGTCCGCAGCGGCGGCGTCCGCGTCGGCCCCCTCGGCGGGCTCGGCCCCCTCGGCGGATTCCGCGCCCTCGTCGCCCTCCTCCGTCTCGCCGCGCAGGCTCAGCGCCAGGTGACGCAGGGCCTCCACCGTCCCGGCAAAATCGGGTGCCGGGGTGTCGCCGTTCAGGAACGACCACTGCATCATGAACACGGCGGATGACAGGGCACCCACGGTGAGCGCGTCATCGGGGCAGGAGAGCTCCACGTCGAACAGGCGCTCGTCAGCCGGAACGGGCATCGTGCGCCCCGCGACGACCTCGCCCGCGAGCCCCGTCTGGTTCATGATCTCGACGGTCAGGTGCTCGAGCAGGTGCGCCACCTCGGTGTCGGCCATGCAGTCCTGGAAGTGCTCCCCGGCGTCGCCCAGGCAGGCGTGCTGGGCGATCGCGGGCGCGAGGTAGTACACGCGGGCCGTGGCCTCGATGTCCTCGGCCGTGCGCATCGGCATGCCGGGGTTCACGAGCACGCGGGCCGTGAGCTTCTTGGGGCCCACCGTGATCTTCATGATGTTGAACAGCTCTGCCATGTCCGTCCTTCCGTGTCCGTCGCGCCGCGCGCCGCGCTACGCATCCCCTTCATGATGACGGCTCGCGCCCTCGGGCTCAACCGTCGGCCCATCCGCCTCCGCCGGAGCGGACGCCGTGGCCGGATCGGGCCCGGTCACGCGGATGAGCGAGATGCGCTGCCCGCGCATGGATTGCACCTTGAATTTGTACCCATCGACCACGAAGACCTCGCCGATGTCGGGCACCGAGTCGGAGAGCTCGAGGATCCAGCCGGCGATCGTCTCGTAGTCGTCGCTCTCCTCGATGGGCCACCCGAGCTCCTTGGCGTCGTCGCAGCCGAAGCGGCCGTCCACGAGCCACTCGCGCCGCGAGAGGCGGGTCAGGTACTTATTGTCGGGGTCGAACTCATCCTCGATCTCGCCGACGATCTCCTCGACGATGTCCTCGACCGTGATGATGCCGGCGGTGCCGCCGTACTCGTCGACCACGACCACGATCTGCTCGTGGGCGGTCTGCATCTCGGAGAGCAGCGGCAGGATGTCTTTCGTATCCGGCACGAAGGTGGCGTCGCGCACGCACTCCCCCACCGTCTTGGCGGTGTCCATGCCGTCCTCGAAGCTCACGCGCATCAGGTCCTTGACGTGCGCGATGCCCACCACGTCGTCGGGGTCCTCGTGGTAGACGGGAACGCGGCTGTAGCCGGTTTTGAGCATGAGCTCGAGCACCTCGGAGACGGGCTCGGTGTCCTCCACCATCTGCACGTCCACGCGCGGCATCATGACCTCGCGAGCCACGGCGTCGCCGAGCTCGAACACCTCATGGATGATGCGCTTCTCCTCGTCGAGCAGGCCGTCCTGCTCGTTGATCATGTACTTGATCTCCTCCTCGGAGACGTTCTGGCGGTCGTCGGCGCTCTTGATGCCGAGCAGGCGCGAGAGGCCGTTGGCGCTCGCCTGCGTGAGCCACACGAGGGGCCGGGCGAGCTTGCGGAAGGTGGAGATCGTGCCGGCCACGGACTTCGCCATGCCCGTGGCGTCGGAGAGGCCGATGCGCTTGGGCACGAGCTCGCCGACGACGATGGAAAGGTAGGACACCACGAGCGTGATGACGATGGGCGCCACGACGGGGGCGGCTGCCGTGAGCGCCTCGATGCCGAAGCTCGAGAGCCAGGCCGCGAGCGGCGCGGAGAGCGTGCTCGCCGAGACCGTGGCCGAGAAGAAGCCGACGAGCGTGATGGCGACCTGGATGGTCGCGAGGAAGTCCGTCGAGTTGCTCGCGAGCTCGAGGGCGATGGCGGCGCGGATGTCGCCCTCCTCGACGTCCTGCTCGAGCTCGGTGCGCTTGGCCGTGGTCAGTGCCATCTCGCTCATGGAGAAGTAGCCGTTGAGCACGGTGAGCAGGAGCGTGGCAATGATTGAGATCGCTATGTCCATGGGGACGGGTTCATACCTCCAAGGTAGGGTGGCTGCGGGGTCGATCGGGGCCCTCTGGGGTTATTCCCCCAGGCGGCCGACATCATCAGATCACGAACAGGATCACCGCCAAGAACTGGAACACGCTGCCGGCGAGCACCCAGAGGTGCCAGACGCTGTGCATGTAGCGGATGCGCTTCATGAGGTAGAAGGCGGTGCCGGCGGTGTAGCAGAGGCCGCCGGCAACGAGGAGCCCCAAGGCGATGGGGCTGAGACGGGCTACGAGCTCGGGCAGGCAGAAGACGACGAGCCACCCCATGGCGAGGTAGATGACGATGGTGACCCAGCGCGGCTGGCGCTGGCGGCCGATCAGCTCGAAGAGGATGCCGGCGACGGCGAGCGTCCAGATGAGGGCGAACATGGGCAGACCGCCCGCATCGCCTAAGGTGACGAGGAGAAACGGGGTGTAGCTACCCGCGATGAGGAGGTAGATGCAGCTGTGGTCGATCGTGCGGAAGACGCGTTTGGCCGCCGGGATCTGGATGGCGTGGTAGAGCGTCGAGGCGAGGTACTCGAGGATGAGCGAGATGCCGAAGACGATGGCCGCGGCGAGCGAGGCCGGGTGCGCGCCATCGATGACGGCCTTGATGATGAGGAGGACAAGGGCGGCGATGGCGAGCAGGGCGCCCACGCCGTGGGTCACGGAGTTGGCGATCTCCTCGCCGACGGTGTAGCTCGGAAGCCCAGGCGCGTGCCCGCCGCGGCCCGCCGTTGCGGGGGCGTGCGTGAGAACAGGGGTGGCCGCAGGCTCATCCTGCGGCTTGGGACTGTCACCTGAATCGGGCATGCGGTGCTTCGGGCCTCCTGAAAACGCTTCCGCATACTATATCAGATGCGAGGGGTCGAACACGCAGGACAGCAGGTGCGTCCCGGAGCGCATCGACCCCTCATATCTCCTTGGCCGGCGCGGGGCCGACAGGGGGCAGAGCTTACCTCACCTCGATGAGCTCGTACTCGCTCGTGCCGAGGCCGATCTTCTCGCCGTGCTCGATCATCGCGGGCCAGGCCGTGTCGGGGTGCAGCACGTGGAAGTGGTCGTGCGCGACCTCCTCGGTGAGCTCGCCGGCGGCCTCCATGCGCGCGGTCGCCTCGGTGAGCTCGGTGTTGGGCATCGCCGGCTGCGCCAGGGCCGCGTCCACGCAGGCCTTGTCGATCGCCACCGGGTCGAAGCTCGCGAACATGCCGATATCGGGCACGATGGGCGTGTCGTTTTCGGAATGGCAGTCGCAGTTGGGGCTGATGTCGAGCGCCAGCGAGATGTGGAAGCTCGGGCGGTCCTGCACGATGGCCTTGGTGTACTCGGCGATCTTGTAGTTCAGCACCTCGGCCGCCGCGCCGAAGTCGGCCGCGATGGCATCCTGGTTGCAGACGCCGATGCAGCGGCCGCAGCCCACGCAGCGGTCGTGGTCGATGAAGGCCACCGGGATCTCGCGGGTCTTGCCGCTCGGAAGGGTGCGCTCGCGCGTCTCGTTGAAGGAGATGGCCCCATGAGCGCAGATGCGCTCGCAGGCGCGGCACCCGATGCAGGCCTCGGTCTTGACGCTCGGCTTGCCGGACGCGTGCTGCTCCATCTTGCCCGCGCGACTGCCGCCGCCCATGCCGAGGTTCTTCATGCAGCCGCCGAAGCCCGCGCCCTCATGGCCCTTGAAGTGCGTGAGGCTGATGACGATGTCGGCGTCCATGAGCGCCTGGCCGATCTTGGCCTCCTGGACGTACTCGCCGCCCTTGACCGGGACGAGTGCCTCGTCGGTGCCCTTGAGGCCGTCGGCGATGATGACGTGGCATCCGGTCGCGTAGGGCGTGAACCCGTTTTGGTAGGCGCAGTCGATGTGCTCGAGCGCGTTCTTGCGGCTGCCCACGTAGAGCGTGTTGCAGTCGGTGAGGAACGGCTTGCCGCCGAGCTCCTTCACCACGTCCGCGACGGCGCGGGCGTAGTTCGGGCGCAGGAACGACAGGTTCCCGAGCTCGCCGAAGTGGATCTTGATGGCGACGAACTTGTTCTCGAAATCGATCTGGTCGATCCCCGCGCGGCGGACGAGGCGCTTGAGCTTGTCGAGCTGGCTCTCCTTGCCGTGGGTGCGCAGGTTGGTGAAGTACACCTTCGCAGGCGACGCGACTGCATCGGACATGGAATCCCCCTCTGATTCTGTTTTAGGCGACACACTGTATTATAACGCGATGCACGCCCGCGCGCGAGGGGGCTTGGGCGGCGGCGCGCGCAAAAAAGGCGGCCGCGCCGGATCGCGCAGCCGCCCCATGGTGCCGAGGGGATGTCAGCGGCCGGCGCGAGCCGACCGCCCGGGCATCTCAGCCCGCGGGCCCGCCTACTCGGCGGCGGCGCCCTCCGCGGCGGCCTTCGCGGCCTTCCGAGCCCGGATCTCGGCGGCCTTGGCCTCCTGCTCCGGCGTGAGCGCGCGCTTCGGGCGCGCCCCGGCGGCACCCGGCGCGGGCTTGGCCGGCATGTCCTTGTGCATCGTCAGCGTCGACATGCCGCTCGAGACCGGCGTTGACTCACGCTCCATGGAAAGCGAGCTCTTCGGGCACTCCCGCACGCAGTTCGCGCACTGCACGCACTTGTACGGGTTGATCGTCCAGTCCCCCGCCTTGCGGTCCACCACGAGCGCGTCGGCCGGGCACACCCGGGCGCACATGCCGCAGAGGATGCAGGCGTCGATGTCGTTCACGATGTGCCCGCGCATCGCCGGGTACAGCTCGCGCTTCTCGTAGGGGTAGCGCACGGTCGCCGGCTTGCCGAACAGCGAGCGCAGCGTCATCTTCCCCAGTTTGAATCCGCCCATGTCCCTACCTTTCCGCGCAGCTGATGCACGGGTCGATGGTCAAGATGATCATCGGCACGTCAGCGATGTCAACGCCCTGCAGCGCCTTCGTCATACCGCCGAGGTTCTGTGAGGTCGGCGTGCGCAGACGGAAGCGGTCGAGGAACTTCGTGCCGTTGCCGCGCACGTAGTAGAAGGCCTCGCCGCGCGGCTGCTCGATGAGCACGTGGGCGCGGGAGTTCGGCTCGGGCTTCACCTTGGGACCCGGCGCCTGGCCGATACCGTCGTGCGGGATCTTGGCGACGAGCTCCTTGATGATGGCGATGGCCTGGTAGATCTCCTCGCAGCGGACCTTGCAGCGCGCGTAGCAGTCGCCCTCGGTGGCCACGATCGGCTCGAAGTGCTCGAGGTCGCCGTAGGCGCTGAACCCGGTCGTGCGCATGTCGTGTGAGACACCCGAGCCCTTGGCGAAGGGGCCCACCATCGAGAGGTTCAGGGCCTCCTCGTAGTTGATCGTGCCCACGCCGCACAGGCGGCTGCGGACCGAGTCGTCGTTCAGCATCGTGTTCACGATGGTGTGGTACTCGCGCTCGAGGTCGTCGAGCTTCTCGCAGGCGCGGCGCAGGATCGCGTCGTCGATGTCGTGCGTGAGGCCGCCGACCATCGTGATCGAGAGGATGATGCGGCCGCCGCAGGTCTCCTGGAAGATGTCGAGGATCGTCTCGCGCAGGCGCCAGCAGTGGTTGAAGAGGCTCTCGAAGCCGAAGCCATCGGCGAGGAAGCCGAGCCACAGCAGGTGCGAGTGGATGCGCGAGAGCTCCTGCAGGATCACGCGGATATAGGACGCGCGGCGCGGGATCTCGAGGCCGAGCAGGCTCTCGGTTGCCTCGGCGTAGCCCCAGCCGTGACCGAAGCTGCAGATGCCGCAGATGCGCTCCGCGATGTAGACGAACTGGTTGAAATCGCGCCTCTCGACGAGCTTCTCGAGGCCGCGGTGCACGTAGCCGATCTGGGGGATGGCCTCGATGACGCGCTCGTCCTCGACCACGAGGTCGAGGTGGACGGGCTCCGGCAGCACGGGGTGCTGCGGGCCGAACGGGATGACGGAACGGGTTGCCATGCTACTCGCCCTCCTTCTGGTCAGACGCATCCGGCAGCACGATGCCCTTGGCGGCAAGGGCCGCACGGGCGGCCTCCGCCTTCTCGGGGGGCATCGCGGCGATCTTGGCGGCCATCTTGGCGAGGCGCGCGGCCTCGGGATCCTTGGCGGGGGCGGGCGCGGCGGCCTCCGCAGCGGCAGCGACGGCCTTGGGCGCGAGCCTGTTCACCTCGGCGATGGCGGCCGCGTCGGCCTCGGCGGCCGAGGTGGTGAGCGCGCGCTCGGCCGAGGTGTCCTCGGCGGCCTCGCGCGCCGCGGCGACGGCCTTCGCCTCACGGGCGGCCTTGGCGGCCTGGGCCTTCGCCGCCTTGTCGCGGGCGGCCTTCTGCTCCGGCGAGAGGATCGTCATGGGAGCGTCCTGGGAAACGTTGAAGAAGTGTCCGGCGAAATCGAGCTTCATGTTCGCGAACGGGACCCCGAACAGGTCGTGCGTCTCGTTCTCGAAGGTGAACGAGGAGAAGTAGAGCTCCTGGATGGACGGGACCACGTCGCCCGCGGCGATCGGGACGATGAGGTTCAGCGCGGCGTCGCGCTGCTCGTCGTAGAAGGTGTAGAGCATGTTCATCGCGTCGTCCGAGCCGCGCTCGGCGCAGAGCTGCACGAAGCGGATGCCGTCGTGCTTGAGGGTCTGCACGCGGACCAGCAGGTCGGACAGGGGCAGCTCTTCAAAGGAAGTGGTGTACATCTAGTTGGTTTCCTCCTTCGCCAGGTTCATGGCAGCGTTGGCGCCGGCCTCGGAACCGGGTACCGCGGGCGCCGTCTCGGGATCGACCGCGGGCAGGCCGCGGCGCATGCGCTCGGCCTTCTGGTCGAGCACCTTCACGCCCTCCAGGACCGCGTCGATGATGGACTCGGGTCGGATCGCGCAGCCGGGCGCGTAGACGTCCACGGGAATCGCCTTGTCCACGCCGCCGAGCACGTTGTAGCAGTCGCGGAAGACCCCTCCCGTGCAGGCGCACACGCCACAGGCCACGACGACCTTGGGCTCGAGCATCTGCTCGTAGATGTGCTGGACGACGCCGATGTTCTGATGGTTCACCGAGCCGGTGACCAGGAAGATGTCGGCGTGCTTGGGGTTGCCGGTGTTGATGATGCCGAAGCGCTCGATGTCGTAGAGCGGCGTGAGGGCATCGAGCACCTCGATATCGCAACCGTTGCAACTCGACCCGTCGTAGTGGACGAGCCAGGGTGATTTCGATGAGTAACCCACGGTTGGACCTCCTTAGATGAACGGCGTGATGAGGACGTACGACAGGTTGACGAGCCCCATCACGAGCGCGACGAGCCAGGCCAGCTTGAGGCAGGTCTGCCACTTCACGCGCGCGAAGTTGTTATCGATCCAGACCTCGAAGAACCAGACCGCGGCCACCACGGCGACGGCCACGACAGCGGAGATCGGGCTGTCCCAGATGAAGAACATCCCCACCCACATGAGGAAGAGCACACTCTCGCACCAGTGCATGACCTCCACCTTGGCGAGGGTGCGGCCGCTCATCTCCGTGGTGATGCCCTTGACGAGCTCCTGGTGCGCGTGATGGCTGTAGGAGAGGTCGAAGGGGGACTTGCGAAGCTTGATGGTCAGGATGAAGAGCAGGCCGGCGAAGATCGGCAGGAGCGCCGTCACGATGGGTGCCGGGAGGTTCACGAGCTGCGCCACGTCGAAGGACTGGGTCGCGGCGAAGAAGCCCACGGTCATGATCAGGAGCATCGGCTCGTAGCTCATGACCTGGAGGCACTCGCGGTCGGCGCCGGTGTCGGCGAACGGCGAGCGCGCCGAGTAGGCCGCGATGACCACGAAGAGCGTGGCAAGCGTGACCAGGAAGACGCACATGAGCAGGTTGGAGCCGGAGACGAACATGCCGCCCGCCACGAGGCAGAAGATGAGCGCGCAGGTGATGTAGGCCTCATCGACGGCGTTGACGCTCGCCTGCTCCTTTTCCAGGAGCTTGCGCACGTCGTAGTAGGGTTGCAGGAGGCGCGGCCCCACGCGGCCCTGCATGCGGGCCGAGACCTTGCGGTCGAGGCCGTCGAGCAGGCAGCCCACGATGGGCGCGGCCACGGCGAAGCAGACCGTGCCGATCAGGATCCCGGGGAGGCCCGGGCCGACGAGCAGGACCCGGCGCTCGTTGAAGAAGAGCGCGGAGGCGAGCACGACGGGGTTGAGCACGAAGCAGGACGCGAAGGCCACGAAGAGCACGCTCGCGCAGACGATCACGCCGATGCGGGTGATGATGGCCTCGCCGAAGATGTCCTGCAGGTACCAGTTGCGCTTGGACGACGTCATGGTGCGTCCCATGGAGCCGTGGTAGCGGCGGCTGTCGGGATCGGTGCACTGGCCGCCGAGGTAGACCTCGACGCGCTTCTTCTTGCTCGCGCGGCCCCAGGGCGTGAGGAGGATGATCGCGATGAAGACGACGATGACGACCATGATCACGAGGTTGTCGATGTCGATCAGGCGCGGGGCCTCCTGGAAGACGCCGGCGAGATAGGGCCCGACCACGAACTGGGAGAGGACGGGCAGGGCCACGCAGCAGACGAGCAGCAGCAGCGCGACGGTGCCGATGGCGGCCCACTCGGTGCGGTGCACGCCGCCCTCCTCGTTCTCGGCGCGCTGCGGCACGCCCGCGAGCTTGCCGAGCCACTTCGCCCAGAAGAAGAAGGTGGCCGCGGAGCCGAAGGCGAGCAGGATCAGGAACACCACGTTGCCGGTCTCAGCGAAGGAGACGAGCGTGGCCCACTTGGAGATCAGCATGCCGAAGGGCGCCACGAACATGCCCATGATGCCGAGCATCATGAAGCGCGTGAGGCGGGGCAGGCGGCTGAAGAGGCCGTCCATATCCTCGATGTTGCGGCTGCCGATACGGTGCTCGACCGTTCCCACGCACAGGAAGAGCAGGGACTTCGAGACCGTGTGGAAGATGATGAGGAAGACCGCGGCCCAGACGGCGGGCGAGGTGCCCACGCCGGCGCAGGCCGAGATGAGACCGAGGTTGGCGATCGTCGAGTAGGCGAGCACGCGCTTGGCGTTGCTCTGGGAGATCGCCATGAAGCTGCAGAGCACGAAGGTCACGCCGCCGATGCCGACCACCATGAGCGAGGCCACGGGGACCATCATGAAGAGCGGGGCGAGCTTCACGAGGAGGAAGACGCCGGCCTTGACCATCGTGGACGAGTGCAGGAGCGCGCTCGTGGGCGTGGGCGCCACCATGGCGCCGAGGAGCCAGGAGTGGAACGGCATCTGGGCCGCCTTCACGAGGCCGGCCACCGCGAGGAGCATGAGCGGGAGGACGAGCGACGCCGTGCCGTAGGTCCCGGCGAAGACGGGGAGCGCGTTCAGCGAGAGCGGGACGTGGGCTCCGTGCAGAAGGATCACGGCTACGTGGAAGGCGATGCCACCGACCATGTTGAGGTTGATCTGCAGCAGAGCGCTCTTCTTGGACTCCTCGGTCTGGGCGTAGCCGATCATGAGGAACGAGCAGACCGTCGTGATCTCCCAGCCGGCGAGCATCCAATCGATGTTGTCGGAGAGTACGATCACGAACATCGCCGAGAGGAAGAGGAACATGAGCGCGAGGAACTGGTGGCGCCGGTCGGGCGCGCCCTCGGGCTGGTGCGCCTGGAAGTCCTTCATGTAGCCGAGCGCGTAGACGCAGATGAGGCTTCCCACCACGCCCACGATGAGCACCATGATCACCGAGAGGTTATCGATGTAGAGCGGCGCGGTGGAGTGCTCGGGGGACTCGAGGGCCAGCACGCCGCACCAGATGGCGGTGGCGAGCTGAACCGCGCCGAGGCCGAGCGCCGCCGGGTTGCGATAGCGGATCACGTAGCTCAAGACGATGCCGCCGAGCAGCACGTCGACGGCCGCGGCGGCGTAGGTGCCGCCCGTCGCCACCGCCTCCGGCACCGTGAAGAACGTGGGCGCGTTTAGATAAATCACCCCCGTCGCGACGGCGAGGGCGGCGATGATCGCCGCAGCCCCGATCGCGATCGGATCGCGCTGGGAATCCCCCCGCACGCAAAGCAACAGCACCGCTGCCGCCAATGGGACGGCGAGCAGCATTCCTATTATGGCCATAGACACCCCTCTGTACGCTAACGGCCTTGTTTCGGCACATTCTTTTAAATGCTACCACGCATCGGGGGCACATCATACGCCATGGGATCTAAAAAAGCGCCGACGATGCAGGCATCGTCGGCGCTTCCTGGGGGCGTGCCGCATGCGGGGCGCGGGGCCTTAGGCCTCCTTGCTCTCCTCGATCACGCGGCGAACGGCGGCCTGAAGCTCGGCGAGCTTCTCCTCCGTGGGGATCCACTGCTGCGTGATGACCGGGACGGGCAGGTTGAACTTGCACTGCTCGAGGCCCTCGAAGACCTGCTTGGGGCCGAGCGGCGCCCAGCCGTAGCTGCCGAAGGCGAGGCCGATGCGCTGCGGGTTGCGGGGCATGAGGCCGCGCATGTAGGCGAGGAAGCCGGCGACGGTGGGCAGCATGTTGGAGTTGAGCGTCGGCGAGCCCACGGCGATGTAGCGGGCGTCCATCATCTCGAGGATCATATCGGAGGCATGGGTGGCCTTGATGTCGAAGAGCGTGGCCGGGATGCCCTCGGCGATGAAGGCGTCGGTGATCTCGCGGGCCATGAGCTCCGTGGAGTGCCACATGGAGTCGAACGCCACGACGGCCTTCTCCTCCACCTGGTAGGTGCTCCAGGCCTCGTACTTCTCGATGATCTCCTTGATGTAGCTGCGCCAGATGATGCCGTGGCTCGTGGCGATCATCTTGATGTCGAGGCCCTTGACGGCCTTGAGCGCGGCCTGCGCCTGCGGTCCGTAGGGAAGCACGATGTTGGCGTAGTACTTCTTGGCCTGGCGGAAGAGCTCGCAGCGGTCCACCTCGTCGTCGAAGCGCTTGGTGGTGGCGAAGTGCTGGCCGAAGCAGTCGTTGGAGAAGAGGATCTTGTCCTCGGGGCAGTAGGTGACCATGTTGTCGGGCCAGTGCACCATGGGCGTCTGGACAAAGGAGAGCGTGCGCTTGCCGATGGAGAGGGTGTCGCCCGTCTTCACGCCCTCGACCTCGATGCCGAAGTGGGCGCGGAGCTCGTTGACGCCCGCGGGACCGCTCGCGTAGATCTTGGCGTTGGGGGCGTGCTTCAGGATGACGGGAATGCTGCCCGAGTGGTCCATCTCCACGTGGTTGGCGACGACGACCTCGATCTTGGACGGGTCGACCACCTGGCTGATGCGCTGCATGAACTCATCGGAGAACGTGGCCTTGGCCGTGTCGATGAGCGTGACCTTCTCATCCATGATGAGGTAGGCGTTGTAGGTGATGCCACGCTCGGTGGCGTAGCCGTGGAACGAGCGCTCGTTCCAGTCGATGCCGCCCACCCACCAGATGTCCGGGCTGATTTCAATTGCGTTGAGCATAGGGGCCTCCTATATGACCGTGCGAACTCCGCACATCATATCATTGAGTCGCCCGCTCCCCACACCTGGTGCCAAGGCTCAAAAAGAGCTCGAAAGCGCGGAGCCGCACCCGGATCGGGGAGCGGCTCCGCGAGGGTTTCAGCTGTGCGACGCCTTACTCAGACGATGCCCGGTTCTTCGGCTTGCGGCCGCGCGGGCGGTCAATCAGCGCCTCCGGACCGCGCTCCTTGTACTGACGGCACCAGGTCTTCACCGAGGACTCGCTCGGCACGCCGTATTTGATCATCACGTCGCGCACGGACTTGCCGCCCTCGAAGCGGTCCTTGACCACCGAGAGCTTGAGCTCATACGGGTAGATTCGGTGCGTCTTCCCGGCGTTCATGACCGCGGCGGCTCCGCCCACGGCATATGCCCGCGCCCACTGACGCGCGGTGGCCTCGGGGAGTCCCAAGGCGCCGGCGAGTGCCCGGTGCCCCGACCCGGAGGCCAGCACCTTCACCGCACGGCGACGCGTCTCTGCGTCGTAGGTCTTCCTACTGTTTGTACGCGTCATCTTCATCCATTCTGTCGGGCTCAATGTGCGAACCAATGAACAACTTCCTATGGTAACACGCAAAGTGCCAACTACAAATCTCATATACCGATAAAGCCATCCTCCTGCGAGGATGATAATGACGTACCCAAATCCTACATTCCCGGCGGTGAAATTAGGAGTCTGCGGGTTCCGTACACGTCAGCTGCACGAAACCCGCACGAGGATCCTACCGTCCCTGCACGCGGCTCTCCTCGTAGAACTCCACAAGGTGCTTCTGGACGTCGTAGGGAACCTGCTCGTAGCCGGCGGGTTCCATCTCGAAGTCGCCGTTGCCGCGCGTGAGGGAGCGCAGGCGGGTGGCGTAGTCCGTGAGCTCGGCGTAGGGCACCGTCGCCTTGACCTGCGTCTCGCCGCGGTCGTTCGTGTCCATGCCGGTCACGCGTCCGCGCGAGGCGGAGACGTCGCCCATCACGGCGCCGGCGTAGCTCTCGGGGATCGTCACCGTGATGTCGCGCATCGGCTCAAGGACCACGGGGTCGGCCTCGGCGCAGGCCTTCTTGAGCGCGATGCGCGCGGCGGCGCGGAAGGCCATCTCGTTGGAGTCGACGGGGTGGTAGGAGCCGTCGTAGCAGGCGACGCGCACGCCCGTGAGCGGGTAGCCCGCGATCACGCCCTCGCGCATCGTCTCCTGCACGCCGCGGTCCACGGCCGGGATGAGCGCGCGCGGGATGCGCCCGCCCACGACCTCATCGACGAACTCGTAGTCCGTGCCGTCGAGCAGCGGCTCGACGCGCAGGTGGCAGTCGCCGAACTGCCCGGCGCCGCCGGTCTGCTTCTTGTGGCGGCCCTGGGCGCTCGCCACGCGGCGGATCGTCTCGCGGTAGGGGATCCTCAGCGGCACGATGTGCGCCTCGACCTTGGTGCGGTCCTCGAGGCGGTTGAGCAGGACGCTGACCTGCGCCTCGCCCACGGCGGAGATGATGGTCTGGCCCGTCTCCTCGTCGCGCTCGATGCGCATGGTGGGATCGGCCTGGCAGGCCTTGTCGATGAAGGTGAAGAGCTTCTCCTCGTCGCCGCGGTTCTCGGCCTCGATGGCGATGCGGTACTGCGAGTTCGGGAAGCGGAAGGCCGCGGCCTCGACCTTGCCCGAGACCGAGAGGGTGTCGCCCGTCTCGGCCGTGAGCTTCGGCACGACGACGATGTCGCCGGCGTAGGCGTGGCCGACCTCCGTCATGTCGCGGCCGCACATCACGTTCAGGTGCGCGAGGCGGTCTCCCTTGCGCGTGCGGGCGTTCACGAGCTCGAGGCCCGGCTCGATGGTGCCGGTGATGACCTTGATGAAGGAGAGGCGGCCCTGGGCAGGGTCGTTCAGGGTCTTGAAGACGAACACCACGGGGCGATCGTCCTCGGAGGAGATCTTCAGGGTGTCGCCGTCGATGAGCGGCATCTCGCCGTAATCCGTGGGCGCGGGGAAGTAGGCGGCGATGTCGTCCATGAGGGAGTTAACGCCCTGCTCCTTGATGCAGCTGCCCACGAAGACCGGGACGAAGAGGCGCTTGGCGATGGCCTTCGCCATGAGGCCCTCGATCTCCTCCTGCGTGAGCTGCTCGCCCTCGAGGTACTTCTCCATGAGGGCGTCGTCGGCCTCGGCGACGAGCTCGGTCAGGGTCTCGTGCGCGGCCTCGGCCTGGGCGCGGTACTCCTCGGGGATCTCGAACTCCGTCTGCTCGATGCCCTCGCAGCGGCGGGCCTTCATGCGTACGATGTCGATGATGCCGTTGAAGTCATCGCCCGTGCCCCAGGGCAGGGTGACGGCGCCGAGGCGCATGCCGAAGCGCTCGCGAAGCAGGGCGAGGCAGGCGTCGTAGTCGGCGTCGGGGCGGTCGATGCGGTTGATGAAGACGGAGCGCGCGAGGCGCAGGTCCTCGGCGGCGTACCAGAGCTTGACGGTGGTGGACTGCGGGCCCGCCGCGGCGTCGACCACGAAGATCGCGGCCTCGGCCACGCTCATCGCGGCGTAGGCGTCGCCGATGAAATCGGGGTAGCAGGGTGCATCGAGCACGTTGATGCGGGCGGCCTTCCAGTCGATCGGGGCGATGGCGGTCGAGATGGAGAACTCGCGCTTGACCTCCTCGGCATCGTAATCGAGGGTCGGCTTGGTGCCGTCGTGCCCGCCCAGGCGGGCGGTCTTGCCGGATAGGTGGAGCATGGCCTCCGCGAGCGAGGTCTTGCCCACCCCGCCTTGGCCTACGAGCACCACGTTCCTCACGTTGCCGGTCTTGGGTGCGCCCATGGTTACCTCCTTCTTGCCCGCAGCGGCCCCAGACGGCTCATGCGGACAGTCGGCATATCTGTGCATTCAGACTACCTGCGCGAAGCCGCGGGGTACCCATTCTTTCGCCCAGCGTGCAGAGGGGAGCGGTAATTGGTGGGGAGGAGGGGAATGTGCACTCGTTTTCAGGAGAAACCGGTGGGTTTGAGACGCGATTCCCGGGACGGGAGGCGCCCTGCGCGTTTCACTTATATATGTGAATCGATTCTCAGATCGGTGCATGGTGCGGGACGGGGGCGTGGGGTAGGCGGGGCGGCGGTCGGGAGCGCGGGCCGGCAGCGCGGAGGGGAGGTCGGAGGCGCGGGGGCCGGTGCGGCGGGCAGACGCTACAATGTCGCCATGGCAACGACGAAGCGACAGACCAAGACCGACGGCCCCTGCCCCGTCATGCGCGCATGCGGCGGCTGCGAGCAGCTCGGCCTCCCCTACCGCAAGCAGCTCGCCCGCAAGCAAGCCGCGATGGAGGAGCTCTTCCGCCCGCTCCTCGACCGGATGGGCTGGGACGTCGCCATCGGCCCGGTGCTCGGCATGGGCGGCGCGGCCGGGGCGGGCAAGCTCCCGAGCCCGCGCGCCTTCCGCCACAAGGCGACGACCCCTTTCGCGCCCGGTCCGCACGGCCAGGTGCGCTGCGGCCTCTTCGCCCGGGGCACCCACCGGATCATCGACATCCCCGGCTGCCCGGTCGAGGCACAGGGCGCCCGCGAGATCCTCACCCAGGTGGCGCGCGCCGCCGAGGCCTGCCGCATCCCCGCCTACGACGAGGACACCCGCCGCGGCCACCTGCGCTACGCCGTCCTCCGCCTCGGCTGGCGCACCGACGAGGGGATGCTCACCGTCGTCACCTCCCAGCGCGACATCCCCCACCGGGAGGAGTTCGTCGGGCTCCTGCAGGAGATCAGCCCGCGCCTCACGGTGATCGCCCAGAACGTGAACCCGCGGGCCACGAACGCGATTCTCGGCGGCGAGACCCGGATTCTCGCCGGCCCCGCGCGCATGCGCGATCGGCTGCTCGACTGCACCTTCGAGATCTCCCCCACGGCCTTCTACCAGACCAACCCCGAGCAGACCGAGGCGCTGTACCGGTCGGCGATCGACGGGATGGACCTGCGCGACGGGGACGTCCTGCTCGATGCCTACTGCGGTAGCGGGACCATCGGCCTCTGCGCGGCGCGCGATGCGGCCGAGCGCGGGGTGGGGGCGCGGCTGCTCGGTGTCGAGCGAAACGCCGCGGGCATCGAGGACGCGCTCAGGAACGCCGCGGTGAACGGCCTCGCCGAGCGCGCGTCGTTCGTTGCCGAGGACGCGACGGCCTACCTGCGCCGGGCCGCCGAGCGCGGCGAGCGCGTGGACGTGCTTGCCCTCGACCCGCCCCGCGCGGGCTCGACGCCGGCCTTCCTCGAGGCGGCTGTGGCGCTCGCACCCCGCCGGATCGTCTACATCAGCTGCAACCCCGTGACGCAGGAGCGCGACCTCGCCGCACTCGGTGCGGGCGGTTACCGGCTCGAGCGCCTGACGCCGGTGGACATGTTCCCGCACACGGCACACGTGGAGACGGTTGCAGTTCTATCTCGGAAATCTGCATCGAAGTCTTTCATACCGGTTTCCATCAGTCCGAAGGACATGGGGCTGTCTGAGGAGAAGGAGCAGCCGACGTACGCGAACATCCGCGATTACGTCCAGAAAACGCACGGCATGAAGGTCAGCTCCCTGTACGTCGCGCAGATGAAGGC
>JAXEGS010000020.1:0-20715 GCA_034102905.1 Collinsella sp. | reverse complement strand
GGGGGGTTGGTCGGGCCCCCCCCGGTGGGGCCCTGGGGGGGGGGGGGGGGGCCCGTGGGGGGTGGCCTCCAAACACCCGGGGGGGCCCCCCCCGCCCCGGCCTGGGATGACGGACAGGTGCGGACGTCAACATATAAGAGGAAAAAGATAGTGCCCTGGGGCATCGCCCCAGGGCGTTTTGATTCATTGGCATCCCGTTTTCTCACAAATCGAGCCTCGATCAGCTCCAACTATGTGAGAAAACGGGATGCCAACCGGCTGCAAGCTCCAATTCCACTCCCCCATCGACCCGTGGCCGACAGGCGCCGGCGGGGCGGACGTGCCCACAGGGTGTTTGCGAAGCCACACCCGGAGGGCACGTCCGCCCCGCCGTGAGGGGAGCCCAGGCTACTCGATCAGCATCGCGTCGCCGAAGCTCAGGAAGCGGTACCGCTCCCGCACGGCCTCCTCGTATGCGTCCATGATCTTCTCGCGTCCCGCCAGGGCCGAGACGAGCATCATGAGCGTCGAGCGCGGCACGTGGTAGTTGGTGATGAGGGCGTCGACGACGTGGTAGGTCGATCCCGGCATGAGGTAGAGCTGGGTCGTCGCGTCCTCACGCACCACGATGTCGCCGCGGCCGAGGGTGTCGGCGCCGTCCGCGCGTCCCTCGAACCCGCGGGCGACCATCGGCACCGCCGCCGCGGGCGCCTCGGCGTCGAAGGCGCTCTCAAGCGAGCGCACGGCCGTGGTCCCCACGGCGATCACCCGGTGCCCGGCCGCCTTCGTCCGGTGCACGGCCTCCACGACCTCAGCCGGCACGTGGTAGCGCTCGGTGTGCATGACATGCTCGGTGGGGTCGTCCTCCTCCACGAGGCGGAAGGTGTCGATGCCCACCTCGAGCTCGACCGTCGCCCACCCGACCCCCTTCGCGCGGATCGCCTCGATGAGCTCGGGCGTGAAGTGCAGGCCCGCCGTCGGCGCGGCCGCGGAGTGCTCCTCGCGCATGGCGTAGACGGTCTGGTACTTCTCGGGATCTCCCGCGTACTCGGTGATGTAGGGCGGCAGCGGCACATGTCCCGCCGCGTGGATCGCCGCGTCGAGGGTGAGCGGCGCGCCGTCCGCGCCCGCGCCCACCGGCTCGAAACGCACGAGGCGCCCGCCCTTGCTCTCAGGCACGAAGTCGACGATCTCCCCGGTGAGCACCACCAGGGAGGATGCCGGCGCATGGAGCCCACCGGCACGGTACTCCACGAGCGCACCCGGCTTCAGGCGCTTCCCCGGGTTCACGAGGCACTCCCAGACGTGCCCCAGCGCGTCGATGTCCTCGCGACGGCGGAGCAATAGCGTCTCGGACACGCCCCCCGTCTCGGCCTTGCGCCCCACGAGGCGGGCCGGCATGACGCGGGTGCGGTTCGCCACGAGGAGGTCGCCCGGCTCGAGGTAGTCGATGATGTCGCGGAAGATCCTGTGCTCCACGCTCCCCCCGTGCGCGAGCGGGGCGCCGGGGCGGCCGTCCTCGCGGTGGAGCACGAGCAGCCGGCAGCTGTCACGCGGCTCGGCCGGGGCCTGGGCGATCAGCTCATCGGGAAGGGTGTAATCAAAGTCATCGGTGCGCATGGCACGCTCCCATCTTCACGCGGTTTCGACCGACCATCATAGCGCAGCGCCCCCCGCGGGCGGGCGCGGGCGGCGCGATCAGCCCCCGAGCTGCTTGAACCCGTAGCCGATGGCCTCGTTCACGTCAGTGATCATGAGGATCGCCGCCGGGTCGTACTCCTCGACGATCGTCTTCACGATGCTCACCTCGCTCACGCTCATGATGAGCATGATGACGGGGCGGTCCTTCTGCGTGTAGGCGCCGCGGGCGAGCAGCTCGGTGCAGCCGCGGTCCATGTCGACGAGGATCGCCCGCTCGATGTCCTTGTAGGCGTCGGAGATGATGAAGGCCGCGCGCTGGCGGTTGCCGCCGTCCACCACGGCGTTCACGACGAAACCCATGAGCACCATCGAGATGGCCGCGTACAGCGCCTGCTCGAGCGAGAACACCGGGGCGCTCGCCGCGCAGACGGCCACGTCGATGGCCATGACGGTGCTCCCCACCGGCAGCGAGGTGCGCCTCGAGATGATCTGGCCGATCGTGTCGGAGCCGCCCGTGTTCGCACCGCAGCGGAACACCAGACCGTAGCCGATGCCCGAGATGATGCCGCCCCAGAGGGAGGCGAGCATGAGGTCCTCGCCGCCGAGCGGCACCACGAAGGGAGAGAAGAGATCGGTGAAGAAACCGAGCAGCACGAAGCCCGTGATGGTCTGCACCGCGTAGCGCATGCCGCCGGCGCGGACGACGAGCAGGAGCAGAAGGATGTTCATCACGATGGTCTGGATGCCCACGGGCAGGATGAACCCGTTGCGGGTCGCGAGCTCGGAGGTGATCGTGGCGAGGCCCGTGAGACCGCCGGCGGCGAGCCCATTCGGGATCATGAAGGCGTCCGTCGCGAAGGCCGCGATGGCGCAGCCGGCCATGATGAGCGGCAGGTCGCGGATGAATCGCGAGCGGATGATGCGGTCGATGTCGATGCGGCGTCGCGGCACGGTATCCCCTTGCGTGTCCGGCGCCCTGCCCGAGGAGGGGCGCGCGGCCGGCCGGGGGCGCGGGCCGCAGGCGACATGCGGCGCAGGCTCCGGCCGGCTCATTTGCTTCTCGTTAGGCGTCCTCGCCCTCGTCCTCCTCGGAGGGGACGTACTCGGAGCGACCGGTGGCCCAGCGGTGGTAGCCCACCACGAAGGGGTCGAGGTCGCCGTCATCGAGCACGGCGTCGACGTTGCCCGTCTCAACCCCGGAGCGCAGGTCCTTGACCATCTGGTAGGGGTAGAGCACATAGCTCCTGATCTGGTTGCCGAAGCCCGCGGCCTGCTTGGGCCCGCGGATGGCGTCGAGCGTCTCCTCGCGCTTCTCGAGCTCAAGCTCGTAGAGGCGCGCCTTCAGGATCTGCATGCACGCGGCCTTGTTCTGGATCTGGCTGCGCTCGTTCTGGCAGGTGACGACGATGCCCGTCGGCAGGTGCGTGATGCGCACGGCGGAGTCTGTGGTGTTGACGCCCTGACCGCCCGGGCCGCTCGCATGGTAGACGTCCACGCGGATGTCGTCGGGGGCGATCTCGATCTCGATGTCGTCGGGCAGCACCGGGATGACCTCGACGCCGGCGAACGAGGTCTGGCGGCGCTTCTTGGCGTCCGTGGGCGAGATGCGCACGAGCCGGTGCACGCCGGCCTCGGCGCGGAGCATGCCGAAGGCGTCCTTGCCCTCCACCGTGAACGTGGCGCGGTCGATACCGATGGCCTCGGCGGCCGGGCAGTCGTTGACCGTGACCTTCCAGCCGCGGCGCTCGCAGTACTTGAGGTACATCTTGAAGAGCATGAAGGCCCAGTCCTGGGCCTCAAGGCCGCCCTGGCCCGGCTTGATCGTGACGATCGCGTTGCCGTGGTCGAACTCACCGGTGAACCAGCTCGAGAGCTCCATGCCGTCGATGGTGTGGGTGAGGGCCTCGGCCGTGGCCGCGGCCTCGGCCGCGAGCTCGTCGGCATCGGCCCCTTCGAGCTCGGACGCGAGCTCGAAGGCGGCCCGGGCGTCGGCCAGGCGCTCGCGGGCGCCCTCGACGGCGGCGATGTCTTCCTTGCAGCGCGAGAGCTCCCCCATCACCGCGCGGGCGGCGTTGGCGTCGTCCCAGAAGCCCGGCTCGGCGCTCCTGCGCTCGAGCTCGGCCGCGCGGGCGCGCTTCTCGTCCACGTGGAGGTACTGCTCGACCTCGCCCAGGCGCTCGGCGAGGGCGGTGAGGGAGGCGGCGGTGTCGGCGACAGCCGCCATCAGCGGGCCTGCCCGTGGCAGTTCTTGAACTTCTTGCCGCTGCCGCAGGGGCAGGGGTCGTTGCGGCCCACGTTGGCGTAGGCGTCGCCGCTCTCGGCCTTCACGTAGGTGCGCACCCCGGCGCCGGCGCGGCCGTCCTCGCCCTGGGGCGCGCGGCCGGCGGCGTTCGCCGCGCTCGCGGCCTCACGGCGGAGCATGGAGGAGCCGGAGTCGCCGTCAACCTGCTCGGGGCCGGAGAAGGAGGCGCCGCGCAGCGCCTGGGGCTCCTCGGTCTCGGCGGTCGCCTTGGGGGCCTGGCGCACCTCGATGCGCAGGATGGTGCGGAGGTAGTCCTCGTACATGGTGTCGACGAGCATCTGGAAGGCGTGGAAGGCCTCGCTCTTGTACTCGACGAGCGGGTCGCGCTGGCCGAAGCCGCGCAGGCCGATGCCCTGCTTGAGGTAGTCCATCTCCTGCAGATAATTCATCCAGCGGGTGTCAATGACGCGGAGCATGACCTGGCGGTTGAGCTCGCGCATGAGTTCGTCGCCCACGCGGGCGGCCTTGTCGGCGTAGACCTCATCCACGTAGGCGAGGACCTCGTCGCATACCTGCTCGTAGCCCGCATCCTCCGGCATCGGCGCGTCCGCGTGGCCCGTGAGCTCGACGATCCACTTGTGCAGGCCCTCGAGGTCGCGCTCGCCGGCGCGGGAGTCGGCGGGGATGAACTCGGCCACGCAGCGGCGGACCGTGTCGCGGGTGACCTCGTCGATGTGCTCGGCGAGATCCTTGCCGTCGAGGATCTTGTTGCGCTCGGCGTAGATGACCTGGCGCTGCTTGTTCATGACGTCGTCGTACTCGAGGACGTTCTTGCGCATGGAGAAGTTGATGCTCTCGACCTTGCGCTGGGCGCCCTCGACGCTCTTGGAGATGATCTTGTGCTGGATGGGCATGTCGTCGGGCATGTCGGCGTTGAGCATCATGTTCGAGACGCGCTCCATGCGGTCGCCGCCGAACAGGCGCATGAGGTCGTCCTCGAGGGAGAGGTAGAACTGCGTCTCGCCCGGATCTCCCTGGCGGCCGGCGCGGCCGCGGAGCTGGTTGTCGATGCGGCGGGACTCGTGGCGCTCGGTGCCGATGACCGTGAGGCCGCCGGCCGCGAGGACCTGCTCGCGCTCCTCCTTGCACTGGGCGCGGGCGCGCTCCTCGGCGGAGGCGAGCTCGGTGGCCATGGCGGCGAGGGTCTCGGCGTCGACCTCGATACCGAGCTCGGCGAGCTCCTCGGGCGTTTGGCGCGCGGGGTTGCCGAGCTGGAGGATCTGGGCCACGACCACGGGCTCGATGCCGAAGTCGCAGGCGATGACCTGCTCGCGGGCGAGCTCGTCGGGGTTGCCGCCGAGGAGAATGTCCGTACCACGGCCGGCCATGTTGGTGGCGATGGTGACGGCGCCCAGGCGGCCGGCCTGCGCGACGATGTGCGCCTCGCGCTCGTGGAGCTTGGCGTTCAGGATCTGGTGTTTGATGCCGCGCTTATCGAGCAGGCGGGAGAGGCGCTCGGAGCTCTCGATGGAGACGGTGCCCACCAGCACGGGCTGGCCGGCCTCGTGGCGCTCGGCGACCTCGGAGGCCACGGCCTCGAACTTGGCCGCCTCGGTGCGGTAGACGAGGTCCTCGTGGTCGCGGCGGGCGACGGGGCGGTTGGGCGGGATCACCGTGACGGGCAGCTTGTAGATCTCGCGGAACTCGGCGTCCTCGGTGAGGGCGGTACCGGTCATGCCGGAGAGCTTCTCGTAGAGGCGGAAGTAGTTCTGCAGCGTGATGGTGGCGAGGGTCTGGTTCTCCTCGCGCACGAGCACGCCCTCTTTGGCCTCGATGGCCTGGTGGAGGCCCTCGGAGTAGCGGCGGCCCTCCATGATGCGGCCCGTGAACTCATCGACGATCTTGACCTCGCCGTTGGCCACGACGTACTGCTTGTCGCGGTGGAACATGTACTGGGCCTTGAGCGCCTGCTGAAGGTGGTTCACGAGCTGGCCGGAGAGGTCGGCGTAGATGTCCTCGATGCCCAGGCGCTGCTCGATCTTCTTGAGGCCGCGCTCGGTGGCGGCGATGGTGTGCTTGGCCTCGTCCATCACGAAGTCGCCGGTGGGCTCCACGGGGACGCCCCCGGCGAGCATGTCGAAGGGGACCTCCTCGCCGCGCTCGAGGCCGCGGACGGCGCGGGCGAAGTCCTTGTAGGTGGTGGCGCTCTTGGTGCCGGCGCCGGAGATGATGAGCGGGGTGCGCGCCTCGTCGATGAGGATCGAGTCGACCTCGTCCACGATCGCGTAGGCGTGCCCGCGCTGGATGCGCTGCTCGGCGCGGACGACCATGTTGTCGCGCAGGTAGTCGAAGCCGAACTCGGAGTTCGTGCCGTAGGTGACGTCGGCCTCGTAGGCGGGGCGCTTCTGGTCGAGCGGCATGTTGTTCTGGAGGAGCCCCACGGACATGCCGAGGAAGCGGTAGATCTGGCCCATCCACTCGGAGTCGCGCTTGGCGAGGTAGTCGTTCACGGTGACGATGTGGACGCCCTTGCCGGGAATGGCGTTCAGGTAGCCGGCGAGCGTGGAGACGAGGGTCTTGCCCTCGCCGGTCTTCATCTCGGCGATCTGGCCGGCGTTCAGGGCCATGGCGCCGATGAGCTGGACGTCGAAGTGGCGCAGGCCGATCGTGCGCTTGGAGGCCTCGCGCACGGTGGCGAAGGCCTCGGGGAGGAGGTCCTCCAGGGACTCACCGGCGGCGAAGCGCTCGCGGAACTGCGCGGTCTGGCCGCGGAGCTCCTCGTCGGTGAGCTCCTCGAACCTCGACTCCAAGGCGTTGACCTTCTCGACCGTGCGCTGGTAGCGCTTGAGGTCCTTGTCAGCGCCGAAGGACAGCAGTTTAGAAACGAATCCCATGTGGTTTCCTTACCCGATAGACACTCAACTTCACACACTCTAGCGGCTTGCAAGCGGGGCCTTGCGCAGGATGTATGTGCGCACGGAGAAACCACGGTCGAGCGACGGCGTTGCGCAAGCGTGAGGGGCGCGGACGGGTGCGCGGCCCGGGCCGAGCGGGGCGCGAGGCACCCATGAGAAAGCGCCCCGCGGCCGGAATCGGTCGCGGGGCGCTCGGATGCGCTCTATGTACGCGGTGCCGTTACTCGGCAGCGGCCTCGGTGGCCTCCTCGGCGGCGGGAGCCTCGGCCTCGGTGGCCTCGGCGGCAGCCTCTGCGCCCTCGGCCTCGGCCTTCGCGGCCTCAGCGGCGGCCTTCTTCTCGTACTCGGCGGCGCGCTTGGCCTTCTCGGCGGCCTTCGCCTCGCGCTCGGCGGCCTTCTTGGCAGCGGCCTCCTCGGCGGCCTTCTGGCGCGCGGCCTTCTTGGCGGCCGCGCGCTCGAGGGCGGCCTGGGCGGCGCCACCGAACTTGTCGGCGAAGCGCTGGACGCGTCCGCCGGTGTCGACGAACTTCTGCTGGCCCGTGTAGAACGGGTGGCACTCGTTGCAGAGCTCGACGGTGATCTCGGACTTGGTCGAGCGCGTCATGAAGGTGTTGCCGCAGCTGCAGCGCACCGTGCAATCGACGTACTCGGGGTGAATTCCTGGCTTCATGGCAGGGCTCCTCTTCACTCGCGCCCTGGTTACCGACCAGGGCTCAGGGGTGCCTTGGTTTCCGACCAAGGCAATTTACAGCAGTTGGGTAGTTTAGCACAGCTCCTCCTCCCCCGCATCGGCGCGCACAATACCTTGACATCGCCGCAATACCGCCGTCACGCGGGGGCGGCGTGGGCACGCGGGCGGGACGGTGCCGTTACAATGGTTTGGCAACGTGGACCGCGCCGCCGGCCCCGCGCGGGCGCCGTCTCTAGCCGTCCCGCAACGAGGCCGCCCCGAGCGGTCCCATCACACCATCGCTCGACCGGAGGACCCATGGCCACCACTGAATCCAACCGCATCGTCATCACCGTGCTCGGCAAGAACCGCGCCGGCATCGTCGCCGCCGTGACCCGGATCCTCGGCGAGGCCGCGGTCGACATCCGCGACATCACCCAGAGCATCATCGAGGACATCTTCACGATGACGATGCTCGCCGACATGTCCGCCTCCGAGCTCGACTTCACTGAGCTCCAGACCCGTCTGACCGAGGCCGGCGACGAGGTCGGCGTCGCGGTGCAGATGCAGCGCGAGGACGTCTTCAACTTCATGTACCGCCTGTAGGGCGGCCCCTGGGGTCGCGGCGGCCGGTCCGGTCGCGCCCCCTCTCGCATGAGGACCGGACGAGGGAGGGACCATGGCCTACACCGCACAGAACATCCTGTACCGCTTCGACGACGCGCTCAGCCGCCTCGTCGTCGACTACGAGGCGAGCCGCGTCGTCGGGCCCGAGAGCGAGCGGCTCTACCACGGGCCGTCGATGGCCCCCTTCGACGAGGGCTGCTTTACCGCCCACAACGTCAAGCGCGGGCTTCGCAACAGCGACGGGTCGGGTGTGGTCGCCGGCCTAACGCGCATCTCCAACGTGCACGGCTACGACAAGGTCGATGGGCACGTGGTGCCCGATGAGGGCAAGCTGACGCTGCGCGGGTACGATATCGCCGACCTCATCACGCACGCCCAGGACGAGGACCGCTTCGGCTACGAGGAGATCGCCTACCTGCTGCTCACCGGCGTCCTCCCGCGCGCCGACGAACTCGCCGACTTCAACGACCGCCTGGGCGCCAACCGGCAGATCTCCGAGGGCTACGTGGCCGAGTTCCCGAGCCGGACGCTCTCGACGAGCATCATGAACGTGCTCTCGCGCGCCGTGCTCCTGCTCTACGCCTTCGACGCCGAGCCCGACGACATCTCGCCCGAGCACGAGGTGGACATCGCCGTCTCCCTCCTCTCCCGCCTCCCCCGCCTCGCCGCGCTCGCCCACGCCGCCGCGAGCGCCCAGCAGGAGGGGCGCCGGCCCGTGGTGCCCACGCCGGACACGAGCCTATCCACCGCCGAGACGATCCTGCAGACGCTTCGCGAGGACGGGGACTTCACCCATGAGGAGGCCATGCTCCTCGACGTCATGCTGATGCTCCACGCCGAGCACGGCGGCGGCAACAACTCGACCTTCGCCTGCCGTGTGCTCTCGAGCTCCGCGACGGACGCCTACTCCGCCTACGCCGCGGCGATCGGGTCGCTCAAGGGGCCGCGCCACGGCGGCGCGAACTCCAAGGTCGTGCACATGCACGAGGACATCCGCGAGCACGTGAGCCGCTGGGACGACGATGACGAGGTGGCCTCCTACCTCGCGAAGATCCTCGCGCGCGAGGCCTTCGACGGGACCGGCCTCATCTACGGCATGGGCCACGCCGTCTACACCCTCTCCGACCCGCGCGCCCGCCTCTGCCGCCGCTATGCCGAGAAGCTCGCCGAGAGCAAGGGCCTGGGAGAGGAGTTCCACCTGATCGAGCGCATCGAGCGGCTGGCACCCCAGGTCATGCGCGACGTGCAGGGCATCACGAAGCCCATCTGCGCCAACATCGACCTGTACACCGGCTTCATCTACACGATGCTCGACATCCCCGAGACGCTCTTCACCCCCCTGTTCGCGGTGGCGCGCACGGCCGGCTGGGCCGCGCACCGCATGGAGGAGCTCTTCGGTGCGCGGAGGATCATCCGCCCGGCGTACTACTCGATGATGGACGAGGCGACGTACGTGCCGATGAGCGAGCGGTAGGGAGCGGGCGGCTCGCGGGGGCGGCCCGCGGGAGCCATTAGTCCTCGAGGGACGCGAGGCACTCCATCATGACCGCGGCCACGCCGTCCTCGTCGTTGCTCGCGGCGATGAGGTCTGCGGCGGCGCGGGCCTCGGCCTCCGCGTTCGCAACGGCGACGCCGAGGCCCGCAGTGCGCAGCATCTCGACGTCATTCAGGTTGTCGCCGAACGCCACGGCCGCGGAGGCGTCCGTCCCCAGCTCACGGCAGAGCCAGGCCATCGCCGCGCCCTTCGAGACGCCCTCCTCCATGACCTCGATGTTCATCGGATACGAGCGCGTGACCTCGATCCCGTCGATACCGCCGAGGGCGGCGAGGATCGCGTCGCGATCGGCGGGGTCCTTCCAGTACATCGCGATGCGCTCGAGGGTGGCCACGCGCGCGAGGGTCTCCGGGGGCTCCTCGTCGACCGGCGTGCGCGAGCGGACCATGCTCTCGAGGATGTGCGGGTCGTCCACGTACTCGCCGAGGCGGGCGAAGAGGTCGCGGCGAAGGTAGCACTTGCCGTCGGCGAAGATGTCGTAGGTCACGTCGAAGCGGCGGGCGATCTCCCAGACGGCGAGCGCCTTCTCGCGGGAGAGCGGCCAGCTCGCGAGCACGCGGGCGCGACGCATGTCGGTTGGCGCCTCCGCGTCGAGCGCGAGGACGGCGGCACCGTTCGATGAGATGACGTGGCGCACGGCGGCGTGTGCGAGGACCGCGGCGGGAATGCCCTCGGCGGAGCGGCCCGTGCAGGGGACGAACTCCACCCCCGCCGCGGCCGCGGCCTCAAGCGCGCGCGAGCTCGCCGCGCTCACGGCTTTGGCGCTCGTCAGGAAGGTGCCGTCCATATCTGAGAAGAAGATCATGATGATGCCCCCAGGGCTGTCGCAGCGGGTGTCCCCGAGAAGGATACCAGTGGGGAGGGCAGCGTGCAGGGCGGGCTACCCCACCTCGACCGCGCGGACGCGTACCCCCATCGCATCGAGGCGCCTGTGCTCTTCGGGGGTGAAGGAGCGCGTCGTGATCACCTCGGTATACGCCGCGAGCCCGTTCACCTTCATGAGCGCTTTCCGGTTGAACTTCGACGCGTCGGCCACGAGGTAACCCCGTTCCGCGTTCGCGAGCACCGTGCGCTTGAGCGTGACCTTCTCCATCGTGGGCGTGAGCACGTTGAAGTCCGCGCTGATCGACGCCACGCCGAGAAACGCGCAGTCGAATTGCACGTAACCGAGCATCTGGTTCGCGAACATCCCCACCACGCTGCCGGTTTCCGGCTGGATGAGCCCACCGCAGCACATCACGTCAGCCTGGGAGCACTGCGACAGCACGAAGGCGATCTTGATATCGTCCGTCACCACGGTGAGCCCGAGTACGTCAAGCAGGAGGCGGGCGATCTCGAAGGTCGTGGTTCCGGCATCGAGAAACACCGTATCGCCCGGTTTGACGAGGGATGCCGCCGCGGCCGCGATCGCCCGCTTCTCCCCCACGTGATCAATCGCCTTTCGCTCGTAGCCCTCTTCGCGCCCGAGCACCGCCGCCCCATGGACCCGGGTGAGGGCGCCCCGGTCCTCGAGCTCCGCGAGGTCGCGGCGGATCGTCATAGGACTCACCTGCAGGAGCTCGGCCAGCCGCTGCACCGGCACGCATTCGCCTGCGGCGACGAGACGGACGATCTCCTCCTTGCGGCTGTCGGCGAACTCGCTCACGGCGCACTCCCCTCATACGGCATCGGGGCCGATGCGTCACCGGCCCCGATCACATTTCTTGTAAGCAGTCTAGCAGGACGGGCGTCACCGCTCACCCACAGTGCCCGACCCCCGCTCAGCGCGCGGCGAAGTTCGGCGCGTACTTGGCGGCGAGCAGGATCGCCTCGACCATGCTCACCTCGCTCGCGATGTTCTTCCCCGCGATGTCCATCGCCGTCCCGTGATCAACCGAGGTGCGCAGGATCGGCATGCCGTTGGTGATCGCGATGGTCCGCTCGAAATCGAGGGTCTTCGTCGCGATGTGGCCTTGGTCATGATAGAGCGAGAGCACGCTCGTGTAGCGCCCCTGGAGAGCCAGGTGAAAGACCGAGTCAGCGCCGATCGGACCCGCCACGTCGTATCCCTCGGCCTGCAGCTTCTCGACAGCCGGGTAGATCGCGCGCAGCTCCTCATCGCCGAAGAGCCCATGCTCCCCGCTGTGGGGGTTCAGGCCGGCGATCGCCATCGTGCCACCGGTGACGCCAAGCCGACGGAGCGCCTCGGTGCAGCGGCGCACGTAGTCGATCACGCGCTCCTCGGTGACCATGTCGCAAGCCTGACGGAGCGACACGTGCCGCGAGAGGAAGAACACGCGCAGCCCCCTGACCTCGAACATCGTGAGGGGATCGGGGGTGTCCGTGAGCGCACCGAAGATCTCGGTGTGACCGATGTAGGGCACGCCTGCCGCCTTCAGGGCCTCCTTGTTGATGGGCGTCGTCGCAACGGCATCGACCTCGCGCGCGTTAGCGAGCGCGATGCTCTTCTCGATGTAGTCGAAGGCGGCCTGCCCGCACATGGCGCTCACCTCGCCCATCTTGAACGCAGCAAGGTCGATGTTCGCGAGGTCGATCAGGTTCAGGACGCCGTCTTCCCAGCGGGCCTCCGCAGGCGATCCCACGACGTTGACCGCAAGCGGCGCACCGGTGATCTGAATCGCCTGGCGGACGATGCCGGCATCACCGACGACGAGGCAGTTCGCGGCGGCGGCGACCTCCGCGCTCGCAACCGACTTGACGGTGATCTCAGGGCCGATGCCAGCCGGGTCCCCGAGCGGGATGGCGATAATGGGTTTCATGTTTCCTCCTTGGGACATGCCGGGCGGGACCCCGCCCGGCGCGGGTGAAATCGATTAGATGAAGAAGTCCATGACAATCAGGGTCGCCAGGGCGACGAATCCGACGAGCGTCGTCGTGACCGACCAGATCCTCATCTGCTCCGAGGTGTCGTCGATGCCGATCGTCTCGTTGATGACCCAGAAATACGAGTCGTTGAAGTGGGAGAACGGGATCGCGCCGACGCAGGCGGCCAGCGCCGCGAGGGCGGGGTCGAGTCCGAGCGTCCCCACCATCGGGGCGACCACCGAGGCAGCCGTCATCATGGCGACCGAGCCGGACCCCTGGGCGACCCGGAGCAGGATCGCGATCAGGAACGGCAGCAGGATCGGCGGAATCGGTGTCGCGACGATGCTCGAGGCGATGTAGTCTCCCAGGCCGCTGACTTGAATGATGCGGCCAAGCGCGCCGCCGGCGCCCACGAGAAGCATGAGCTTGCCGCTCGCCTTCAGCCCCTCCTCCATGGCGTTCAGGGTCTCGGCGGTGGTGAAGGAGCGCGTGAGGCCATAGATCGCCACAAGCAGACCGAGGGCGAGGGCGAAGACGGGCTGTCCGAGCAGGTCGGTGACGGGCGTGGTGATCCCCACCTGGGCGAGGACGGTCTTCAGCAGGATGAGGAGGATCGCCGAGAGAATCGGGGCGAAGCAGAGCGGCGCCGAGAGACGCGGGGCGTCGAGCGAGGCGACCTCCGTGTCGCCGGCGAGGGCGCGGGCGGCGTCCTCGGCCGCCGCGCGGTCGCGCGTCCAACCCTCATCTCCATCGGGAACCTGATAGATGCGGTTCCCGAGCCATTTGGCGTACACGACGCCGACGACGATGATGGGGATGGACACGATTGCCCCGTATAACATGAACGTCCCGATGTTGACGTTCAAGATCCCCGCGACACCGATCGGGCCGGCTGCGGGCGGCACGAGGGAGTGGCTCGCCACGAGACCGACTGCGAGCGCGATGCCGAGGGTGGCCACCGACTTCGCCGAGCGCCGCGAGAGCGCCTTCATGAAGGGTGCCAGGATGATGAAACCCGAGGTGCAGAATATCGAGAGCGAGGTCACGAAGCCGGAGAGCGCGAGCGCCTCGGGCTCGCGGTTCTTCCCGAACAGCTTGATGAAGGTGTTCGCCATGACGTTCGTCGCACCTGAGATCTCGAGGAGCTTGCCGAGCATGACGCCGAAACCGATGATGATGCCGATGCTTGAGAGCGAGTTCCCGAAGCCCAGGGTGATGGCGTCCATCGTGTCATCCACGGCCATGCCGCCGGCGAGCCCGATGAAGATCGCGCAGAGGATCACCGCGAGGAACACGTGCACCTTGGTCTTCGTGATGAGCAGTACGAGCGCCACAAGGCCGATGACCAGGGCCAGAAGCATGCGAATGCCGTCGTCCATATCCATCTCCTTAAAGGTTGGCCCCACCACACAGGTGGGCTAGTTGATCTTCTCCTTGAGGTAGTCCACGCACTGGAAGAGCGTGTCATCGCGGCCCACGAGGCCTCCCTTGGTGACGACGGGCATCTCGTGGCGGACGCCACCTGCCAGATGCGAGTAGATCGCGAGCGGGATGACCTCGTTCTTCACGTCGAAACCCGAGATGCCGAGGCGCGTGCAGATGGCCACGGAGACGTCACCGCCCGAGGCGTAGAGCCCTCCGATGCGCTCCCCCGCGGCATCGAGGATGCGCTCGGCCGCCTCCGCCAGGCTCTCGGTGATGGTGAGGGCGCGCTCGCGGCGATCGAGGTTGGCGGCTCCTGGGACCTTCGAGAAATCGAGGAGGTCCGCGGTGGACTCCGTCGTGGTTATCGCAAGGATCTGTTTCTCATCGGCAGCGCCGACAATGGCCGACACGAGGCGGTCGATCTCCGCGGCGCGGCCCGCAGGGTCGAAGAACCGGGCGACGTCCGCCTTGATGACGAAGGGATCGTCCTTCTCGCGCAGGTAAGCGATCTGCTTCTGGGTGAGTTCGGTGGCCGACCCCACCACGCAGAGGATCGATTGCTCAGTCTCGTACTTGGCGCGGTTGAAGGTGTAGTCCGCGAGCGCCGCCGTGAAGGCGCCGGGGTCGATGGCGACGATCTTTTCGCCGCTGGCCGCGCAGCACGCCGCGATGGCCTTGATGTCGCGCTCGGTCGCCGCGTCGACGACGACCACGCGATGGGTGCGGCACTCCTCCTGCAGGCGCTCCATCAGACGGAGTGAGGAACCTACCACGCGCTCGAGGCCGATATAACCGACCTCGTGCTTCGACTGCTGACGGACGATCTCAGTGACCCGCGAGGTCCTCATGGGGTTGATGGGGTCGCGGGAGACCTCGGTGAGCTGCAGCGGGACGCCGTTCACGAGCAGGATGTCGCCCACGCAGCTGCGGCCGGATCCCGGGAAGGAGGCCACGACGACGGCGGTGTAGCCCTCGCCGAGGTAGTCGAGGATGGCGTCGATCTCGGCGCCGACGTTGCCGCGGAGCGTGGAGTCGATCCGCTTGCTGTAGAGGATCGAGGGGTCGCGCGGGAAGAGCTTGGCGGCGTCCTGGATGGCGGCGTAGGCGTCCTCGGCGCTCATCGCACGGCTGTCTGTGCTCACGCAGAGCGTGTTGAAGGACGCGAAGTCCTCCATGCGATCGCGTCGGATGACGGTGCCGACATGGAAGCCGTCCTGCGCGAGGATGGCTCCGGTGTCGTTCGCACCGGTGAGGTCATCGGCGATGATGACGGTCCTGAGCATCTGCAATCCCCCTTCTGCCCCGCGGTGCCGGGGCCCTGGCTCTCGCCTTTTCGACGCGGACCAGTCTATCCCGCATGCGATCGCGGCTTGGGAAGTGTTCGTTTGCAGTTGTGCACAGATGCGGACCCAGGCGAAATGAACATACGCGGGACGACCCAGGATGCATGGACGGCGCTGCCATCGCGCGTGCGGATGCAGTTTGTGCGATGCGAAGGGCTGAACCGCGCATACGGAGCGCGCTTTGCGGAGGGGAGCGGACTCGTCACGCGGCCGCCGGAGGGGCGAGGGCGCGAATGAGGCATCGATGAGGTGCTGCTTTGCACGGCCCGTCGTTCCTGGACGCCGTGCAGCCCATCGCGCAGCTCACGAGCTCTGAACTCCGCAACAATGAAAACGGGGCGCCCGCCGCTTTGGCGAGCGCCCCGTGTACGTGGCGGAAAATGCGCTGGGAGCCGCTACCGCATGCTCCCGCGACGGCGCCGGATCACGGCGGCGCCGAGGGCCGCCGCACCGACCGCTACGGCCGCGGCGACCGCTGCCATGGAGGCGTCGCCGGTCTTCGGCAGGCCCTTCTTCCTGCCCTTCTTCACCTTGCCGACGGGAGTCCCCTGCCCGCCCGACGCCTTGGAGTCGGACGGATCCTTGGACGTGCCGCCGCCGGCGCCGCCCGTACCCTGGGTCTCACCGGGCGTGGGCTGCTGGCCACCCGGGGTCTGCCCCGTGCCGCCTCCTGGCTGCTCGGTGCCGCCTCCTGGCTGCTCGCCACCGGGCTGCCCGCCACCCGGCTCCTCCCCACCGGGCTCCTCCCCACCGGGCTCCTCGGCCGCCTTGAGACCGGCGATCGCGTCGGCGAGGGCCGCGGCGAGACGGTCGTACTCCGCCGGGTCGCCCACCGCGTTCGGATCGTCCGCGAGCGCGGCCGCGAGGGCATCGTGGGCCGCCTTGAACGCGCTCCAGCTCTCCGCCGTGTACGCCGACTCCTCGAAGTCCGTCGCGTCGGCGAGGGCGAGTTCGGCGAGGTCGTGCGAGGTGCGGTCAACCTCCATGTTGCTCGTGGCGCGCACGAGGGCCTCGGCCAGCGGATCGCCCACGGAAGCCGGCAGGTTGTCGGCGTCCTTCAGGGCCTCGGCGAGGGCGTTGTAGGCCGTGAGGTAGCGGTTGTAGGTCGCCTCGGAGTAGCGACCGGGCTCCACCTTGCTCCCCGCGAGCTCCTCGGGCGTCATCAGCGTGAAGCGCGCGACGCCCGCGGCCGCGGCATTCAAGCGGGCAGAGAGGGCATCGGCCTCCGCCTGCGCGAGGTCGTCGTTCGCAAGCGCGGCCTCGCCCGCCGCGATCGCGGCCGCGAGCTCCTCACGGGCGTCGCGGGTCCAGGAGGCCGCCGTCCCCTCGTCCACCGCCTTCGCGGCGGCGAGCGCGGACGCGAGCGCGGTGGTGTCGGCCGGGCCCGCAGCCTCCTCGGTGAGGCCGAGCTCGTAGACCTGCCACCACTTGCCGGTGGCGGCGTTGTTCGTCACGCGCAGGGCGCTGACGTCCACGGCGCTATCGAGCGTGAACGACTGGGTCTCGCGGCCGTCGATCGCGCCTACCTCGTGCCAGGCGCCCGCGAGGTCGCGGTAGGCGAGCACGCCGTCGGTGAGGGTGTCGCCGCCCTCCTTCGCCTGCACGTAGGTGAAGGTCCGCGCGTGCTTGGGCTCACCGTAGGCGACCTGCACCCAGGCGCCCGCCGGCGTGGAGTCGCTCGCCGTGTTCTGAAGCCACGCGAAGGTCTGCGGGTTGCCGTCGGCCACCGCGGCGAGACCGTCGTGCTGGGCCCACCGCGTGGGGACCATGTTGTCGCTCGTGGTGACCGTCGCGCCGGGGGTCGGCGTCTCGGCGTCGGCCGCCTTCACGTAATCGCCCATGGAGGTGAGCGTCGGCATCACGACGACGAGGCCGACGTAGGCGTCCTTCTGCGTGCCGAGGTAGTCGAGCTTGTGTTTGGTCATCGAGTCCGTGTGGGCGGCTTCCGCCTCGGTGAGCTTCGCCTGCGCGGTCGCGGTGTCGCCCGCGAGCTTCGCCTTCACGGCGTCTGCGTAGGCCACGCCCGCACGGGCCATGTCGTCCCAGGCGCCCACGAAGGGCTCCATCTGGGCCAGCAGGTTCTGGTCGCCCGCGCCCGCACGGTAGTCAGCGGCGGCCCGCCCGAGGGCGGCGTAGATCGCGCGGACCTGGTCGATCTCGGCTGCGCTGATCGTGCCGGAGGCGAGCTTCTCCTGGGCTGCGGTGAGCGTGGAGGCGATGTCCGCGCCCGCGAGCTCGAACTCGGACTCGTGGTTCTTCCACCAGCGGTTGGCGAGGTCGTAGTCGGGGTCGTTGATGGTGCCGTCGATCCCGCCGTCGCGGTGGACGCGCATGTTGGCCGAGAGCGCGCGCAGGCCGTCGGAGGCGGCGTTCGCGATCGGAGAGTTGTGCTCGATGTAGGAGAAGGAGTCCATCCACGCCTGATCGCCCTCGGCCTCGGAGGTCCAGAGGTTCCAGGAGTAGTCGGCCATCATGAAGATGCCCTGCTTGGACGGCTCGGACTGCTGCATCGGGTTGAGCATGATGCCGTCGAGGTCGCCGGGGACCACATCGCTCTTGAGGAAGGTGTTGTGCCCGCCCATCGTGAGCCAGTCGAATGAGAAGTTGCGGGCCATGTCCGTGCAGGGCCAGTTGATCCAGAGGAACGGCGCACGGCCGGTGTTGCCCTTGAACTGCTGGGCGTAGGCATGGTTCGCGATGCCGAAGGTGCGGCCGCCGGTCATGACGACCTGCACGTTCTCGGGCATCTGCTGATACCAGGCCTCCCCGCCGCCGGTGTAGCTCCACAGCGCCGGGCAGTAGAGGATCGTGTCCTTGAGGCCCTCGTAGACCGGGGTGCCGTCGGCGTTCTTCTGAGCCTGAAGCTCGTGGATCCAATCCGTCAGGTCGTTCAGGACGCGCAGGTAGGTGGCCTCGTTGCCGTAGATCTTGCCCCAGTCGCGAGAGTCGTCGGCGAGTAGCGCGATCTGGCGCACGCCGGCCTCGATCGTCTGCTGGTACTTGGCCTTCAGGACTTTCAGGTCCTCCTGGTAGTGCTCCTCGGTATCGAAGCGGAACGGGTTTTTCGCATCGCCCTCATCGTGGAAGGGCGCGAGCGCGTAGACGAAGCGGACCTTGGACGCGTTGCCGGCCGCGGCCTGCGGGGCGAGCTCGTTTGCAACCTCATCGGCCGTGTAGAGCTCGCGCCAGTGGGCGCGGTGCTTGGGGTCGTCCTTCGGCGCGTAGACGTAGGCGTTCAGCTTGTAGTAGCCGCCCCAGGTCATAAGGTTCACGCGGTCCTCGGTGCTCCAGGGGTTGCCGTAGTAGCCCTCGATGAAGCCGCGGGAGACCACGTCCGCGTGATCTTGGAGCGTGAAGCCCTGGATCGTGAGGCCGTTCACCTGCTGGAGGATCTGGTAGAGGGTCGTGAGGCCGTAGAAGGCGGCGTCGGTGTCGCGGCCGAGCACGATCAGTGTGTCGGCCGTGGAGGCATCCCCCCTTGATCGACGCGAGCAGGTAGGCGTCGGTCTGCGCGAAGAGGTTCGCGTCGTGGCTGAGGGCGCCCGCGGAGGCGAGCGAACCCACGTAGGAGTCCACGGCGCCGCCGGAGCCGGCGATACCCACGAGGACGTTCATCTGGCGGCCGCCGGCGGGGACCTCCGCGGCATCCTTCTTCGCGATGCCCTTGAGCGCGAGCGCCTCATCGAGCCGGGCACGGGTGTCCGCATCGATGCCGGGCTCGATGACGACGTTCGCCTCGCGGCGCATCACCCAAGTGGAACCCGTGTACTCGACGCCCTGGGGCGAGGGGTAGATCTGATACGGCCCCTCGGCCGCATGGGCCGGGGCGGGCGAGAGGGCCGCCAAGGCCATGACGAGGGCGCAAGCTATGGCGGCGAGGCCCCTCCATCGCGCGCGCAGTTGACGTGTGACTCCCATACCGCTCCCTTCCCGCGGCGCCGCAGCATGGCGCCTGCGATAGATATGGAAACGAGTATATGAAGCCGTGCGGACAGAACCCGTCGGCCACCGTGAACGGCGGGTTGCTCAACCGCTCGCCCCTCAGATCCGACCGTTTGCCCGCGGCCGGCATCGCGATTCCCATACCAGTCGCCGGAATGGGACGACGGGTCCTGGCGGGCGCCGCCGCGCAACGGGAGGGGCCCGCCGACGCTCCCCCGCCGACGGGCCCCTCTCGCGTGCCACGTGAAGCCGCGCCTAGGCGGCCTCGAGGATCTTCCTCATCTCCGCCTGGACGGCCTGCTCGTGGTTGTATCCCACCACGCGGTCGGCCACAGCCTTGAGCGCGGGGCGGCCGTTCGCCATCGCGCAGCCGACGCCCACGAAGCGGATGATCTCGTAGTCGTTCATCGAGTCGCCGAAGGCCATGACCTCCTCGCGCTCGATCCCGTAGTGCTCCATGAGCTGCTGGATCCCCGACGCCTTGGAGATCCCGGGCTGCATGCAGTCGATGTAGTAGCCGCCGGACGGCGCGAAGGTGAAGAGGTTCCCGAGCTCGCGCTGGAGCACGTAGGCGTTGTCCATCACGTTGCCGTCGTCGCAGAAGATGGTGGCCTTCAGGATGTTGATCTCGGGGCTCGGGAGCTCATAGATGCGCTCGGCGTTCGGAAGGTCCTTGTCGACCTCGCGAACGAACTTGTCCTCGTCGTCGAGGAGGAACGAGCGGGTGCGGTCGAAGAGCGCGAGGTGCATGTTGGGGAACATCTCGGCGGTGGCGGCGAGGCGCTTGATCGCGAGATGGGAGTAGACCTCGCGGTCGATCTGGCGGCCGTCGGCGTAGACTTGGGCGCCGTTGGAGGCGACGAAGTCCATCTTGTCCTTGATGGGCGCGAAGAACTCGCAGAGGCGGTCGAAGCGGCGGCCCGAGGAGGCGGCGAAGTGGATGCCCTTCTCCTTGAGCGCCAAGATGAGGTCGTAGGTCTCAGCCGGGACCTCGCTGTTCTCGTTCAGCAGGGTGCCGTCCATGTCGGATGCGATCAGCTTGATCATGTGACTCCTTCGGTCCGCGAATGGTATATCCAGCATACCCCGGGCGCCCGAGGCGCGGGGGCGCACAGCAAAAGGGGCGCGGAACCCTTACACGCGGGCGCGGAGGTGGGTCGCGGCGGCGGGCGCATCCCAACCGGGGCTGAGGTGGGGCGCGCGGCGGCGCCCCATGCCTCAACCGGAACTGCGATGGGATATGCGGCGCCGGTGTGCGCGCCCGATCGGGGCTGGGGGGAGGGCGAAGAAGACCGCGCTCGAACGGGGTCGAGATGGAATGCGCGGCGACGGCGACCGCGCTCGCTCGAGGCCGAAAAGCGTCCGCGCCCCGCCACAAAGGGGTCATCAGTTTCCACTTTTCCGGGCTCTTCGGTGGTTTCTGTGGGAGAGATTCCGGCATAGGCCCAGCTCAGCGGGCGAAAACAACGATCTGGAACTGAAACGGCCCCGGGAGGGGCCGTTTCCGCGTCATCCGCCTATGATTGCTAAGCCAAATTCAGACAACCGAAGAGGTGTGACGCATGAAGAGT